>JBJOHX010000001.1:0-2775 GCA_046047415.1 Bacteroidota bacterium
CAGGAAGGAATGTAGGACTGGGTTGGAAGTGTAATTTAAAGTAAAAAGCCTCCGGCGTGGAGGCTTATAATTATTTTAAGTCGGACAACTTCTTTAGGTTTGGTAGTTTAATTGGTTTGTCTAGCACCATATTGTTTCTAATAGGTCTGTATAAACCACTGTGGGTGAAGGTTTCGAATGGAGCATCGGTTTGCGAAGTAATTTTGGCCGAAATGCCTGTAATTTCCTGAAGGGCACGTTCCAGTAGCGGTTCGTTCGGTTCGCCGAGAATCCCCATGTTACTTAGACTTTCTTTGAGCTCAATATCCGGTACAAACCCATTGGTGTAATCTGAAAAGCCTACTGAATTTTCATTGCGACCCACAAGTGGTTGAATGGCCCACTGGTTTTCTGGATTTATAGACCCCTCACGAGCGGCAGAATAAATAAAAGGTGCTCCGGGCCGTTCCGGATCGTCTACCATGGTTAAAGAAAATTCGTTTTTCCCTGTAGTGGTTGTTCCAATTTTAATTACTTCAATATAGGGATTTAGCCCATTTATAACCAATTCACTAGCAGATGCTGTGCTTCTGGTTGTCAAGATATATACACGGGAAAGCTTTAATGTGTTTATGGCTGTTCCAGCACTGGTTTTATCTGCAAAATAATCGTTTAGGGCGGTGGGATCATCACGTGTAAAAGCCTGTTGAATTTTATCGTTCCAACGTTGTTTGATATACAAATCGTTGGTTCTTTTACCAAAAATCATACTGGACAGCAGTCTTGAAGAATTTACGGATCCACCACTGTTATACCTTAAATCCAAAACTAAATCCGTTGCACCATCTGCAACAAAGGTACCAAAGGCCTGATTGAGTTGCTCGTCGTATTCGTTGGTAAATCCATTATACATTAGGTATCCTATTTTTTGACCACCAACATCCAAGGTTTTGGCAATAAAAATTGGATTCTCCTGCAACCCTTCCTCTTTGGTTAACGCCACCGTTTTACCGTTCGGAACCAGTTCGCCGCTTACATAATCCGACATGTTTAAAGTATAGCTGGCATTGCTGCCAAAAAGCAAGGCGGCATAATTACCTCCATTTAAATCTTGTCCGTCGACGCCTGTAAAAATTTCACCCCTTTGAATGTCGGCACCAGAAGCATTTGAATTGGGAATGATGTAGCGTACCACACCATAAACCGGATCTGAAGCGTCTACCTGATTATTATTATTAACGTCTTTATAGGTTAATCCAAATTCTAACCCGTTGCTACGATAAATTCCCGCGAGATTTTGAGTTAGTTCTTTGTAATCGGAATTTAAAAAACTAAAGCGATCTCCACTATAGGTTAGCTTATTGAAGAAAAACACCTCGGGATCCGACTCAGAAGCCAAAAATTCGGTGTATTCTGCATCGGTTGTAAATCGATTATCAGACAAATCGGGCACATCACCTTGCCAAAAATACCACAGATTCATGGCTTGCCACATAAAGTGTTGCACGATTACATCTGTGTTTTCCGCTGTAGGTTTAAGGGAATCGTCGTCTTTAGAACAGGCTAAGACAATCAGTGAAGCAAAAAGTAAAAGATATTTTTTCATGGCAAATTTTTACATCGGATGCGCTTTCAAGTAATTCGGGATTCAATGTTTAAATATTAAACGGAAATTCGCTGTAGATTATTGGCTACCCGATAATTCAAAATTAGAACGCCCTTGCCGAATAAAAAATTTTTTGTAACAAATTTAAGAATCAATCGTCTTGCTTATATAAACCTGAAGGTTTCAAATTATTTACCTCGTAGATTTGGAAATGACCCAATTGGAATTTTTAGAAACTGTAACGCCTTTCAAGGAACGAATGCATCGGGTTGGCAGGTATTTGCTGCATTCCGAGGAGGAGGCTGCAGATGCTACTCAGGAGGTATTGTTAAAACTTTGGGTAGGTAAGCAGAAGCTTCATCAATATAGTAATGTTGAGGCCTATGCCATGACTATGATGCGCAATTTTTGTTTGGACCGACTAAAATCCAAATCCGCATCTAACCGAAGTTTGGTACAAGATGACTACCTAACTGCAGGTTCCGATCTTGAACTGAGCTTGGAACTAAAAGACAGCCTAAGCTGGATAGAGGTTATTCTTAAGACCCTTCCTGATGCTCAGCGCAGGATTTTGGAGCTAAGGGATATAGAGGCATTGGAATTTGACGAAATTGCGTCTATAATGAAAATGAATCCTACGGCGGTTCGCGTAGCATTATCTAGGGCAAGAAAAACGGTAAGAGAACAACTAAAGCAAAAACATCAATATGGACTCCGCTAGTATAGAAGCCTTGTTGGTAAAATATTTTGAAGCCGAAACCTCTTTGGCAGAAGAAGCCGTGCTTCGCGACTATTTTTCAGGGGCACAGGTTGCCGAACACCTGAAGGAATACACCCCTCTTTTTGGTTATTTTTCAGAAGCCCCAAAGACAGTGTCATTTCCTAAAAGTATGGGGACTTCCAGACGTCTGTTCCGTGTTTCCCTTCTTTCTACAGCGGCTGTTGTTTTGATATGTGTTGGATTATTTCAATATTGGAAATATCAGGAACATATGCAGGCCCAGCTGGCATACCAACAAACAAAACGAGCCTTTGGACTCCTTGCCAAAAATCTGAATCGGGGCACCCAAAAAGTTGCCCATATAAAAACCTTCACAGCAACAACTCAAAAAATTTACAGATATAATTAAAACTTAACACCCATGAAAAAAATGCTTTTATTGGCCGGATTTTTGGCCGTGTTTTACACC
>JBJOHX010000002.1:0-47154 GCA_046047415.1 Bacteroidota bacterium
GTCCGTACAATTGTTTGGTTTTGGCATCCCAAACTATGGCAAACAAATCCCCTCCAACACCATTTCCGCTGGGTTCCATTAAACCCAGTGCCGCATTGGCAGCAATTGCCGCATCAATGGCGGTTCCGCCCTTTTTAAGAATATCGAGGCCAATTTGAGTCGCCAAAGGATGGCTGGTAGCCACCATCCCGTGTTGGGCTAAAACTTCGCTGCGTGTGGCATGCAATTTGCCGACAATCCGATCTTGGCCATTCAGCTGGCCGGATAGCATTATACTTAGGCTTAAAAGGGCGATGTGTTTTTTCATGACTGGGGCTTTAAGAGAATTAAAGGTATTGTTTTTCTTTGAAGGTTTAGCTTATAGCCGGAGCCTATCGGCGGATGCTAATTTCATCAACCATGAAGTTTTGCTCGCAGCAGTGCCTGCTGCTGCGCTGTTTTTATCTTCATTTCTTTTGTCCGCAAAAAAGAAACGAAGCAAAAGAAAGTGCGCGTAAATTGAGGCAATTTTTGCTTCGCAAAACCGCGGATGGACTCTATCGCTTCAGGCTTCTTATTCGCTACGCGAAACGCCATTTCGCTCAGTCCACCACTATTGCTTTCAATTTAGGTTTTTTTGATTAGGGCATTTCGGCAAAGCCCTTAATTAAAACCCACTAAACCGGCAACACGCCGCTCTCTGCCCACTCGTTAATCCACCGTGCCATTAGGGCAGACCAGTCGTTGCGGGTGTTGAGGCAAGGGATGTGAGTAAACGATTCACCTCCGGCGTGCAGGAATTCTTCCTGTCCTTCCATGGCAATTTCTTCTAGGGTTTCCAGGCAATCGCTCACAAAGGCTGGGGTTACCACGGCGAGGCGTTTCTTCCCTTCTCCAGGCAGTCGTTCCAATTCCTTGTCTGTATACGGTTTTAGCCAGGGGTCTGCGCCCAAACGGCTTTGAAAGGAGGTGCTCACCTTGTCTGCTGGCAGGCCAAGTGCAATCCGAACGCGATCTGTAGTATCCACACATTGATGTCGATAACAGGTATAATGGGCTACCGAGTTGGTGGTACAACATTTGCCATCCAGTTTGCAATGGAATTTGGTAGGGTCCGATTTGCGAATGTGGCGTTCAGGTATACCGTGATACGAAAAAAGAACGTGATCGTATTCTAGGGTGTTCAAAACTTCACCAATAGATGCGGCCAATACCTTAATGTAGTCTTCATTTTTGCTGAATGCCGGAAGGGTGGTTATTTTCATATCCGGGAAGTACGCCGCCTGATCCTCCAGCGTTTTAACCACTACGGTTTCATACGAACTCATGGCGTAATGGGGGTAAAGCGGCACAAGCAAGGTCTCGATTACGCCTTTATCGTGCAGTTCCTGCAAGCCTTCTTTAATACTGCCGGAACCGTAACGCATGCCCAGAGCTACCGGTAAATCAGTTTGTTCCTGTACCTTTTTCTGGAATTGTTGGGAAAGGATAATGAGTGGCGCCCCTTCTTTCCACCAAATTTTGGAATAGGCCTTGGCCGACTTTTTTGGGCGCGTATTTAAAATAATGCCTTTAACCAGAAAAGTTCTGAGCCATTTGGGCACGTCAATGACGCGCTCGTCCATTAAAAATTCACCCAAATACGGCTTTACGTCTTTGGCCGTTGGGCTGTCTGGAGATCCCAGATTTACAAGTAATACCCCTTTCATAGCAAATTGTATTTAAGGCCGGCTGTTTTGGCAGCCCAAAATTACTTTTTCTTCTTAAAGTCTTCGGCATTTACGGAGGGTAAATTCCGATAGACCTATTTGAAAAAACAATGATTCGTTGGAATTACAACCAAAAGTGTCTTTAATTGCTTTGTACCTTTGAAAGAAATCGAAAAGTCATGACAAGTCGTGCAGCACACATTATTGTGGTAGTATTTCTAAGTTTTCTTGGCGCTGCCCAGGAGGTTCGGGTTACCCCGCAGGATCGGGAAATTTTTGAGTCTGTGGTGGAAATCCTTCGGGAACAGCCGAATCAGGAGCTGGGTAAAATAATGGTACAAATAGGGAAATCGTTTTTGGGCACGCCCTATGTGGCTAACACCTTAGACGATTCAGGAGCAGAAGCACTTATTATTAACCTCCGCGAATTGGACTGCACCACTTTTGTGGAAAATGTGTTGGTGTTGAGTCAGTTGGCCAGTAAAGATAAACTTGAGTGGGGTAGTTATCCTGAAATGCTAGAATTTGTGCGTTATCGTAATGGTGTTCGGGATCGGTATCCTTCGCGTTTGCATTATTTTACGGAATGGATTCACAACAATGCCCAAAAGGGTTTGTTGGAAGATATTACCCCTCAGGTACAAGGTACAGCCCATCAGAAACCAATCGATTTTATGGGAATGCATCGGAGCAGCTATCCGGCCTTGGCCCAGGAGTCAAACTGGGATGCTATTCGCAATATTGAGCAGACCTTATCGCAGGAACCTCTATGGATCTTATCCCAGAATCAGGTGCAAAATCAGGAACATCTTTTACAAGACGGAGATATTATTGCTTTGGCCACCGACATATCTGGTCTGGACGTTACCCATACAGGATTGGCCATTAGAGCAGATGATGGGAGAATACATTTACTCCATGCCTCAACTGTTGGTAAAGTTGTCATTAGTGAAAAGCCTTTGGCAGATTATTTAAAAGGCATTAAAAGAAATATCGGCATAATTGTAGCCCGACCGGCAAATAGTAAATAAATTAAGTGCCTTGTTGACTCAATGCAACCAGGTATTTTTTAGGCGTGGTATTGTATTTTTTTCTGAAAGCCTCAATAAAGTGACTAGCCGTGCTGTACCCAACTTTTAACCCTACCTCGTTAACGTTATAATTGCCGGACTCCAGCATTTTACGCGACGTTTCCATTTTGTATTCGAATAAAAAACTATAAACAGAATCACCATATACTTGTCTAAATCCCTCTTTAAGTTTTTTTAACGGCAAACCAATTTCTTCTGCTAATGCCTTAAGAGTAGGAGGTTCGGCCATTCGGTCAATTATAATTTCCTTAGCCCGGCGAATGCGTCGCAGGTTATCCCCATCTACTAAAAAAGGACATTGTTCTGCAGTATTACTAGTGTTTTGACTAAATAGCAATGCGAGCAGTTCATAGGCCTTGGCACGAGCGTATAAGGTCCGTACCGAGGTGTGTATGTTCAGGTTCCACAATTGGCTAAGCACCACAGCAATGCCGGGAGAAATGGTTTGCTGATGATAATATTTGTGATCCCGATTCTCAGGACTCAAAAAGGAAATATAACTGGCTTCTTCGGTAAATAATGCGTGAAATTGACGAATGCTAATAATTAATGAAAGCATGGCGCTCTGTGAAGCAAAAACTGCTCGAATGGGCAAATCTGTCTGTGGGTTGTATAACAATAGTGATTGGTCTGCGTGTAAATCTAAGGTGTACCGGTCCTGATTATAGTAGAAACAAATTTGCCCTTTAATGCAAAAGTGAATTTGCAGGAAGCGCCTGTCGGTGTTGTGATGCAACGTCCAGGTTCCTTCGTTGGGATTTTCGGCATGTAGATAGTTAAAGTCGGCTTGGAGGGTTTGGACCTGGTATGAACCTTCAGCGGTATTTTCCATAGATAAAAGCACCTAAGGGTGAAAAGTTAGTTATTTAGAAAAATTCTAAATTATTGGCGTGTAAACACATATTTTACAAGCAAAATTAAAATTTTAGACAATTTTATGACTGGGATTCACCTAGTTTTACCCGTTGCGATACTTTTTGAACCTGTAGCGGTATTTTTGGGCATACAATCGATGTACTTTTGTCACTCGTTCCGCAAGGGTATGAAACAATATCATATTTCGAAGCATCCACGCTTTTTGGCAGTGGGCTTAAACTACGAAAAGGCAGACGCCGGATTGCGAGGGTTGTTCTCACTCACTGCAGAAAACAGTGACTTATTATTGACCCGGGCACATGAAGAAGGTGTAGATGGCCTAATTGTCATTAGTACATGTAATCGAACCGAGTTGTATGGTTTTGCGGAGGCCCCACAGCATCTTATCCGATTATTATGCGCGTTTTCAGAAGGAACCGAATCTCAATTCGAATCCGTAGGATACGTTTTTCAGAATCAGGCGGCAATTGAACACCTTTATCGGGTTGGCGCGGGTTTAGACAGCCAGATCCTTGGTGATTTTGAAATAATTGGACAACTCAAGCGCGCCTTTCTTTTTTCAAAGGAGCGGGAAATGACCAATCCATTTTTGGAGCGATTGGTAAATTCTGTGATTCAAGGCAGCAAGCGAATAAAACGGGAAACGGGTATTTCCTCTGGAGCTACTTCGGTAGCATTTACTGCAGTACAATACTTGTTGGCACGAGTCCCCGAGATTTCAAACAAACGGATTTTGTTATATGGTACAGGAAAAATTGGGAGGAATACCTGTGAGAATTTAGTCAAGCATACAGGAAATCCGTCCATTACC
The DNA here is from genome assembly GCA_046047415.1 of Bacteroidota bacterium. Taxonomy (GTDB): domain Bacteria; phylum Bacteroidota; class Bacteroidia; order Flavobacteriales; family Flavobacteriaceae; genus Robiginitalea. Next base: position 4,467 of record JBJOHX010000002.1, read on the forward strand.
CTAATCAATAGAACCTACGAACGTGCCGAGGCATTGGGCGAAAAGTTTAACCTTTTGGTAAAGCCGGAATCCGAATTATACGCCGAATTGGAGCAAAGTGATGTTGTAATTGTAGCTACAGGAGCTCCTGTTCCAACAGTAACTTCGGACATGATTCCGTCTGGAAAGTCTCGGTGGATATTGGATCTTACTGTACCTATCAATGTTGCTCCTGAGGTTGGACAAACTCCAGGCACTACCTTGGTGCATTTGGACCAGCTGTCAAAAATCGCAGACGATTCGTTAATTCAACGTCAACAATATATACCGCATGCCGAGCAAATTTTAGAAGCGGTACGTGGGGAATTTAACCAGTGGCTCGAAAGCCGGAGATTTGCACCGGTAATTCAAGCTTTAAAAGCGAAATTGCAGACCTTCAAAGCAGAAGAACTAGATTATCAGTCGCGCAAATTTCAGTCCCTAGATCCCAATTTCGCAGATGCGGTTAGCAATGGAATCATTCAAAAAATCACGAAACACGTGGCCAATCATTTAAAAGAGGCCAATGGAGGCTCAACAGATAGTTTGGAGTTTATTAAGCAGGTGTTTCAACTAGAATCCGAAAATTCATGAGTGTCTTGCGCATAGGAACCCGCGACAGTGCTTTGGCCCTTTGGCAAGCAGAAACGGTTCAAGGGCTTTTGGCCAAGGTTCAGAACGACTCCGTATTGGTTCCTGTTAAGTCCGAGGGAGACCTGGAACTGACACGGCCACTTTACGAAATGGGGATTACGGGAATATTTACAAAAACACTAGATGTAGCACTTTTAGCCGGTAAAATTGATTTGGCCGTGCATTCCATGAAAGATGTTCCTACTGCATTACCCAAAGGGTTGGTTGTTGGTGCCGTGCTTACACGCGCAAATCCATATGATATTCTAGTACATAAAGGCCTGAGTTTTTTGGAGGGTCAAGGTATTGTAGGAACTGGTAGTTTAAGAAGGCGCGCCCAATGGCTTGCCCGGTATCCAAAACACCAAACAGAAAATTTAAGAGGGAATGTAAATACTCGTCTTAATACCCTGGAAAAGTCCAATTGGAATGGGGCGATTTTTGCTGCTGCAGGACTGGAACGGCTGGGTTTGATCCCCGATTCCTTTATAACGCTTTCTTGGATGTTGCCAGCACCGGCCCAAGGGGCTATGGTTGTGGTAGTGCGTGAAGAAGACCAAAGCACCCTAAAGATAGTACAGACCCTAAATGACCCGGAAACATCTGCCTGTGTAGCTATGGAGCGAGCATTTTTACGCGAGTTGGAAGGAGGCTGTACAGCACCCATTGGAGCATTGGCGAAACGCGAAGGGGAAAATTATCGTTTTAGAGGGGCATTATTTGCCCTAGATGGAAGCAAATCGGTGGTTATCGATAAAGTGTATTCAGGCACCAATCCGGAAGCGTTTGGTATAGCTTGCGCAAGGGAAATTCTTAATGCGGAAGGTGCGATTATTCTAAAGGAAATTCGTAAAGCACTAGGGCAATGATTCAGCTATTATCGACCAAGGAGCTCACGAACGAGCAACTAGCACTATTGCCATTAGACCAAATAAAACTGACCCAGTACAATGCATTGGAAATTCGGCAAATGCCCGGGCCGGAAACCTGGAGTTCCGATGCTCTGCATGTATTTACCAGTGGTAATGCAGTTCGCGCATGTTTTCCCGACCAAGCCATTTGGTTCGAAGGGTTGGATTGTTGCTGTGTTGGACCTAAGACGGCAGCATTGATTCGAAGTCGAGGGCACCGGGTATTGTGTGAGGCCACTTCTGCCCAGGCTTTGGCCGAGCTCTTAATTCAAAAATATTCCAAAAGGTATATTATTCTTTATGTCGGTAACCGCACTTTGGGTGTAATTCCGGAAAGACTAAGGGCAGCAGGGATCTCATTTGAAGAGTTGCAATCCTACCAGAGCTCCCTCATAAAAATTGAGTTTAAGATTCAATTTGATATTGTACTTTTTTTTAGCCCTAGCGGAGTTAAGAGCTTTTTTACCGCAAATCCCGATCAAAATCCTTTGGCTATTTGCCTAGGTCATACCACAGAAAACGAAGCTAAAAAACATACCAAAAAGTATAAAACAGCCCCAAATACCACTGTTGAAGCCGTTTTACAAACTGCTTCGGCATTAATACGAGTCTATGAGTACAAAGCTTAAAAATGATCTTTACCTCCGTGCTTTAAGCGGTGAAGAGGTTTCTCGTCCGCCTGTTTGGATGATGCGGCAAGCAGGAAGGTATTTGCCTGAATTTCGTGAATTAAGAGATAAATACGATTTTTTTACACGTTGTAGGACCCCGGAATTGGCCGCCGAAATAACGGTGCAGCCAATACGTCGTTACGGTATGGATGCTGCCATATTATTCAGCGATATTTTAGTGGTGCCTCAGGCTATGAATATTAATGTAGAAATGAAGCCTGGAGTTGGACCATGGTTGCCAAGTCCAATTCGAACCGTGACGGATGTTAGTCGTGTGCATGTGCCCGAGGTTGAAACGGAGCTAGGTTACGTGCTGGATGCCATAAAATTGACAAATCAGTTGTTGGATGGAGCGGTACCACTCATTGGTTTTGCGGGTGCGCCTTGGACTATATTTTGTTACGCAGTTCAGGGTCAGGGAAGCAAGAATTTTGACAAGGCAAAAGCTTTTTGTTTTACCTCACCAGATGCAGCACACATATTACTTCAGAAAATTACCGATACTACCATTGCTTATCTTAAGGCAAAAATAAGTGCTGGGGTTCATGCCGTGCAATTGTTTGACTCATGGGGGGGAATGTTATCGCCAACCGATTATCAGGAATTTTCATGGCGGTATATGCAGCAAATTGTAGATGCATTAAAGGATTTGGCGCCGGTTGTGGTATTTGCAAAAGGATGTTGGTATGCCTTAGAAACAATGGCGGAAAGCGGGGCTGCTGCATTGGGAGTAGACTGGACGGTAGCACCCCAAACGGCAAGAAAATTAACGCATGAAAAGATTACCCTTCAGGGAAATTTAGACCCGGCAAGGTTGCTTTCACCTCCGGAAACTATCCGTAGCATGGTACAGGATATGATTCGAGCCTTTGGGAAGGATCGTTACATTGTAAATCTCGGTCATGGAATTTTACCTGAAATTCCTTTAGAGCACGCCGCAGCATTTATTGAAGCCGTTCAACAGTATGAAGAATAAGTTTTACGCCTACATTCAGCAGTTACAAGATAACATCACAAAGGCATTGGCTGCCGAAGATGGGCAGACCCAATTTAAAGAAGACCTTTGGGAACGTCCCGAAGGTGGTGGTGGTCGTACGCGAGTTATTGAAAATGGGGCAATATTCGAAAAGGGAGGGGTTAATATTTCTGGAGTTCACGGCAACCTGCCCCAAGCTATGCAGCAGTATTTTGGCGTGGGTGAATCAAACTTTTACGCCTGTGGACTGAGCCTCGTGTTGCATCCCAAGAGCCCCATGGTTCCTACAGTACACGCCAATTGGCGTTATTTTGAGCTATACGATACCCATGGAAAGTTGATAGATCAGTGGTTTGGGGGAGGTCTGGACCTTACGCCGTATTACCTTTTTGACGAAGATGCCCGACATTTTCATGAAGTGTGCAAAAGAGCATGCGACTTTCATAACCCCAAATTTTACCCGGAGTATAAAGAAAAATGTGACGCCTATTTTCATAACGCACACCGCGGAGAGGCAAGAGGAATTGGCGGATTGTTTTTTGATTATTTACGACCCACACCCGAGCGTGATGCACAGGGCTGGTATGATTTTGTAACCGATGTAGGTAATTCTTTTTTAGAAGCCTATCTGCCCATTGTGCAAAAACGTAAGGCTCATGATTACGGACCGGAGCAACGTAATTGGCAAGAAATTCGAAGGGGCCGCTACGTGGAATTTAATTTGGTACACGATAAGGGAACCTTATTTGGTTTACGGACCAATGGCCGTATCGAAAGTATTTTAATGAGTTTGCCACCTGTGGTGCAATGGCCTTACGACTTTAGTCCCAAACCTGGATCGGAAGAAGCTCGTTTGATTGCTGTATTGGAAACACCACAAGCCTGGGTGTAACCATGGGTTTTAAGGGCCGGAATTGGCTGCCCCCTTGTAATCTTTTGGCGCGCCCCTTTTTAATTCAGACGGGCATGGAATACAAATCGCATAAATAAATTGTACATTGGAAGCTACAAATAAAACTGTAAAGATGAATATGCTTCGCAGAAATCGACGACTGCGCAATACCCGTGCCATACGGGATTTAGTTCAGGAAACGCATTTGAGCGCAGATGATTTTCTAGTGCCTCTTTTTGTTGTAGAAGGACTTCATTTTCGAGAAGAAATTCCGTCTATGCCTGGCTATTTCCGACTAAGTTTGGATGAATTGGAGCGAGAGGTATTTGAGCTATGGTCCCTGGGACTGAAATCGGTGCTGGTATTTGTAAAAGTTCCTGAGCATTTAAAAGATAACCGTGGGGCAGAAGCGCTAAATCCAACAGGGCTAATGCAGCGTGCCATACGTACAATAAAACGCATTTGTCCAGAAATGTTGGTGATGACAGATGTAGCTTTAGATCCTTATTCTGTTTATGGGCACGATGGATTGGTTCAGGCGGGGACTATTGCAAATGACCCCACTGTAGAGGTATTGGCCGCCATGGCCTTGTCGCATGCAGAGGCAGGAGCAGACTGGGTAGCTCCCAGCGATATGATGGACGGAAGAGTAGAGGCCATTCGAAGGGCACTCGACACCAGCAGGTATACACACGTGGGAATCATGAGTTACAGTGCCAAATATGCGAGTTCTTTTTACGGTCCGTTTCGGGACGCCTTAGATTCGGCTCCGGTAGATGCTCAGGGTATTCCTGCCGATAAAAAGACCTATCAGATGAACCCGGCAAATCGTATTGAAGCTTTACGGGAGGTGCGTATGGATGTAGCAGAAGGAGCAGACATAGTTATGGTAAAACCGGGATTGTGCTATTTGGATATAGTTCGGGAGGTACGCAATGCCGTGGAGGTGCCAGTTTCTGTATACCAGGTATCCGGAGAGTACGCCATGCTGAAAGCTGCTGCAAGCAAAGGTTGGCTAGATCACGATGCGGTAATGATGGAACAACTTATGGCCTTTAAACGCGCTGGTGCCAGCTTAATAGCAACCTACTTTGCCCGCGACGCTGTTCGCGTATTAAATGAAGTGAGGTAGGATCCAGGACGATATAATCAACCCAAAAATGATATGAAATCTCGCTTGAAACTACAGATTTGCTTTTTACTGCTTTTCACCCTTAGTCTTCAAGTGAGGACTCAAGGGCGGAGTTCAGGTCCTGAAGACGTTTTTCTAGGTGGAAGTTTGCCAAGGGCATCGTTTACTGAACTCGGTAAAGATTCGGTATCGCTTTATGCCCGCGTAGACTCCATAATGACTGAGGCAATTCTACAACGAGCTTTTCCCGGGGCTCAGCTGCTTGTAGCGTACAAAGGAAACACTGTATTTCACAAATCTTTTGGATATCATACCTACGACAGCGTGCAACCGGTTCGCAATACGGATTTGTACGATTTGGCTTCTGTCACCAAAATTTCTGCCGCACTTCCTGCAATCATGAAGTTGGTGCAGGAAGGAACTCTTAATTTAGACGAACCCCTAAGTACATATTGGAAAGCCTGGAAACATAAATCAAACAAACGCGATCTAACCCTACGCGAAATTCTTGCGCATCAGGCGGGTCTTACTCCCTACATTGTGTATCTCAATGAGGTGTTATCTTCAAAAGGGATAAAACGGCGCTTTGGCAGGCATACGTCTGTATCGGGCTACGGCAGTCAAGCCTATTCGAATATCTATATACGCGACCGGTTTAAACGCAAAATTTATCGGATGGCCAATAGGTCTGAGGTTTCCCTAGAAAAAAAATACAAATATTCTGGATTAACTTTTTTACTCTTCCCTAAAATAGTCGAAGACTTAAGTGGCATTTCTTTTGAACAATACGTTCGTCAAAATTTTTATGAACCTCTGGGATTAGACTCGCTCCTGTTTCGGCCAGCATTGAAATATCCCATTTCCGCTATAGTGCCTACAGAAGAAGACAGCCTCTTCAGAAAAGAACTTACACGGGGTTGGGTGCATGACGAAAACGCCTCACTTATGGGCGGTATTTCCGGAAATGCGGGACTGTTTAGCACGGCAGAAGATTTAGGAGTACTTATGCAGTTGTACGCCAATTATGGCCAATGGAACGGAAAACGATTATTGGATGAGGCCATAGTGCGAGAATTTGCACGAGTTCAATTTCCTGAAAATGAAAACCGTCGCGGCTTGGGCTTTGACAAACCTTTGCTCAACAACCCCGAATTGGATCTTAACGAATCCTATCCGGCACCGGGGGTGAGTCTAAACAGTTTTGGTCATAGCGGGTTTACCGGAACCTTTGTTTGGGCCGATCCGGATAATGAATTGGTGTATATCTTTTTGTCGAATCGGGTGTATCCATCGCGCACCCATCAGGGCATTTATTCCCTAAATGTGCGGAATCGAATACAACAGTTATTTTACGACGCATTAATTGGTGATTCAGTTATCAATGGCGAGATAAACCCATGAAAAATGACTCACTATTGGAGCTTAACGCTCATGCCAATTTGGATGAAGCGTACTTGTCTACCCCAATAGGTTTGGCACATTTGTTAGGAAATGACTTGGGGCTACAGGCTGTTAAAATCATAGATGTAGGCAAAGCCTCAAAGGAAATTCCAATCACGTTACAGGCAGCAGCACAACAACTTACGGAATATTTTGAAGGAAAACGTACAGCGTTTGATTTGCAGATTGCGCCAAGAGGTACGGCATTTCAACGGCAAGTTTGGCAATCTTTGCTAAAAATTTCTTACGGTACAACCTGGTCGTATCGGGAACTTGCAGCACAGGTTGGAGACCCTGCCGCAGTGCGTGCGGTAGCCGCAGCAAATGGTAAAAATCCGTTATGGATTATTGTACCCTGTCATCGTGTAATTGGTTCAGACGGTTCATTAACCGGATATGCCGGAGGGCTTTTTAGAAAGCAGTGGTTGTTGAATCTAGAAAGTGCAACGCCCCAACAATCCTTGTTTGATTGAAGGAATTTGCAGGTGCTTCCTTAAGCTGTGCAATGCGGCTGCGTTTATTTTGTGTTTTTTTGCATTAAAAGGTTAAGATGCTAGATCGCATACGACTTGAAAACATACTATTTCTGGACGTGGAAACTGTTCCGGAGCAGGCAGCATATGAAGATTTGAGTCCGGAGACTCAAGAATTGTGGGAGTTGAAAACGCGAAATTTGCGTAAAGAAGAAATAACCTCGGAGGCGTTTTATGAAAGAGCCGGCATCTGGGCTGAATTTGGAAAGATAATATGTATTTCTGCGGGCTATTTTACAGGTTCGGGCGGAACCTTTCGTATACGAAGTTTTACTGGTGAAGAACCGCAGCTGCTTTCTGCTTTTAGTGAACTCTTAAATACCCATTATGTCGGGACCCGAAAGTTTCTTTGTGCACATAATGGCAAAGAATTCGATTATCCCTATTTGGCCCGACGTTTACTTATTCACAGCTTACCCTTGCCCGAGAAGTTGAATCTTTTTGGTAAAAAACCGTGGGAAATACCGCTTTTAGACACCATGGAGTTGTGGAAATTTGGGGACTTCAAAAATTATACTTCCCTGAGATTGTTAGCGCATGTTTTGGGCATTCCCTCGCCAAAGGAAGATATTGACGGCAGCATGGTCCGTGAGGTGTATTATCGGGACCAAAATCTGGAACGAATTGTGCGGTATTGCGAACTGGATGTAATTACAACTGCGCGCATTTTTTTACGACTTAAGGGAGAACCACTCTTCGAGGATGACCGAATTGTACGTGTAAATGCGGAATAAGTGAGGTCGCGCACGTTAGTTTGTAAATTGATTTGTCCCCGCTATTTGACTTAGGGTGCAATTTCAACTATTGTCTTCATTTTTAAGGGCATTGCTTAAGGTTTGATTAGCTTTGCATACGCAATTTTACTTTATGCTGGAACGCAAAACCATTGAATACGAAAAGACGATTTTAATCGGTATCATTACACGGGAACAGCCAGAAGAAAAGGTGACCGAGTATTTGGATGAATTGGAATTTTTGACATACACTGCAGGAGGTGAGGTGGTCCGGCGCTTTGTTCAAAAAGTAGACCTCCCCAATGCGAAAACCTTTATTGGAAGTGGTAAGCTAGAGGAAATTTCGGTTTTTGTAAAGGAAAACGAGATTGGTTCGGTGATATTCGACGACGAATTGAGCCCGGTACAACAGCGAAACATTGAACGCGAGTTGAGGTGTAAAATTCTGGATCGTACCGGTCTGATTTTGGACATATTTGCACAGCGTGCTACCACCAGTTATGCACGTACGCAAGTGGAATTGGCCCAATACGAATATCTATTACCCCGACTTACCGGATTATGGACGCATTTGGAGCGGCAACGCGGGGGTATCGGAATGCGCGGACCCGGTGAAACCGAGATTGAAACCGACCGACGAATCGTACGGGATCGAATTGCCCTGCTCAAGAAAAAACTGGAAAAGATAGACCGCCAAATGGAAACCCAAAGGGGTAACAGGGGAACATTGGTACGCGTGGCTTTGGTAGGATATACCAACGTGGGTAAGTCTACCCTAATGAATGTAATAAGTAAGAGCGAAGTCTTTGCCGAAAACAAACTTTTTGCCACCCTAGATACTACGGTGCGTAAAGTGGTTTTAGGGAACTTGCCCTTTTTGCTCACCGATACGGTAGGTTTTATCCGTAAACTACCCACTCAATTGGTAGAGAGTTTTAAAAGCACCCTAGACGAGGTGCGGGAGGCCGATTTATTATTGCATGTGGTAGATATTTCGCACCCTAGTTTTGAAGATCATATTGATTCAGTAAACAAAATATTGTCCGAAATAAACAGTTCCGAAAAGCCAACCCTTATGGTCTTTAATAAAATTGACCAGTATCAGGCCGAAAAGCTGGAAGCAGACGATTTGGTTACCCCGAGAACTTCACGGCACTACAGCATGGAGGAATGGAAGCAGACCTGGATGCAAAGGGTATCGGGAAATGCGGTATTTATTTCTGCACTTCAGAAAGATAACCTTGAAGAATTTCGCAAACGGGTTTATCAGGAGGTACGAAACATTCACGTAACCCGATTCCCGTACAATCAGTTTTTATATCCCGAGAATCTCGATGAATATTCTGAAGATGCCGGGGATCAAAAGTTTTGATTTGGACTGTAACCCACTAAAGGGATAAGTAGAATAATGTAATTTATTCAATGGTTTTCTGTGGCGGGGTTACTTTTTCTTGTAAATCGGAACTGCAGAACAAGCTTCGCCAAACAGGACCGATTTGGCAACCCCTTGAATTTTCTCGATGGCCCAAACATATGCAGAAAGAGGTACGGGGTATTTGCTGCAGCCTTTAATGATTACCGGACGATTTTCGTAAATACTTAGGTCTGCAGTGTGGAATTGCTCCTGAAATAAAACCGTCTCCAGAAGTTCTGAAGAACCCACAACTACTTTTTTGGCTATGGACTCCAGATAGCTCCCCAAGAGCATATAGGCCCAGATGGGTATTACTACGTCTAAAGGTGCTTGCAAACAGACGAGACCATTTCGGTAGGTTTCCCAGGGGTGGGCTGCAAGAGCGGTTCTAAAGGGTTTTTCACGTAATATTAGGCCTTCCTCTAGCCACTGGCTTAAATCGATTGTATGCCGTGGACCAGGCACATACCAATCTTCCAGATTTACTGTAATTATAGGGCTATTAGCCACCCGATTAACGATTTCCCCTTCCATAACCTGTTGCACTTAGAGCATGCCCAACTCCAGCTTAGCTTCTTCGCTCATGAGTTCTTGTGTCCAAGGCGGATCGAAGGTGATTTCGACCTCAGCATCGGCTACCAAGTCGAGTGATTTCACTTTTTCTTGAACCTCGTTCGGCAAACTTTCTGCAACCGGACAATTTGGTGAGGTAAGGGTCATGAGAATTTTGACTTCATTGGCTTCGTTTACCAATACATCATAAATAAGCCCGAGTTCATAGATATCTACGGGTATTTCCGGATCGTATATGGTCTTTAGAATACCTACTATCTGTTCGCCCAATTCGCGAGTGTCTTTTATGGTTTCCTCTGCCATTGTTCAGTTTAATTAGAGGGGTTAAGATTCTGCCTGAGCCTCAAAGGCTACAGCGTACAATTTGAGTTGTTTAATCATACTGACCAAACCGTTTGCGCGTGTAGGGGAAAGGTGTTCTCTTAACCCAATTTGATCTATAAAATCTGTTTTGGACGCAAGGATATCCGATGGTCTTTGATGACTAAATGCACGAATCAATATAGCTATGATACCTTTGGTTATGATGGCATCGCTGTCTGCTGTAAATACCAACCTGCCATTTTCCAATTCGGCGTGCACCCAAACACGGCTTTGGCAGCCTTTAATAAGGTGGTCGTCCGTTTTGTATTGCGGGTCGATTTGTGGCAGGGATTTCCCAAGCTCTATCATGTATTCGTAGCGCTGCATCCAATCATCAAAATCTGCAAATTCAGCTACGATTTCGGCTTGTATGCTAGCTATATCCTGATATTCCATAGTTTCAAAATTACAATAAGATGCCTCAACAGTCAATGGGGCATTACTGCAGCATCATTTGAGCTTTGGTAACGGCTTGAACCAAACGATCTACTTCTTCAAAAGTGTTGTAAAAGCTAAAGCTCGCCCTCACGGTACCGGGAATCTTAAAATAATCCATAATGGGTTGTGCACAATGATGACCTGTGCGGACTGCAATTCCCAACTTATCTAAAATGCTACCTACATCGTACGGGTGAATTCCTTCCAAATTAAATGAAATTACGGCCGTCTTATTCGTATTAGGACCGTAAATGATTAAACCCGATATGGATTTAAGTGCCTTTGTAGCGTATTGGAGTAGTTCATTTTCGTAGGATGCAATGGCGTCCATACCAATCCCGTTCATATAGTCTAGTGCTGCTCCGAAAGCAATTCCTCCACAAATATTAGGTGTACCGGCTTCAAATTTATGAGGCAAGTCTGCGTAAGTGGTTTTTTCGAAGGTTACTGTGGCTATCATTTCACCCCCTCCCATGTACGGGGGTAAGGTATTTAGCCACGAAGTCTTTCCATAGAGCACGCCAACACCTGTAGGACCACAAAGTTTATGCGCAGAGACCACGTAAAAGTCTACGTCTAATGCCTGAACATCTGCTTGTATATGTGGTGCAGCCTGAGCGCCGTCGATAAGTACTGCAGCGCCTACGCCATGAGCAAGTTCAATCAGCGTTTCAATAGGGTTAATGGTCCCCAGGGCATTTGACACATGGTTGCAGAAGACAAGTTTAGTCTTGTTGGATATTCCCGCTTTAAAGGGTTCTAAATCCAGTGTGCCTTCCGGCGTCATAGGAATAACACGTAAAACCGCTTGTGTACGTTCACAAAGCATTTGCCAGGGTACAATATTGGAATGGTGCTCTAATGCAGAGACCCATATTTCATCGCCCGGATGCAATAGTGAAGTAAATCCTTGAGCCACCAGATTAATACCCTGAGTGGTGCCCGAAGTGAAAATGATTTCGTGGGGATGGGCTGCGTTAAAATGCTTTTGAATGGTTTTACGGGCCGCTTCATAGGCATCTGTGGCTTCCTGCGAGAGTGTGTGAACCCCCCGGTGTATGTTGGCATTGTAACCTGAGTAATAAGCTACGATGCAATCTATGACTGCCTTTGGAGTTTGTGAAGTTGCAGCATTGTCTAAATATACCAACGGATACCCATTCACCTGTCTGTTTAGGATGGGAAAATCTTGGCGAATTGTTGCAACATCTATCATACTCCGTTTTCGAAATCGGGATTATAAAGACAGCGGTCCAATTTACAGGTCAAAACCTAAACGCACCCCCAATTTTTCTGCAATGAGATTGTTGATTCGTTGTTTTAAAGCCGGAATACGTACACTGTCTAATACATTGTGTGCGAAGGCATACATTAATAAGGCTTCTGCTTCTCGCTTAGGTATGCCGCGTGCTTGCAGATAAAATAGGGCATCCTGATCGAGCTGGCCTACAGTACATCCGTGGGAACACTTAACGTCGTCGGCAAATATTTCCAGCTGAGGTTTGGTGTTAATTGCGGCTTTATCGCTTATTAAGAGATTGTTGTTTTGTTGAAAAGCATTGGTTTTTTGCGCAATCTTATCTACAATGATTTTCCCATTGAAAACACCAGTGGATTGATCTCCGAAAATACCTTTGTAGTCTTGATGACTTTCCGAATTAGGTTGCTGATGATGTACCAGTGTATGATGGTCTACGTGCTGCTTGTCGGCAAGAATGGTAACTCCTTTTAGTGTAGAGTTTACATGTTGTCCGTCTTGATAAAAATTGAGGTTGTTTCGGGTGAGTTTACCCCCAAAGGCAAAAGTATGCACACTTACCTGGCTGCCGTTTTTTTGATCGATATAGGTGTTGTCAATTAAGGAGGCATTGGGCCTATCGTTCTGTACCTTGTAGTAATCCACTATTGCGTTGGCGCCAGCAAAAATTTCTGTTACTGAATTTGTCAATACCTCATTAGCAGTAAGACTTTGATGCCTTTCAATTACTTGAAGTTCGGCGTTTTCCTCTACAACAATTAGGTTACGGGGTTGCAACATAAGTGCTGCCTCGCTGCCGGTAGAAAGATGCATAATCTCAACCGGTTTATGAGGAGCCTTATTTTTAGGAATGTAGATATAGGCACCCTCTCGAGTAAAAGCCGTGTTTAGCGTCGTAAGTGAATCCTCCCTTGAGGCTGCTTTGTTAAAGTACAGCTCAATAATTTGGCGGTATATGGGTTTGGTAAGAGCCGCACTCATAAGGCAAATATCTACCCCGTCGTGGGTAGTTTCAGAGAGGTACGAACTGTAAATACCATCTACAAAAACAATTTTGTAGGTATCGGTTTCATTTAAAAAGTAATGCTTAACATCTTTGTATTCCAAGGCCCTGCTCTCTCCCGGAAAGATGCTGAAATCGGTTTGTTCAATACTTGCCAACGAAGTGTATTTCCAAGCCTCGAGCCTACGGGTAGGAAACCCGTGATTTTCAAAATTTCGGATAGCTTCTGAACGAATCTCATGAACGGGATGTTCTAAATCTACCTGATTCTCGAAGGCCATGAAGGATGAGAGTAATTTTTCCTTTAAATCCATAGTGCAATTATTAGGTGTCGGATACTAATAGGTTTAGATAACCGCCTCCTGTTTAATCCAGTCGTAACCTTTTTCTTCTAATTCCAAAGCCAAATCCTTGGTGCCCGATTTTACAATCTTTCCGTTGTGCAGCACATGAACGTAGTCCGGAACGATATAATCCAGCAATCGCTGATAATGCGTAATAATAATAAAAGCATTCTCTTTTGAACGCAACTGATTTACCCCCCCTGCAACAACACGAAGTGCGTCGATATCCAAACCGGAATCGGTTTCATCCAAAATGGAGAGTTTGGGTTCGAGCATGGCCATTTGAAAAATCTCATTACGTTTTTTCTCACCACCAGAAAATCCTTCGTTTAAAGAGCGCGATAGGAATTTGCGATCTATACCCAGTAATTCTGATTTTTCGCGAATCAACTTTAGCATTTCATTGGCAGGCATTTCCTCCTGACCCCTGGCCTTTCGGGTTTCATTTATTGCAGTCTTTACAAAATTTGTAACTGTAACACCCGGAATTTCAACCGGATATTGAAACGAGAGGAAGATGCCGCGATGGGCGCGTTCTTCTGGACTCAAATCATCGAGGTCTTCCCCTTCAAAAAGGATTTTGCCCTGAGTGACTTCAAAATCTTCCTTTCCGGCAATTACAGAGGCAAAGGTACTCTTGCCAGAGCCGTTAGGACCCATAATGGCATGAATTTCACCGGGTTTCACCTCAAGGTCAATTCCTTTAAGAATCTTTTTCTCTTCCAGTCCTGCGTGCAGGTTTTTGATGGTCAGCATATGCTTTTGATTAAAATGCCTTTGGCATACTTTTTAAAATTCAATTTATTACAGAAGGTATTGGGAATTAACCCACAGAACCTTCCAAGCTAATTTCCAGGAGCTTTTGGGCCTCTACGGCAAACTCCATAGGAAGTTTATTAAGCACCTCTTTACTAAAGCCGTTTACGATAAGCGCTATGGCTTTTTCGGTGTCTATACCTCTTTGATTACAGTAAAAAATTTGGTCTTCACCAATTTTACTGGTAGTTGCTTCGTGCTCAATTTGAGCCGTAGAATTTTTAACTTCTATATACGGGAAGGTATGTGCCCCACATTCATTTCCCATGAGCAGCGAATCGCACTGAGAGAAATTCCTAGCGTTGACCGCTCGGCTCCCTACCTGTACCAGTCCCCGATAACTATTCTGAGAACGACCTGCGGAAATACCTTTAGAAATAATGGTACTGCGCGTATTTTTACCTAAATGAATCATTTTGGTACCGGTATCTGCCTGCTGATGATTGTTGGTGACTGCAATGGAGTAGAATTCTCCGATCGCATTATCGCCTTTAAGCACGCAAGAAGGGTATTTCCATGTAATGGCCGATCCTGTCTCTACCTGTGTCCATGAAATTTTAGCATTGCGTTCGCATAGACCGCGTTTGGTTACAAAATTGTAAACACCACCGCGTCCTTCTTTGTCGCCCGGGAACCAATTTTGAACTGTAGAGTATTTGATTTCGGCACCGTCTAGCGCAATAAGTTCAACTACAGCGGCGTGTAGTTGGTTTTCATCCCGAGAGGGGGCGGTGCAGCCTTCAAGATAACTTACGTAACTATCTTCATCTGCAACAACCAAGGTGCGCTCAAATTGACCGGTTCCGGCCTGGTTGATCCGGAAATAGGTAGAGAGCTCCATAGGGCAGCGCACGCCTTTTGGAATGTAGCAAAACGAACCGTCGGAGAAAACCGCCGAGTTCAATGCAGCATAAAAATTGTCTTTCTGTGGAACAACTGTACCTAAATACTTTCGAACAAGTTCCGGGTGTTCACGTAGTGCCTCAGAAATTGAGCAAAAAATAATACCTTTTTCGGCCAGGGTTTTCTTAAACGTGGTGGCTACTGATACTGAATCCATCACGAAATCTACTGCCACGCCAGCCAACTTTTTTTGCTCTTCCATTGGGATACCCAATTTTTTGAAAGTATCTATTAGCTCGGGGTCTACCTCGTCTAAGCTGTTGTATTTTGGCTTTTTGTTTGGAGCGGAATAGTAGGAAATATCTTGAAAGTCAGGTTTTTTATAGGCGATATTGGCCCATTCCGGCTCGAACATTTCTTTCCAAATCCTAAAGGCATCTAAACGCCATTCGGTCATCCATTGCGGCTCCTCTTTTTTACGAGAGATGGCAATTACTATTTCTTCGCTTAAGCCTTTTGGAAACGTTTCGGATTCAATGTCGGTGTAAAAGCCGTACTCGTATTCCTTGGTTTCAAGTTCTTTCTTTAATTCCTCTTCGGTATAAGCCATAGCAAGGGGTAATTTATAATTATTAAGAGCAACTTTTAAGGCTACTCACAATGAAAAGCTTTCTCCGCATCCGCAGGTGCGTTGAGCGTTGGGATTGTTAAAGACAAAACCCTTGCCGTTGAGCCCGCCCGAATATTCCAGAGTGGTGCCCACCAGATATAGAAAACTTTTTTTGTCTACTACTATTCGTACGGTATTGTCTTCAAAAACTTTGTCGTTTTCGGCCACTTCCCGATCAAAACGCAATTCATAAGAAAGCCCACTGCACCCTCCGCTTTTAACACCCACACGCACAAAATCTGTTTGGGAGTTAAAGCCTTCTTCCTGCATCAGGCCAATTACTTTTTGGCGAGCGGTATCGGATACTTTAATCATTATAAATTGGATTAATTCTAAATAGCGCACAAATATACTAAGTAGTGCGGTTATTCGCCTAATCTTTAATATTAATATAACGAATCGCTCTATCGGCAATAGTTATAACCACCACCTAATGGGTTACATTTCAAAAAAGTAATGGCAAACTGAGCTATTGGATGTAATTTTGCGTCATGCTCGAAAATAAAGATACCTCAAAAACAGATTTGGAACGTATTGGCGAATTTGGACTCATTGCTCATCTCACCCAATTTTTTACCCCCAAACAGCCATCTACTCTTAAAGGGATAGGTGATGATGCAGCCTTGCTGCATTTCGAAAACGCAGAGATCGGCGTAACCACCGATATGCTGGTAGAAGGAGTACATTTTGATTTGGGCTACACCCCACTCAAACATTTGGGTTATAAGGCGATAGTTGTAAATCTAAGTGACTTGTATGCTATGGGTATGCAGCCAACTCAAATTACAGTATCGCTTGCGGTTTCCAATCGATTTACTTTAGAGGCGCTTGAAGAATTGTATGCGGGCATAGGACTTGCATGTGAATTGTACGGTGTAGATTTAGTTGGGGGAGATACAACTTCCTCTAATAAGGGGTTAATACTAAGTATCACCGCTATAGGGCAAGGAAAGCTTGGGAATGCAATTCGTCGCAGTGGGGCCGGTCCTAACGATTTATTGGTTGTTTCTGGAGATTTGGGTGCAGCCTATATGGGACTTCAAGTACTCCGACGGGAACAGGAGGTTTTTAAGGTAAATCCACAACATCAACCCGATTTGGAGCCTTATAGTTACCTAGTCGAACGCCAATTAAAACCAGAAGCCAGAAAAGACATTGTAGAATTATTGCAAAAACTGGAAGTGCGGCCTACTTCTATGATCGACATCAGCGATGGCCTATCTTCCGAAATACTTCATATTTGCGAAGCCGGGGAAGTAGGGGCTGTCTTGCATGAAGATAAAATACCGCTAGATCCAACGCTAATATCTGCCTGCGAAGAATTTCAGTTAGACAGTACTACTGTAGCCCTAAGCGGTGGAGAAGATTATGAGTTGCTCTTTACGATTAAGCAAGAGGATTACCCAAAAATTAAAGCAAATCCAAACTTAACCGTCATAGGTTATATGGCAGAAAAAAACCGTGGTGCAGTGCTAGTTACCCGGGGCGGACAAGAACTTCCCTTAACGGCAAGAGGCTGGAATGCATTTCAGTAAAGACTATTGTAATAGCCACTATAGCCTTAATGGAGTACCTACAAAAATGCAATAATCACCAGTTGAAATTCTAAAAACAAATTGGATTCACTGCCAAGGTCTTATATTTATAACTTCCAGAACATCAATTATTTCAGGTATGCACCCTAATCGACTTTCGGTTTGGATTTACGGCTTTGCGTTGTTTTCGTTATTTTTTGGAGCCGGAAACCTGATTTTACCCCCACAATTGGGATTGCTATCGGGCAGTGCTTGGAGCATTGCTACTATTGGCTTTTGTGTGTCTGCTGTAGTTGTTCCCATGCTGGGAATACTCGCTCACGCCCGTCTTCAGGGTGGATTAATGGATTTTGGAAAAAAAATATCTCCTGGTTTTAGTTTAGTTTTTGCAGCATTGGTCTATGGGGTATCCCTTGCACTTGCTGCCCCACGTACTGCTGCTGTAGTTCATGAATTGACTGTGGCTCCCTATTTTAGTGTGCCTACTTGGGGGAGTAGTTTCGTCTATTTTGGAGTAGTCTACTTGGTTGTTATACACCGGGCCGGGATCACGAATTTATTGGGGAAATGGCTTACCCCTGTATTGTTGTTGGTATTATTAATGCTCATAGTAAATGTTTTAATGCTATCGGAAGGGGTTTCACATGCTCAAAAGATAGCATTTCCATTTGTCTTTGGGATTCTTGAAGGCTATCAGACTTTCGATGCCATTGGTTCAGTTGTGGCTGGAGGCGTATTGCTGGTCTCAATGCAGCTGGAATATCCAAAGCTTCAAGGGAAAGAAAAATTTCAATTCTTGTGGCGAGCAGGTCTTATAGCCGGCATTTCACTTTTGATCCTCTACGCAGGGTTGGCATTTAGTGGCGCTGCATCTGGAATTGAGTATGGTAGTGAATTTTCCCGAACGGACTTATTGTCCGAAATAATTCGCAATACCTTGGGAACATTTGGCGGTTATGTTTTGAGTCTTTTAATCGCTTTAGCATGTTTTACCACTGCAGTGGGTATTGTGGCCGGGTCTGCAGACTTTGTTAAATCACGTTTGCAAGGATCCGAAAACACATTTAAGTGGGCCGCCTTACTAGGAAGTCTATTAGGTGTAGGTATTGGTCAACTTCCGGTTGCCCTAATTATTACAATTGGATTTCCAGTGCTTAAAATAATATATCCGCTTACCATTGCTTTAATATTGATCAATGCATTTCCGGAGCGCTTCTTCTCTGTTGTAGGTTTGCGTATAATGGTTGGAATTACGTTGGTATTTAGCCTTCCGGAATTATTAGTGGCATTGGGAATGTCAATGAATCGTATACCGGGTTGGCATGGAATACCACTAATGGAGCACGGACTCGGATGGTTGCTCCCTTTTGGCGCAACTTTATTGCTGAACGTCTTTTGGCATTTGTGGAATACTTTTAAAAAGGGCCAAAAGATGTATTTTTGACAGAAGCACGGTTTACAATCTCCAGATGGAATACTACAATTTTTTTAAGGCGCTTCATATCATTTTTGTAGTTACCTGGTTCGCAGGATTATTCTATATGCCTCGATTGTTTATTTATCATATAGAAGCGAAATTAAAAACCGCACCAGAGTACGAGATACTTGCGGGTCAATTTAAGATCATGGAACAACGGCTTTGGAAGATTATCACCTGGCCTTCTGCAGTATTATGTACCCTTACAGCTGTAGCCTTACTTTGGATAATGCCGGCATGGCTTACTCAAGGCTGGATGCATGCAAAGTTACTATTTGTACTATGTTTATGGGGCTATCATTTGGCAACCCACAGGATGTATCTCAAGTTTCAGGCAAATACGTTTAATTACAGTTCCCAGTTTATGAGAATTTGGAACGAAGGAGCAACTTTGGTGCTTTTTGCAGTAGTGTTTTTGGTAATATACAAAGCCGCCCTAGATGGGTTTTTGGGACTGTTGGGGTTGTTGTGCTTGGTGGTGGCCCTTGGTATTGGCATTAAGGCCTACAAACGAATTCGAGCGCGACAGGGCCATAAAAACTAATTCCATCCTTTGGCGCTCTCGGCGCTAATGGCCCGAATATTGCTATCTTTACAAGTAAACCCATTCGCTTGTTTACGAAAATGTCCTTGCGGTCCCGGATTTTTGTGTCCATGATCTTGCTGGTGCTAGTTGCGTCGGTTTTGATAGCAGGCATAACCGTATACCAATACCGTGAGCAGGCCAAAGACTACCATCAAGACCGCCTGGAGCGAAAGGAGGAACAAATTAAACAGGCGATTACCTTTACACTTCAGGCTACAACCTATCCTGTTACCACAGAAAATCTTGGGTTAATCTTTAAGGATGAGATTTACAGGATTGCAATTATTGAAGATGTAAATTTTAATTTATACGATCTAGAGGGGTTACTCATCAAAAGTTCCCGTCCAAAGTTCGACAACAGCGCAGTACCCCTATATTTGGGTTCAAATGTATTAGAAGCATTACAATCGAGTGTGGAAAAGCGCTACGTAGAGGCCAGTGCAGCGGCAGGAGACACTTACCAGGCCTCGTATACATATATTTTAGATCAGCGCTTTAAGCCAATCGGAATCTTAAACTTGCCGTATTATGAAGAAAATTCGTTTTACGATTCCGAGCTCCGTCAGTTTTTATTGCGCTTGGGGGTTGTTTATCTGTTACTTTTTCTTGGAGCTATTACCCTAGCGTATTTTATTTCCAAGTACATTACAAGGTCTCTGCAAACCATTTCTGAGAAATTAAACCAAACCGGTCTTACCCGATCAAACGAAAAGATCATTTTAGAAGATCCTAGCGCAGAAATTGCCGGACTAATTGATGCATACAACCGAATGATCGACGAATTGGAGCTCAGTGCAGAAAAGTTGGCCCGAAGTGAACGCGAGCAAGCCTGGCGTGAAATGGCAAAACAGGTTGCCCACGAAATAAAAAATCCACTAACCCCAATGCGGTTAAGTGTTCAGCAGTTTGAACATAAATTTGATCCCACTGATCTCAATTGGCGTGCCAAGGTTGGAGAGTTTGCCAATACCCTTATTCAGCAAATTGATACATTAAGTAGCATTGCTTCGGCTTTTTCAAATTTTGCGGAACTTCCTGCCCAACAAAATGAAAACTTGGACGTGGTAAAAACCGTGAAGTTGGCATTGGATATTTTTAATGAGCCCTTTATACATTTCATAGCAGATGAACCCCGTATCGTTGCCAGAATGGACCGTACACAACTCATTAGGGTGGTAACCAATTTAGTAAAGAATGCCATTCAGGCGGTACCTGGAATTCTAAATCCTAAAATTGTAGTTTCCGTTTCGGCCATGGACCAATGGGTTCAAATCAGCATTGCAGATAATGGGAAAGGTATAGAAGAATCGCATCGGGCAAAAATTTTTGAACCCAAGTTTACCACAAAATCAAGTGGTATGGGATTGGGATTGGGCATGGTTAAAACCATAGTGGAAGGGTGCAAAGGTAAAATTGAGTTCTCTTCACAACCGGGAAAGGGCACGATCTTTTTAGTTAAGATTCCACGAGTTAAGGATTTAAAAGTAGAAAACACATCAGAATTATGAAGTTTGAAAATCTCATCATTGAACAATATGAGTCTAGTGCTCAAGTAGTTATTAATAGACCGGAAAAGCTCAATGCCTTAAATCGGGACACTATCGAGGAATTACATTTGGCTTTTAAAGCTCTAGAGGCCAATCGTAACATACGGGCAATAGTACTGCGAGGTAGCGGCGTAAAGGCTTTTGTAGCAGGGGCAGATATTTCGGAATTCGCACATTTTGGAGCGGAAGAGGGCAAACAACTTGCAGCAGCAGGTCAACAGAAACTGTTCAATTTTGTGGCCCAACTCTCCACGCCGGTAATTGCAGCCATAAATGGTTTTGCCCTAGGCGGAGGATTGGAGCTCGCCATGGCTTGTCATATTCGGGTGGCCAGCCACAATGCAAAAATGGGATTGCCAGAGGTCTCTTTGGGTGTAATTCCCGGATACGGAGGTACTCAAAGGTTACCGCAACTTATTGGAAAGGGAAGAGCATTAGAAATGATTTTAACGGCCGGAATGATTGATGCCGAAAAGGCTCTTGAGATGGGATTGGTGAATCACGTTACCGCACTTGAGGAACTCGAGGCGTTCTGCTTTAAAATGGCTAGCAGGATAGCGCAAAATGCGCCTTTGGCAATAGCCAATGCTGTTAGTGCTGTAAATGCAGGATTTGAAGCAGGTTTATCCGGATATCAGGCAGAAATAGAGGCCTTTGGCAATTGCTTTGCAACCGAAGATTTCAAAGAGGGAACTACAGCTTTTTTGGAAAAGCGGAAACCAGTTTTTGAAGGGCAATAGGGACTTAAACCGTATTTTCTTTAGTCTTTGCAGGTTTTGCTCGAAGCGTTGTATGCCTCATGAATTGAGGGGATTTATGTTTTTCAAAACCAAGGCTACTCCTTTTCGATTTGGGCAATATTCGGGCTTTACAAAACAACATTTCGCAGGGGCCACCCCACATTGCTAGTAATTCAGGTTTTTTATTGCGGTATATCCAAAATAGCCGGATGCAGAATTCGACTTTATATGTTAGAAATCAAAAGTTGCTTTGAGTAAATCGTTATGCTTTAATGGCTAATATAGCGACACGCTATGCAAGGGCAAGGAGAAAAACCTTTCGGAGCTGAAGGGTCCCGGCACAAGCCCTAGTTTAAATAAAAAACCGCCGCAATTGCGGCGGTTTTCAAGATTGTAAATTTAAAAATCACTTCATTTCCCAGCCGGCGCGGTAACTGCCGTTTACCCACTCATTTGCTTTGTCAAAATTAGTTACGCGCATGTTTGCGCCATCCCATTTGATTTTCTGTCTTCCTGGATACTCAAAATAAGAACGCCCATTCTCATTTACCTTGGTAACTTTATATTGATAAGCGCGGATCGCCAAGTTGCCCATTAGTACAGCTTCTGTTAGTTTACCGGCTTTTTCAAAATCGGAAGAAGTGGTTGTTTCTCCCATACACGCTTCTACCCAGTTGCGTTGGTGGCCACTAACACTGCCTTCTACACGAGCATATTTTGGTGTTGGTTTGTTGACCATGCCCATTAGATCAGAAGGAATTAAACGTGCATTCCTTGAATAGGTGTCGCAAATTAGAATGCCACGTGTACCATAGAAAACGCTTCCTCCGCTGTTATCACCAATGGTTTCACCATCCTTAAGTTCGTCTGGAAGATCTGGTTTTAATCCACCATCGTACCAATTTAAATCAATAGGACCGTGCGCTTCGGTATCAAATTTGAGATGAATTATAGATGATGAAGGACAAGATGCGCTGTAGTCTGCTTCTATAAAATCGCCTACCCAGTTCGTAGTGCAGCTGGCCTCTGCTTCTGTTGGGAAGCCTAGATCTAAAACACTAAAAGGTGTTTCCATGATATGGCAGCCCATATCGCCTAAGGCACCAGTTCCGAAATCCCACCAACCACGCCATTTAAAAGGTAAATAAGCAGCGTTATAATCTCTCATGGCCGCAGGGCCAAGCCATAGGTTCCAGTCCAATTCTTTTGGGACACGATCTTTTCCAACAGGTAAGGGAATACCTTGCGGCCAAACCGGGCGGTTGGTCCAGCAGTCTACCTTATACACTTTACCAATAATTCCAGATTCAATCCATTCCCGTGCTTCCCTGCTGCCATCGCTTGAAGCTCCCTGATTACCCATTTGAGTAACAATACCCATTTCCCGAGCCACTTTGGTCATTAGTCTGGCCTCGGCAATATTATGGGTTAAGGGTTTTTCAACATAAGCGTGTTTCTTTTCTCGCATATAGGGAAGTGCAATGGTAGCATGGGTATGGTCTGGGGTAGCAACCATAATTGCATCAATTTCAGATAGGTGATTTTCATACACCTTTCTATAATCTTTGTAGCGCTTTACATTAGGATACTTGGAATAGGTTTCGGCAGCCCTTCTGTCATCCACATCGCAGAAGGCTACATATTTAACTTTTCCGGTTTCGTCCAGGCCATTCATTACACCTGCTCCTCTTCCACCGACTCCAAAGGCAGCCACATATAGGGTGTCACTTGGAGGCACATGACCCTTTCCAAGAACATACGATGGCACAATGCTAAAAGCGGCAGATGCAGCAGCCGAATTTTTAATAAAGGAACGTCTTTGCATGGTTGTTGTTATTTAGAATGCCTTGAAGATACAAATTCTATGATTCTACTAACAATTGTTTGTATGCATTCCTTTAGATTTTAGTTGGCAGATTCATCCCATTCCTGATAAAATTTGTTCAGGTAATCCAGCATAAATTGGTGACGACGTTCCGCCAAATGCTTGCCGGTTTGGGTGTGCATTAGGTCTTTTAGAAGCAGCAGTTTTTCGTAGAAATGGTTAATGGTAGGGCCGTTGGATTTTTTGTACGTTTCTTTACTCATTTGGAGATTGGCCGGGATATCAGGGTCATACAGGGGGCGGCCTTTAAATCCGCCATAATTAAAGGCTCTCGCTATGCCTATGGCTCCAATGGCATCTAGGCGATCTGCATCCCGAACCACTTGTAATTCTATGGTCTCGTGAATTAATTGGTCATCGAAACTATTCTTAAAAGACATATTTCGAATAATATAAACAACCTGATTACGAATTTCTTCAGAAACACCTTGGGTGCGCATAAAGGTCTCAGCTTTTTTAGGCCCAATGGTTTCGTCCCCGTCGTGAAACTTGGAATCGGCAATGTCGTGAAGTAGTGCAGCCAACTGTACAATTTGGAGGTTAACGGTTTCTGTTTGGGCTATGCGAACTGCATTGTTGTACACGCGTTCAACATGAAACCAGTCGTGGCCACCTTCTGCGGATGCTAACTGCTTTTTAACGAAGGCTCTTGTAAGATCCAGAAGCGTTTCAGAATTCATGCTCCACGTTCAATTTTAGAAACAATTAGGGCTTCGAGCTGACTCAATTCCGTTTTACTATCTGGAGCGATTTTGATGGGGTCATGCACGGTAAATTGAATTTTACTTCCAATTCCATTTGGAAATTTACCGTATCTAAACATTTTCCAGGAATTGTTAATGGTAATGGGCAGTACCCAGGCATCTGGAGCATTTTTTAACAAGGTAACCAATCCCAAGGTTCTAAAGGGTTTTGGTGCTCCGGTTCGTGACCGGGTTCCTTCCGGAAATATAACTGCACTTCTGCGGGTTTCTTGGATATAGGTTCCCAGTTTAGACAATTCAGAAGCTGCCTGCCTACGATCATTTCTATCAATTAACACGGAACCCCCATGTCTGAGATTAAAGGAAACACTGGGGATGCCCTTTCCCAATTCTTTTTTACTCACAAACTTGGGATGATATTTCCTGAGATACCAAATCAGCGGAGGAATGTCGTAAAGACTTTGGTGATTGGTCACGATAATTAAGGGGCCAGACTCCGGCATGTGCTCGGGAAAGGTAATGCCATACCGAGTGCCTAAAATATTGGTGCAGCGCATGATACACCAGTTCATGAGACTTACGCTTCGTTTATGAGCCTCATACCCAAAGAAGTTTAAACAAATCCATTGTATAGGATGGAACAGGACCAATACCAGGCCAAAGGAAAAGAGATAGACTATTGAAAGCGGATATGCCAAAAGTTTTGCCATGTCGCAAAAATAAAAAACCGCTGCGGGAACAGCGGTTTTAATTGACTATTAATAAGATTAATTGCAAAATTCGTCGTATGCTGCAATTAAATTATCTGCGATGAGGTCTGCCGGACGCCCTTCGATGTGATGGCGTTCAATCATATGAACCAGTTCACCATCCTTAAACAGGCCCATACTTGGGGAGGAAGGCGGGAATGGAATCATCATATTTCGCGCTGCATCTACCGCCTCGCGGTCTACTCCTGCAAATACTGTTACAAGGCGATCCGGTTTGTTTTCATTGCGTAGGCTAAGTTTTGCTGCTGGTCTGGCATTGGCTGCCGCACATCCACAAACGGAATTAACAACAACCAGTACTGTGCCGGACTGATTGATTGATTTTTCTACCGCTTCTGCAGTGAATAATTCTTCGAATCCGGCCAAAGCCAAATCCTCTCTCATGGGTTTTATAAGGTCTGCTGGATACATATCGCGTATGTTTTTTATTCATTGGCAAAGGTATAAAATCGATTGCAGTAATCCATCATGGTTTAGGCCGGAATCCTTGTGGACTAATCCGAGGCAATCCCCTATATTTGGGAAAATTTCGAAAGAATGACGAAGTGGTTAGGGGCCTTTATTGGATTCATGTTTTTTAGGTTTCCAGGAGCGGTGCTGGGTTTTTTGGTGGGCAGTTTACTGGAGAACCTAGGATCAAACGGAGGTTCAGTATTTTCAGATTTGGGCAACCGCCAGGTACAACCCGCAGATTTTGAATTGAATTTATTGTCGCTGTGTTCCATTGTAATTAAAGCAGACGGGCAGGTAAGTCAGCAGGAACTTGATTTTGTACGCCAGTATTTTTTGCAGACCTATGGAAAGGAGAAGGCCAACGCCATATTTAGGACTTTTAATGAGGTAATTAAAAAGCAAGAAATATCGGTATCCCGAATTTGTGATTACATGAACCAGCGGACGCGGTATGAGGTGCGATTACAATTGGTGCATTTCTTGTTTGGAATTGCGCAGGCCGATGGACGAATATCTAAGGAAGAGGTAGATAAATTACGTGAAATAGCAAGTCACTTGCGGGTAGGAGCAGCAGAATTCGAAAGTATTAAGGCCATGTTTATGAAATCTGCAGACACTGCATATACGATTTTGGAAATTGACCGATCAGCTACGAATGAGGAAGTAAAGCGCGCCTATCGCACTATGGCTAAGAAATACCATCCGGATCGTGTAAATACTCAAGACGAGGCCATTCGCAAGGGTGCCGAAGAGAAATTCAAGCAAGTACAATTGGCCTACGAACAGATTCAGAAGGAACGAGGACTCTAATTTAATTTACTTTTAAAATGGGGAATTTTGGATTTTATGGCGAACTCGGGTTTTTCCATGTTATGGATCTCGCAGGATATGATCATGTACTTTTTTTAATGGCTCTGGCTCTTCCTTTTGGATATGCCATGTGGAAACGTGTGTTGTGGTTGGCCACCCTATTTACATTTTCACATTGTCTGGCACTTGGCCTTGCCGCTTTCGACGTAGTTGCCTTTGATTCCGATTGGGTAGAATTTCTAATTCCGATAACCATTTTTTTAACAGCGCTTTTTGATATATATCTGGCCCGAACCACGCTTAACGCTACAACTGCTTTTAAAGTACATCTGCTTTCTACCGGGCTATTCGGTTTAATTCACGGCCTTGGATTCTCGAACTATTTTCGCATGCTAATGGCGGGTGCGGAAAATAAATTAGTGCCATTATTTGGTTTTGCATTAGGAATAGAGGTAGCCCAAATTGTGGTGCTTTTGGTTGTGATGAGTATTACTTACCTCTTCATTAACCAGCTTTCTATAGACAAGCGTTGGTATATTCGAATAGGTGCAGTTCTAATAGCAATTGTGTCGGCTTTTCTTATCGGTTCCACCTGGCCCGGATAATTGGGGAAGCCATAATTATTCAAGGGGCTTTGACAAATGGGCCAAAAGCGGGTATCTTCGTAAGACAGGAATCAGTTTAATCGTTTTTAATCACATTTAATTTTGAGACCCACAAAACAGGAACGATACGATCGCGCGTATTTGCGAATGGCTTTGGAGTGGGGCCAATTGTCGCATTGCTATCGCAAGAAGGTTGGTGCCATTATTGTTAAAGATCGTATGATCATTTCCGATGGATTTAATGGCACACCTACAGGTTTTGAAAATACGTGTGAAGATGAAGCTGGCTACACCAAGTGGTATGTTTTACACGCAGAAGCCAATGCTATTTCTAAAGTTGCATCCTCTACACAGTCTTGCGAAGGTGCAACGCTTTACCTTACCCTTTCACCTTGTAAGGAATGTAGTAAACTTATTCACCAATCGGGAATTAGACGTGTGGTTTATCAGCATGCCTATAAAGACGATTCCGGTCTAAATTTCTTGGAAAAGGCGGGAGTTATTTTGCAACATATGCCCGAATTGGAGGATTCAGACGCTTAAAAACAGAATTTTGAAAAAATCCTATTACTTGGCACCTGTGGTATTGGCATTTGTGTTGGCCTTGGGAATTTTTATTGGAGGGAAGTTGGGCAGATATGGTGTTGCCGGTGAAAATATGGGGTATAACTCAAAAAAGGCAAAGCTAAATCGGCTAATTGACTTTATAGACAATGAATATGTAGAGGAAATCAATACCGACAGTATTGTAGAAGTTACTGTGAACAACATTCTTGAAAAGCTCGACCCACATTCGGTCTACATACCCCAATCAGCAATGCAACGGGTAACAGAGAACATGAAAGGCGATTTTGTGGGGATTGGAGTAAGTTTCTTTAGAAACAAGGATACCATTTCCATTACGCGCACCATTGAGGGCGGGCCGAGCGCACGGGCTGGTTTACTCGCCGGAGATAAAATTTTAATAGCCAATAATGATACCCTATACGGAAAAAACCTCACCGATCAAGATATCGTTACGCGACTTAAAGGAGAGGTAGGTTCTCCAGTTAGGCTTAAAATATTTCGAAAATCGGAACAGCGCACCTTCGAAGTTACCATAAAACGAGATTTAGTGCCCATACGGAGTGTAGATGCAGCGTTTATGCTTACTACGAATATGGGGTATCTGAGAATCAACCGATTTGCAGAGTCTACTAATACGGAATTTGAGGAATCTTTAAAACAATTACTTCGGTCCGGTGCAAATCGGCTCGTACTTGATTTAAGGGACAATCCTGGTGGTTATCTGGCAATGGCAGAGCAGATTTCGGATGCCTTTTTACCTAAAGGAAAGCTCATTGTGTTTACTAAAAACAAGAAAGGACAAACCGACTCTGTATTTGCAACATCAAAAGGAAGCATGGAAAACAAGCCGGTGTATGTGTTAATCAATGAAAATTCAGCTTCGGCTTCGGAAGTTATTGCCGGAGCACTTCAGGATAATGATTTGGGCACTATTGTAGGAAGACGGTCATTTGGAAAAGGTTTGGTACAACGCGAAATGGACCTTGGAGATGGCTCTGCGGTACGCTTAACAATCGCGCGTTATTTTACGCCTACCGGTCGGTCAATTCAAAAATCCTATAAGAAGGGTGCGCAAGATTATTACGAAACTTTTATAGGCCGATATTACAGTGGGGAGCTGGAATCTGCCGACAGTATAAAAGTGGAAGATTCCTTGCGTTTTGTAACCCCAGCCGGAAAGGTGGTTTACGGAGGAGGAGGAATAATACCCGATGTTTTTGTGCCTATTGGAACGCACGAAGCCGAAGCCATAGCCGCCTTAGACGAGCGGGGATTTTTCTCCCGTTTCGCTTTCGAACATTTAGAGGACTATCGGGAAGACTTTTCCAAATACGATGCCGAGACCTATTTGAATGCGTATCAGGCCGATGATATCTTGTTTGAACGATTCCAGGATTTTCTCATCCTTTATGGATTTGAGATGGATTTATATCCGCACGAGGGATTGATTAAAACCTACCTCAAGGCTGCTTTGGCAGAGCAGTTGTTTTCTATGGACATAAAATTGAAGATTCTTACGTCTATAGATTCTGTAATCCAAAAAGTATTGGAGTTAGATGCCTTAAAGCAATAAAGATTACTGTGACCTATTTCAATTTATCTTGAATTTTCCTAGATATATGAAAGATTAATAGTAATACCATTGCACAAAGGGCCGCTAGAATACCAATTACTGCGACAAGACTATCTCCTGTAAAGGGGCTATTGAGGTCTAGCTTGGTGCTGTTGAACAGGATTAAGCCAGCGGCAAGAAGCAATAGTATGATTAAAGTGATTCTATTCATTATGATAATGTGCTGTAGATTATAAATGATTAATTGAACAAGCCATTAATATTTGTAGCAAAAAGTTTTACAGCAATAGCCATTAAAATAACTCCAAAAACTTTTCGGATAACGCTGAGTCCGCTCTGACCCAACACATGTTCTATCCGTTTACTCGATTTCAGGACAATGTAAACAAAAACAATATTTAAAATAATTGCTACTATAATATTGAGCACTTCATATTCTGCCCGTAGCGAAAGGAGGGTGGTCATGGTTCCGGCTCCCGCAATTAATGGGAACGCCAAAGGAACTATAGAAGCGGTATGAGGTGTTTCGTCTTTGTACAAGGTAACTCCCAGAATCATTTCAATCGCCAAAAAGAAGAGTACAAACGATCCCGCAACAGCAAAAGAACTAACGTCGATTCCAATGAGCTGCAGGATTTCATCTCCAATGAACAAAAATGCAATCATGATAATAGCAGCAACAATGGAGGCCTTCCCGGATTGAATATGACCTGCCTTTTTACGTAGGTCTATTACAATTGGAACACTACCTACTATATCGATTACTGCAAAAAGTATCATAGTTGCCGAGGCAATTTCACGTAGATTAAGGGTCATATTGTTTCAATTTCTAGTGCAAATTTAATTTTAATACATGGAATACCCTAGATACTCCAAGGCTTTTATAATAAAGATTGGGGCAATGCAATATCTTTACAACGTTTATTACAAGGCCTTATGTTCGAAATTGACAACGTTGTAGTATCTCAGGAGATACTAAAAAAGGATTTTGTATGTAATCTGCAAGCGTGCAAAGGTGGTTGCTGTGTAGATGGAAATGCGGGAGCTCCACTTGAACCCTCAGAATTGGAGATTTTAGACGAAATTTTTCCGAAGGTAAAACCGTATTTGCGTACTGAAGGAGTTGAGGCCATTGAGGCCCAAGGCACACATGTGCTAGGCGAAGATGGGGAATGGGAAACACCATTAATAAACGGAGCTGAATGTGCCTATGTCATATTCCGAGATGGCATTTCGTTATGTGGAATTGAGGCAGCCCAAAGAGATGGAATTATTTCATGGAAGAAACCTGTCTCTTGTCATTTATATCCCATTCGTATACGAGAATATACCCAATTAACGGCGGTGAATTACCACAAGTGGGAAATTTGTAAACCGGCTTGTACTTTGGGATCTGAATTACAGGTTCCGGTCTACAAGTTTGTAAAGGAAGCACTTATTCGCAAATTTGGAACGGCTTGGTACGCCGAGTTAGAAGCAATTGCCCAAAGTTTTAAGAAATAGGTATATTAAGAAAAACACAGGTGCCTGCCGCGGTTCCATCGGTATTCAATAGGTCTTTAATTTCCAACGAAAAATTATTAGGAAAGGAGCGTGAAAAGTTTTTCAATCGTTCTTGAGTAATTGAGATTCCATAGGACCGACGCTTTGAAGACCGATTTTCTATTAATTTGGTTGCCGCCACTCGGCCAATACCATTGTCTTCAATGATTATTTGAATGAAAGAATTGGCCTTTCTAACTACTTTTAGCTTTAGGGATTTGTGACCCTCTTTTAAGGACAGTCCATGCCATAAAGCATTTTCAAGAAAAGGCTGAAGGATTAACGATGGAATTTTAATAAGACTCGTATTAATATCGCTAGCCACGTCAATTGAAAAATCTATGGACTGATTAAACCTAATATTTTCAATATTCAAATAGAGTTCAACAGTATCCAATTCTTCTTTAAGCGTAATTTCCTTGGTGGTAGAGGAGTCTAAGATTTTTCGTATAAGTTTCGAAAATTTATTGAGGTAATTTATGGCATTATTTTGTTCATTTTGGATGATGTACAGCTTAATTGCGTTTAAGGAATTAAATAGAAAATGCGGATTCATTTGACTCCTTAGTACATGTTGCTCCATTGAATTCAACTTCCGGTCGTTATTGTACTGAAACTGTCGATACAGGAAATACAAGAGAAAGCTAATTAATATAATCATCAGGCCCCCAATCATCAATGCTGAACGATTCCGACGTAATTCAAGATTAACTCTTTCGTTTTCAAGAGTAATGTCGTTAATAACTTCTTGTCGTTTCGTCGCCTGTGCATTTGAAATTGCCTCATAGACATATTGGTTGTTATTTTGCTCAAGTATTTGAGTTCGTACCTCTATGGCTTGCTCGTAGTTGAAAAGGGCGGCTTCGTAATTTCCTGTTGCCTTGTAATTTTGAAATAGTAGGGTATAAGCCACATCTAAATTTCTAGGTAAATTCACTTGCTGAGCAATCGCGAGACCTCTACGAATATATTTAGTTGCTTCCCGATACTTGCCCAACTGGTTTAGTGCGCACCCTATGGAATTATTTAAACGAGAACGCAATTCTGGATCACTAGAGGCTTCTGCCTCTGGATAAATTGCCAGCAGCTCGGCTAATCCTTCATTTTTATTAGCGAAATGTGTTTTGAGGTGGGCCATCTTAGCAATGTTAACCAACCTAAATAAAGCATTTCCCAAGGCATCATTCAGCTCTTTTGCCTTGCCGTAATACTGAAATGAGGCATCGTTAAGACCCTGGGCTTCTGAGCAGCGCCCAAGATTTTGATAATTTAGAGCCTGGCCTTCCAGATTATTCAATATTAAGTTGGATTCCAAAGCCTTTTGAAATTGCTCACAGGCCAAGTCGTATTGTCCCAAAAGATGATACACCTCGCCAATACCATTTTGAGATTTGTTGATTTCTATCAAAAAAGGAAGGGTAGTATCTTTTGCAATTTGAGCTAATTGAAACGCTTCATTAAAATTGTCCAAGGCATCTTTAATGGATTCAATTTCTACAAAATGCATACCAATCAAGTTAAAGCTCTGAGTGCGTTTGTAAATGTTTTCAATTTCCTTGGAAATGGACGTACAAATAAGGTAGTGCTCCCTTGCAAGTTTATAGTTGCCTTCGAATACCTTTAATTTACCTAACGCCAATTCTGCAAATATTTGGCCAATTTTATAATCTTCCAGATCGCTTTTGGACTGCACATACTCAAGTAATACGCTATCTTTTGTAAATGGGTGGAAAATGTCTTCTAGAATTTTGTACTCGACAGGCTTTATTTTTATGATGCTATCTGCCAGAAGTTTAAAATGATTAGGAACATCTTGCGCTAAAATGGGTTTCATCCCATAAAAAAGAAACAGGAAAATGAACTTAAAGCCTAATTTTCTCATGACTATCCTCTTAAAACAAATCTAGAAAATCAGATTTTTTCTGACGAGATACTGGAATTTTATGATTCGATTTTAAAATCACGTAGCCGTCGGATTGAATAAATTCTTTTACGTGGGTAAGATTAATGATATAGGAGTTGTGAATTCTGTAAAA
The DNA here is from genome assembly GCA_046047415.1 of Bacteroidota bacterium. GTDB lineage: Bacteria > Bacteroidota > Bacteroidia > Flavobacteriales > Flavobacteriaceae > Robiginitalea. Next base: position 36,959 of record JBJOHX010000002.1, read on the forward strand.
AATGGTTGAGGTCAGTAGGTCTCCAACGTCTTTGAGTTTTTTGGTTAGGAGTATTTTATGACCATCTGTAAGAAAGAGGGTGGTGTAATTACCGTCGGATTCTGCAAATAAAATTTCATCTGCATCCAGAAAGACCAATTTACCATCTGCTTTAATGGTTACCTTTTTGTTTGGGGTTTGGTTTGTTGCTTCAATTACCATTTTTTCCAGATTGTTAAAGCTCAATAATTTGGAATGATACTTAATAATTTTGGAAATGGCAGTTCCCAAATCATCGCGGTCTACAGGTTTGAGCAAATAATCAACAGCCTCGTTCTTAAGTGCCTTAATGCCGAACTGATTGTAGGCCGAGGAGATAACAACGGCAATTTGATCATTATTGGGCAGTTTGGATATAAATTCAAACCCATCCATTTGGGGCATATCAATATCCAAAAAAATACAATCAACAGAGTTTTTCGATAGATAAAGCAATGCCTGATTGGCGTTGGTAAAGGTAGTTAAAACCTCTACCTGCTCTTCGAAATGTTTTAATTCCCAAAGCAGGCTTTGTATGGCATTTTTCTCGTCGTCTACTATAATGGCCTTTAGCATGGAGATTTCTTGAATCTGCATAAAATAACAAAATTTTAAGGCTGTTAGCAAAAGTTAACCCAGGTTCTTTGGGCTGTACAAAACCACGAAGCATACAGACAAGGATAGAGACAAGAAAAACCTTACTAAATTAATAGAAGCAATGTGGCAAATTTTTTTAAGTCGGCAAATTATGTACTGGTATTCATAACACTAATTGTACATGTTTTACAGCAAATTATACAATCCGAAGAGGACGCATCTAAAAAATACAATAGTTTAGAACCATAGAAAAAAGTTTCAATTTCGATTGAAAATTGGCTTTATTAAACTAAAATCGATTCATTTTCGGTGCTAATGGTACTTGAATTTCAGTCTAAAGCAAATGCAACCTCTGTGTTTGGTTACTTTAGTGACCTAACTGATGGGTGTAAGTGATTTCAGGAAAGGAAAATCATTAACAATCGATTTCCTTAAATTTTAGTAAGGTTTCGGGGGAACTACCTTATTTCAAGACCTGATTCATTTCAAAATTAAATGCCTGGAGGTTGCATATTTAGACCGAACAAATTACTGTAATTGCTTCAAATCGAAGGCTTTTCAATTTTTTTAGCTTGCAAACAACACAATTTTAGAATAAGATTTACCAAATATATTTAAGAGGCTAGCTCATTTAATGTATTGTTATATGGGATCAACCGCTCTGTAAGCCGAGATTACACGCGCTTCTCCTTCCTTGCCGGAATTTGAATTGCCATGCTCCATACCCAAAATTCCCTTGTATCCCTTGTCTTTAATAAACCGAAAAACATTTGCGTAATTTATTTCGCCGGTTGTGGGTTCGTTACGACCGGGATTATCCCCAATCTGGAAGTAAGCAATTTCATCCCAACAGGCCTCTATGTTTGGAATTAGATTTCCTTCCTGTATCTGTTGATGATAGATGTCGAATAGGATTTTGCAGGAAGGGGAATTTACGGCTTTACATATTTCATAAGCCTGAGCCGAGCCGCTCAGAAACATTCCGGGATGGTTTCTGAAATTGAGGGGCTCAAGTACCATTACAAGTCCATGTGGTTCTAGAATTTGAGCAGCCTGTTTTAAGCTTTCTACCACGTTCGCGGTTTGGTACCCCATATTTTGACGCAAATCGAGATAGCCAGGTACCACGGTCATCCAAGTGGCATTTACGCGTTTGGCCACTGGAACAGCTGCCGCTATTTCTTTTAAGAATTGTTTTCGCAAATCCGTATTTCCGGAAGCTAAGTTGGGTTCACTCCAGGCAATGGTATGCGCTACAAAGACTCCCATTTGAATTTTGTGTTCCTCCATTACACGTGCCATGGCTTCCTGAAGAGCCACCGGACGATTGCGCATTTCATTGTCTTCAAAAGCTCTAAAACCCTGATCTGCCATATATTTAAGCTGATTCAAAGGGTCTTCTCCGGCACTGTGTTTAAACATGCCCAAGTGGGGTGCAAAGTTTACCCCAAATGGCCCATTTTCCATGGCATTCGGCAAGGATTTAGCCAAAACAGCAGGTCCGGCCCCTGCAACCGCGGCCCCCAGCCCTGCTGTTTTTACAAATAATCTGCGTTTCATAAGCAAACTGTTTTATAGGGACCAAGCTTTACCACCTGTTAATTCATTCACATCGCCGCAAGGAACGTATGCTCCAGGAACAGGTAAATAGGCCAATACCTCTTCCCCTATGAATTCGGAAGATTTGTAAGCCCAAATGACGGAACCTCTTAGGTTTTGTGCAAACCAAGCTACTGCTAAATCATTCTTTAGCGTTGCGGTTCCATTTTCGCTAAGGGCTTCGTTAAAGCTGTTTACCGCTTCGGACAATTCTAAGGCTGCTTCCGGACTCCTTGGTGCTAAAGCAGTTGCCAAAATGGATTCAAGGTCTTCCGCATTTAAGTCATGGGTGTCATTTTTACCCGAAGCATTACTAGCTTGGGCAATTAATGCATTTAGACCGGCCGTTATTAATTGCTGATCTGCAATTGATGAAACCTCTTGAACATAGCGGTCAATGAACTGATGGACTCCAACTTCAGAAGCCGACGGAGTGTCTGTTTTTGGAATAATAATATCTACTAAGACCGTCAATACTGCACCTTGTTCGGGTGTAAAAAACACTGGAGTCCAGCTTGTGGTTTGTTCGCCTTGACAGCTTTGTAGAATACTAATGATTGTTGGAGTGGCTATTGTAAGTCCAAAAGCCATCCCCATATTTTTAAGAGCTATTCTTCTTTCCATTATAGGTTTCCTTTTTTAAGTTCTTCAACGGCGTGATTTGCTGCTCTTGCGGTAAAAGCCATATAGGTCAGTGATGGATTCACACAAGAGGCAGAGGTCATAAAGGCGCCGTCTGTTACAAAAACGTTTTTAGACGCATGCACTTGATTGTATTGGTTAAGCACAGAGGTTTTAGGGTCGCGCCCCATACGTGCCGTCCCCATTTCGTGAATACCAAGGCCTGGTGCACTTCCATTATCGAAAGGTTGAACATCTCTAAGGCCGGCTTTAGTGAGCATTTCAACGGCTTGTTCCTGCATGTCTTTACGCATGTTAATCTCATTCTCCTTGTATTCGGCGTCGAAGGTTACTGTTGGTAGTCCCCATTTATCTTTATTATCGTAATCCAAAGTCATACGGTTATCTTCATAGGGTAGCATTTCTCCAAATCCGCCCATACCAAAGGTCCATCCGCCCGGTTTCATGATAGCCTCCTTAAGATCTTTTCCGTGAGACAATTCTGCTATCACGTCTTCCCAGTTGCTTCTGCTAGCACTTCCCTGATAGCCGTAGCCTCGTAAAAAGGAATCTACATTGGTATTTCCACCCAGGTTCCGGAAGCGGGGCAAATAGATGCCATTTGGCTTGCGGCCCCGGTAGTATTTATCTTCAAATCCGTCGTATTTACCAGAAGCTCCAATTCCCAAGTGGTGGTCCATAATATTTCTGCCCAATTGATCGCTATCATTGCCTAACCCATTCGGGAAACGTTCAGATCGGGATTGCATAAGAATAGAGGTAGATGCAATTGCAGATGCACAGAGGAAAATTATTTTAGCCTTGAATTCAAATGTTTCTTGGGTTTCCCTGTCTATTACTTTTACCCCCACCGCTTTTTGAGTGTCCGGATCGTACATGATTTCGTGTACGATAGAATCTGACCTCAATGTAAGATTGCCGGTGCGTTCAGCAGCCGGTAGCGTTGAAGATAAACTGCTAAAGTAAGCACCAAACGGGCAACCACGGATACAGCGATTGCGGTATTGGCATCGAGAGCGTCCGTCGTAGGCTTTGTCGCTATTTATATGTGCTACACGGCCTGCAGTCATAAAACGGTCGTCGTATTGCTCGAGAAGCTGTTCGCGAATGTGTTGCTCCAGACAATTGAGTTCCATCATGGGCTCAAAAATTCCGTCAGGTAATTGGGCAAGTCCCAATTTTTCTCCTGTAACCCCAATGTAGGATTCTACTTTGTCATACCAAGGCGCAATATCTTTATAGCGAACCGGCCAGTCTACACCATATCCATCTTTCTTGTTGGCTTCAAAATCGATGTCACTCCAGCGGTAACTGTGTCTTCCCCACATTATGGATCGGCCCCCGACATGATAGCCCCGCATCCAGTCGAATCGTTTGGTTTCATTGTATGGATGCTCTAAATCATCTACAAACCAAAAATTGTGTGGCGCTTGAACGGTGTAACCCGTTCTGGCCTGTTTTAACTGTTTGGCTTTTTCCTCACGTGGCAACTCACCTCCGTTTGGAAAATCCCAGTTGTCCATGTTGGCTGTTGGGTAATCTTTGATGTGATTTACCATTCTACCGCGTTCCAATACCAGTGTTTTGAGTCCAGCTTCACATAATTCTTTGGCCGCCCAACCTCCACTAATACCACTTCCTACTACGATGGCGTCGTAAGATTCCCGCTCTTCATTGTAATAAAACTTATTCATGCATTGTTCTTGTTTGGTTTTTAAAAGTATTAAATATTAAATTAATTTTCTACATTTAAAGGATTGTCGAACTTCTAGTTATTCGGAATTTTAAGTGATTTTTTGCCAATATGAATACGCATAGGACCAAAGAGTAATTCCTAAATTCCTGAGTATGTGATTCGACATATCCTAACACCAACCAATTTTTAAGAACCATGAAAAGAAGAACATTTATTTACCAAGGAGGCAAGGCAGGCGCAGCGTTGTCGCTTTTAGGAATTACCTCCTGCAAAAGTAAATCCGAAAACAACTCAGAAATGGAGGCAGAAGCCGTAAATGCGGCCCCATTTTTTAAATTGTCCTTGGGTCAGTGGTCTATTAATCAAATGATTCGAAAAGATGGTGTAGACCCTTACACTTTTGCAGAAAAGGCCAAAGCCTGGGGCTTCACCGGTTTAGAATATGTGAATCAACTTTATAGAAATACGCTGGAGCCGGCGGGATATTCTCCGAACGCCATGCAGGAATTCGTAGATAAATGCAATTTTGAGGCAAAAAAGCACGGGATGCAAAACGTCTTAATAATGATAGACGGTATGGGAAATTTGTCTGCGACAGACGAGGCAGAACGTATTGCAGCCGTTGAAAATCATTACAAATGGGTAGATGCCGCTGCCGCAATGGGGTGTCATGCTATACGTGTAAACCTTGCAGGAAGCGACGTTGAAGCGGAATGGATTCCCAATTCAGTAGACGGATTAACTCGACTTTCAACTTACGCTGCAACTAAGAATATCAATGTAATTGTTGAAAATCACGGAGGACTTTCTTCCAACGGTTCGTTGATAGCCCAGGTAATGACCCGGGTTGGAATGGACAACTGTGGAACACTTCCGGATTTTGGCAATTTTTGTATACGCAGAAACGACCCTGCCAACTATGGTTCAGGTTGTGCCGAAGAGTATGACATATATAAAGGAGTAACCGAAATGATGCCCTTTGCAAAGGCCGTAAGCGCCAAAGCACACGATTTTGATGCAAATGGAAATGAGACTCACATAGATTACGTTCGGATGCTTCAAATCGTGAAAGATGCGGGATATACTGGTTTTGTTGGTGTTGAGTACGAAGGTAGTGAACTCGGAGAAGCAGAGGGGATAATCGCCACACGGGATCTGATGCTTAAGGCTGCACAGCAAGTTCAATAACAGCATTTGACTCCAGTGGTCGAGAAAGCCATATTCTCAGATACTGAAGGCTTAGTAGTATTTTTAGTTTCATTTTACACACTTCTATTTCTATGAAAGGTACCGTTCGCGTGCAATTGTCATTGATGATGTTTCTGGAGTTTTTTGTCTGGGGTTCTTGGTTTGTTACCATGGGCACCTATCTGGGGCAATCCTTAAATTCAGACGGACAAGCGGTGAGTACGGCGTTTATGACCCAGGCTTGGGGCGCAATAATTGCGCCATTCATTGTAGGTTTAATTGCAGATCGCTTTGTACCTGCTCAACGTTTGTTGGGGGTTATTCACTTTATTGGAGCTTTTTTGATGTACCGTTTAGGTATGGCCGGAACTTTCACTGAATTTTATCCACTGCTTTTACTATATATGATTTTATTTATGCCGACCCTGGCGTTGGCCAATAGTGTGGCCTTTTATCAGATGAAAGACCCTTCCAGTCAATTTACGCCCATACGGCTTTGGGGTACAATTGGTTGGATTACTGCCGGGATGTTAATTGGATATGTATTAAGATGGGAAGCCAATGGATTATTGCAATACACTTTTGTGCTAGCGGCCATAGCTTCATTAGTGCTAGGCGTATTAAGTTTTACGTTGCCGAATACCCCCCCTGGAGCCAAGGGGTCAAATATTTCACTAGGATCCATACTGGGTTTTGATGCACTAAAATTACTTGCCAGCAAAAACTATCTGATATTTTTCATTTCAAGTATACTTATATGTATCCCGCTGGCATTTTATTACAGTTTTACCAATCCATTTTTGAATGAAATAGGAATGAAGGATGCCGCTGGGAACATGGCTTTTGGCCAAATTTCGGAAGCCCTTTTTTTATTATTGCTCCCAATTTTTCTGAGGCGATTTGGTCTTAAGTGGACCTTAATCATAGGTATGTTGGCATGGGGAATTCGCTATACGTTGTTTGCTTTCGGCGATGTGGGTTCAGGGATTTGGATGTTGTTTGCCGGAATCATTTTACATGGAATTTGTTATGATTTCTTCTTTGTGTCCGGGCAAATATTCACGGATCTAAAGGCAGGGGAAAAGATTCGAAGCGCGGCCCAGGGATTAATTACCCTTGCAACCTATGGTGTAGGAATGCTTATAGGATTTAAGGTTTCGGGCTATATTGTAGATTATTACGCGTTGGCGTCGGGTCATAATTGGCAAGAAATCTGGATGCTTCCTGCCGGCTTTTCCATTTTGGTTTTACTGTTCTTTATCTTTTTTTTCAGAAATGAGAAAATTAATTATCAACCATAATTTTAATATCTTCATCACCTCACAACTAACTAAAACCATCAATTATGAAACAAATCAATAGTAGCAAGCTATTTTTGGCTGCTTGTATTTCGCTGATTGTCACAGCGATGACCTTTGCAATCCGTGCTGGAATTTTGGAACAACTCGGAGCGCAATTTGGACTTACAGATACCCAACTAGGCTTTGTAAACTCCATGGCATTTTTAGGATTTCCGATTGCAACAGTAGTAGGTGGCTTACTATATAATTCCATTGGTGCCCGAAAATTAATGATTGTGGCTTTTGTTTCACACATCCTTGGCTTGGTATTGACTATTATGGCCGGAGGGTATTGGACACTGCTCATTTCAACCTTCTTTATTGGTTTTGCCAACGGATCTGTAGAGGCGGCATGTAATCCTATGATTGCCGATATGTATACCCGTACACGTACCGCCATGCTGAGTCGTTTTCATGTATGGTTTCCCGGGGGTATTGTTATTGGAGCTTTAGTATCCAAGGTAATGACAGACATGGGAATGAGTTGGCAATCTCAAATTGGAATTATGCTAATTCCAACTTTGATCTACGGATACATGTTCTTTAAAGAAACTTTCCCCGAAAGTCAACATATTGAAACGGACACAAGTTTAAATATCCGATCGCTGGCAAGCCCGCTATTTATCTTCATTATCGCCTGTATGACTTTAACGGCAATTTCTGAGTTTGGTCCACAGCAATGGGTAGAGCGAATCCTGGGGAATTCTGGGGCAAGCCCAATGCTGGTTTTAGCAATGGTCACTGGTATTATGGCACTTGGTCGTTACTTTGGAGGCTTCTTTGTACATAAACTAAACCCAATTAGCGTGTTACTTGCTTCTGCCATTATAACTACCCTGGCGGTTTATAGTATGAGTATTGCTGAAGGCGGTATGATATATGCTGCTGCTGTATTATTTGCATTTGGAGTTTGTTTCTTCTGGCCAACCATGATTGGATTTACCTCAGAATATACTCCAAAAACGGGGGCCTTAGGGATGTCATTGGTAGGCGGCGCAGGTATGCTATCGACCTCTATCTGGCAGCCTGTTATCGGCTCCTGGTTAGACGGTGCCAGAGAAGCTGCAATTGCATCTGGAATTGCAGAAGAAGCTGCAGAATTGGCAGCTGGAAAGGCTACCTTAGGTAATATGATGTATTTCCCACTTACAGTAGCCATTTTATTTTTAATTCTCTTCCTTTTCCGGAAAAAGTTGGAAGAGGTTCGTATTAAACACGATTAATTCAAATAATTTAAAACAATACCATGCCAAAGAAGTTAAGACTGGGCGTCTTAGGAGGCGGAGGTGATTCTCTTATTGGAGTATTGCACCGTGTTGCGGCCCACATGTACGACAGTTATGAAATTGTAGGAGCAGTTTTTAATCCGGATATGGAGCAAAACGTTGGTTTTGCCGAAAAGATAGGTATTCGTACCGATCGGATCTACCCGGATTTTGATACGCTGATTGAGAAGGAGATGCAACTGCCGGAATCTGAGCGGATGCAAGTAGTGTCTATTCAGACTCCAAACTTCTTGCACTTTCCAATGGCAAAAAAACTTCTTGAAAACGGGTTTCATGTCATTTGCGAGAAGCCCATGACCACCACTTATGAGGAGGCTAAAACCCTTCGTGATACCCATAAGAAGGCAGGAACCGTTTTTGCGGTAACTCATACCTATACCGGGTACCCTATGGTGCGCCAAATGCGGGAGATGATAAAAGCTGGTGCACTTGGTAAGATTCACAAGGTAGATGCACGTTATTATCAAGGATGGATTAATCCAATTATTCACGATAAGGCCAAGCGCAGCACAGTATGGCGGCTAGACCCTAAAAAAGCAGGGATCAGTTCCTGTATGGGAGACATAGGGGTACATGCTTTTAACATGGTGGAGTTTACAACCGGGTTGAAAATTAAATCGCTGTTATGTGATTTTAATTACCTGTACGACGACAATGTAATGGATGTAGATGGCACGGTACTTATCCGTATGGACAATCACGTCAAGGGCGTAATTCGTTCCAGCCAAGTAGCAACCGGAGAAGAAAACGGGTTGGCCATAACAATCTACGGAGAAAAAGGCGGATTCCGCTGGGAGCAAGAACGTCCTAACTTCTTGTATCTTTTATCCGATACGGAGCCGCTTCGGGTATACAAACCGGGTCATGCCTATAACTCCGAACTATCCTTAGATGGAACCAAGCTTCCTCCAGGGCATCCTGAAGGAATCTTTGATGCTATGGGTAATATCTACCGCGGTGCGGCACGCGCCATACGTGGTGAGTCCTACAACGATGGGGAATTCCCAACCATGACAGATGGGGTTCGCGGGTTAAATTTTATCGAAGCAACTGTGGCTTCCCATAAAGGAGGAAACGTTTGGGTTGATCTCGATTAATACATTATTACATCACGTTTTAATTGGAAAAACCCGGAGTATTCCGGGTTTTTTTTTGATTCAAAAGTTTTTGGCTAAGGCAAAAGAGTTAAGCTTTGAATTCATTTGGATAGACGTTTCGCATTTATGTCAAAAACAATTTAGCCACTTTTTTTCTTACTGAAGATAGGACAGCAGCCCTAATTGAAGTATTTGGTTTAAATGCTGCTGAATATTTAATGCGCCCGATTGGGGCAATACTATTTGGTGTGTTAGAGGTTATTAAAGGGAGAAAAAACTTGGGTATTGGCTCTTGTTTTTATGGCAATTTCTACTGTAGGTGTGGTATGTTGTGGATTTGGCGGTTGGATTTATTTGCCTGCATTTGTTTTACTCTTGTGAGTCCTTAACTTGGAGAATACTTTAAAACAAGCATTGAATTACAAGATTTTGAAAAACAACAAGTTAGCTGAATCAGGAGTGTTGCCCTTAAGTTTGGGATTTGGACAAAATAGTAGTCTTATTGCAGTTGCTTACCGGTAATTTTATTATGTAAATGCACTGCGGCACCATCGGACAAGGAAGCCACGAATGAACTGGCTTTTAGCAATAAGCTATAAAAGGTTTCTGCTTCAAAATTCAGGGTGTTGAACTGCAGCATCTCTAGAATCAAACGGTCATAGCCAGAAGCGTTGTGCTTTTTATGATTAAATAAGGCATTGCTCGAAACCTCTAAAATATCAGAAAGGATGCG
>JBJOHX010000003.1:0-50999 GCA_046047415.1 Bacteroidota bacterium
AAACAAATATTTTCGATACAATTATCTGTAATTCCTATAAATTAAATAGGATATGTAGTTTTAATTCAACACCTAGTTTTAGAGTAAATCTGCCAGTGTATTATTCCGATACACTTCCAGGGCACTATCCCGGACTAGAAGCATAAGCCGGTGAACCGAACAAGTCGCTTCGTCCGGACAATCCGAACAAGGTTCATAGAAGTTGAGGCTCACACAGGGCACCATGGCAATGGGGCCCTCCAACACGCGCATTACACCCGTCATCGGAATTTCGGAAGGATCCTTAATCAGGTAATAGCCACCTCCTTTTCCCTTTCGGGACCCCAAGTACCCATTCTTCCTGAGCGTAAGCAAAATACTCTCCAAAAATTTCTGAGAGATTTGTTCATGACGTGCGATTTCGGCAATCTGCACCGGACTGCGGTCTTTCTGTTTGGCCAGATAGGTAAGTGCTTTAAGTCCGTATTTCGTTTTTCGCGATAGCATAATACGAATGTAGGAATTTTTAGCTCCGATTGGTTATGGTAACCGATCCAAGGCTTGGCCCAGGTCGGCACAAATATCCTCAGGATGCTCCAATCCTACGGATATTCTAACCATGCCATCTGTAATGCCACTGGCCAACCGCTCATCCGAGGAGAGTTTGCTATGGGTAGTAGATGCAGGATGGGTTACAATACTGCGTGTATCTCCCAAATTGGCAGACAAAGAAAGTAATTCGATGTTGTCAAAAAACGTGCGTCCTCCTTCAACTCCTCCCTTTACTTCAAAGGCCACCACACAGCCACCGGCTTTCATCTGTTTTTTAGCCAATTCATATCGAGGATGGGATTTTAGAAAGGGATATTTGACCCAATTTACCTTGGGATGATTTTCGAGGAATTCGGCAACCTTTAGCGCATTTTCGCAGTGCCGGTCTACCCGAACGGCCAGGGTTTCCATACTTTTCGATAAAATCCAAGCATTAAAGGCCGAAAGTGCCGGTCCGGTGATTCGGGAAAAGCGATAGACTTTGTCGATTAGTGCTTTACTGCCCACCGTAATTCCGGCCAGTACCCGTCCCTGACCGTCCATGAGCTTGGTTCCCGAATGAATAACCAAATCGGCTCCAAATTTTAGGGGCTGTTGCAAATACGGTGTTGCGAAACAATTATCGATTACCAGCAATAATTCGTGCTTTTTAGCAATTGTCCCAAGCAACTCCAGATCCAAAATATCCACACCCGGATTCGTGGGAGTTTCCGCGTAAATGAGTCGGGTCTTGGGTGTAATCAGATTTTCAATGGATTCCAGTGCATCATAATCAAAATACGAATGGGAAATATTCCACTTGGGAAATATATTGGAAAGCAGGGTTGCCGTAGATCCGAAAACCGATCGGGATGAAACCATATGGTCGCCAGCATCCAGCAGGGCCGCCAAAGTTGAAAAAACTGCAGCCATACCCGAAGCAAAGGCAAAACCTTCTTCTGCTCCTTCCATCTTGCAGACCTTGTCAATCCATTCTGCGGTATTGGGATTGGAATATCGCGAATAAATGATTCGTTCCTTTTCCTCGGCAAATGAAGCCCGCATATCCTCTGCATCCTCAAATACAAAACTGGAACTCAGATATAGCGGAACGGAGTGCTCCATAAACGCACTTCGCTGAATTTGAGTTCGGATTGCCTCGGTTTCGGAATGTAATTTTTTCATGATTCTATTTTTATAACCGTCATAATACGGTATCTCCCTTTTCTGCTATTCGCAAGATATCTCCAAATACACCGCGCGCCGTTACCGCTGCTCCGGCTCCTGCGCCCTGAATTACCAAAGGATTTTCGCCATAACTTTCCGTATAGATCTCAATCAGGGAATCGGCACCTTTTACCTGGCCCAGCGGACTTCCGGTTGGAACAGATACTAGTTTTACCTCCAGAATACCCTTATCTTGCTGTAAATCTCCGGACAACTCACCAACATAGCGAAGTACCTGACCTTCGGGTTGATTTGACTTAATTTCGGCATATACAGCATCCATTTCCCCCATCCGGGATAAAAATTCGGCTTTATCCACTTTTTGCAAGTCCTCGGGTATGAGATTGTGAATTTGAATATCGTTAAACTCATTGCCAAGATCCAGTTCACGAGCTAGGATAAGTAATTTTCGGCCCACGTCGCTTCCGGATAGATCCTCCCTTGGATCGGGCTCCGTATACCCTCTTTGCATTGCCGTTTTTACCACCTCAGAAAAAGCAACCGCTTCCTGAGAAAAGGTGTTAAAAATATAACTTAAGGAACCCGAAAACACACCGCGGATTCGCGTGATATTTTCACCGGATAAATGCAGCAACTTAATAGTATCTATAAGGGGAAGGCCTGCTCCCACGTTGGTCTCGTACAAATATTGCTTTTGATTTCGATTCAAGTTTTCACGCAATTGTCGGTAAAACTCAAAATCCAGCGTATTGGCAATTTTATTGGAAGACACCAGGTCAAAGCCATTCCGTAGAAATTCCAGGTATTGTGACACAAAGTCGGCGCTGGCGGTATTATCTACCATGATTAAATTCTCCAGATGGTGGGCTCTGGCGTAATCAAAAATAGCACTGTTTCGATACCCGGTATCTAAGGAATTGAGGCGTTGCTGCCAGTCGGCCCCAATGCCGCGATGGTCCAACAATAACTTTTTAGAGTTTGCAAGTGCAAATATCCGCAAACTGATACCCTTTCGTTCCTCAATTTTACTTGCCGAATCTAGAATTTGATTCAATAGGGTACCTCCAACGTTACCGATTCCAATAATCGCCAGATTTATTTTTTTACGGATTCCAAAAATCTGACCGTGAATTACATTGAGCGCCTTGAGCATATCCGGCTTGCGCACTACAAGGCTAACATTTTTACCCGTAACCGCGTTGTTAAACAAAAGCGGTACGATCTGATTCCGAATCAATGCGTTGTAGGGCTTATGAAAAGTACTTAAATCCTGACCTACGATTGAAATCACGGCAACATCCGAAGTAATGTGAATTCGGTTGATGTCATTCCGACGAAAATCGGCCTCAAACTCCACCTCTAGGGCTCGGCGGGCCATCTCGGCCTTATCTGCTTTTACCACAAAGCCAATACCGCGCTCAGAAGAACCTTGTGAGATTATTCCTACACTAATTCCGCTTTGTCCCAGGGCTTTGAATATACGGGCATCAACCCCTACCTGCCCCAGTAAACCCCGTCCCTCCAGGTGTATAAGCGCCTCATTTTCAATAACCGAAAGCGACCGAATACCCTCCTTACTGGGCTGTGCACTAATTAACGTTCCCTCGGAATCATCCCCAAACGTATTGAGAATACGCAATGGAATATTCTTTTCAAGCAGTGGGATAATGGTCTTAGCGTGTAAAATAGTAGCCCCAAAATTGGCCAACTCATTCGCCTCACTATACGAAAGTTGAGCAATACGCTGTGCATCTGGAACACGATCGGGATTGGCAGTGTAGATGCCATCTACGTGAGTAAAATTCTGCAATTCATTGGCATTTAGAAAATTGGCCATCAAGGAGGCAGAATAATTACTCCCGTTCCTACCCAAAGTTGTAGTCTCTTCTTGTAAAGTTGAGCCTATAAAACCGGTTACCACTGCTATTGTATCCGAGGTAATTTGGGCAAATCGTTCACTTACGCGCTTACGTGACTCGTCCTCTAGAACTCCAGCGTTACCAAAATTAGCATCGGTTTTAATTAATTCCCGTGAATCTATGGCCACCGCAGAATAGCCCTGTTCTTGCAACAGATGAACAAAAAGAGTCACCGATAATAGCTCTCCAAGGGATAAGATCTGATCCTTAATTCTTGGACTGTAATCCCCCAATAAACGAACCCCTTCAAGGAGTCGGGAAAGTTCTTTAAACCGATCGCCGAAGTTTACCACCCCCAAGTCACTGCGCTGATACTGTTCAAATTTATCAAATGCATACTCGTAGGGCTTTCCTTGGGCTGCCAATTCCAAAAGTTCTTCGAGTTGATCTGTGGCTTTTCCCCTTGCAGATAAGACAACGACCAAACGTTGTCCATTTTGTGCCTTTTTAGAAACAATATTCAAAACACGTTGAATACCAGCTCCATTAGACAAAGACTTACCCCCGAATTTCAGCACCTGAAGTTGCCCGGAGGCGTCTGCCGGATTAAAAATTGGGCGCAATAGCTCAGCCATCTGATCGAACTCTATTAGGAAAGCATCGTGCCCATGAACCGAGCGAATTTCTCCATAGGTGACGTTATTATTGGACTGAGCGATTTGCTTATAGGTTTCCTTGTTTTCTGAAGCTGTAAAAAACAAATCAGAATCTACCCCAATGATATGTATGTTGGTCTGGCTCTCTTGTAGTATTTGAAAAGCTTCGACGCCAGTTCTTGTAATATCTATGGTTTTAAGTAGCTGATTGGTTAGTTTATACGCGGCTAGCTGAAACCGTTCCTGTAGCTTGTTGCCGTGGTGCAAAAGCCAGCTCTCTACATTAAAAAGCTGTGATTCTTGATTGGTACTCCTTTTAAATCGCTGATTAAAGGATTCCGGGGTTCGATAACACAACATGGCATGCATGCGTGCATCGTGTACCGGCTGCTTGGAATTTACTAAAAACTGCTCCTGGATCTGACAATTCGCTATAAGCCAATCGGTAGATTTCCAATCCGACGCCACAGGAATCAAATGGGTAGTAAGATTTGGGTTTAAGGCCGCCATTTCCCATGCAATACCTCCCCCCAATGAACCTCCTATTAATGCAAATAACTTGTTGATCTTTAACTCCTTCAAACCAATTAAAAAGATCCTTGCGATATCTACAGCTACAAAATCTTTATAATTTTCAATCAAAAACCCGTCATATCCATTTCCCGGTACATTAAAACAAAGTACCGTATAAGTATTGGTGTCTATGCATTTTCCGGGCCCAATCAATGCAGACCACCATCCACTTTCGCCAGCCACATTGGAATTGCCTGTAAGCGCATGGTTAACCAAAACTACAGGAGCACTGTGTAATGGCCTGCCAAAATTTTGATATGACAACCTGATTTCTTGAGTTACTCCACAAAGGGCGGTGTAATCTTTAATGGTTATATGCTGTAGGGACGAAGCCTCCATAAATACACTATAAATTGCCAATGCTGCACAACCCAGTGCAGTATTTTTATTGGGTTAATATATCAGGCAATTGTGCCCTCATGAAAGGGAGGTCCTTTGCTAGATATTACTACTGTTTTTTTACGATTTATTCCAATTCAAATGCGCGCTTCACAGCATCTACTGCATCTAATTTTTCCCATGTGAACAATTCCACTTCCATTTCCCGCTTGCCATTGTAGGGCGATTCAAAAGTCTTTTTTACTTTTCTTGGCGTTTTTCCCATATGACCATAGGCCGCAGTTTCCAAATAAATTGGGTTGCGTAGGCCTAGACGCTGTTCTATTGCAAAAGGGCGCATGTCGAATAAGGCTGCCACTTTAGCCGCAATTTCACCATCATTAAACGGAACTCGCGCGGTTCCATATGTATTTACATACAATGAAGTAGGTTCCGCTACACCAATGGCATAACTCACCTGAAGCAATAACTCATCTGCCACTCCGGCTGCCACTAGATTTTTAGCAGCGTGCCGAGCTGCATATGCTGCGCTGCGATCTACCTTACTTGGATCCTTACCGCTAAATGCACCCCCTCCGTGGGCTCCCTTTCCTCCATAAGTATCCACAATTATTTTTCTACCGGTAAGACCTGTATCCCCATGAGGGCCTCCAATTACAAATTTCCCAGTCGGATTAATATGATAGGTAACATTTTGATCAAACAAGGGTTGTAAGCGCTCCGGAAGTCCTGCTATAACCCTTGGTATTAAGAGTTGTAGCATATCCTGCTTTATCTTATCAAGCATACGCTCATCATCGGAGTCGAACGGATCGTGTTGGGTTGAAATGACGATTGTATCGATGCGCAAAGGTTGATGATCATCCGAATATTCAACAGTAACCTGAGATTTGGCATCGGGCCGTAAATACGGGATTTCTGTTCCTTCTTTTCGAAGTTTGGCCAGCTCCTGCAAAATCTGATGCGAAATTTCCAGAGCCAATGGCATGTAATTATCGGTTTCACGACTTGCATAACCAAACATCATACCCTGGTCACCGGCTCCCTGCAGTTCCTTCTGCTGCCGGTCTACACCCTGATTAATATCTTGTGATTGCTCATGAATTAGGGAAATTACGCCACAGGAATCACCACTAAACTGGTACGAGCCCTTGGTATAACCAATCGTATTGATTACCTCTCTGGCAATTTGCTGTAAATCGACATAAGTATGACTTTTCACCTCTCCGGCTAAAATGACTTGTCCGGTAGTAACTAAAGTTTCGCAGGCTACCTTACTTTCAGGATCGAAGGCTAGAAAATTGTCTAGTAAGGCGTCGCTAATTTGATCCGCAATTTTATCGGGATGACCTTCGCTTACGGACTCTGAGGTAAATAAATATGGCATTTTTTTGAGAATTTCAGGAAGAGTTTCCTAATTGCCATACTTAACAGAAATCTGGCAAACCCCGGTTTTGGGCGCCAACTGCTTTAGCATTTTGGTGTGCCAAATTTCTACACACCGAGGTTGCAATCAGTCAAATCTTTCCTCGTTATTGGGCGCTAAATTAAGCCAATTCAAGTTGGTTTCAAAATAAATCTACAAAGCGCCTCTGAAACATCTAAAACCATTACAATTCGTATTTAATTTTAAACACAAAAACCGAGGGCTGCACAGCATAAGCAGATGTTCGGAAAAACAAATCACTGTAATTGTCTTGGTTCAATACATTATTATTGGTAAGGTTAGTAGCCTCAATGCTGTACTCCCATTTGCTGTCTGCTTTTTGATAGGACAGGCTCGCATTTAAAAACCCGTATTTGTTTTGTACCGTTTGCTCCCGATCGCGATAGTGATAAAAATCGTAATCGGCCAGCAAAATAAAACCATCTAAAAAAGCGGCATCGAACTTCAGAAATGGTCTGTCGGTTAAAAATGAAGTGTTGGTAACGCCCGTCTGATATTGGTTTACAGTATACCTGTAACCCATTTCTAAATTTGGAGCCTTGGTGAAGCTACTCCCCACTGAGACACTATAATTTTGTGTAAATGAACGGGAATTCTGAGGTTGCTGGTTTACAATATTATTGGTATTACTGTAACTCAAATTCGCAGTAGAACTTACTTTTACCCGACCAAAGGTACGTTGAAAATTTCCTGATCCATTTAAGGTTTCATCTTCAAGGCCCGAATTTATGGTGGTGCTAATTTGATTAATTCCAGAAATACCAGCGCTACTTTTAAAGGCGTCAATACGTTTAAAATAGGCCACATTTGCAAAAATATTTTGCATGCTAAACATATTAAAGCTGGAAAAATTTAGGGAAAGCTGATGGTATAAGGCACTTTCCAATTCACGATTCCCTGCGTAAATAGCGTTGTAATTGCTAAATACGTAACCCCGAGCCAAATTATTGATATCTGTAAAATTGCGGTCTACGGAATAATTTAAGCGCAGACTCTGAGACCTTTTCATTTGCCAGTTTACAAACGCATCGGGAACCACATTGGTCAGAGGTTTGGAAACAACCGACTCCAACTGCTCGTTACGCGTCATATATTGATGCACATGAAAACCGGGATTAAAGGTAAAAGCTCCCGAAATCCATTTGACATGCATGCCGACCCACAGGTCAGAGAAATAAAATTGTACCTGATTCCCCAATTCAGATTCCGAAAAAGCCAAGATATTTCCGGAATCCAGCGTTTGAAATATGGCCGAATTAAATCGCTGACTACTCTGTATTGTGCCCAGAGTAAAATTCAAATGGCTCTTCGGGTTGATCACCCAGAAATAATCTAATTTGGCATCTACCCTATTGGTTTGTGTGTATTGTTTTTGGCTTAAATCAAACCCATTTTGACTGGGGTCTGAAGGAACTATCCCTACAAAAGGTTGCAGGTCCCTAATCGCCTTGTAAAACGGATTCTCATCCGAATAATCGTATTGGGTTTCCAAAGCGAAAATATGGGAATCATTTAGCGTATAATATAGATTCGAATTCTGAGTTATTTGATGTGGCCTTTGTTTCTGATATTCTAATATCGTATCCGTTGCCGCCGCAACGGAAATAGTACGGCTATCCTCTAGTTCTTCGTTGAGTCTTAAAAGCCCATCGTAATTCCACTGCAATCGATCCGAGGGTTTAAAATTCGAGGTCAGTTTTACCAAACCTAATCGGGTGTTTTGATCGGATTTAGAATTGGTCTTTTCGGTCTCATTACTACTGATGAAGGTTCTTGAAGCCACGGTTTCCATAAGGGTATTGGTCTGAGAATAAATTCCAAATCCCGAAAGCCGCCAAGTGGAAACTGGCTGATAACTCATATTTACAGCACCAAATTGTGTGAGTATATTTTTAGCCCGATTGTTTTGCATCATTGAAAGTCCCAATCCCGAAGGACCTGTAACAAATTGTGTACCAGTACTGCCTCGGGTTGCGCCACGCATGCCCCCAGTAAAACTCCAATAATCCCGACCCGAAAACGGAATCTCACCGGTATTGTTGAGATTTGTTAAGATATTAATACTGTATTGCGGACTATAGTAAAACAGCTTAGGATGCACCACATATCTATTTTCAGGTCCGGCACCGGCACTAAAATCACCAAACCAAAATTTCTTTTTACCCTCCTTCAATTTAATATTAATGGCTACATTATCTTGATTATTCGTAACAGAAGAAAGTTGGGAGACTTCGCTATAATTTCGCAATACCTCAACCTTATCCAACGCCTTAGCAGGGATGTTTTTGGATGCCAATTTGGAGTCCCCATCAAAAAAATCCTCGCCCTCTACCATCACCTTAGTTACCCGCTTACCTTCTACCTCAATCTCACCGTCGTCGTTTACCTCAATTCCGGGTAATTTCTGCAACACATCAGCAAGTTTTTTTTCGGTACCCGATACAAAGGAATCCGTATTGTATACCAGGGTATCTCCCTTTATGGTAATTGGAATTTCATATACCACCTCCACTTCGTCTAATTTCTCGGACTGAGCCTTAAGCGTCACGTCTAAAATCAAATCCTGTTCGGCAGTCTGAATTGCTACTTCGGCAGGCTCAAATCCCAGGTAGCTGATTTTTAGAAGATAATTACTGTTTGTCTTTAAATTAAGACGGTACTCCCCTTGTGGGTTTGAAATACCAAATCCCTCCAACGTCTGATCCGCTTGATTGATTGCAACAACGTTCGCCATATCTAATGGTTGTTGCAGGGTATCACGAACAGTTCCACTTAGACTAATCCGTTGTGCCGATAGCCCCAATGAGGCCAACAACAATAGATTTACCAACCATAATCGACGGGGAAACATTAGTTGGAAATCCGAATTTGGATTCCCTCTCCACGACCGCCACGAGCTCGGAATCGTTCCGACATTTCGCTCATTTTCTCTTCCATTATGGTGTTGTATTCCTTCTGGCTCACTGCCTTACCCTTATCGGGGGCGGCCAGGGTTACCTTTTCTTCAGGATTAAGTACCAATTTGGAACACAATATTACCGTGTTCTCGTCCGAAACCTCAAGAATAAGTCCTGGCAGTCCCCAGTAAGGGCCAGGCCCTTGACTCACAGGAATTTCTGGGGTAAACCATGCTGTAATTATACGATCTTTAGGCGTGTTTATTCGAGAGAGCAAATTAGTACTCCGCGCGCTGTCTTTCTGAGCGCTGTCTCGCTGAACCAAACGATTTGGACCTGTTCCGGGACCCGGGAATCGCCTGCGCATCCGATTGATTTGTGCAGTATCTATCTTTTGTGTTGCAGTAGCCTTATAACAGGTGTAATTTCCAATTTTCTTGGTTTCGGAACCCAATTTCCATTCCCAAGCAGGCAGACTATCTTGTATCAAAAACATTTTTCCCATTAACTCGGTCTGATTCCGGAAAGCCTGTTCTTGAATATTTTTATAATACAAACCATTTCCAAATCCTCCAGCAAAGGCCATTCTAAACCCTCCCGGACCCCCGGTGCCGGGAGCCTCCAACCGTTCCTCTTCTTCATACAAACTCGAGGTTCGATCAAAAGTAAGTAAGTAGGTATGCTCCATTGCACGTTTCATGTTTTCCAAAATCTCTTGTTTACGAGCTTCCGGAATATTGCGTCCGTCCAGATTAATCTCCATAGAAGTCTTACTTTGATAAGTGGCAATTCCCTGAAAATCTTGAGTAAACCCCTTAAATATGCCCATGCAGGCCATGAACAAAATCAATTTAACCGACCTCATAATTATAACTTTTGTGGATTAGACGAATTTAAGTGCTTTTGGTTTAACCCAGACACTATAATCTAAAAATGATTATTTATCGGGTCTTCAAAATTTCTGTTCAAAATAACAATTTGTCCTTTTTGAAGCCCTCAATACTTTGTATATTGCCAGACTGTTTACTATTCCCCAAATTGTAACTTTTACACCTATGCACATAGCAGTTGCCGGTAATATCGGAGCAGGTAAAACAACCTTAACAAATCTCCTCTCCAAGCACTACAAATGGGAACCCCATTTCGAAGATGTCGTAGACAATCCCTATTTGGATGATTTTTATACCCAGATGGAACGGTGGAGTTTTAACCTCCAAATTTACTTTCTTAACAGCAGGTACCGGCAAATTCTAAGAATACGTGAGCAAGGGATTAGTGTAATTCAGGACCGTACCATTTATGAAGATGCACATATTTTTGCACCTAATCTTCATGCCATGGGCTTAATGACCAACCGAGATTTTCAAAACTACACTAGCCTATTCGAACTTATGGAAAGTCTGGTTCAACCGCCAGATTTGTTAATTTACCTTCGCAGTTCCATCCCAAATCTGGTGCGTCAAATCCACAAGCGCGGGCGAGATTACGAAAATTCCATTTCAATAGATTATTTAAGCCGGCTAAACGAACGTTACGAGGCTTGGTCTGAACAATATGACAAGGGCAAGCTGCTCATTGTCGATGTAGACAAATTAGATTTTGTGGATAATCCAGAAGATTTAGGCGAGATTATAAATAAAATCGACGCAGAAATTAACGGGTTATTCTAAATCTTCGAATACCCGTTACAATAAATCTAGAGATTGGGCATGTTGCGCCAAATCATCTGAATGATCTACAAGATAAACAGGCATCCCAGGGGCCTGCTGCAGTAATTTTCGCACTCGTTTCATACGACCAGGATGGCGCACCGTTCTTAAAAATATAGCGCGAATCCGACCCGGATAATGTTTGGCCAAATCCAAATAAATATCTGCATCTTTTTCGGCGCTGTCGCCAATTAGTACGAAAGATAACCCTGGATAGGTATTTAAGATATGACTAATGGTCCCGTGTTTATGTGGAATACTTCCTTTTTTCTGGCGCCAGAGTACGCTAGCCATACTACGAAGTAAAATAGCCCCTTTAGGAAAATGATTTCTACTCAGAAAGTATTCAAGATACCGATATAAATTCCAAGGACTGTGACTTACGTAAAATATAGGATTTGCCGATTCACCCTTTTTTCCACGGTGCAATTGATGATACAGTTCAGGAGCGCCTTGTAAGGGTATCCTACTTTCTGCACGTTTAAATACCGTATTAAAAATGACCTTCCACTTTAAATAAGAGGTAACTCCTGTATGCAAAATGGTATCATCTATATCCGTTATGATACCAAATTCGGCAGTTCGGGGAGGTATGAGCATATGGCCTAAAAACCGATTATTATTGCGAATGGGCCTAACCACTTTATTGGACTCAAAACTTACGGTATACTCCAGCCATCCGTCGGAATCCGCCAACTGCTCTAATCCAGAAACCTCTGCCTTTAAAGTATAGTAGCCGTTGTGATCTGTACTTAACTCAAATCGTTGTCCGTTCCCTAGTGATAGGGTTAGGGGAGCATCACAAATTTCGTCGAATTCGAATCGCTTCCAGGAATTTACAAGAAGCTGTAATGTGCCTTTTTGGGCCAAATCTATGGCCTGATCCTCCAAAGCACGTCCGCGAACTTGGAGCGTATCTGCCGTTCCATAACTGGTAAATGGCAAGATTTGTAATGGATCTTTGACTCGTATCCAGCGCATGATTTAGAATTGTAACACCTTATCCTAACAGAAGAACTAGCCTAATGGTTATTCCCTATGGCCTTTCCAACCTGCCGCGTTTTGGTTCAGTACATTGAGTTACTAGAATTTTAGCTACTAAGTTAATCGGAATTCGCACGTTAGTCACTATTGAAAATCAAGTTGAGTTAATAAATTATCTAAAATATCCAAAAAATAAAGCCCCGCAGTTGCGGGGCTTTATTAAGTAGATTTCTCTTTTTTCTTATTCTGAATCGGATTTAGAGTGAACCTCTATATTTACATCCGCAGCAACATTTAAAGCCTTCAATTCGGCTTCAATTTCTGCTTTTGTTCCAGTAATTGATTTTTCAGTTACCGTCTGTACTCCATTTTCATCTGTAGTAATGGTAACATGAGCAGTTCCGGTTTCACCTTCTCCAAAATCGGTAGTCACCTCAACTTTTTTAGTTGCCTGACCTGCCTCGGATTGCTCCGAATTAACATTTACAGTTATCATTTTGTGAATTTCTACTTCCTGAGTTTGAGCGGTAATTTCATCGGCAGAAAGTGCAATACTTGGTCCAATAACCAAAGCCACAACAGAAATTAACTTCAGTAAAATATTCAAAGAAGGCCCTGAGGTATCCTTAAATGGATCTCCAACGGTATCTCCAACAACTGCAGCCTTATGTGCATCTGATCCCTTGCGACCTTCGGCTTCAATCATTTTTTTAGCATTGTCCCAAGCTCCACCTGCATTGGATTGGAATATGGCCATAAGCACACCTGCAGTGGTAACCCCTGCAAGTAATCCACCCAACATTTCGGCTCCACCAATAAAACCAATAGCTACCGGAACAGCAATGGCCATAAGACCTGGTAAAACCATTTCTTTAATTGAAGCTTGTGTAGAAATTGCTACACATTTATCGTATTCGGCTACCCCATCGGCTGCTTCAAAAATCTTATGATCTTCTTCAGAAGCCTTGGACATGTCTGAATCGTATTTGCGCATTACCTCAAGAGCTGCCTTCAATTGTGGAATATCCCGGAATTGACGACGCACTTCCTCAATCATGGACATTGCAGCACGACCTACGGCGTTCATAGACAAAGCAGAGAATACAAAAGGAAGCATTCCACCAACTAACAAACCGGCCATAATATCAGGACGAGAAACATCAATTGACGATACATTGGCAGTTTTCATAAATGCAGCAAACAAGGCCAATGCTGTTAATGCTGCAGAAGCAATTGCAAATCCTTTACCAATGGCCGCAGTAGTGTTACCCACAGCGTCTAATTTATCGGTACGTTCGCGCACTTCTTTAGGCAGTTCAGCCATTTCTGCGATTCCACCAGCATTGTCTGAGATAGGGCCATAGGCATCAACTGCAAGCTGAATTCCTGTATTTGCAAGCATTCCTACTGCCGCAATAGCAATTCCATATAAGCCTGCAAAATGGTGAGATACCAAAATAGCAGCGGCAATCAGAATAATTGGAATTGCAGTAGACATCATTCCTACCCCAAGTCCTGCAATAATGTTGGTTGCAGAACCAGTTTCGGACTGGCGTACGATAGAAGAAACTGGCTTGGTTCCAGTTCCGGTATAATATTCGGTAACCTTACCTACAAGTAAACCCGAAACCAATCCGGCTATGGTTGCCCAAAAAACACCCATGGAAGTAAACACCTTACCACCTTCAGTCCATTCCGCTGGTAGCATGGAAGTAATCAAGAAGTAAGACGCCACAAGCATAAGAAATGCCGAACCGAATTCTCCGGTATTTAAAGCCTTATGAGGTGATCCACCATCTTTAACACGAACAAAGAATGTGCCTAAGATGGACATTAAAATACCTACTCCAGCTAGGGCCAAAGGCAAATAAACTGCACCCAATCCATCGTAAGACGCCTTAAACTCGGGAAGTACAGCAAAGCTAGCACCCAAGACCATGGTACCAATGATAGAACCTACATAGGACTCAAATAAATCAGCACCCATACCAGCTACGTCTCCAACGTTATCACCAACATTATCGGCAATTGTAGCAGGGTTTAACGGGTGATCCTCAGGAATACCGGCTTCAACTTTTCCAACCAAATCTGCTCCTACATCGGCGGCCTTGGTATAAATACCGCCCCCAACACGGGCGAATAAAGCAATTGAAGACGCACCAAGAGAAAATCCGGAAAGTACATTAAGCACTTCGCCTATTTCCCAGCCCTGACCGCTATACAGCATGAACAATCCGCTAAGACCCAATACGCCAAGTCCTACAACACCCATACCCATAACGGCTCCACCGGCAAAAGCAACTTCAAGAGCTTTGCCCAGAGAGGTACGTGCGGCATGAGTGGTACGCACGTTGGCTTTGGTTGCCACCCGCATTCCGATAAAACCAGCAAGCGCCGAACATACCGCACCTACCACAAAGGATAATGCTACTAGCCCGTTTGAACCTGCTTCACTTTCCCCTTTAAAATAGAGCAATACAGCTACGGCTACTACGAAAATGGCAAGAATTTTATACTCCGCCTTAAGGAAAGACATGGCTCCGTCGGCAATGCTTTTGGCAATTCGGGCCATCTTGGGGTCACCCTCTTCCTGTTTGGACACCCATGCATTTTTTACAAATACAAAGAGCAGTCCAAGGACTCCAAATGCCCACAAATAATTTACGATTTGTTCCATTGTTTCAGTGGTTTATTGAATTTAAACGGTTGCAAAAGTAGTAAAAGGGCAAAGAAAATAAAAAGGTTTTTACGGGGAAACCCTACGAAATATTGGGCCTCTAACCTATTGAACACATTCTGTTTCCTTAGAAATGAAATCCAAAAGCTCCAGTAACCCCGAACCTACGGGAATTGGGCATTTGAAGATAATTACCCCGAAAATTAAAATCGACCCTAAAAAACTTAAAAATATTCCCAACACCTAAAGCATACTCCCAATACGCTTTGCCTGAAGGTGCTACCAAAGTCAAATTCGCAGGACTGCTCAAAACGCGGTTTGCTTCCGAAAGCGTACCCCAAACGGTGCGAAACCCCACAATTTCTCTTAAATTCCAGTTTCTCAAAATCGGAATACGCGAAAATAGTCTGCCGTTAAAATTATGTTCAACATGGGCGGCCAAGTAGGCATCGGTGACAAATTCATAAAAATCAAGATTAGGAAAGGTTGCGAACATTGTAAAGTAGGTTTGATTTCCCGGAATAACATGCAGTAATCCAAGAGGCACCGATCCGTAAGTCTTACCGGCCTCCAAGGTTGTCATTAATCGACCAAAGCCACCAAGTTGCCAAGGTTTTGTATATGAGAATTGAAGGCGTGAATAATTAAAATCACTATTAAAAGGCCCTTTTAATCCCCTGGTAAATCGCAAAAAAAGATTGCTATAGGTGTCGTTAACAACACGTCGTTCTACACCGTAACCAATAGTTTCTTTACCGGGTGTATAAAACAAGGAATAACTAACATCGAATTGTTTAATACGCGACGCGATTCCATCTGGTGCTTCCGGATCCAGGTAATCCAAACTGAAAAATTCTGGAAGGGCAGATTGCATATCCCTTAATCCGGCTCCAAATTCCAGACGTAAATTTTTAAAGGGTTCCAAGCCTATTGCAAAGGTAGAGCGATTTAAACGGGTAAGGCGATTGTTACTTCCAACGGTTAGCACCGATCCGGAAGCAGCACTTCTGCCCATCACATCGGTGGTAGAAGTTAAATTCAATCCCATCTGTTCCACATCCCGTTGATTCCCGCCCGAGAGTGTAAGACGTAAATTTTGATCCAACAGCCATTTACCCGAAAGCCCGTATTTGAATTTTCTATCCAAAAAACCATAAGCACCATAACCCTCTAATCGCCATAAATCATTTTGACCAAAGAATGTACGTGCTCCCCCTCGAATTCTTATGCCTTCGGCAGGATTATATCCAAAGGTGCTGTAAATATCTCCCAAATCAATATTCCAGGAATCGAGCTCTACATATCCTGATCCCAAAATACTCACCAAATTGTAGTAGGATTTAAATCTCGGTACGGTTTTTAAAGTATCTAATAATTCATAAACTCCAGCGTCGTCTTCGTTGAGTAACTCAAGCCTGTTTTGCTCCCAAAAGGCCCCATCTCGCTCATAAACCTCCAGATCAAAACCTTGAGGTTTGGGTTTATAAAAATCTTTGGGTTTGGGAATATTAAACACGTAATTGTCGTAAACCGTGGTACGCTTCCCATAAACACCACGCGATTCCTCCTTCTTATTTAAAGCAAAATCGGTTAGCATATAATCCCGCTTCAATAAAAACACAGAATCCGATAACACTTCAAATTCCTGCTCTATATAAATATCCTTGACCCAATTTAAATTGGCACTTCGATTTACCGCAAGATTGATTTTTTTAATCGCAAAGGTGGAATCATTCACCCAAAAATCTCCTTTAAAGGTCAATTCATTCTTTCGCCTAGGATAAAATACCACATTATAACACCATTTGGAGTCAATAAATGCACTATCCGCCAAAACGTAATTATAAGTATCTACCCCGGTGGTGGCAAGCGGGCTCACAAAACTCTTGTCGAAAAATTTTAGATAGTTGTCGTAAATATTATAATCAGAATACAAATCCTGTACAAAGGCAATAATAGCCTGATTGTTACTAAAGCCAGAGTTTTTATTCCCGAGCACCTCCCGAAGCTCTAGCTGAAGCAAATTATCACCATATATTTTTGAAACTTTTTCGTTAATGAATACTGGGAGATACGTTTTCCCTGTAATTCTCGAAGTATCTAAATCGTCAAAGACAAATTCCAACCCTTTAAATAAACGACTTCGCATAAGGGCACTGTCTATGGTGTTTAAATCAAAACCTATTTTTTCGTACTCATCATAGGAATACTGATCAAACATAAACAGTCCGTTTACCCTTTTTTTGGACCAAATCTTACGTAATAACGCCACAGCGGGATTATTCTTTTTATCCATTTTACCCGAAAAAACAACCACTTCACGCAAGGCTTCTCCAGGTAATAATTCAATTTGCAAATTCAGGTTTACTCGCGCTTCCAAAACGATTTCCTGACGTGCGTACCCTACATAAGATATCAACAAGGTATCCCACCGTTGTGGGGACTCCATATAAAACCGACCATTTTCATTGGTGATTGTACCTTGTGTACTGTTTTTGAAAATCAAATTGGCAAAAGCAACAGGCTGCAAATCTTCGTCCAAAACTACACCACCAACTTTGGTTTGCGCATTAAGCAAAGTCGTACCCAAAAGGGCAATTGCAATTAAGCGGCATTTGTTAAAACAGTACTTCATAGAAAAAATTATCTATGCTTTGGAAGCGGTTCCCGGAATTTTGTTGACCTAAACAAAAAAGCTTCTCCGACACAGTATCAGGGAAGCTTTATAAAGGTTACTTGGGTAAATCAATTTATCTGTAGAGCACGTGCTTAACTGCCTTTACCACATCTTCGCTATTTGGAAGCCATTCTTCCAATAAGACCGGAGAATAAGGGGCAGGCGTATCTGCTGTATTGAGCCTAATCACTGGAGCATCAAGATAGTCAAATGCGTGCTGTTGAACTAAATACGTTATTTCAGTAGCAATATTTCCAAAGGGCCAGGCTTCCTCCAAAACCACCAAACGATTAGTCTTACGAACCGATTTCAGGATAGCTTCTGAATCCATAGGTCTTACCGTACGCAAGTCTATAATCTCACAAGAAATACCTTCTTGGGCAAGTTTATCAGCAGCGATATAGGCTTCCTTAATAATTTTTCCAAAAGAAACAATCGTTACATCTGTACCTTCTCGCTTTATATCTGCTACTCCGAGTGGAATCGTATACTCGCCTTCCGGAACTTCACCTTTATCTCCATACATCTGCTCGGATTCCATGAAAATCACGGGATCGTCGTCACGAATAGCAGATTTGAGCAATCCTTTAGCATCGTAAGGATTGGAAGGCACCACTACTTTAAGTCCAGGTGTATTGGCAAACCAATTCTCAAATGCCTGTGAGTGCGTAGCAGCCAATTGTCCTGCAGAGGCGGTAGGACCACGGAAAACTATTGGACAATTGAACTGGCCTGCAGACATTTGTCTGATTTTAGCAGCATTGTTGATAATTTGATCAATACCAACAAGGGAAAAGTTAAAGGTCATGAATTCAATAATTGGACGATTCCCGTTCATGGCAGAACCCACTCCAATGCCGGCAAATCCAAGTTCAGAAATGGGAGTATCCAGAACCCGCTTGGGACCAAATTCATCTAACATACCTTTTGAAGCCTTGTAAGCACCGTTGTATTCAGCTACCTCTTCGCCCATAAGATAAATAGATTCGTCACGACGCATCTCTTCCGACATGGCCTCGGCTATAGCTTCTCTGAATTGGATTGTCCTCATTTCAGTTTTTATCCTTGATTTAACACCTTTAATTTCGGGCTCAAAAATAGCAAATAATCCGGCAAAACAGAGGCTAAATCCCGTAAAAAGTTTGGCATTTTTATTATGCATGCATAGCAAAAACAGGAATAATTAGCTACCTTTACGTTCAAATCCTTAACTGTCTTAACATGAAGGTTCTTGTATGTATCAGCAATGTACCCGATACCACTTCAAAAATTAATTTTACCTCAGACCAGAGTGCCTTTGATTCCACAGGGGTTCAGTTCGTAATTAACCCCAATGATGAATTTGGTCTTACCCGCGCCATGTGGTTTAAAGAAAAGCAAGGTGCAGTTGTACATGTGGTTACCGTAGGAACCTCTGGCGTTGAATCTACTTTGCGCAAGGCTTTAGCCATTGGCGCAGACGAAGCATTTCGGATAGATGCCGCTCCTTTAGACGGCAGCTTTGTTGCGCATCAATTGGCCCCTGTAATCAAAAATGGAGGGTACGATTTAATCATTACCGGCCGTGAATCTATCGATTACAACGGTGGAATGGTGCCTGGCATACTTGCCGCACTGCTCCGGATGAATTTTGTAAATACCTGTATCGGATTGGAAATTACGGGAGAAAAGGCCGTTGCTATTCGAGAAATTGACGGCGGCAAAGAAACTCTTGAAACCGAACTACCCTTAATTATTGCCGGACAAAAAGGATTGGTAGAAGAAAGTGATTTACGCATTCCGAATATGAGGGGAATTATGATGGCACGTCAAAAGGCACTCACAGTAATTGCACCGATAGTAGCACAAGCTGGAACCAATGACAATCAATTCAATAAACCAGAACCCCGAGGGCAGGTAAAATTAGTGGCTCCAGATCAACTAGACGAATTGATACACCTCTTACACAACGAGGCCAAAGTCATTTGAGCAATTGTAAAAAAATTAATAGCAAAACGCATAAGTAATCAATCCCATGGCAGTACTTATATATACCGAAATTGAATCCGGAAAGTTCAAAAAAAGTGCACTAGAAGTGGCCAGTTATGGTAGTGCACTTGCTCGAAGTTTGGGCACCGAAGCCATTGCCTTAACCATTAATGCCAATAATCCAGAGACCTTAGGTAAATTTGGCATAAATAAGGTAATGCAAGTCACAACCGACACTTTGAGTGCTTTTAATGCTAGTGCGGTTGCCGATGTATTGGCAGCAGCAGCATCCAAATGCCAAGCAAAAATACTAGTGGTTAGTGGTAGTTCAGATTCCCGATTCGTGGCCCCGCTGCTGGCCGGAACACTTAACGCTTCTTATATTCCGAACGTGGTGGCCTTACCAGAAAGTATAAGCCCGCTAATTTTGAAACGTACAGTATTCAGCAACAAAGGCTTTGCCTACACCCAAGCCGCTCAAAACGTAGCCATAATCGGATTGTCTAACAATGCGTTTGGGATTCAGGAATCACAGACAACTACCAATATTGATCCCTTTAATCCCGATTGGTCGACTGTTGCATTCGGACCTAAAGTTACAGGTATCGATAAAGCCTCAGATAAAATTTCAATTGCCGATGCCGACATTGTGGTTTCGGGCGGCAGAGGCCTAAAGGGACCTGAAAACTGGGGCATGATAGAAGACCTTGCACAAGTCCTCGGTGCTGCAACAGCCTGTTCAAAACCCGTTTCGGATATGGGATGGAGGCCTCATAGTGAACACGTAGGCCAAACAGGTAAGCCTGTTGCGAGTAATTTATACATTGCCGTGGGTATTTCAGGAGCTATTCAACACTTGGCTGGGGTAAATGCATCCAAGGTTAAAGTAGTAATCAATAACGATCCAGAGGCACCTTTTTTTAAAGCAGCAGACTACGGAGTTATAGGAGATGCCTTTCAAGTCCTTCCTGAATTAACCGAAAAATTGAAACGTTTTAAGGAAGAAAACGCCTAATTTTTGTTAATTTGTATTCTTGCTCGGCGAATCAAGGCAGCCGGCTCATTCAATCAGTTCGCCTTGTTTCGGTTTCAAATTGACTATGAGCCTTGTACGCTTAATAATTAAAGGAATTTCTTACAGCCAAACTCAAAACGGGGCCTATGCCTTAATTCTAAACGAGGTGGATGGAGAGCGAAAATTGCCGATTGTGATAGGTGCCTTTGAAGCCCAATCAATCGCTATCGCCTTGGAAAAAGAAATTAAGCCACCCAGACCACTTACTCACGATTTGTTTAAAAATTTCGCAGATCGTTTCGATATTGTAATTAAACAAGTAATTATTCACAAATTGGTCGATGGTGTTTTTTACTCCAGTATAATCTGTGAACGCGACCAGATCGAAGAAATTATAGACGCTCGCACTAGTGACGCCATTGCTTTGGCTCTGCGGTTTAACGCACCAATTTTTACTTACAAAACAATATTGGATAAAGCCGGTATATTTCTCAAGTTTTCATCTTCGGATCAGGAAAAAGATTCTAGTGATGAAAACAGTATAGAAGTAGATGAAATCTTACAAGTGGGTGAAACTGTAGAATTGGACACTCCAGACAAAGCTCTCTATCGGGAAATGACCTTGGCAGAACTAAATCAAGAGCTCGAAAAAGCGGTGAGCAGTGAAGATTACGAAAAAGCTGCAAAACTTCGGGACGAAATTTCCAAACGCTCCAAATAAAGTGAAAGCAATATACAACTCCTCACGCGTTTTCACAACGCTTTTTGTACTGTTCCTTCTACCATTTTCGGCTTCGGCAGCAGAAACAATTACTCAAAATCAAAGCAACATCATTCCGAATGCAGGATTTAGCCTTGAATCTTTAGCCCGAGGTGTTTTAGGCATGTTGGTATTGTTGCTATTGGCGTATTTATTTAGCAACAACAGAAAACGAATCAATTGGAAAACTACCGCTTTAGGATTGAGCTTACAACTTATCTTGGCTGTAGGGGTTTTAAAAGTTCCTGCCGTTCAATGGCTCTTTAACCAGCTTGGTATTTTTTTTAATTCCGTTTTGGAATTTACAGCCGCAGGAAGCGCCTTCTTGTTTGGAAACTTAATGAAGATTGATGACCCAACTATTGGGTATGTCTTTGCATTTCAAATTTTACCAACCATTCTATTTTTCTCTGCCCTAACTTCTGTTTTATATTATCTCGGAATAATTCAGAGAATTGTAAAAGGATTGGCTTGGTTACTCACGCGAATTTTAGGCATATCTGGCCCAGAAAGCCTGAGCGTGGCCGGCAATATATTTTTGGGCCAGACCGAAGCGCCATTACTCATAAAGGCCTACTTAGAAAAAATGAACCGCTCGGAAATGCTATTGGTCATGATTGGCGGAATGGCCACAGTTGCGGGAGGTGTTTTGGCCGCATATATAGGATTTTTAGGCGGAACCGATCCGCAATTGCGTTTGGAATTTGCAAGACATTTAATCGCTGCTTCGGTAATGGCTGCACCAGGGGCTATTGTGGTCTCAAAAATGTTATATCCCCAAACTGAACCTATCGACACTGAAGTTAGAGTTACTACCGACAAAATTGGGAGTAATCTGCTCGACGCCATTGCCAATGGCACCACAGAAGGTCTAAAATTGGCTGTAAATGTTGGCGGTATGCTATTGGTATTTGTTGCGTTTATCGCCATGTTTAATGGCATATTGGAATACCTCGGAGGCGTAGGCAATTTCAATGCCTGGATTGCAGCAAACTCACCCTACGACAAATTATCACTTGAGGCTATTATGGGAGGACTATTTGCTCCTTTAATGTGGATCATTGGAGTAAATAGCACAGACATTATGCAAATGGGGCAATTGCTTGGTATAAAACTGGCTGCAAGTGAATTTGTCGCATACATTCAACTTGCTGAATTGAAAGAACTGGCACAGGCATCCCATTTAGGCTATCAAAAGTCAATTATTATGGCTACCTACATGCTTTGTGGCTTTGCAAATTTTGCTTCCATTGGCATACAGATAGGCGGAATTGGGTCTTTGGCTCCTGGCCAGCGAAAAACCTTATCCGAATTTGGATTAAAAGCCGTTTTAGGAGGCACCTTGGCCTCCTTACTTTCTGCCGCAATTGCAGGAATGATTCTTGGTTAATTTCCTTGCATTATGCATGTTAATTAAGAGAATTTCCAAAATTATTTGGGTTAATAAGCTGTGAATAACTGCATACTCATATGCAACCAAGTCGCAATATTGAATCCGTAATTTTGTACTACAGTCAAAAATGGACTGTCAATATAACTACATGAAACAATATCATGACCTATTAAAACACGTGCTGGAAAATGGACAGGAAAAATCCGACAGAACAGGCACGGGTACTCGAAGTGTTTTTGGCTACCAAATGCGTTTTAACCTGGAAGATGGGTTTCCAATGGTTACCACTAAAAAAGTTCATTTAAAATCTGTTATTTACGAATTATTATGGTTTATTAAAGGCGACACCAACATCTCCTATCTCCAGGAACACGGCGTTCGTATTTGGAATGAATGGGCCGATTCAGAAGGAAATTTGGGGCCAGTTTACGGCAAACAATGGCGTAATTGGAACAATGAGGGCATAGATCAATTAAACGAGGTAATTGAAACCATTCGTAATAATCCAGACAGCAGGCGCATGCTTGTCGCAGCATGGAACCCCTCGGTATTGCCGGATACCTCCAAATCTTTTGCGACAAATGTAGCGGAAGGAAAAGCAGCACTTCCCCCATGTCATGCGTTCTTTCAATTTTATGTGGCCAACGGTAGGCTCTCTTGTCAACTGTACCAGCGGTCGGCAGA
Source organism: Bacteroidota bacterium (assembly GCA_046047415.1). Lineage (GTDB taxonomy): Bacteria > Bacteroidota > Bacteroidia > Flavobacteriales > Flavobacteriaceae > Robiginitalea. The sequence continues at coordinate 23,337 of JBJOHX010000003.1, forward strand.
CATATTTCTGGGAGTACCCTTTAATATAGCTTCTTATGCCCTGCTCACACTTATGATTGCACAGGTCTGTCAACTCAAACCAGGCGAATTCATACACACCTTTGGAGATGCGCATATCTACAACAACCATTTGGAACAAATTGAACTGCAACTTAGCAGGGCTCCAAAACCTTTGCCAAGAATGACACTAAATCCGGAAATTCAAAATCTTTTCGATTTTGATTATAAAGATTTTACACTTACCGGTTACGAACCACATCCGCATATCCCGGGTAAAGTGGCAGTTTAAACTAATAAAAAAACCTGCCGATGGCAGGTTTTTTTGCTTTGCACTACAATATCACTTAGAGTTCAAGTACAGCATTTTCGGCACCGGCAAAAGTATTCCACTGATAACGATCCGCCGCTTCATCATTTATATACGTGCCGTCTACCAGATAGCGGAATTCGTATGAATGCTCTGCAGGAAGATCAAAGGTACCTTTAAAGGTCCCGTTTTTAAGCTTTTTCAACATACTTCCCTTGGGATTCCAACTATTAAAATCTCCAACTACTGCAACCTTAGAAGCCTCCTCGGCTGGAACGGTAAAGGTTACTTTACAAACAGGTTTGGTTTTCAAATACTGCTTCTTAATCGCCATATTATCTGAATATTATAAAAATGGATAAATTTTACGAGTACAAAGCAACAGATAAATCCGCTCTTAGCCAATTGATTAACAAAGATTTATGGATTTGATAAAATTAAAAACACAAAGCAAGAGGGTTGTCAAAAATCACACCTACAGATTACCACTGCGGTAATTCTAAGCCGTTTAAGCACTCAATTTCATTATCTTTATTCCGCAATTGAATCAAGGCATTCAAACGCTATTCTACAAATACGTGTAAAGGGACAAGCTAAATCAAACAATCCATTAAAAGCACTGAGCCACAATTAATGTCGCTAATAACGTAAACTAATCCCGAATATTAAACCCTGTTCTAGCACACTCTTATGAAAGAAATTATAATTATTGCCGCAGCAGGAGAACAAAATGAACTGGGGCTAAACGGAACCCTACCTTGGCACTTGCCAAATGACTTTAAACATTTTAAAAATCAAACTTTGGGACACCCTATGATAATGGGGCGGAAAACATTTGAATCGTTTCCAAAACCCTTACCTGGCAGAATCCATATTATTATTACCCGCGATCAGGAATACACAGTTTCCCATGCGGATTGTTTTGTTGCTCACAGCCTAGAAGCTGGATTAGAAATGTTCCCTGCATTGAAAAAAACCTATATCATTGGTGGAGGTGAAATCTACAATCAAGCTATGAATATAGCCACACATTTGGAACTTACTCGAGTGCATGGCACTTTTGAGGCAGACACGTTTTTTCCAAAAATTAATCCCAAGTGTTGGAAACTCGTTAATTCCATTGAACACCAATCAGACAGCGGACACCCATTTGCCTATTCGTTTCAGAGTTTCATTAAAACCTGCTAAAAATCCATTTTTTTCGCCATTCCAGCCTGTCCCATTTGATTGAGAAGTACATTCATAACGGTAACGTCCGCATTACTAAACAATCGGTGCAAGGGCGCTCCTGACGCTTCTCGTAATGCATGTCTTTGCGTTAGTACATTCTTAACCTGCCGAGCAACCGGTAATCCGCAGTCTACAATTGTTACCGATTCCGGTAATATAGTTTGTAAGGTTGGTATTAAAAAAGGGTAATGCGTGCATCCCAACACCAAATGATCTACTCCTTTAGCCAACATTGGCTGTAATAGTTTTTGAAGCCTAGAAGACATGGCCTCCCCACCTAAATCTCCTGATTCGATTAGTCTTACCAAACCCTCTCCTTCCTGCTCAATGATTTCTAGATCCTCTGCATAGTCCTTGGATCGCGCTGCAAACAAGCTACTTGTTAGAGTACCCCGCGTGGCGAGTACTCCAATTTTCTTACTCACGGAATGAAGGGCAGCGGGCTTTATGGCAGGTTCAATTCCAATGAAGGGCACCTCAAATTCTTGTCGTAATTGCGCAATGGCATTGGTTGTAGCCGTATTGCACGCCACTACTATTAATTTACATCCAAATTCCAGAAGCTTTATCGTATTCTTTCGACTGAGCTCTAAAATTTCATCCGGATTTTTTTCCCCATAAGGTGCATTTAAACTGTCTGCTAAATAAACGGTTGGTTCCATCGGTAATAGGCCAACAACCTCCTTCCAGATGGTCAATCCGCCTACCCCCGAGTCAAAAAAACCTATTGACGCTTCATTCATACGTTTTAAACCAGATGAGCTTAAACTAAAAAACCGCCCGAATTGGGCGGTTTTAATAAAATTTAAAACTTAAAAACCAAGTTCTTTTTTAACATCCGGAAGCAAGTCCTTTCCAGTAGCGACAATAACTCCGGAACCTGGACTGGAATCCAATACATATTGATAGCCTTGTGCTGCAGCCACCTTCTCAATGGCAGCTTTAGCCTTCACAGATATTGGTTCGAACAAATCGGATTGTTTTTTACCAAGCTCCTGTTGGGCAGCTTGTTGTGCTTCTCCAATATTCCGTTCAGCACTTTGTAGCTCAAGGGCACGTTTCTGATTTTCTTCTTCAGACATGCTGCTAGCCTCATTATTGTACTGTGTGAACCTATTTCTTAATTCCTCCATAGAACTTTGGATGTCTGCCCTATAGGTTTCTTCCAATCGCTTAAGCTCTGCCTGAGCAGCCTTCATCTCCGGCATGGCCTGTAAAAGTTCAGACACATTGATATGGGCTGTTTTACTTTGAGCCCGGGCAACACCGGCAGCAGTCATAAATAACAATACAGCTGCAGCTACCTTAATTACGTGTTTCATGATTATATACTTACTTATTTGAGTTATTTACTTCCTAATCTATCCGTTTACATCCACGGAATCTTTTACCTGATTTGTGGCCTTAAGTTGTGCTTCTCGCGCTTTTTGTTTCGCTTCCCGCTCCTCTAACAGCTTTTGCCTTCTTGCTTCGTATGCTTTTTGTCGATCTTCCCGCAACTTAAGCTGTTCGGCTCTTCGGGCTTCTGCATCATTGGCTCGAGCCTGCTGTGCCTGATCGATTCGCTCCTGTCGCTCCAACATAGCTTCAGAAACAGGGGCTTCCTCCTCCTCAAAAGCCTCAACCCGAGCTGGTTCCTTCTTTTGGGGCGTACTCACTTTTCGTGTGCGTGCAATACCTCGAAGTACCAAATCACTGATGTCATGCCGTTTTTCGGAATACAACATTACAACATCCGCCGATTTATCAAAAATAAAATCATATTTTTTATCGGCACCTAATTTTTGAACTTCATTAAAAACCTGATCCTGAATCGGCTGAATTAATCGTTGTTTCTGCAAAACCAAATCTCCAGAGGGTCCAAAACGGGCTTGCTGGTATTCCAAAAGTTCTCCTTCCAAAAATGCAATTTCTTCTTCGCGCTCGGAAACCAGTTCATCAGTAAGCAATATACGTTCGGCTTCCAAGTTGGCTTTTTGATCTGCTATAGCTTGTTGCCGCGTTTCAATCTCACTTTTCCACTGAAACACCTTTTTTTCTAATTGCTCAGTGGCTTCTCGGTACTCTTCAACGTTTTCCAGAATATACTCCATATCCACATAAGCGATACGGACACCACGCTGGCCTACTGCGGAGCTAATACCCGCCAATACCCCCAAAAGCAATGCTATTTTTTTCAAGTTGTGAATGTAGCCTTTAATACACTTCATTACAGAAAATATCGTGCCAAATTAATTAATTCACTTTAAATGAAGTCATTATTCCGATTTAGGAAATGAATGCTTCAATCTAAATTAGAACTGCTGGCCAATCACAAAATGCGTTTGCCATCCGCTTGGGCCAACATTGTTATCTGGTCTGTAATCATCGTCAAACCCGTATCCAAAATCAATACCCAAAAGACCAAAGGCAGGCATAAAGATTCGCAACCCTACTCCGGCAGATCTTTTTATTTGAAACGGATTAAACTCCTGAAAATTGTTGTAGGCATTCCCACCTTCTAAAAATATCAATGAATAAATGGAAGCTGCAGGCTTTAAAGTTAGCGGATACCGCAATTCCATTGTAAGTTTATTGTACAACATAGCACCTTCTGCTTGGCCGGTCAACGGATCCAATGGTGTAAGCGAATTATTTTCATAACCTCGCAATTGCAAGGTTTCTCTTCCGTCTAGGGTAAAGTTTCTACCCAATCCATCACCACCTAACCAAAAGCGCTCAAAGGGCACTTTTCCTACATCCTGATTATAACCACCCAAGAATCCAAATTCAGTATTTGTTCTTAAAATAAGTTTATCCACGATACGGGTATACCAATCTGCCCGGAATTTTACTTTGTAATATTCCAGCCATTGGAATCGCTCCTGATCAAGTTCTTCGAGACGCGTACCGAGTTCACGATATCTATCGGAACCCGAAAGACCCTGTCGTGCAAGATCCCTTTGCTCTAGTGTTGCATCTGCTGTTTCTTGTTTTAAGGCAGCAAAATCCTTGTCAGAGAAATACGAATATGGAGGTGTAAATTTAGCAGTAAGTTCAATATTACTTCCGGTCATCGGAAATATTGGACCGGGCCCAGAAGAATTTCGAGCAATACCCAAGGTATAGGCTACAGAATTTGAACGACCGTTTCCAAAGTTAAAGAGCCCAAGATTATAATTTTGAAAATCGTAAAGCTGATAACTCAATGCGTGTGAGAGCACAAAAAAGTCATCGGGCCATTGCACACGTTTTGCCAAACCAGCAGAAATTCCCATAATAGAAAACTGCTGACTTTTATCTACATCAATTCTACCAATAGTGGTATATCGTGCTGCAAATTGCTGTGTTTTTGAAAGCGATAAATTAAAACGTACCGGTTTTCTTCCTCCCAACCAAGGTTCTGACAGATTTAGACTATACACCCTAAAGGTTCGGCTAGCCTGCAATCTTAGCGAAAACGTCTGTCCATCCCCCATTGGAACTGGGGCATAAGCTTCTCCGTTAAATAGGTTCTGAATGGAAAAGTTATTAAAGGACAATCCTAGGGTTCCGATGAAACCTCCTCCACCATATCCGCCTTGCAGTTCTATCTGGCTGGCCCCGGATTCTACCAAATCAAAACTCAAATCTACTGTACCGGCATTAGGATCCGGATTTTCAATTTCAGGTTTAATTTGCTCCGGATCAAAGAAACCAAGCTGTCCCAACTCCCGAATAGTCCGAATAATATCGTCTTTGCTGTATTTCTGACCTGGCCTGGTGCGCACGTCACGATAAATTACGTGATCGTTCGTTTTGTTATTACCACTAAAAGTAACCCGATCCAAAAATGTTTCTTTTCCTTCAATAATGCGAATTTCAAAATTGATGGTATCTCGTTCCGCTGACACTTCTACCGGATTAATCTGAGAAAATAGGTATCCGTTATTCTGATATAGGTTGGCTAAATTTTCGGAGTCGGGTTTAGAGTCGTCCGAAATCCTTTTGCGCAATTGCACACCGTTGTAGGTGTCTCCGGTATTTATTCCCAACACCTGAGATAGCTGACGATCCGTATACACTGTATTGCCAATAAAATCAATATTGCCAAAATAGTACTGATTCCCTTCTTGAACTGTAATTTTTATATCAATGCGTTCGTCGTTTACATTAATCACGGTATCTGAAAGCACACGAGCATCTCTATAACCGTTTTCTGCATATTTATCGACCAAAGACTTCAGGTCTTCCTGATAATCATCTTCAATGTATTTTGACTTTTTCCAGAATCGGCCCGGACGTCTGATTTTGGTTTTCTTAAGCGCACCCCGAAGCTTGCCGGCGGCCATTTTATCGTTACCTTCAAAATTTATGTTCCGAACCTTTACTCTATTACCCTTTTTAATGTTAATGGCCATGTTTTGGGCATTGGTCTCGGAGGTGTCTCTTGTAGTTACAATCTGTACCTGGGTATTTAGGTATCCTTGTTTACGAAACTTATTTACGATGTAGTTTCGGGTGGTGCCTATAAAACTCTCGGTGAGTTTTTTACCCTTTTTCAACTCCGCATCCGTTCTTATCTCATCTGACTGGCGATCGCGAATTCCGAAAAAATTTACATTATTAAGCGAGGGACGCTCTTTAATTTCCAATTCCAAAAAAATAGAATCTCCACGAACCTCTGTGGTATAAAAAGTAACATCGCTAAAGAGGTCGAGCCCCCAAAGCTTTTTAATTACCTCACTAATTTTATCCCCGGGAATGGCGATGGGCTGTCCTTCCCTAAGCCCAGAATAAGTCTTAACGGTCTGTTCGTTATAACTCTGAAGTCCGGTTACTTTTAACCCACCCAAAATATAGGTGTTTCCCTGTTGAACACCAGTATCTTGGGACCGGGATTGAAATGCCAGCACACAAATTACCGGAAATATAAATTGTCTCAGAACGGATAGTTTCCGCATACTTTTAAATAAGTTGTTCACTTGTTTTTCCAAATCTTCGTTCTCTGTTCTGATAACTCTTAATGGCCTCAATGAGTTGTTCTATATCAAAATCTGGCCAAAGAACTTCAGTAAAATATAATTCCGCATATGCAATTTGCCACAATAAAAAATTACTTATCCTTTGCTCTCCGCTGGTTCGGATAAGTAAGTCTACATCGGGCAGGTCATGCGTGTAAAGATGACCATTAATAATTGTATCATCAATATCCTCGGGCGAAATTATATTATTTTTAACTTTGAATGCCACTGCACGAAAGGCAGACGTCAATTCTTCGCGTGCCCCGTAGCTCAAGGCAATAGTCAAGGTCATTCCGGTGTTACCAGACATTAAATCTATGGCTTCTTGCAGCTCCGCATACACTTTCGCAGGCAAAGCCTCCAATTTACCGATGGCATTTAAACGTATATTATTTTCATTAAGCGTATTAAACTCACGCCTCAAAGAGGTTACCAATAACCGCATGAGAGTGTCTACCTCGGTCTTGGGACGCTTCCAATTCTCTGTACTAAAGGCATAAAGGGTGAGATATTTAATACCTAATCGAGCACAGGACTCTATCGTACGCCTCACCGACTCTACTCCGTTTTTATGGCCAAAAACGCGAAGTTGCCCACGCTGTCTAGCCCATCGACCATTGCCGTCCATGATGATTGCCAAATGATCCGGCAGTCCGTCATGTTGAAGCGATGCTATGACTTCTGGACTCAACATCATTGAAAACAATCTTTACAAGGTTTCCGCCCAAAAGTAAAGGTTAGTGTAACCCCCGAGAAAACGTACCAATCATCGCTAAAAATATTACCGTATTGATTTGCGCGTAAATCGGCAGAATTCTGGTAGATAAGTTTAGGATTACTGGCATCCAAATTATCGGTAAAGGTATATCTAGCTCCAATCTCTGCACCCAAAATAAAAAACTGATTTATCCGTATTTTAGCTCCGCCAACCATGGGTATAGCTACGGTTCCGTGTTGTTTGGAGGGGACACCAATCTCAAAGGTCTTATATCCGTATCTAAAATAGGTAAGTCCTGTAAACAGATAAGGCGTAAATGCCATTCCTAACTTGTGTAGATTATACTCCACAAAATTGACTTCCAAACCTGCAGAAACTTCCAATAGATCATTTTGCATTTGCTTTGCTCTGGCCTGTCTTGCAGTATTGTCTGAACGCAAATCATCTGCGGTATAAGATCCGTAAATAGCCTGACCTCTCCAGGCATAGCGTTTACTTTTGTTCCATTTAAAAATTCCTCCAATTGCAGATCCAGTAGGAGCCACATAGGTGCCGCTTCCAATATCCCCAATTATATTGGTTCCACCTCCAAACAAACCCACCTCATAGGTCTGACCCCAGCCAAAGCCAATAGTAAAAAGACAGATTAGTACAGTTCCTATGCGCATCATTTCCAAAAAGTTTGCAAATATAGCAAATTCAAGCACTTTGCCCTATTTCGTTACAAGACTTTAAACTGGAAATAGAGCCAGGTTATTGCTTTTTTCCTGTTCAATTCCTTCGGTCTTCACCCCAAAGCAGCTTATGCCGAATGGTTCTAAAAAAACTTTCGGCAGGAAATTCCACCATCTTTACCGAAAACCCCGCTTTGGTAATTGTAATTTCGGTACCGTTTTCAAGGCTTGTAATTCTGGAATCCAAGGAAAGTAAATGCTGAGATTCACGTCCCGAAACTTTTAGTTTAATAACCGTGGTGTCTGAAATTACTAATGGTCTTGCATTTAAATTATGTGGAGCAATGGGCGTGAGAACAAGCGACTGAGCCGTAGGAGCCACTACTGGCCCCCCACAACTCAATGAATAACCTGTAGAACCTGTGGGCGTAGCCACAATTAATCCGTCTGCCCAATACGAAGTAAGATATTCACCATCCAAATAAGTCTCCACAGTAATCATAGAAGTTGTGTCTTTTCGACTCACAGTAACCTCGTTGAGGGCAAAATTCATAAAACCAGATTCCTGTTCTGGATGCAGTTCTACCGAAACCAAGCAGCGCTCAACAAGTCGATATTCCCCTCGCGCAAAATTCACTATAAGGTTGCGTACCTCGTCTGTTCCAATGGTAGATAAAAAACCTAAACGTCCTGTATTTACTCCAACTACAGGAATCCCCAAATTCCGAACAAAGGTAATTGCACGCAATACCGTTCCGTCTCCGCCAAAGCTTATAAACAGATCAAAACTGGAATCCAATCCAAAACGATGTGAAAAAAAAGCGAATTCCTTATCGGATTTATGATAAAGCGAAGCAAAACCGACCTCTAGGGCAACAACGGCTTCAAATTCCTTAAGCGTTTGCAGTGCAGTGTCCAGCGCAGCTGCCGTTTCAGGAGAATAGCTCTGACCAAAGAGTGCAACTTTCATGAAAAATTAAACCTTTAGATATTTGACTAGGTATGCAGACCTGGATTTGAGCTCTTCCAAATAAGCATCATCGGAACTACCCGAAACAATCGTATAGCCGTAGCGCCTTAGTGCACTGAGCACTTCTCCGGTATTTTCATGGCTCATTTTCAGGGTGATTTCCACGCTTTCTTCTGCCTTGCCTGAGATTACTGCACCAAACAATTTGGCGTTATTCCCTTCTACAATTTGGGCTATTTCACTAAAACTGTAATCTCGTATGGCGCGAGAAAGGATTAAGACTACACCTTGTTCAGTATAAAATGGCATATCCCTAAAAATGCCCATAACATCTGCTAAATCATAATAGCCAAGCATTTTTCCTTGTTCAGAAACTACAGGCATAACATTTGCCGTATTTCGGGCAAAGGCCTCCATAACGTCGAGCCACGAGTCCTCGGAACGAACATAAAAAGATTCCAATTGATAGCGATACGACTCAATACGATCGGACTCCTTAAAGCTGTCTATATCATCTTCCCCTAATAACCCAAGAAATAGGCCCGATTCAACCACCCCGACATGGGAATGTGTGGAATGTTCAAAATACAGAATCACCTCCTTAAGTGAGTCTTCCGGTTCGTATACCGGAATTGCAGTGTTTAAAAGCTCTGACAGATACATAGGCCCAATTACGGCGGCAAATTACGAATTTAGGAGGCAAAACGCCTGTCTTATTTGTATTTTTGGGGTCGAAATCACTTAAATCAAAAATTGATGGTTAAACTTAGTGTCAACGTGAATAAAATTGCCACACTCCGCAATGCCCGGGGTGGTAATGTTCCCGATTTAGTTAAGACATCTATGGACATTGAAGTTTTTGGAGCAGACGGGATAACCATACACCCCAGACCAGACGAGCGACATATAAGATATCAGGATGCGCGCGATTTAAAACAGGTCGTAAAAACCGAATTAAATATAGAAGGTAATCCTACGACAGAGTTCATAGCATTGGTGCTAGAGGTAAAACCACATCAGGTCACGTTAGTTCCGGACGCCCCAGATGCCATTACTTCAAATGCCGGATGGGAAACTATTAAGCATGAGGCTTTTTTAAGACAGGTAATTTCCCAATTTAAAAAAGCAGGCATACGCACCTCCATTTTTGTAGATCCAAACCCCGAAATGGTCATTGCTGCCAAAGCCACAGGCACAGACCGAATAGAATTATACACCGAATCATACGCACAAAAATATGCCGAAAATCCAGAAGCGGCCATTGCGCCATACGTAGCGGCCGCAGAGGCAGCTGTACGTTCCGGGCTTGGCATTAATGCCGGACACGACCTAAGCTTGGACAACATTGCCTATTTTGGCAAACACATCCCGGGCTTATTGGAAGTTTCCATTGGCCATGCTTTAATTTGTGAATCCCTGTATTTAGGATTGGAAAATGTGATACGCATGTATCAAAAACGCCTCAATCCATGAATTTACTTCATTCCCGTGTTGTAGGCAGCGGAAGCCCACTGGTTATTTTACATGGTTTTCTTGGGATGTCCGATAATTGGAAATCTTTGGGTATGCAATTTGCAGAAGCAGGGTTCGAGGTGCACTTGGTAGATCAACGCAATCACGGACATAGCTTCTGGTCAGACGAATTCAATTACCGGATTTTAGCAGAAGATCTATTAAACTATCTAGACCATCGAAATATTTTAGAAACTTCGATCATTGGACATTCCATGGGTGGAAAAACTGCAATGCACTTTGCCTGTCTCAATAGCGATCGCGTCCAAAATTTGATCATTGCAGACATTGGGCCAAAATATTACCCACCCCATCACCAGATTATATTGGAGGCCTTAAAGAGCTTAAATCCTTCGGAACTGACCTCTAGAAACGAGGCAGATAAAGTGCTTTCCAGATTCATTAAGTCGTTGGGAATCCGACAATTCCTACTCAAAAATTTATATTGGGAAAAACCCGGAGTTCTTGGACTAAGAATGAACCTCAAGGTATTATCTTCTAGTATGGAGGCCATTGGAACACCACTTTCCCAAGGATTGTATTTCGCAGGACCAACCGTATTTATTCGGGGTGGAGCATCGGACTATATTTTGGATGAAGACCTGCCGTTAATTTCAGAACACTTTCCCAAGGCAGTTCTCGAAACCATTAAGGATACAGGTCATTGGTTGCACGCCGAAAAACCAAAAGAATTTCTTGAATGCTGCCTAAAGGCACTAAAAGCAACCTAAATTTCCCTTTACAGGTTTATTATGCATGCATAATTTTACACCTTGAGCTCTTGCACGTCTCATAAAATTGGCTATTTTTGTTGAGCTGCTGATTGAACTTCATTTCAGCTTAACTAATTCAAACAGAACACAATGAACAAATTTCTGGCACTTTGGGTCTTTTTTGGACTACTTCTGGTTTCTTGTATAGAGGATACTGTTATTCCTCCAGCAGGCGAACAACCCGATCCGGTATACTCAAGCGGATCTGCAGATTTTTCGAAATACGTATCGATAGGTAATTCTTTAACCGCTGGATATTCAGATGCAGCACTTTTTAGAGATGGCCAAGAGGCATCATTCCCAAATATGCTTGCTGGCAGTTTCTCAAAAGCGGGTGGTGGCGATTTTAACATTCCTTACATGGCAGACAATTTAGGAGGAGCTACCCTTGGAGGCAACCCAATTCTAGGAAATCGTTTGTTCCTTGATTTTTCAACAGGATCTCCAACACCTGTTCCAGTAAACGGTCAAGGAGCAACTGAAATTGGAAATACGCTTTCGGGGTCCTTTAACAACATGGGGGTTCCTGGCGCTAAAAGTTTTCATTTATTGGCTGAAGGATACGGAAATGTTGCAGGCGTAGCACTTGGCCTGGCAAACCCGTATTATGCGCGTTTTGCTTCAAGTGCTTCTGCTTCAGTATTGGGTGATGCCGCCGCACAAAATCCTTCCTTTTTTACCCTGTGGATTGGAAACAACGATGTGTTGAGTTTTGCAACCTCAGGAGGGTCTGGTGTTGACCAAGCCGGAAATTTAGACCCAACAACCTATGGAGGCAATGACATTACCGATCCAAATGTGTTTGCCAGCGTATATAATGCAATGCTTCAGACCCTTACCGCTAATGGAGCCAAGGGAGCTGTTGCCAACATTCCGAATGTAACCACCATACCTTATTTCACAACGGTTCCACACAATCCAGTACCCTTAGATGCAGCAACTGCCGCACTGCTCAATGGCGCATATGCTCCCTACAATGGAGGCCTTGCTCAATTGCAAGCCTTGGGATTAATCTCTGCTGCAGAATTGCAAAAACGCACCATTCAATTTCAGGCCGGAGCCGGAAATGCAGTGGTAATCATGGACGAGGATTTAACCGATTTAACCCCTTATAATCCAGGCTTAATCAATATGCGCCAGGCAACGGCAGCAGACTTGCTAACCTTCACCTCACAGACCATAATTGGAACATTGGCGAATCCTCAGGACCCTACAAGTATTAATGGCGTTGCTGTACCGTTGGCCGACAAATGGGTCTTAACTCCCGAAGAGCAACTTGCAGTTACCTCAGCTACTGCTGCATACAATCAGATCATTGCAAGTTTGGCGGCATCTTATAACCTTGCATTTGTAGATGCCAACGCTTATTTGTCTCGCATATATACCACAGGAGTTCCGTTGGCAGACGGCAGTGTTATTACTGCGAATTATGCAACTGGAGGTGGATTTTCTCTAGATGGTGTTCACCCTTCTCCAAGAGGATATGCCCTTTTGGCAAACCTCTTTATTGAGGCCATCGAAGCGAAATATGGGGCCGATTTACCAACAGTTAATCCATTGGCGTATAAGGGATTATACATCAATTAATCCTTGTTTATGCAAGGGATGCTAAAACTCTAAAACCAAGCGCAATTCATGAAGTACTTGCTGCGTTTGTTTTTGACGTCAATAGCTGTAACTCTTTTAGCCTATTTGCTGCCAGGTATTTCTGTAGACTCGTTTACAACCGCTTTACTTGTAGCCCTTGTGCTAAGCCTTTTAAACGTATTCATTAAGCCGGTATTGGTATTTCTTACCTTACCGGCTACTTTAATTTCTCTAGGGCTATTTCTCTTGGTCATAAATTCCACTTTAATCCTAATCTCGAGCTATTTAATCTCAGGCTTTCGAGTAAGTGGATTTTGGAGTGCCCTTTTGTTTTCCATATTACTTTCCATATTACAGTCGGTATTATTTACACTAAGTAGGGAAACCGAAGCTTAACCCCTAAGGTCGAAAGCCTTAGACCCAAAACCTAAAACTTGGTGATAACGAATTATTGCCTTAATTTTGCATCCCAATTTTATACCTAAATAGGAATTTAGATGAATATCACCAGAGAATCCTTAGATGCTTTAAATGCAGTTCTGAAAGTAGAAATTCAAAAAGAGGACTACCAAGACAAGGTAGAAAAAATACTTAAAGATTATCGTCGCAGTGCCAATATCCCTGGCTTCAGGAAGGGACAAGTGCCAATGGGACTTATCAAAAAACAGTACGGAAAGGCAGTTTTAGTAGACGAGGTAAATAAATTATTACAAGACAACCTAAATACTTATTTGGTTGAAGAAAAGTTAGATATTCTAGGAAATCCATTGCCGAAATTACAAGACAATTTTAATTGGGACGCCGAAAATTTTGACTTTGAGTTTGAATTGGGATTGGCTCCTAATTTTGAGGTTTCGCTCAAAACGAAAAAAGCGATAACGCAGTACAAAATTGTAGCAGACAATAAAATGATTGACGAGCAGGTCGATCGCATACGTAAACAATACGGGAAGTTGGTCTCTAAATCTGAAATCGGGACCAAGGACGAAGTATTGGGTGTTTTCTCTGCCCCAAATGAGGATATCAATCAGAAAGCGACCTTGGATCTTGGGAAGATTAAGAACAAAAAAGCACTTGAAGCCCTAAAAGGTAAAAAAGTAGGAGATACGGTTTCACTTAAAACCAAAGGCCTACTCCAGGAAGACTATATGCTGCCGAGCCTTTTAGGCATTTCTCGGGAAAAAGCCGAGAATTTAGACATAGAAGTTGCTTTTAGCATTGAAGAAATCAACGAAAGAGAACCTGCGGTACTGGACCAAGATTTGTTCGACCGTTTGTTTGGCAAAGACAGCGTAAGTTCGGAAAAAGAAATGCGTGAGCGCATCAAGTCAGATTCCGAGGGGCAATTTGAGCAACAATCCGATCAAAAGTTAATAAATGACGTAACGGAGCGCCTAATAGAAACCTCTGCCTTTGATTTACCTACTGCTTTCCTTAAAAAGTGGATTCAGAATACAGGAGAAAAGCCTTTATCTGCAGAAGAGGCAGCAGACGAATTTGACCGATCCGAAAAAGGCCTACGCTATCAGTTAATTGAAGGAAAATTAATTCAGGAAAACAACCTGAACATTCAATTCGATGAACTGAAAGATTTCGCTAAAGGATTTATTAAATCCCAAATGGCACAATACGGACAGGTAAACCCTAAAGAAGAAGATTTAGATAATATTGCTACTCGAGTGCTTTCTAATCAAGACGAGGTAAAACGCCTATCCGAGCAATTAATGAGTCAAAAACTTTTGGCACTCTACAAAGAAAAAGCAAACCTTAAGGTAAAAGAGGTTACCTATGAGGATTTTGTTAAAGAGGTTTACGGCTAAATCGTATACCTGAATACAATTTTTCAATAAGGCAAAATCTTTATTTTAAGTATATTTACGGTGCTAGACCCCTATTTGTCTGGCACCTTTTTTATAACAAAAGCTAAAAGTTTACTAAATCGCATTTATTTGGTGAATCTTGCAGCAATAATGGGAACGCTCCCCTAGCGTACAAACATGGATTACGGCAAAGAGTTCAGGAAATTCGCAACGTTAGATCAAGGTATTGGTAGTCTTCAATTGGAACAGGGCCTAATGAGCATGTATCCTGTAGGCATGACTCCTAATATTATAGAAGAACGGCAGTTAAACGTTATTGCAATGGACGTTTTTTCAAGACTGATGATGGATCGCATCATATTCTTGGGTACAGCTATAAATGATCAGGTTGCCAATATAGTTCAGGCCCAATTACTTTTTTTGGCGAGTGCAGATTCCAACAAAGACATTCAAATTTATATTAATTCCCCTGGAGGAAGTGTGTACGCAGGCTTGGGTATATACGACACCATGCAATTCATAAAACCAGACGTTGCCACCATTTGCACGGGAATGGCAGCCTCTATGGCAGCTGTGCTTCTCTGTGCCGGAGAAAAAGGAAAACGGAGTGGCTTAAGGCACAGCAGGGTTATGATTCATCAACCCCTATCCGGTGCCCAAGGACAAGCCAGTGACATTGAAATCGCCGCCCAAGAGGTGCTAAAAGTAAAAGATGAATTGTACCGGATTATTGCAAAGCACAGCGGTCAGCCTTATGAACGTATCTTTGAAGATGGCGACCGGGATTATTGGATGCGATCAAATGAAGCATTGGATTACGGCATGATCGATGAAATATTAGAACGGGAAAGCAAATAAGCTTTTTGGATTTTGTGGGTTCTCTTTTATTCTCGAGGACCATTACATTACTAAAACAACCTAAAAACCGCCGTTTGCACCTATGGCTAAAGAAAATTTAGAATGCTCTTTTTGCGGTCGAAAAAAACCGGAAACCAATCTTTTAATTGCCGGTTTAGACGCACATATATGTGACCGTTGTATTGAACAGGCGCACGGAATTGTAATTGAAGAATCCAAGCAGTCCGGAAGCGATGACCTCAATTCTGAATTGACGCTGCGTAAACCTCAAGAAATTAAAGCGTTTTTAGACGAATATATTATTGGCCAAGATCGTACCAAGAAGGTTTTATCTGTAGCCGTTTACAATCATTACAAGCGACTTTTACAACAAAAAGTCAAGGAAGACGAGGTAGAAATTCAAAAGTCAAATATAGTAATGGTAGGTCAAACCGGAACAGGTAAGACCCTTATGGCCAAAACCATTGCTCGAATGCTAAACGTACCATTGGCTATTGTGGATGCAACGGTATTGACCGAGGCAGGATATGTAGGCGAAGACGTTGAAAGCATATTAACCCGTTTATTGCAAGCCGCAGACTACAATTTGGAAAAGGCAGAGCGCGGTATTGTGTTTATAGATGAATTGGATAAAATAGCACGAAAAAGTGATAATCCTTCTATAACACGTGATGTATCCGGTGAAGGGGTACAACAAGGGCTTTTAAAACTACTCGAGGGCACCGTGGTAAACGTGCCACCTAAGGGAGGTCGCAAACACCCCGATCAAAAATTTATAGAAGTAAATACCGAAAACATTCTGTTCATTGCAGGAGGTGCGTTCGACGGTATTGAACGTATTATCACTAAACGCCTAAACGTTCAGGCCATAGGGTATAGTGCGTCCCGAAAAGAAGCCATTTTGGATGCAGAAAACGTACTCCAATATATTATCCCGAAAGATCTAAAAGAATTTGGTCTTATTCCCGAAATAATCGGACGATTACCAGTGCTAACCCATATGAATCCTCTGGATGCCAAGACCTTGCGTGCCATACTTACTGAACCTAAAAATGCCATCATTAAACAATATAAAAAATTGTTTGCAATGGACGAGATTCAGTTTAGCATTACTGAACAGGCACTAGATTATATTGTGAATAAAGCCTTGGAATACAAATTGGGCGCCCGTGGATTACGATCACTGTGTGAAGCAATTTTTACTGATGCCATGTATGAATTACCCAGTTCAGAAATCACCGAATTTAAGGTGACAAAATCTTATGCAGAAGAGAAGTTGTCTTACGACACCGTTAATAAACTGAAAGCTGTTTCTTAAAAACCCCTGGTGTATTCTGTAGGGTATCTTGCAACAATTGAGCGCATACTTTCTTGATGATTTTTTCGTCGGAATACAGATCACGGCCAAAATTTTCAATTACTTGAATTGGCACTTCTAAATGTTTTGCCCATTGGGCACTAGGACGTTCCTTATGAGTTTCCCCGTAAATTAAATGAACCGAACATTGGGGCCTGTTTGTTTCTTCTTGTAACCACAACGGTGATATGGCGTACAATGACTTAATGGGTAAACCTTGCAATGCTGCTTTCCAAGCAATAGTTCCACCAGCACAAAATGCAAGGTAATGGCTAGGCCGTTTTTCCTTTGCAATCAAGCTCGAAACACCGGTACTGTAACCCCCTTCCATTAAAGCTTCACACAAATTTTCGCGCGTTTTAACCATCAAATCTACACCAGCCAATTCCTGACTATCGTAGTAAACAATATCGAAATATTGTTGTAAGTACCCTAAATACGATGCAATCCACAACCCTTGACGTGTACCTATCATATCGGAAATAATCACTAATCGCTCTGCCATACCTGATTTTCTAAATTGCTTAAATTCTGGAATTAATCACAATTCGAAAATCACAATAATTTACTAAACGTCAATTTTTTCCGGATTATTGAACCTATTTACTCGATAAATTGTCTGTAATAACTCATGTAGTACACATAACGCTATTCGGAAAAGAACCTGAATTCTTTTTAATTACTTATTTGATTGCGTTGCAATAATTCTTCGAAATATTCACGTGTGTTGGAGAGCCTGGGCACTTTGTGTTGTCCGCCCAACTTACCTTTTGATTTAAGCCAATCATAAAAGAGTCCTTGTTTTGCTGAATGCAACCGAAGAGGATTAAGCGTCATATTTTTATAACGTTTGGCCTCATAATCGGAATTGATTTCTTGAAGAGCAAGATCCAAATCTTCACCAAAACCTTTTAAATCGGTTGGTGGAACTTGAAATTCAATTAACCATTCATGCGCCCCCTTACTTCCCTGGTCCATAAATATGGGCGCCACCGTATATTCTAGGATTGTAACATTCCATTTTGAACATGTATTACGTAAAGCGTCCTCTGCATTCTCAATAATCAACTCTTCTCCAAAAACATTTATATGATGTTTAGTTCTTCCGGTAATTCGGATACGATAAGGACTTATACTGGTAAAGCGTACTGTATCTCCTATCAAATACCTCCATAAACCAGCGTTGGTAGTAATAACAATTGCATAATTGACCTCAGGCAACACCTCCCAAAGAGGAATTATGCGCTGATTCAAAGTTCCAAAGGTATCCATGGGAATAAATTCATAGAAAATCCCATAATCCAACATTAGAAGTAAATCTTGACTACCGTTTTGATCTTGGATTGCAAAAAAGCCTTCTGAAGCGTTGTAGATTTCATAATATCGAAAACTTTCTTGCGGCAATAATTTTTGATACTGTTCGCGATATGGATTAAAATTAACACCACCGTGAAAATATACCTCCAAATTCTGCCAGACTTCGAGAAGATGGGCCTTGCCTGTTTCCTGAATCACTTGATTGAGTAAAACCAACATCCAAGAAGGCACACCAGCCAAACTGGTTACGTTTTCCTTAACACTTTCTTCAATTATGGCTTGCATTTTTCGCTCCCATTCACTCATAAGTGAAACCCGACTACTAGGCGTGCTACTCAATTCTGCCCAAAAGGGCATATTATCGATCAGGATAGCAGAAAGGTCCCCAAAAAAAGTACCATTATCTTCATATAGATCCATACTTCCTCCCAAACGCAGGCTTTTACCAGTGAAGAGTTCCGAGTTAGGGTTGTTGTTTAAATAGAGGCAAAGTAAGTCCTTTCCGGATTTATAGTGACAATCTTCCAAGGCTTCGGTACTTACCGGAATAAACTTGCTTTTAGCATTGGTTGTACCACTACTTTTTGCAAACCACCTGATTTCGGTTGGCCAAAAAAGTTGCTGCTCCCCGCGTCGGGTTCTAGATATTAGCTGCTCTAAGGTCTCATAAGTCACCAAAGGAACACGCTCGGCAAAAACGGCATAGGTTGTAATATCCTTAAAACCATACTTTCTACCTATTTCGGTGTCGGCTGCAAAGGATATTAATTTTTGAAGCACTTCCTGCTGTACTTCAGCTGGATACTTTAAAAAAAGCTCAATTTGGTGGATCCGCTTTTTCAGCAACCACGAAGCAATGGAATTGAAGAGCGGTATGGTCATTTTTGGGTATCTTTAGACACACATTATTATTCTAAATATAATAATATTCTGTTAGGCAAAAAGGAAGAATCATGTATTACGAAGGGGTATTACAAAAAATGAAAACCGAATGGGGTACTCCCATTCAATATTATTTAGTATTTCCAACAGATTTTATTCATATGAATTCCCTGTTGGAAAAAAAAATTAGCATTCGATTTGTAAAACACCAATGCCTGCAATGCGGATCGGACCGCCCTATTTTCAGACAAGGATTTTGCAGGAGTTGTTTCTTTGAAATTCCGCAGGCCGGTGACTGGATAATGCATCCGGAAAAAAGTACCGCCCATTTAGACCTTGCCGATCGTGATTTGGAATTCGAAAAAAAAATGCAATTGCAACCACACATTGTGTATTTGGCTAATTCGAGCAACATAAAAGTAGGTGTGACCCGAAAATCACAGGTACCTACCCGCTGGATAGATCAGGGGGCTCACGAAGCCATAGAAATTGCAGAAACCCCAAACAGATATCTCGCCGGAATAACAGAATTGGCATTAAAAGCTTATGTGAGTGATAAAACAAATTGGCGCAGCATGCTTACTGGAAAAATTGAAGATGTTGACTTACTGGAATGGAAAGAAAAATTAACCCCATATATTCCAGAAGAGGCTCAACCTTATATCCTCAATTCAAGTAAAGAAATTCACATGGATTTTCCGGTTTTGCAGTATCCTGAAAAAGTAAAAAGTCTTAACCTGGATAAACAACCCGAATATTCCGGAACCCTTTTAGGAATCAAAGGGCAATACCTAATCTTTTCGGATCACACGGTAATGAATGTAAGAGGTAATGAAGGTTATGTGATTTCCTTACAAATTCATTAGGCAACTATCATTCTTCACCACTATTCTTTGGAGAAGGTTAAAAGTCTAGTGGAATTTCTGCTGCTTTTTCAAGTTTAAACCTGCGTCTAAACCAATATACCCCAAGGTAAAGTAAAGGAGTATCTAACAAGGCCATTAGAATTTTAAAGATCACCCCCGAAACCACTAAGCCAAAAAATTTATCCCAGGGCAACACCCCAAAAATACACAGTAAGGAAACAACCGTTAAGGTATCTACCGTCTGAGAAAAAAAGGTGGAAAAATTATTTCGTAACCAGAGGTGCTTTCCTGCGGTAAAATCCTTCCAAAAATGATAAATGGCAATATCTATGTATTGCGCAAAAAGATATGCCAACATGGAAGCCAAAACGGCCACCGGCGAAAGTGCAAATACCTGATTAAAGGTGGAATCATCTACAGGCGAACCAGAAATGGCAGGAGCATGATTTGCCATTAAAATGATTCCCATAGAAAATAAGGATGCAAAAATACCAGCAGTGACTACCTGATTCGCCCGCTTTCTACCATACATTTCCGAAATAAGATCTGTAATTAGGAAAGTCACCGGATAAGGCAAGATCCCCACGGACAATTCAAACAAGGGATTCCCAAAAACGGTTATTTTACCAAAAGGCTCCCAATAAAAAAATTTTTGAAAAATTAAATTCGAGACTACAAGGGAGGTTATAAAAATAGCTCCCATGTACAGATAAAATCGATATGCTGCTTTTTGATCTTTAAGCTCCATTGCTAATGTATTTTAAGTTCAATTTGCATTCTGGCCTGTATGCCTTTCTGATTCATCTGATGATTCAGCGTTTGGAAGAGCTCCGTCCACTCATTCGAAAATTCATTTAAAAAGACCTTGGAACCTGCAGCTCCCAAGTCTTCCATCAACAATTCTAATCCACTTTTGTAATGCGGGAGTGATAATATACGATACGAATCAATCCCCGCCAAATCCGCTGAGGCGTCTAAGGCCTCTTGCATACCGCCCAAAACGTCTGCCAATCCCAAAGATACCGCATCGGTACCGGTCCATATTCTGCCTTGAGCCAAACTGTCTGCCTTAGCCACACTCATATTTCTACCTTCCGAAACACGTTCGAGAAACAATTGATAAGTACGTTCGATATCATTCTCTAAAACGGATTTAAATTCGGGGCTTAAAGGCTGAAATAACGAATAATCAAAAGATTGCTTGTGCGTACCTACTTGTTCTGAATGTATTCCTATTTTGTTTGTTAATCCACTGACATTGGGGATGGTTGCAAATACCCCTATAGAACCCGTCAAAGTAGTGGGTTCGGTTACAATAACGTCTGACCCTACCCCAATATAGTAACCGCCGGATGCCGCTACATCGCTAAAAGATACCACTACTGGCTTTATCCTTCGAACATTCTGAATTTCACGCCAAATCAATTCAGAGCTCAACGCGCTTCCACCGGGTGAATTAATCCGCAAGACCACTGCTTTTACCTTTTTGTCGTCTCGAACTTGTCTTAAAGCATCGGTTAGGGTTTCCGGGTCAATATAATCGGACCCTGCCTGACCGTAGATAATTTCACCCTCTGCGTAAATAACAGCTATACGATCCGTACCGTTGTAAATGCGTTTTTTTCTAGAATACCTAAGGTAATCAATAAGCCCAACTAAATTTACTTCTTCTGTGGCTGCACCACTGGCGGCATAGAGCTTTTTTTCAAATTCGTCTTGATATATTATGCCGTCTACAAGGCCGTTGGCTAAAGCGTCTTCCGGATTCCGCCCACCCAAATTCCCAGCAATGGCATCTAGCGATTCCGGTGTTAATCCACGACTAATGCCAATCTCATTGCGAATGCTCGACCATATGCCCTGAAGTAATTCGGAAAGCTGTCTTTTGTTCTCCTCGCTCATGCTATTGCCCAAAAAAGGTTCTACAGCACTCTTGTATTTACCGTGACGCACAACTTCCATTCGCACCCCAGACTTGTCCTGAAAATCTCCGAAGAATAATACCTCGGCAGCCAATCCTTTAAAATCAACACTTCCGGCAGGATTAACAAAAAGGCTATCGGCTACACTTGCCAGATAATAATCCTTCTGCGGATACAGGTCTGCATAGGCATAAACAAACTTACCAGAGGTCTTAAAGTCCAATAGGGCCCGTCTAATGGCACGCGTTTGAGAAATTCCGGCCATTAAAAAGGTGCCATTTAGGCTGATTCCCGTTATGCGATCATCGGTTTTAGCAAGAGTTATGGCTTTGGTTATCTCATTGAGTCCAGTACTTGGATTAAAAAGGGTTGCAAAAGGATCTTCGTAATCGTAGCCGCTAAATTCACGAACTTGAAAGGGTATCGACAATTCCAATACCGAATGCCGCTTTATTTGAATTTGATCCGAGGAACCGGCCAAACTCAAAAAAACAATAAACATAAAAAACAAAATACCCAATGCTACCAAGGTGCCTAAAATGGACGCCAATAGGTTTCTCAAAAATGCCATGTATCCTAAATCAATTCTCGCAAATATAGGTATTCAACGCCTATTTAAATCAATTAACATTTAAGCCTATAGGAACGATTTTTTGAATCTTCAGAATCGATTAGGTATCCTTAGGGCAAAATGAATTTACGTACCTTTCGCAAGTGAAAAAAACTACTGAATCTGTTTATATTTCGCTGGGTAGCAATAAAGGAAATCGAGCCTATTCATTGCAAAAGGCCCTTTTCGAAATTACCGACACCCTTGGAACCATAACAGCCATAAGTGCAATCTATCAAACGGAAGCCTGGGGTTTTGAGGGCGAAGCCTTTCTTAACTTGTGCATTGGATTAGACACTGTTCTTGAGCCAAACCAACTCTTACACGGATTGTTAAAGATTGAACAGGAACTTGGACGAAATCGAAACACCGGAGCGGGTTACACCTCAAGAGTTATCGATTTAGATATCTTGTATTATGGACGTGAAATAATTTCCCAAGACAACCTTGTAATTCCGCATCCGCAAATTGCCAATCGCGCGTTTGTACTAAAACCCCTAGCAGATATAGCCCCGCAATTTTACCATCCCATCCTTTTGAAGGATACACGAAACCTGCTCCTAGCGTGCAGAGACCAGGGGCACATTCAAAAATTAAATCTGAAATTACAACCTACCCGGGCCGATTTTTTTGCGGCACTCGGATTTTTAACTATAGAGGGTAATATTGGGGCTGGTAAAACAACCTTGGCAACACTGATTGCAGAATCAATGAATGCCAAACTTATATTGGAACGTTTTGCAGACAATCCCTTTCTTCCCAAATTTTACGAAGACCAAACGCGCTACGCTTTTCCTTTAGAAATGTCATTTTTGGCCGATCGCTACCAACAATATATAGAAGACACCACTCAGTTGGATTTGTTTAAAAAATTTATGATTAGCGATTACGATATTTTCAAAAGCTTGATTTTCGCAAAAATCACGCTACAGGAAGATGAATTTAACCTGTACAGAAGATTATTTGGTCTAATGTATTCGGAAGTTCGTAAACCCAAATTATATGTTTTTTTGTATCAGCGCACCGAAAGGCTACTTGAGCAGATAGCACTAAGGGGACGAACTTACGAACAAAGCATCCCGGCAGCCTATTTAGAAAACATACATAGGGGCTATTTTGACTTCATGAAGAACAGTCCGGATTTACCCACTGTAATTATTGATCTAGAAGGTCGGGATTTTGTAGCTAATACCAAAGATTACATATGGGTACTAGACCGTATGTGTGAATATGTGCTATCCGATTATAGTCTAAAAGTCTAATCCCTATTTTTTATTCCCAAGGGCTTTTCGAACCGTTAATTGGTTTAAAATTGAAAACCTATTTCCTTAAGGCCTGCACTACCTGCGTTTGGAAAACACATCCCATAGTACAATACCCACCGCTACAGACACATTCAAGGAGTGTTTCGTTCCAATTTGAGGAATCTCAACCACCCCATGGCATTTATCTACCACTTCCTGTGAAACCCCGTGCACCTCGTGTCCAAAAACAAAGGCATATGGTATATCCTTTTCAGGTACAAAATCATTTAACCATACGGCTTTTTCAGCTTGTTCAATAGCCCAACATTGATGAGTCGCACTCAATTTTTCAATGGCCTCTAAAGTAGTTTTTGCGTATTCCCAGTTTACACTCTCCGTAGCGCCTAATGCCGTTTTTCGAATGTCTTTATTAGGGGGAGTCGCGGTAATACCGCAGAGCCAAATCTTCTCGATGCGAAAACCATCTGCGGTGCGAAAGACCGATCCTACATTGTGTAAGCTTCGAATGTTATCGAGCACTACAACTACCGGTGTTTTTGAAGCTTCTTTAAATGCAAGAACATCTAAACGGTTTAATTCCTGATTGCTGAGTTTTCGCATAGTTAATCATCAAAATTCGGGGGATTTATAACGAGTAATATCCGCTGCTTTAATCTTGTTTCAAGTTATTCCAAAATATTAACAGGTTTTGAATGCTACCCATGAATCCTGTACTTTAGTCCATTGACTAAATCCGAACAAATTGGCAAGCAAAGGTAAAAAAGAAACCCCGCTAATGCAGCAGTACAATAGCATTAAAACCAAATATCCTGATGCACTTCTGTTGTTTCGCGTGGGCGATTTTTACGAAACTTTTGGCGCCGATGCCGAAAAAGCGGCGTCTATACTAGACATTGTACTTACACAACGCAATAATGGAGGAGATCAAACCGCGTTGGCTGGATTTCCTCACCACGCGCTAAATACCTATCTCCCGCGCTTGGTGAAAGCCGGGCAGCGAGTAGCTATTTGCGATCAATTAGAGGATCCCAAACAAACCAAGACCATTGTAAAGCGTGGAGTTACAGAGCTTGTCACTCCAGGAGTTTCATTGAGCGATGAAATTCTACAAGCCAAGTCCAATAATTTTCTGGCAGCCATTTTTATGGACCAGCAGCGCTATGGTATTTCCTTTTTAGACATTTCCACTGGTGAATTTTTTGTCTCAGAATCGGGGGTTTTAGGAACAGACAAATGGTTGCAAAACTTTGCTCCCAAAGAATTATTGGTGTCTAAAAAACAACGAGGAACTATTGCCGATAAATTTGGCGCACATTATCATACTTTTTATCTGGAAGACTGGGTATTCCAAGAAACCTATGCAAAAGAAACTTTAACTGGTCATTTTAAAACCTCCGGACTCAAAGGTTTTGGGATAGAAGAACTTTCTTTAGGAATCATTGCTGCAGGTGCCATTTTACATTATTTGGGAGAAACCCAACACCGACAATTGGGACATCTCCGAAATTTAAGTCGTCTTTCCAATGAAGACTTTATTTGGATGGACCGATTTACCATTCAAAATCTGGAGCTTTTTCAGGCTAGGGAGTCCAAAGGGGTTTCCCTACTGCAAGTTATAGATAAAACCAGGAGTCCCATGGGAGGCAGACTGCTTCGTCGCTGGTTGGCCCTGCCGTTAATCAATGAAGAACCAATACGCAAACGACATGAAGCTGTTAGCTTTTTTGTATCCCAAAATGAAATGCTGCAGCGCACCCAAGAAATGCTCAGACGCATGGGTGATTTGGAGCGGCTCATTGCCAAAGTTGCAGCTTCAAAAGCCTATCCCAGGGAAGTAGTACAATTAAAAAATGCCCTAGAAGGTGTTGTTCCATTAAAAGGGTTATTGGGATCGGCATCCAATCAAGCCATATGCGATTTAGCCCTTGCTCTGGATTCTTGTGATGCCCTGCGAGAACGAATAAAAGCCACTTTGTCCGAAGATGCCCCGGCACTTATTGGCAAAGGTCAAACCATTGCAGCAGGTTATTCCGAGGAACTTGACGAGCTTCGCAAACTCTCCTTAAGTGGTAAAGGCTATTTGGATGAAATGCTAAGTCGGGAATCGGAACGCACGGGTATTCCCTCGCTAAAAATTGCATCCAACAATGTTTTTGGGTATTATATTGAAGTGCGTAACACCCATAAAGACAAAGTACCCCAGGAGTGGATACGAAAACAAACCCTGGTAAATGCCGAGCGCTACATTACAGAAGAACTCAAAACCTACGAGGGAAAAATTTTAGGCGCAGAAGAACGCATCCTGGAATTAGAACAACAACTGTTTGCCGACCTGTTACTATGGATGCAGTCCTATATTGAACCCGTGCAACAAAACGCCCATAAACTTGCGGAAATTGATTGTTTAAGCGCCTTCGCAAACCTGGCGCTTACAAACTCCTACGTTTGCCCTAAAATCACTTCAGATAAAAGTCTGGAAATTATTAATGGCCGCCACCCCGTAATAGAAAGTCAATTACCTGCCGGAGAAGCTTATATCCCTAACGATTTATTTTTAGATCGAGAACATCAACAAATTCTAATGATTACCGGGCCCAATATGAGCGGTAAATCTGCCATTTTAAGACAGACTGCCCTAATAGTGCTATTGGCGCAAATCGGAAGTTTTGTTCCCGCTACCTCTGCTCGATTGGGCCTGGTAGATAAAATTTTTACTCGCGTTGGTGCTAGTGACAACATTTCCATGGGTGAATCCACGTTTATGGTAGAGATGAATGAAGCCGCATCTATCTTAAATAATCTTTCCGAACGCAGCCTGATTTTATTGGATGAAATAGGAAGAGGGACCAGTACCTATGACGGAATTTCAATTGCGTGGGCCATAGCCCAATATTTACATGAACACATTACTTACCCAAAGACTCTTTTCGCAACACATTATCACGAACTGAACGAAATGACGACAACCTACGGGCGAATAAAAAATTATAATGTTGCAGTAAAAGAATTAAAAGATAAAGTTCTTTTTTTGAGAAAGTTAGAATCTGGAGGCAGCGAACACAGCTTTGGCATACATGTCGCAAAAATGGCTGGAATGCCTCAAGAGGTAATTCAAAGTGCACAAGTTATGTTGCGCAAACTTGAAAAATCTCATTCCTCAGAAGCATTAAGCGAAAAAATTAAAACTCCAACAGACGACCTGCAGTTGAGCTTCTTTAATTTAGATGATCCACTTCTAGAACAGGTCAAAGACGAAATACTGGACTTGGACATAGACACGCTTACCCCGGTGGAAGCCCTTATGAAGCTCAATGAAATTAAAAGACTACTCAAGGGCAATAAAAACTTCAATTCCTGAGCATAGGCGTAAAACATCTTACAATTCCCTTGTAACCGCAAATTAACTTAAAAAATAGGATTTATCTCGTAATCAGGTGATTGTAAAAAGAAAGGCTACTTAATTTACAAGAACATTTTACTTACACCCCAAAAGGTTTTAAAATCGCTGCGGATTTCACGAAATTTTCTTTGCTTTTCACCAAAATGTTTTAAATTTGCATCCGCGTCTTTTGGAACGCAAGTTCACTTAAATACTGCGAAAATAGCTCAGTTGGTAGAGCGCAACCTTGCCAAGGTTGAGGTCGCGGGTTCGAATCCCGTTTTTCGCTCAAGTCCTAAGAAACGCTGACCCTCAGCGTTTTTTTGTTACCACTTGCTCGGGTGGTGGAATTGGTAGACACGTTGGACTTAAAATCCAATGGCCATTAGGCTGTACGGGTTCAAGTCCCGTCCCGAGTACGGATAAGCGGAAAAGCCTGCGCGAATGCGCAGGCTTTTTTTGTTTGGAACCCTGAGCCGAGCTTGCTCGAGCGAAAGGGGAACAAACAAAAAAAGCGGCTTGCGAAGCAAGCCGGCTTTTCCATTTTCAGCCCGTTTGGGCGGGACTCACCGAGCCGAAGGTGAGGTAATTCCCGTCACTTTCGAAATGCAAAATTTCACAATATAAAGCTCTG
>JBJOHX010000004.1:0-8997 GCA_046047415.1 Bacteroidota bacterium
TGCTCCCCCTCTTGGGCTCGAACCAAGGACCCTCTGATTAACAGTCAGATGCTCTAACCAACTGAGCTAAGGAGGAATTTTCAAATCAGGAATAAATCCTATTTTGAGGTGGCAAATATAAATGTTTCTTCCAAATCACCCAATAAAAAATTTCGGATATTTATTTAAATAATGCCTTGTAAATATCATTCCCATTTGCAAACACCACTAAAGCAATTAGAAGCAAGAATCCAACCATCTGGGCGTACTCCATAAACTTGTCACTCGGTTTGCGTCCGGATATCCATTCGTAGAGCAAAAACACGACGTGTCCGCCATCTAAGGCCGGAATGGGAAGCAGGTTCAAAACCGCAAGCATGATGGATAAAAAGGCCGTGATTTGCCAAAAGCCCTGCCAGCTCCAAAAATCCGGAAAAATATCGAATATGGCTTTAAAGCCACCTACACCTTTATAGGCCCCGGTGCTCGGGGTAAATATCTTTTTAAGCTGCATCCAGTATCCGCCAAGCTGGTTTACAAATTTTTGAGCTCCTACCCCAAAACTCTCTCCAAATCCGTATTCCTTGGTAACGGTCTGAAAGTAACCCATGTCCTCAAAACGCTTAAGGCTGCCACCGGGGAACACCCCAATCTTGCCGTTTTCATCTACCCGAAGGCTAAGGGTACGTTCTTGTCCATCCCGCTCAAACACCGCAGTAACTTCAGTGTTCTTGTAAGGTTCAAGAATTGATCCGGTTTCGTCATAAAAGCGAACCGGAGTATTGTTGATGCTTTTTAGCCAATCGCCCTGCCTTAGGTCCAAATCTTTATTGAGGGAGGAATCGGAAACAACACCAACCATAAAAGGAAAACGCAATTCAAACAAACTCAGATCCTCACCGGCAGAAAGTTTTCCAAGAAAATCTTCAGGCAATTCAATGGTTTGCTCTATCCCGTCTCGCTCAATAACAATATAATCTGCGGTAATTAGACTGCGTCGCAACTCCTCATAACTATCGTAGTGCTCGCCATTTACAGACACCAAATTGTCTCCTGTTTCCAGACCCAAATCCAACAATACAGGATTGGTAATGTGGTAGCCGTCCTTGATACTCTTGGTAGAGATGAAAGCATCTCCGTAGGTATAGGATGTAATGATGTAAATAACAAGAGCAATCAGAAAGTTAACCGTAACCCCTCCAAGCATAATGATGAGTCGTTGCCAAGCCGGTTTGGACCGAAATTCCCAGGGCTGAGCCGGTTGAGCCATTTGTTCGGTATCCATACTCTCGTCGATCATACCCGAGATTTTGACATATCCGCCCAAAGGCAACCAACCAATACCGTAGACTGTTTCTCCTATTTTCTTTTTAAACAGGGAAAACTTTACATCAAAAAACAAGTAGAATTTTTCTACACGCGTTTTAAATGCCTTTGCCGGAATAAAATGACCGAGTTCGTGCAAAACGATTAGGAAAGAAAGGCTCAGCAAAAATTGGCCCGCCTGAATAAGAATTGGTGACATAAGTTAATGCAACTAAAGGGGCAAAAATAACCTTTTTGTAGTGCTCCAAAAACATTATCTAGTTAAAGAGCATACTTTAACCTTTATTTGGGAAGTGGTTCAAGGCGGCTTGGCGCAATTGAAATGTAGTATCCTTATCTTTGCTTAAAACACTTTTATGCGTTCTTTTTTTGCGGGTTATAAAATTTTTGGGATTACTTTATTGATTCTTGCATCCATTATTATGTGGTTGTTCTACGAAGCATTACAACCTCGTAAAACATTACCTGTTTACCAACCCGCAGATTTTAATCCGGAGCTAGTAGCTCCGGAAATTAGTCACGTAAAAAGATATCATCATATTGCTGATTTTAAACTCATCAATCAAAATGGAGACACAATAACCCAGGCAGATTACGATGGCAAAATTTATATTGCAGACTTCTTCTTTACTACCTGCCCCACCATATGTCCGGTAATGACCAACAATATGGCTTATATTCAAAATGAGATATTAAATGACCACGAGGTTTTATTGCTTTCACATTCGGTGACTCCAGATATTGATTCGGTTCCCAGATTAAAGTCCTATGCAATAGAAAAAGGTGTTGTAGATACTAAATGGAATTTGGTTACCGGAGACAAACCTCAGATATACAATCTAGCCCGTAAATCCTATTTGGCGGTAAAGACAGATGGCGATGGCGGACCATACGACATGATCCATACCGAAAATTTTATTTTAGTAGATAAAGAACGTCGCATTCGTGGCACATACGACGGCACCAATAAACAAGAGATGCAACGGCTACTCTCCGATTTAGAAATTCTGAAATCGACTTACCGCAAAGAATAATTTGAAGCGTTAAAATTGAATTCCCAACAATTAATATCCTTGTTTTTAGTTATTTTTGCTCTTAATTAAAATAAATCTAAATAAAAATTGGGGATTACGGTTGCAGACCTCAAACGAGGAGAAAAAGGAATCATTAAGGAGTTTTCAAACGAAAACATCCCAATTAAATTACTGGAACTCGGATGTTTACCTGGAAATGAAGTAGAATTAATTCAGGTTGCTCCTCTTCGAGATCCCCTATACATAAATGTAAACGGATCACATATTGCCATTCGCAGAGAAATGGCCAGCCGTATTGCATTGGAACCCTTTACGCCTCATGAGTAAGGATATTAAAGTTGCGCTAATAGGAAATCCGAATACCGGCAAAACCTCTGTTTTTAATAGCCTTACTGGGCTCAATCAAAAAGTGGGGAACTACCCCGGAATTACAGTAGAAAAAAAGCAAGGAATCTGCAAGCTCTCCCGAGGTATTCGTGCCCATATTTTGGATTTACCTGGCACCTACAGTCTCAACACCACCTCATTAGACGAAAGTGTGGCCGTTGAATTACTATTAAACCGTAATGCTCCTGATTTTCCAGATGTTGCAGTAGTTGTGAGCGATGTGGAAAATCTAAAACGCAACCTCCTGCTTTTTACACAAATTAAAGACTTGCGAATTCCAACCATATTGGTCATTAATATGGCAGACCGTATGGCTCGCAAAGGGATTACACTAGACGTTCCTGAACTAGAAAAAGCCTTCCAAACCCGTGTGGCGTTGGTAAGCACCCGTCAAAATCAAGGAATAGAACACCTTAAAAAACTCATTGAACAGTATCGGGATTTATCCTGCTCCTCTTGTCTCAATATCGCTAGTATTGACACGGAATATTTCGATAGACTAAAGCGAACCTTTCCAAACGAAGATTTATACAAGTTATGGGTAGTTATTACCCAAGACGTGAATTTTTCTCCGCTTCAGAAAAACATTCAGGAAAGTAACAGTGGATTTGAAATTAAATCACGAAACGAGCTTAAACGCCTGCAACATAGGGAAACCGTATTGCGTTACCAACGTATTAATTCTGTTTTAAAGCAAGCGTATCGCGCAGATGTAAAACTGGCTAGCGGAATTTTTGCGAATCTGGACAAACTCCTTACCCATCGTGTTTTTGGCTACCTTTTCTTTTTTGTAGTTCTACTTACCATATTTCAGGCAATTTACGACTGGAGTTCGGTACCTATGGATTTTATAGATACCACCTTTGCTGCTGCTGGAGAATGGACCAAACAAACCTTACCACCTGGTGTATTTACCGATTTAATAGCAGAAGGAATTATTGCCGGCATTGGGGGAATCGTGATTTTTATTCCACAAATCGCTTTTCTATTCTTTTTTATTGCCATTCTTGAGGAATCCGGATATATGAGCCGTGTAGTCTTCTTAATGGATCGACTCATGCGACCCTTTGGGTTAAGTGGTAAAAGTGTTGTGCCCTTAATGTCCGGTACCGCATGTGCTATTCCTGCTGTAATGGCTGCACGTAATATTGAGAGTTGGAAAGAACGGCTCATTACTATACTGGTAACTCCCTTTATGACCTGCTCTGCCCGATTACCGGTTTATCTCATAATTATTGCTTTAGTTATACCGGAAGGCCGCTTTATAGGACTTGGTTACCAAGCTTTGACCTTAATGGGACTCTACGCTTTGGGGTTCTTTGCAGCAATACTCTCTGCAAAGTTGCTAGACCGGTCCCTACAGTTTAGCCATCAGAGTTTTTTTGTCGTAGAAATGCCCCTTTACAAATGGCCGCTGTGGAAAAATGTTTTTTATACGGTAGTAGAAAAAACCCGGAGTTTTATCTACGGCGCTGGGAAAATAATTCTTGCCATTTCAGTAGTGCTCTGGTTTTTAGGGTCTAACGGATTTTCTTCCGAATTCAAAAATGCAGATCAAATTGTACGTAATCGCATTGCACAGCATGGGTTTTCCATGCATAGTAAAGCTTACGTCGCAAACAATACAGCATCATACAAACAAGAAGTAAATTTACAAAACAGCACCCTGTCTGAAACTCAGCGAGCAGATTCTGTACGCCAATATGCTTTTGCGTTACAGGAACGCGCTATAAATCAGGAAATCTCAAGCTATCGTTTGGAACACTCCTTAATTGGGCAGCTCGGGAAGGTAATTGAACCGCTGGTTAAACCCCTTGGATACGACTGGAAAATTGGAATCGCAGTTCTCACCTCCTTCGCAGCTCGCGAAGTATTTGTAGGTACCCTAGCCACCATTTACAGTGTTGGTAGCGATGAGGAGGAGACCATTAAAAATCGTATGGCGGCTGAGGTTCGTGCTGCCGATGGAGCTCCATTATTCAATCTAGCTTCAGGCGTTTCGCTCTTATTGTTCTACGCCTTTGCAATGCAGTGTATGAGTACCCTTGCAGTGGTGAAGCGGGAAACCAACAGTTGGAAATGGCCTGTCATACAATTCACATTTATGGGGCTTTTGGCCTATCTAACCGCCCTGGTGGCCTATATAATTCTGTCTTAATGGATCTCTGGCA
Source organism: Bacteroidota bacterium (assembly GCA_046047415.1). Classification (GTDB taxonomy): domain Bacteria; phylum Bacteroidota; class Bacteroidia; order Flavobacteriales; family Flavobacteriaceae; genus Robiginitalea. Next base: position 4,898 of record JBJOHX010000004.1, read on the forward strand.
AACCATACTTGTATATCTAAGCCTAGCCCTATCTATTGGATTTTTAGCTCGTCGATTTGGAATTGTAAAGTTTAGCCGTAAAGCGAATCAGAATACGAGTGGTTGTGGAAATTCTTCATGCGGTTGTAAATAATGCCGCTTAAAATCAAAGTTCCAAAAGCATTGTATTCCCATTGGTTTTGGCGTACCTTTCAGCATATTTACGGCTATGAGAAATTTAGAATTATTACTCTTTTGCTTTGGTTTTACCCTATTATTGGGCTGCGGTGGTTCCAGTTCCACAGTTTCGGGCAAGCCTGTAACTGCCAGTCAGATCGAAGCGCGGAATAAAGCTATAATTCCACTTCTTACCCAAATTAGACGACTACCGGGTATGGCTTTAGAAAACGGGGTTCCCGTTTTTATTAAAGGCAACAACTCCATACAAAGTGGTGCCCGGTCCGAGCCGCTTTATGTAGTCGATGGAATCCCTGTAGGGAATTCTTTCAGGCAAGTTCAGGATATTGTACAGCCGGTAGATGTAGCCTCCATTAAAGCCGTCTACGGGGCAGATGCTTCATTTTACGGCTCACGTGGAGCGAGTGGTGTTATCTTAATCACCACACGCAGAGGGGAATAAATAATGATGAAATTTTTATTCCAATTGCACTGAGATTACCATATCGCGTTGTAACTCCAACCTACATTCCTCAAAACCCGGGGGCCCAAAGGCTTTTACATGAGCATTCGAGAAACCCATGGGTTCCTTTGGAATTCCTATCCAATTGGTATCTAACTGTCGATTAGCATTCAAATCATGAAAAATAGCCAAGGCATAGGTGCCCTTTGGCAGATTGTTGATCTGTACGCGGGTAGTTCCTGCATTGGCAGGAACGCTACTTAGCTTGTAGGCGTGGTCCGATTTTAAAAAACCACTTTCAGAATTAAACAAGGCAACCTGTATAATCCCTATTGAATTTTCTACCCCTTCTACATGCACTTCTAGTTGATATTGCCCATAATGGCTCATGGGTATAATCAGCAACAATCCTAAAAATAATTTCACAATCCCAACCTATTGCACCTATCAACTTTACAATTTGCCAAAACTCTTATTTTTCTTCTTGCTTGCGATAGCGATCCAACCACGCCAACGTATTTGCAATCTTACTGATTAGATTGCTGGGTCGGTCGGCAATGCCGTGTCCTGCCTCGGGGATTTCTAACAACAAAGTCTCTATTTTACGAAGCTTTAAGGCGTGATACAATTGTTTGGCCTCCGTAGGTGGGGTTCGTAAATCATTCATACCCACCATTACCATGGTTGGGGTTTGAATGTTCGCCACCAGCGATAGCGGTGAAAACTTCCAATAGGTTTCAAAATTTTCCCAAGGCTGACCGGGAAATCGGTTCTCCGCATAGTAGAAATAATTGTCTGCCGTTAAGGTTTTACTAATCCAGTTCATAACAGGTTTTGCAACTACAGCAGCTTCAAAACGATTATTTTTTCCAATCATCCATGCCGTCATAATTCCACCTGCACTACCACCGGTTACATAAAGTTGATCTTCGTGCGCAATCCCCTTCGCAATGCAAGCGTCTACACCATCCATCACATCCTGATAATCGTCTCCCGGATAGTTATGATAGAGCTGATTTCCAAAATCTTCTCCGTAACTGGTGCTGCCACGAGGATTGGGATAAAAAACAATATAACCACCAGATGCGTACAGCTGCATCTCGGCCGAAAATCGGTCTCCGTAATTTAAGATTGGTCCCCCGTGATTTTCTACCAATAATGGATAAGCTTTTGTGTCATCATAATTTGGAGGATAGACTATCCATCCTTGAAGGGGTCTTCCATCGGTAGTAGCCGTATACCAAAGTTCCTCTACTCTTCCTAGATTTCGATGATCTAACAATCCTGTATTCAAATTGGTAATGCGGTTTGCTGCGGCACCGGCCTTTTCAACAACAGCAATATCTGCAGGGTGCTCCGGCCGGGTGTAGGTATAGGCCAGTTTGCCCTTATCCGAAACACTGAAAGAACCTGTTCCATAAGGTCTGCCTACTCCTGCACCCCCTAAATTATCTGCCAATTTTGTAATCTGTCCGCTCAGGGAAACGTAGGCGATTTTTGAATTGCCCTTATCGTCATAGGTGAAATACAATCCCTTTCCATCTGCAGCCCAAAGCAGATTGCTAACACTCCGATCCAAATTTGGCGTCAGGACTTTCATGTCGCTACCATCTGTTTTCACCAGATGTAGTGCGTCTACCTGATAGGCCTGCACTCGGTCCTGAAAGCCATAAAAAGCAATCCATCCTCCATTTGGAGACACCGCGGGCTGTTGTTCTGGCCCTGGACGTTCTGTAATGGATCTAATACTGCCTGTAGCTACTGCTACCGCATAAATATTACTGTTCCTGAAATCGTACTCCCAATCGATATTACGATTGCCAGAAAACAAAATTTCTGATCCGTCAGGTGTCCAGGAAAGGGCTCCCCGATGATTATAGTTTCCTGAAGTAATTTGGCGATAGGCACCGCCGTTGGAGGGTATCACAAAGAGATGAGAAAATCCGGGCGAAATATAACCGCGGCCATCGGCCTCGTGATATAGTCTGTCCGTAACACGGGGAGCACCTGCCCATTTGGCTCCCTTTGGAGCCTTCGGCAATTTTGCTAAAACAGGAGCCTCATCGGGCACTACCATGGAAAATGCCAATTGCGTGCCATCAGGCGACCAGGTTAGAGAAGATGGACTTCCTGGCAATTGTGAGATACGCGCAACCGTGCGGGTATTTACCCAATAAATATAAATTTCCGATCCTTCCGGTGTACTACTTGTAAAGGCAATCCGATCCCCGCTTGGAGACCATCGTGGTCCAGATTCCGAAACCTCACGGGTGGTCAATTTCTGATGGTTTGTGCCATCAGTACGGACCAACCATAATTGTCCATCTAAGCGATCTTCTAAAATATCAAAACCCATTCTGCGGTACACAATCCAATCGCCTCCGGGACTAATTTGGGGATCCGAAGCGTATTGCAACGCAAATACATCCATGTATTCAAATGGTTTTTGCTGAGCAATGCCATTAAATCCAAAGACCATCAATAAAAACAAAACTAAGATCCTACGTATCATGAGGTGTTTAATTTAAATTATCCGATTCCGAAAATACCAATTCTAAGTGGGTTTATCACCGCCATAAACCTTCAGAATTTCAAAATCGATTTATTATACGGCAATTCTGAATCCGCCTTTTTAATTTGTACCTTTCAGCAGTACAAACACTTTTCATTAAGCCACATCATTCCTATGCATACCAAATTTTTAATTGTTTTGGGATTTGTTTCCATAACAGCCATGGCACAAGAAGTTGCCGTTACCTCGGGGCTTCAAAACATGCTCGCGTATTCTCAGGGCAATATTCAATCACTTTGTGAAACTTTTACTCAGGAACAATTGGATTGGAGACCCGCCCCCGGAATCCGATCTGCAGGTGAGGTAATGATGCATGCCGCCTCTACAAATTACTATGTAGCTCTAAAGTTGGGATTTCCCACTCCTGAAGAGGTAGACCCAATGAATATGGAATCCATTCGAGATAAGGCAGCCATTTTGGAGGCCCTAAAAAATTCAGCGGCATTTCTAAGTGAAACTATAGCTCAGACAGATTCAGATTCCTTTGGTGAAGAAGTTGATTTAGGATTTATGCGCCAAACCAGAATTGGAGCTTTGTTGCTCTTATTGGAACACAATGCAGAACACAAAGGGCAATTAATAGCCTATGCTCGTTCCAATGGGGTCGTTCCGCCCTGGAGTAATTAAGACAATAACCTGCAAATCGAGGGGCTTTCCTCATGATTCAATTCGATTACATTATTGTTGGTGGTGGAGCTTCAGGGTTGCTGCTGGCCCAAGCAATGGGCGCAGATTCTTGGTTTCAAAACAAACGCATTGCCCTGATTGAAAAGGAATCCGTTAAACTAAACGACCGAACCTGGTGCTTTTGGGAACCCGAAAACGGGAGATTCGATCACATTGCCCACAGAAGGTGGAAAACGATTCGATTTAAAGACTCATCATTTGAGGCAACACGTCATATTGCTC
>JBJOHX010000005.1:0-23025 GCA_046047415.1 Bacteroidota bacterium
GGTTAGTGATTTGGGAACCGGAACAGCAGCTTCCGGAACGGATTACGAATTTACTTCTCCCCAAGTAATTACAATACCAGCCGGATTATATGATGGTACGGCTGCTACGGCGATCACCATACCGACTTTATCGATTAGTGATGATGCGGTAATCGAGTTGGATGAGACCATTGAATTGGAATTAAGTACGCCTACGGGTGATGCGAGTTTAGGAGCTGTAACGGCTACAACGTATACGATTACGAACGACGACAGTGTGTTGGTCGACTTTTCATCGGCTACGGGATCGGATGCAGAGGGCACGGGTGGTAATCTACCAACATTATTTGTGACCGGAACGGTATCGGCTACAACGACAGTTACAGTAAGTGATTTGGGGACTGGTTCGGCGAGCTCCGGAACGGATTACGTGTTTACCTCACCTCAGGTGATTACAATTCCTGCAGGTATTTACGACGGTACTGCGTTGACCGCAATTGCGATTCCTACCTTATCAATTACAGACGATGCTGTTGTAGAAGGCGATGAGACGGTAATTCTAGATTTAAGCGCAGCTACAGGAGATGCGACCCTAGGTATAAACGTATTAACTACTTATACAATTTTAAATGAAGATATTCATTCAATAAGTATTTCAGATGCCACTTTGGTTGAGGGAAATTCAGGAACGAATGCTCTGATATTTACAGTTAGTATAGACGACGGTAGCAATGCCTACGGGGACATTACATTTGATTTTACCACGAACGAGGGTACAGCATTGGCCACCTCCGACTTCTTAGCCGTTTCGGGGGCTGGTACTATTCTTTCTGGGAATTCTAGTACAACCATTTCGGTTTCAATACTAGGCGATGCTATAGTTGAATTGGACGAAAGCTTTAATGTGTCGATTAGTAATCCTTTCAATGCTATTATTTCAGATAATGTAGGGTTGGGAACTATTACCAATGACGATGTTGTACTAATAACGTTCTCGGCGCCAACTCTATCCGATATGGAAGCCTCTGGAGGCAATCAACCTACTATTTTTGTAACAGGAACGGTAACTGCTCCAACCACAGTTTTATTAAGTGTTACAGGAGGCACAGCAACAGCTGGAGTGGACTATACTTTTAGTTCTCCTCAAGTTATTACGATTCCTGCGGGCATATATGACGGCACCTCTTCTACAGCAATAGCTCTACCAATTATAACGATTATAGATGACCAAGTAGTAGAGGCTAATGAAACTATAATTCTAGCACTAACGGAAGTAACCGGAGACGCAACTTTAGGAACTGCTAATATTGTAAGCACCTATACATTAACCAATGACGATGTTGTCACAGTAGATTTCTCTGCGGCCACAAATTCCGATTCTGAAGGCACTGGCAGCAATCCGCCAAGATTACATATAACAGGTACGGTAACCGAGGTAAGTATGATTCAGGTTTCAGTAACCGGAGGAACTGCAACAGGAGGTGGCGTCGATTACACATTTACTAATCCGCAAATAGTTACTATTCCTGCTGGAATTTATGACGGTACTGAAGCAACCTCACTTGCAATACCTACACTTACGCTTGTCAATGACGATATTGTTGAAGGAAATGAAAATATCCTTTTCACCCTAAGTAATCCGATGGGCGATGTAAGCCTGGGTACTATAATCGTAACAACCTATAATATTCTAGACGATGAAACGGCTAATCTTACTATTGCAGATATAAGTGTCGCTGAAAATGTTTCAGGCGGACAACTAAGTATTCCAGTTATCTTGGATAAGACCATCATTGGAGGAACTGAAGTTAGTTATTCCTTCAGTGACGGTACAGCGCTAAATGGGGTTGATTTTAATGGCACTGATGGCAATTTAACCTTTGTCGGCACAGCAGGGGAGCAACAAAATATTGTTGTTTCCATTACAGATGATATCCTAGTTGAGGCCGAAGAACAATTTACAATTAGCCTGGGTGTGCCTACCAACGGGGCCAATGTATATGGCTCTCCGGCTACAGTTACTATTTTAATTGACGAAACGTCTACTCTTACCGTAAGTGATGTAAATGCTGTGGAAAGCGATGTCTCAGGATTGCTATCTTTTAATGTGGTTTTAGATAATGCTGTAGAAGGGGGAGTGTCTGTAGATTATAATTTTGTGGATGTAACGGCAACAAATGGAGTTGACTATACAGGGATTGATGGAAGCATCACCTTTACAGGTGCTGCAGGAGAGTCACAAGCCATAAATGTTTTGCTTTCAGACGATTTACAAGTTGAATCCAATGAGACCTTCCAATTAAATTTTGGTGTACCAAACAACGCAGCAGTTTCAGTAACGGGATCACCGGCTATTGGGACAATTACCAACGATGATATTGCAATTTTAACTATAGAAAATGCAGTTGTAGCTGAAAATGTAGATGGTTCAGAAATCATTTTCTCTGTTTCCCTAGACAATGCGGTAGACGGAGGTACAACCGTTGCCTATTCTTTTAGCAGTGGAACTGCTATTAACGGAACAGATTTTAACGGGGTGGATGGCTTACTTACCTTTGTAGGTACAGCTGGTGAAATACAGCAGATTTCGGCATCAATTATAGATGAGGCGATTGTAGAAGCAGATGAAACATTTACCCTTTCTTTAGGTACACCTAGTAATATTTTTGTAACTACAACCGGATCTCCGGCTACTGGTACCATTTTAAACGATGATAGTGTTCTAGTCAATTTTGCAGCCAATGGTACCTCGGATTTGGAGGCCTCTGGATTAAATCTTCCAGCATTACATATTACAGGTACGGTTACCGTTCCTAGTACAGTTACAGTATCGGTAAACGGTGGTACAGCAACTGGTGGAGGCGTAGATTACGAATATACCAATCCTCAAGTGATAACTATACCTGCAGGAATTTATGACGGAACCGCGGCTACGGCTATTGCAATTCCCGGACTGAGTATTACAGACGATGCTCTAGTAGAAACAAATGAGACCATCGTATTTGGATTGAGCTCGGCAACAGGAGACGTTAGTATAGATGCTGTACTTGAAACAACATATAGTATTTTAAATGATGATAGTGTAAGTGTAGTTTTTTCAAGTGTTTCATATGCTGATACGGAAGGGTTGGGAGGAAATTTGCCCAAGTTGAGGATAACCGGAACGGTAGCGGCAGAAAGTAGTGTTTCGGTTGCGGTTATCGGGGGCACCGCCACCAACTTAGTAGATTATACGTTTAATAATCCTGAAGTAGTAAACATACCCCCAGGAATTTATGACGGAACAGCTGCTACGGAGATAACAATTCCAGTAAGTATACTAGATGAAGCCATTGTAGAATCCGACGAAACAATAATATTTGAAATTGGACTTCCTTCAGGAGATGTAAACCTTGGTACCCTAACCAATACTACATATACCATTTTAAATGACGATTCGGTAACAGTCTTTTTCGCCAATTCGAATTATTCCGACGACGAAAGTATTGGAGGGGGGTCCCCAAGCATTAATGTACTTGGAACCGTTACTGCTGCAACAACTGTATCGGTTTTGGTAAGTGGGGGAACTGCAACGGGAGGAGGCCTCGATTATAACTTTACCTCGCCTATAACAATAGTCATTCCTGCAGGGGTCTACGATGGCACTGCAGCAACTGAACTTTCGATTCCTGGCTTGTTAATTGTAAATGACGCTATAGTTGAACAGGATGAGACCATTGAATTTGACCTTGCCAATCCAACAGGTGATGCTATTCTGGGGGAACAGGTTTTGACTACCTATACAATATTAGACGACGACACTGCTACCATCACAGTTTCGGATGTGAGCGTAGGGGAGAATGTTTTTGGTGGACAGATATATGTTTCTGCATCCCTAGATAATCCTGTCGATGGAGGCGTGGTTTTAAGCTATAGTTTTTCGGATGGAACCGCTCTTGGAGGTGGGGTAGATTTTGTGGCTACTTCCGGAGTCTTAAATTTTTCAGGTTTTGCCGGAGAGACTTTAATAATTCCTTTGCAAATTATCAATGACGGTATAGCTGAATTAAGCGAAGATTTCACCGTTTCTTTTGAGGCACCTGCTAATCCAATGGTTGTTCTAAACCAGGCTTACGCTACAATAACTATTCTAAATGATGATCCCAACCGAATAAGCATTGCAGATCTTACCAAAAGTGAAGGCAACTCTGGGACTACGCCATTCGAATTTGTTGTTAGTCTTGAGTTAGGAACTCAGGCGCTTCAAGATATCACCTTCGATTATAATACTGCGGCCGGCACCGCAGATTATGGAAGTGATTATCAGGAAGTAATACAGGGTTCAGGAACTATTCCAGCAGGAGCTTCCAGTACTACGGTACAAGTATTGGTAAACGGAGATGGGGAATTGGAGCCCAATGAAACCTTTACGGTTACTTTATCCAATCCGTCAGGTGCCTTGATTACAGATGCAAGTGCATTGGGTACTATTCAAAACGATGATTCTTGTAATGCAGGAGATATAGCACCTATCAGAAATACCAATCAAGCCTTGGAATTCTGTACAGCAGATATTATACCAAGACTGATCGATTTTGTAATTAGTAATCCACAAGGCCAGAACGTCTTAACCTTTACTCGAAATCCTGATTTGTTGAATGCAACAGGATATCTAACGCAAAATGAGATAGATGCTCCGGCTATAGGTACAGTTTATGCTTTTTATCTGGATCCGGTAAACAATTGTGCCAGTCCTTCAATTGCATTGACTCTGGTCCGAAATGTTACCCCAGAACTCACTTTGGTACAAGGAGCAGAACGTTGCGGTCCCGGCGAATTGGTGTTGCAGGCCACTGGTGGAATACCCAATACCTTAACTGGAGCCGATATTTTGTGGTATGATGCGGCTCAGGGGGGAACTCTTGTGTATACCGGCACGAATCTTAATGTTAATTTAACAGAGACCAAATCCTACTGGGTAGAGGCCTATGCCAATGGTTGTAGTTCAGATCGGCAAGAGGTAATCGCTCGGATTGTTCCGCCGGTTACCACAGGAATTGCAACGGACGGCTTTGCTTGTTCCGTTGCTGCAAATGGGGTTGTTGTTCGCGACCTGGATGATCAATTGACCGGCGCAAGTGTTGGGATATGGTCTATTGAATCTGTTCCATCTGGATCTAGCATTTCAATTGCTTCCGGTAATTTGGTAACCTTTGTGGGGCAGCCTGATGGCGATTTCGTTTTTAGATTCACAACCACGCAAGCCGAGGCACCATGTGTAAATGAATCGGTATTGGTTACAATTAGTGTTACCGACTGTGATGTAGACACAGATGGAGATGGATTGTTCGATATGGTCGAGGCCCTTTTAGGTACTAACCCTGCTATCACTGATACGGATGGCGATGGGGTTTCCGATGGCGCCGAGGTTGGTCCGGACGTATCCAATCCAATTGATACCGATGAGGACGGAATTATAGATGCCTTGGAGTCCGATTTATTCGATGCCGATGGTGATGCAATTTCCGATCAGCAAGATCCTGCAAATGATAATCCATGTGTACCAAATGCCACAAGTAGTGCTTGTGTAATTGATTTGGAGGTATTAAAATCAGCCAGCAGTTTACAAGCTGCATTTGGAGAACAAATCACTTTTACGGTAACGGTTAATAATCTTAGCGAAACTGAAGTGTTCGATATTGAGGTTGGTGAAATGCTTCAATCCGGATTTAATTACATCTCACACATCGCTTCTGTAGGAAATTATAATCCAACCACGGGAAGCTGGGTTATTAACAATTTAGCGGGTTCAGGCACTGCTACCTTACAAATTGTAGTGCAAATTGAAGTAGACGGTGTCTATAGCAATACCGCTGAGCTACTGGATTCGCTACCTATAGATGGAAATCCGGACAACGATTCCAGTTCCGTAACCATAGAAACCTCAATGGTGACTACTGCGGATTTGGAAATTACAAATTCGGTACAGCTTATTCCCAATGGCATTTTGAGTGCCACAGAAATAAGTGCATTGGCGGGTAATGAAATTCGCTTCGAGATAAGTGTAACCAATTTATCGGAATCCGATGCGGTATCAGGAATTCAGGTAGAAGACCTATTAACCTTGGCTGCTGGCTTTGAATATGTTTCTCATGACTACGATCAAAACACTTTTGCTCAAGACGCCTACAATCCTGCAACGGGAATATGGAATGTGAGCAATTTGGGACCAGGGCAAACCGGAAAACTAAGAATTATAGCTAAAGTTCCAAGGGCTGGAACCTTTACAAATACCGCACGCTTAGCCAACCCGCAGGATGCTAACAGTTCTAATAATTCGGCAAGTGTTACGGTGAAGGTTAGCGACCAATCCGGTTATGCTCCAGGCTTTATTTTTAATCAATTTTCTCCCAATGGGGATGGAATTAATGATGTATTAAAGATTAAGCTTACCCAAGAGAATGCTAGTACTGGAATAGAAGAGCTTGTGATTTCTAATTTCGATATGCAAATCTTTAACCGGTACGGTCATCTGATTTTTGAAGGTACGGGATTACGTGCCGCAGAAATTTGGGACGGATCCTATAACGGAAAAGATGCGCCTGAGGGCACCTATTTCTACGTGTTGCAGTATACCCTAGACACGGCAGAGGGGGCAAGTACAATAAGTGAAAAAGGTTGGATTCAACTGATACGATAATATGAATAAGATTAAATTTTTCAGGGTCCGTTTATTCGGTAAGGCCTTTGGAGTTTTGTTGGTTTGGCTGCTCATAGGAGGAAAAGCACTAGCGCAGCGCGAACCCATGTATTCGCAATACATGTACAATATTGGAAGTTTTAATGCCGCTTATGTGGGAACTGTTGAATCTGCAGATTTCACATTTTTGGTGCGTACGCAATGGATGGGTTTTCCGGGATTGAATAATACATACCGTTTTGGGGCAAATATCCCTTTGGCAAACGGAAAAAATGGAATTGGATTTAATATTGTTTCGGATAAGCTAGGACCTACGAGTCAGACCATGCTAGATGCCGCCTATTCCTTTCAAGTTCAGCTAAGTGAAACCACATATTTGTCATTTGGCCTTGAGGGTGGAGGTACCTTTTTAAATACGGACTTATCTCAGGGTACTTTTGAGAATCCGGGAGAGCCAATTTTAAATACACAACTCGTAAAATCACTTTACCCTACATTAGGAGCGGGATTATTTCTGTATAACTCGGATTGGTATTTGGGACTTTCGGCCCCAAACCTTTTAGGCGATGCACAATACAATCCGGAAGTTGCACAAATCGTAGCGGACAACTTGCAATTCAATTTTATAGGAGGGCATGTGTTAAAGTTAAGTGATAACCTGAAATTTAAGCCTGCATTTTTATTGAATTTTATGAGTGGTGCCCCAGTGACTACAAATATTTCTGCTAGTTTTCTAATGGTAGAAAAATTCATGATTGGAACTTCGTACCGCTTTGGAAGTGCTATAAGTGCGCTGTTTGGATTGCAACTATCCAGTAATTTTTATGCTGGTTATGCATATGATTACAGTGCGAATGGTCTTCAAGGATATAATACCGGATCACATGAAATTGTTCTAAAATTGCGTTCAAGTGCTAGTTCTAATTCCGCTAAACGTAAGGATTTTGGTGCTAATAAGATTAAAGGAAAACAAATTGACAGCCCTCGTTTTTTCTAAGTTTTGGATATGAATAGAAATTGTTTTATTACACTTATAGGTCTGTTTGCAGGTGTGCTTTCGTACGGACAAAAATCGTCTAAAGGAGATCAATATTTCTTTGAATATAATTATGCCCAAGCTATTACAGCTTATGAATTGGAGCAAAAAGAGGATTCACTGAATTCGCAACAAAGTCTCAATTTAGCCGAATCTTATTTTAAAACTAGAAATTACAAGCAAGCAGCCAATTTGTATATGTCCCTTTATAAGGCAGAAAAGCCGGTTCGCGGGAAGGATTTTAATTTGATGTTACAATCGCTTTCTAAAATTTCAAGTGACGCGCTTAAAGATGGAACAATAGATTTAAGGGCAGGAGCACTGTCCGATGAACTCATTGAAAATGCAAGTTTCAATTTTGAATTGTTACAAGGAAACCTCGTTGCTGCTCTCGATTACCAAGTAATGCCGATTGCAGGAAATTCACCTCAGGACGATTTTGCTCCTTCATTTTTTGGTGGAAATCGCATTTTGTTTAGTTCCAACAGGTCTTCCGGGAATAAGGAGGAATCGTTGGGTGGGCAGGCCTATACCGCTGTATTTGTAGGTAGGATAGGGGAGCTTGGAGACGTATCTCAGGTAAATGCTTTGCCTTGGCTTCCCGAATTGCCTTTTCATGAAGCTACTCCATTTTTTAGCGCGGCATTAAACAGTGTTTTTTATGTGCGCTCCAATACCGAAAATGGGGAATTAACCTTCGATGAAAACGGTAAAAACACCCTAGCCATTTGTCTAGCAAATGAAGAAAATTCCTTTATGGAATTGTTGAGTACAACCAGTACCTCTTTTTATTATCCCTATTATGAAGATGCTACCGAAAGGTTATTTTTTGCGGCAGATTTTCCGCAAGGCTATGGAGGTACAGATTTATACTATGTGATGACAAGTAAGGGAAAAATAATGTCGTCGCCTGTTAATTTAGGTCCAAAAATAAATACTCCGGGTAATGAAATTGCTCCGTATATCTTTGAAGGTAATCTATATTTTGCCTCCGATGTTTTTTATGGATTGGGTGGCATGGATATCTATAAATCTCAAATGGGAATAGGAACCTCATTTAGCACTCCAACCAATTTAGGTCCGGGTATCAATAGTGCGGCAGATGACTTTGGGTTTGTTATACGTTCTGGAGAAACCTTTGGTTTCGAGGGTTATTTTGCATCAAACCGACCTGGAGGCCGAGGTGGGGATGATATTTACCATTATGCCGTTCCGGACACCCCTGGTTTAAAAACCTTAATGGTTCAGGGCATGGTAATAGATAGTAGCACAGAATTTGGTTTGACCGAAGCATCGGTCTTGTTTGTAGACGCCAACGACAACGTCCTAAAAGAAGCAACTAGTGCTCAGGATGGAAGTTTTAGAATTGAAATGCCATGGCAACAAGATGTAAGGCTAATAGTGTCTAAAGAACGATTTAGCAGAGTCGTATATGCGGGTCAAGTGGCGGAGGCGTTAATGGTTTCTGGACAACCGGTTCGTGTTACGATTTCCCCAATTGAAGCTGTTGTGCAGCAATTGCGAGGGCAGAATGTTTTGAATTTGGACCGATTTTATTTCAATAGCAACAGTTCAGAGTTAGATACTGAAATAAGGTTGGTATTAGACCAAGCGGTTCAACAACTCAAAGATTTCCCTTCATTTACAGTACGTGTGGAGGCGCATACCAATAGCCTAGGTAGCGCATACAGTAATGAAGAATTGTCTCAGGCAAGAGCAAACGCCATACGGCAATATCTTATTGCGAATGGAATTTCTGAGAATCGGATTCTAGAAGCGAAAGGGTATGGCGAAACCCAAATTGTGAATCATTGTGTAGATGGAGTTTACTGTTTGGAAGTGCTCCACCGTCAGAATGAACGTTATCCCATTGTAGTCCTTAATTACGAAGATTAATTTATTGCAATAGTAACCAACAGTAATAACCGGCAAAGAAGGTAAGGAATAACATTCCGGCATAGGCTAACCATCGTAAACTACGACCTGGTTTGTCAATTTGAGGTAAATCGGGTCCTGTAACGCATTTTAAATTCATATAGCCTACCAAAGGAGCTAGTACAAAAGAAATAAATGTAGCCAATGCTACAAGGTTACCCATGTTGGCATTTAGTGCAATAAGTACCATGAAATTGACAACTGTAAGTAAAATTACAGCTCCGCTGTATTCCCACGATTTTGTGGTTCGCTTTGATTCTGGTTTTAAAAACTTCACAACATCCACACAAACCCTGGAAATGGCATCATGAGCTGTCATGCATGTGCTAAACATGGTTGCAAAGGCAGATATTGCAATAAATAAATAGGCCCAACTTCCGATATGCGTAGTGAACATTTCGGTTAATTGCTGTGCAAATACTACCGCTTTTCCGCTGAGTTCCGTACCTGTTCCATAAAGGGTTCTATAACCGATAATCAGGAAGAAAACAGCCAAAATTGCAGTCAAGTAATACCCAATCTTAAATTCTTGAAGGACCTCTTTTAGGCTGGTTTTTTGAGTCAGATTCTTTTGTTTTTCCAAACTCCATAAACTTACCCAGCTACTGCCCTCTACTGCAGTAGGCATCCATCCAATAAGGCTAATCAAAAAAAGAACCCCGGATTTATTGAAAACGGATGGGGAAGAAAAGTTTGGAATTTGAGTTACGGCAGGTTTATAAAGCACCAAAGCCGTGGTCACTACTAGCGCTATGAATAAAATGGTAACCACAATTTTTAGAGTAGATTCCAACAGACTGTACCTTCCTATGATAAGGGCTAAACTGATGAAAATAAAAAGTCCAAGAGCCACAAGGTATTCGGGAATGCTAGACAATCCTAAAATATTAATCAAGAGGCCTGCTGTAACCGCATACAAGGCTGCTAATATGGTAAAGGTGGTAACCAGGGTAATTCCTGTGTAGATCCACATATAAGATTTCCCCATTCTTGAATAACCTTCTATCAAACTTTTACCAGTAACCTTAGTATACCGCACACTAAATTCAAAGAAGGGGTATTTTAGAACGTTTGCAAGAATTATGGGAATTACCATTAGCCACCCGTAAGTTGCTCCTGCGGTAGTTGAAAGGACAAGGTGAGAGGTCCCGATAGCCAGACTGGCAAATAACAAGCCGGGTCCTAATATTTTAAGAAGGGATTTTAGTTGGTTCATTTGGTAAATGTGGTTAGTTGGTCGAAGATACAAAATCAATTGATTGTGTCGATATAGGTAAGCTCGATGAGGTTTGGAAACACAGGATTTAACTTGAAGGTATAAATGATCCCTAGCCTAAACAATTTTATGATTAGATTTCTGAGAGTAAGGTACTGTTTGACGTATCGGAGGACGCCCAATAGAAGAAGTCACAACATTAAAAAACCCCCGAATTATTTTTCGAGGGTTCAATTTGAATATCTAAAATATGTATTAGTTGCTTCAGTAATTGGTCTTTTTCTATCCCAGTATTCTCGGAGTGTCCGATAAGAAGGGCTGATGATAATGCCGGGTCCCTGTGGCCTTGTGAAGGGCATTGGCAAAGGCACCAAAAACAGGAGGAAAGGGTGGTTCACCCATACCGGTTGGAGCAATTTCACTTTCCACAAAATGTACATCAATATGCTTTGGAGCTTCCATCATTCGAATCATCCTATAATCGTTAAAGTTGGATTTGTCCGGACGACCTTCCGAAAAACTCATTTCTCCAAACATTGCATTACCAACGCCATCGGTAATCGCTCCTTCGGCCATGTTAGCCGCAGCATCTGGGTTAATCACAATCCCACAATCCATAGCGCAGGTCACTTTTTCTACCGTGGGTCTGCCATTTTCTATTTTCAGATCTAAGACATGGGCAGCGTAACTGTTGTGACAAAAATAAGCGGCTACTCCTCTGCTTACGCCTTCCGGTGCGTTATCCCAACCTGATTTTTCACGAACCAATTTCAAAACCCCTGCATAACGATCGGCTTCATAGTCATTATTTTCGCCTACCGGATTTGTTTTGGCACGTTCCAAAAGTTCAAGGCGGAAATCAATAGGATCTTTACCCATTGCTTCGGCCAATTCATCTAAGAACGATTGCTCTGCTCCGGCAATAAAATTAGACCTCGGGGCGCGGAAGGCACCTATGGTGATGTTAGATGGGATTTCCCAGGATTCAGCCAGGTAATTGTCTATCGCCCCGGCAGGGAATCGATTTGCGTGTAATGGGGTTTCTGGAATACCCCCTGCTTTTACATGAAAAGCAATGAGATTGTTGTTTTCATCTAAGGCTGCGCGATAGCGGGCAAAATAGGCAGGGCGATAGATGCCATAACCCATATCGTCTTCACGGGTATACATTAGGCGCACAGGAGCATTTACCTGCTTCGATACCAGTGCCGCCTCTACCGCGTGGTGGCTATAAGCCCTTCTTCCGAATCCTCCACCCATTCGGGTTAGGTGAATGTCTATGTTTTCTATAGGAAGTCCTAATCTTTTGCTAATGGTAGGCTCTATAAAGCCGGGAGCCTGAAGTGGACCTGCTAAAAATGCTTTATCTGCCGTTACATGAGCAAAGAAATTCATGGGTTCCATACAGTTATGGGCCAAAAATGGACAAGAATAACTGCGCTCTATTATTTTTGCTGCCTTCTTGAAGGCACTTTCCGGATCACCATCACGGCGTGCTATATTTGCCGAACGGGCATCCATTTCCTGCATTAGTTTAAAATGCTCGGTTGAACTTTCCAAACCTGCGGGAACGGTAACTTTTTGTTGTCCACCCCAACCTCCTACCGTAAAGGAATACGTATTAAATGCTTCCCACTCTGTGCGGAGAGCTGCTTTTGCCTGAATTACCTCCCAAGTGGAATTTCCCACTATGTAGACAGGCTCATTGAATGTAGTGGTGTCGAATCCACCGCGAATGGTATCGTCTTCGTGGGTTTTGAGCGTAAACACATCCCTAATTCCAGGCATGTTTTTTATAGAATCTGCATCAAAGGATTTGAGTTGCATTCCAAAAGCCGGCGGAAAAACAGGCATCGCAATTAACATGCCTTCGGTACGGTAGTCTAGGCCAAACATGGGTTTACCACTTACAATCGCGTTACCGTCTACATTTTTCTTGGAATGCCCAACTATACTAAACGTTTTAACTTCCTTGAGTTCTATTTCTTCAGGTACAGCAAGTTTTGCGGCCTCGGCGGCAAATACGCCATAATGTGCTTCCTTACCGCTTTTCTCATGTTTAATCACACCATTTTGAGTAGAGATTTCGGCATCCGGCACTTGCCATTGGGATGCCGCTGCAGTTACAAGCATCTTTCTGGCCGTGGCTCCTGCCATACGTAATCCTTCCCAGCCTCTGCGAATTCCCTGGCTGCCCCCTGTAAATTGCATTCCGTAGCGTTCACTGTTAAAAGGCGCTTGTTCTATCAAAACTTTTTCCCAATCCATATCCAGTTCTTCGGCCAAGATCATGGGCATAGAGGTCTTAATGTTTTGACCAAATTCTGGATTTGGGGAAAGTATGGTAGCCACCCCATTTTCGCCAATCTTTAGGTAGGCATTTATTTCGAACCATTCTTTTGGCATTTCAAGAATGGCTAATTTTTGAGCTTGTTCCGGTTTGCAAGAATTTAATATACTGAATCCCAATACCAGACCGCCCCCAGCCAAACCTGAATTAACTATAAAAGCACGCCTTCCTAAATTTGTTTTAACTCTGGTCATTGTTTGATTTTTTACTGTTTTTTAATCTGTTTGTTAAAACCTTATTTGGCAGATGCTGCGGCTAGTTTTATGGCTTTTTTAATACGGATATAGGTTCCGCAACGGCAAATATTACCATTCATGGCGCCTTCGATTTCTTCGTCTGTAGGATTTGGATTGCTTTTTAGTAGTGCTACGGCAGACATTATTTGTCCGGCTTGGCAATATCCGCACTGGGGCACATCAATTTCCAACCATGCTTTTTGTACGGGATGATCTGCATTTTCGGAGATCCCTTCGATAGTGGTAATTTTCTGATTTCCCACCGCAGATACGGGTAGCATACATGCTCGGGTGGCCACGTCACCAAGATGAATTGTACACGCGCCGCACTGCGCTATTCCACAGCCGTATTTGGTGCCTACCAGGTTTAAATGATCTCGCAATACCCAAAGTAGCGGGGTCGCGGAATCTACATCTACTTCGTGAAGGGTTCCATTAATGTTGAGTTGGAATGTTGACATGCTGATGCTTTAATTTTTAGAGGTTGAAATAAAAAGTTACAACTTAAATAGCTGTAAAACCGAGAGATTTAAATGTCAAACTCTAAATTTAGGGATTATTAAATTTTTGTAATAACCCGAATTACAGATTTACCTACCATATTTACCTAATATGTACATTGGATTGAATTTACGCATTAGTTTTGAAGAAAAAGTAAGCCAAAGATGGAGGGAATTATCGAATTAAAAACCGTAAACGACTATTGTGAAAGATTCTTCAGTTCTGCGCTTCATCCTTTAGTTACTACCTTAAATTTGAGTGAGCTAACCCGAAGATCACAGGATCATATGGAGGCTTTGCGTTTCGGATTTTATGCGGTGTTTTTAAAACAAGGTCAAAATTGTGTTATTAAATACGGTCGTAAAACTTACGACTATCAAGATGGTACCCTTGTGTTTGTTGGTCCCGGCCAATCGGTTCAAATTTCTAACGACGGACCTAGTTATGTACCGTCTGGACATGCATTGTTGTTTCATCCGGATCTGCTTTTAGGCACCGATTTGGGAAAGCGAATGGATGAGTATGGATTTTTCTCATATAATTTAAGCGAAGCCTTACATCTTTCTCGCAAAGAACGCCACATTGTATTGGACTGTTTAGATAAGATTCAATTCGAATTGGAACAAGGATTGGATAAACACAGTAAAAACTTAATTGTGTCTAATCTTGAGTTGTTTTTGAATTATTGCAGTCGATTTTACGATCGCCAATTTATTTCTCGGGACAATGCAAATCCAAGACTTGTTGAACAATTTGATGAAGCACTAAAATCCTATTTCGAAACTGGCCTTGCAGTGGAAAAAGGAGTGCCAGCCGTTGGGTATTTTGCCAATAAAATGCATTTTTCCTCTAATTATTTTGGAGACCTGATCAAAAAGGAAACTGGCAGAAGCGCACAAGAGTATATTCAGGAAAAACTTATAGACCAGGCCAAGGCAGCTATCGTTGAAGGCCACAAATCCGTGAGTGAAATTGCCTATGAACTCGGCTTTAAATACCCACAACATTTTACCCGTTTGTTTAAGAAAAAAGTAGGCTGTACACCGAACGAATTTCGGGTATCTCGGTAATTCTAAATGGAGAAGATTGGAATGCGAAGGAGAAACTAGCTGCCGTTTCTACACGCATTTTGGGGAGTATTTTAAAGTCTATCTTCTGAAAAGAATTGTATTTTAGAGACAACCAAAAAATACCACCAACATTACTTCATGAAAATAAGATTTTTACAGGCACTTTTAGTATTGGCGCTGGTTTCTTGCCAGGAATCTCAGAATAAACCTGAGGAAATTCTCTCAAAAAAACGCCCAAATATTGTATTCATTATTAGTGATGACCACGCCTATCAAGCCATTAGCGCATATGGTGGCAGGTTGGCTCAAGTGGCACCTACTCCCAATATTGATCGTATTGGGGCGGCGGGTATGAGGTTCCAAAACGCCCTAGTGACCAATTCCATCTGTGGGCCCTCCAGAGCTACCATTCTCACCGGGAAATACAGCCATAAAAATGGATTTATAGACAATACGTTTGGTTCCCAGTTCGATTTTGATCAACAGACCTTTGGAGAATTGTTGCAACAGGCAGGCTATAAAACCGGGGTTTTGGGTAAACTTCATTTGGGGCAAACCCCAACCAAGGGATTCGATTATGTAGACATACTACCGGGGCAAGGCTCTTATTACAATCCTATTTTTATTAATAAAGAAGAACAGTATCAAGTAGAAGGATACGTAACAGAAATAATTACCAACAAGGCAATCGCTTGGATGGATTCGGTTAAATCTGCGGATCAGCCGTTTATGTTATTTCTAGGACACAAATCTCCCCACCGGGCATGGCAGCCCGGACCCAATGAGTTGGGCATGTTCGAAGGTATAGAAATACCGGAGCCTGAAAGCCTATTCGACGATTATTCCGGAAATCGGGGAGTTGCTGCTAAAAATTTCATGTCCATTTCGAAGTCTTTACGTCTGGAACAAGATCTAAAATTAACGGATATCCCCCAAGGCGGATTTACGGAGGCACAACAACGGAAATGGGATTCGGTTTATGGACCTATTAACGCTTACTTTAAGGAGGCTAATCTGTCTGGAGATGACCTTACTCGCTTTAAATACCAGCGCTATATGCGCGATTATCTGGCTTGTATTTCCGGTGTAGACAAAGGGGTAGGTAAAGTGCTTGATTACCTAAAAGCCAATGGGTTAGATGAGAACACAATTATCATTTACACCTCAGATCAGGGGTTTTATTTGGGGGAGCACGGATGGTTCGACAAACGCTGGATGTATAAGGAATCATTACAAACCCCTTTGTTGGTAAAATGGCCAGGAATGATTGCTCCCGGTTCGGTGAATACCGATTTGGTATCCAACCTGGATTTTGCGGAGACCTTCCTGGATTTGGCCGGTACGGAAATTCCAACAGACATGCAGGGGAAGAGTATTGTGCCTATTTTAACTGGTAATACTCCAACAGACTGGCGAACCGCTCATTATTATCATTACTACGAGCACCCCTCGGAGCACGATGTGCGGAGGCATTACGGGGTCACTACCGCAAGGTATAAACTTATCCATTTTTATTACGATATGGATGTTTGGGAGCTTTACGATCTGGAAAAGGATCCAAATGAAATGCAGAATATTTACGGGAATCCCGCTTATGCAGCTGTGCAACAGGAACTGCATAAGGAACTTGAGGCCTTACGCGTAAAATACGAGGATAATGATACGTTAAATCAACAATTTATCAAAGATTATCAGGAGCGTGTAAAAGAGAATCCCATGATTGAGTATTGGAAATTAGCCCCGGAAGAAATGCAGCGATTGTATCAGGCGTATTTGAGAAAGCAAAAGTAAAAGTTGAGTCACCAAGACCAGAATTAACATAAAAAAGGGCCTGAATGAACTTTCAGGCCCTTATGCGTATCGATCGAGATATTATTATTCGGATTTATTTTTTAGGCAATTGAACACCCGCATGCTGTATAGCATTAAAAATAGGGTAAACAATGCTTCGTAGGTTTCACTATGTCCAGTATAACTGGCACATGCCATGGTGAATATTATAAATGCCATAGACTGGTGCGGAAAGAATAATTTGAGCAAGTAGGTGTTGTTTTTTGGAAAAAACCAATACATAAATAAAAATACAAAGGCGCTCAACCCAACCATAGGATAAATAAACCGGAACATCGGATTTAAGAAATTGTGAAAGTTGGTTTCTTGTTGGTGGTTGTAGGTTTCAAATACCCCTGTGGCTTCCCATTCAAAAATTCGTTGTCCCCAGCTAATTTCTTCACCCAATATTACAAATACGGCAAATGCCAAAAAGGACAATAAAGTTATTATGAACCTCCGGGTGCCTAGCGTGTGCTGATTCTTTTTAACCTGAAAAATGGCTCCCAGAAAGATAACTATAGTAATTCCGAACATTACATTGCACAATTGCTCAACAATTCCTTCCATGCCGGGTTCTCCCACAGTTAGTCGGTAGAGATGCATGAGTAATGCCCAAGCTATGCTAATCCATAAAAATTTTAGGTTTATAGAATTTTTTTTACAAATCGTATCCGAAGTAAAAAAAGTTCTTGCGCCAGACAAATCAAATATTTGAAGGATGTAGTTGGGAAGTTTAAAAATTAAGGCTACACTTCCGGCTAGCAATACAAATATTGCAAACATAAAGTAGCTTTGAATGATTCCCGCCCCACCTTGCGAAACCGCCTGATCCGAACTAAAATGTTCAGAAACCATCCCCAATAAGGTGGCGTTGATTCTAGTGAAAAATACAATGAGAAATAGAGATGCCAATGCACCTAAAACTCCGGCTATTTGGTAACCTTTTAATTTCATTTTATTCGTCTTAAGAATATAGAATTTCGTTTTAATAAATAGTTTTAGATTTTTTTAACGATTATTTTACCGTTTTATTACAGGAGATTATAATTATTACCTAAACGAATTAATTATTATGAGATGCAGCATAATCTTAAATACAAAAAATTAACATCCTGAATCGCGGCCTTTTCCTAAAATGTAATCTCACCTTGTATCCAATTGTTAAGGAAAGGAAATCAAAATCGTAGGGTAATTGCAGACTTTAAATTGTATGTTTGAGACACTATGCGCAGTTTTTGGATATTCTTTCTTTTAAATTTCTCTTACCTCTTAAGTCTAAGCGCACAGGAAGGCTTACCTGTCTATTCCGATTACCTTACAGACAATTGGTATTTGGTGCACCCGGCAATGGCAGGAACATTGTATCACGGAGGTCAGATTCGTATGACTGGCAGACAACAGTGGTTTGATCAGGAATTGGCCCCTGCGTTGCAAACCCTTGCCGCTAGTTATCGGATTAGTGATAAATCTGGCGGAGGTTTTCTGGCGTTTAATGATCGCAATGGATTTTATGCTACCACCGGAGCCTATGTAACCTATACTCACCATCTTTATGTAGGTCCCAATGCCAAAGAAGTTTGCAATTGCCTGTACCCAGACCCTAAAAATTCGCTCAATGAATTGGCTTTTGGAATTAGTATAGGTACTGTTTTTAACACTATTGATCAACGCAATTTCGATGTTTCGCAATTCGACCCGCTAATTGTGGGCGTGAAACAGCAAAAAGGATACCTGTCTATGGATGCAGGGCTGGCGTATATCAATCCGCGCTACTATGTACAACTATCGGTAAAAAATCTGCTGTTTAGTCCGCACAATAGGTTTGGTGATTTCTATTATCCATACAACAGAAATAGGGCCAACTATCGAAGGGTACTTGCCGGTGTGGGTAAATTTTTTGAACTCGGCAAAATTATTCTTGAACCTTCGGTATTGTTTCAATGGGCAGAAATTAGCAACGAAAAAAGTTTAGACTCCAACCTAAAGGCCTATTTTCCCATGCAGTCCAATCAGATTTGGTTTGGATTGTCGCATCGAATGAGTTTTAGACCTGAGGGATTCTACTTGCAAACACGGTTCGAAAAACAACGATTACAATCCATTACCCCTTTAATGGGAATAAATGTGGGTACTTGGATGTTCAGTTATAATTATGCCTTTGTTACCGGAGCGCTTCAATTTGACACCTCGGGGTTTCATCAACTAAGCATAGGATACAATATTGATAGGTACTAATAGCCCCTAATAAGACTAAAATGCCCTTTTGCGGTACGCCCGTCTTCCAGTTGTAAATGAAACCAATAATCGGTATCCGGCAAAGGTCTGCCATTTAGGGTTCCGTCCCAACCTTTTGAGCGCGGATCTATTTGTGTAATGAGTTTGCCAAACCGATCAAAAATATAGAGTTCGCTCTTGGGTTGAAATACCGCACTAATTCCAAATACATTCCAATAATCGTTATACCCGTCCGAATTGGGAGTAAAGAATCGATAATACCCAATTATGGAGAGGTTTATATACACCGTACCGCAGCCATTCTTATCGTTTACGTAAAGAGTATGAATGCCAGGGGGAACATCATTAAATTCAGGAACATCGCTATACGATCCGGAATCCCCCAATCTGAATTCGTAGTTTCCGATTCCTAAGGTTGTAGTATCGATTTGAATGGAATTTGTATTTCCATATTTCAAATCGTTAATTGATAGGTCATTATTGGTTAAGCTGGCTATATTGGAATCAATAACCTCAATAGTTTTGGTTCGAAAACAACCATCTACTCCTTTGTTTGTTAGGGTTAAATGGTAAAATCCTGATGCTGTGGCATCTAATCGGGAATCGGTATTTCCCAGGGTAACCGATGTTCCATTTACATCGGTATAGTCCCACTTGTAGGTGTATTCCCGTCCATCGTCATGGACCACACCAATATTGATCACCCCTAGATTTTTGCACAAGTAAATAGATTCTTCGGTTTCAAATTCGGGCAACTTGTCTACCCTAAAACTGATTTCGGTAGTTGCAAGGCAATTCCCGTTTTTGGGATTTTTTAGCCGTACCTGAATTGTTGTAGAAAACGTTTGGAACGTATCTGGAAATTCAGTAAATAAAGGAGTTCCAAAGGCATCCGTATAAAGAATATCCATATCTGATTGCCCAGAAAGCAGTGCTTCATGCAAAGTGTCTGTTTGAAAAATGGCAATGCCATCGGTGTCCGAAATACCATTGTCACATTGACGTAACTCTATAGGTAACGGAAGAAAGGGCATCTTGTCTACCCGGAGTTCGAAGGTAGTAGAGGTGGTACAAGCTTCAGGATTTTGTCGAATTAAATCTGGACGAAGACTTTCTTTCTCTAAGTAAACAGAGATTATCTGTGTTGGGGAATCGAATCGGTTGGGGAACGTATTTCCGATAAAATTTCCAGCTTCGTCATAGAATAAAGTTGTTACTCCCGATTGGCTTTGAAGGGCTTGATTGTTTACTGAACTGGTGTCAAATGGGAATATGCCGTCTGTGGCATCGAGGTCGTCTGCTGAATCCCCGTCGCATTGGCGGTCTATCTGAATGGGATAAGGAATCGCAACCGGGTCTACCCATAAAACGGCCACTTGTTTGAGCCCCAAACAAGTGATGGTATTTACATTCTTATTGGTAACCAGGGCCCATATTTCCTGTTTCCAAGGATCCCGGGTTTGAAAGGGCAACCCCATTTTTAAACTGTTGGTGGTGGTAAGGGCTTCTTCTTGAGAATAATAAAAGTCTATGCTTACAGCTTGCAAACTGAATTTGGTATCGGTCTGTATTAACTTGGTTTTAATTTCGTCTAGTACAATAGCGGGAAAGACTGCGGTACCCAGCTGATTAAACGGATCGGTATCGTCACAAGCAAGGTATTCTAGCATAAAGTCGTTACGAATGAGGCTGGCAGCAACCTTTAAGGTAAGTTGCCCTGTACGGAAGCAACCTGCTGCAGACAGAATTTTTACATAAATGGTCTCCTCAAAGGCCTCGTTGTAGTATTGGGTAGGATTTGCTATTAAACTTCCAGAAGTCAATCCAGGATCCTTATAAAACTCAAAAGTTTCAAGTGTCGAGTTATCTGAAAATTCCGATTCCCACGAATGTAAATTAAACAAGGTAATACCGTCGTTGGTATCATCATCGTCGCATTGTTCGTGAATGATTAGGTTATTTTTCAAAACCGGCAAGGGCGAAACTGAAATCGTGAAACTTGTCTTAGCACTATAGCACAGCGTGTTGGTGTTTTGTACGCGAATAAAAATTTCCTGCGTATTTACAGACGTATTTGTGAAAGGAAATGTAATGCCAGTATCTGCAAGGTCTGCAGCTGATTCGGAGTTGAGATGATAACTCACCGTATGCGAGCCGGGGTCTTGTCCCTGTAGCACTTCAAAGTACAAGTTGCTAAAATCCCAGGTATTTACAATGCCATCGGAGTCCGATCCGCTGATGGCATCGTCGCATAAATATTGGGTTGAAACCGGGTAAGCCACTGGTAAAGGATTTAGGACAATTGCAAAAGATGCTATTGAAAAACAACCGGTATCTAAATCTGTAAGTCGTAAGAAGAGATCTTTTGAGGTTTGGGTTCCAGGGATATAACCGGGTTCCGGAACAAATTCATAGCCTCCTATTATTTCATTGAAGTCTGCATTGGCATCCGATTCCGTATGGAAATACTGAATTTTAAAATTAGTTTCTGACCTGCCTACCCCAAGTGCAATAGCATTTTGTATCGTTAAATCAATATTTTGAACCCTGCCATTGGTATCGTCCCCATCGGCATTGTTATCACAAAATTCCAGATCTGGTAATGGGTTAACCGTTGGGATAGCATTCACTACTATTGTATGTTCACGTCTACAGTAAATACCGTTGGTTTCAACCTCTACAAAAAAAGTGGTGGACTCAAGCAGTTCTAAATTGAGAATGCTGGACGTTTCATCGTAAAAGATTTCATCTCCATTGGAATCATAAGATCCCCAGCGCACCGAGGTAGAACCATTGAATTCAAAAACGGGCCAGGAATTGCCTCCAGCTGAAACGTCGCGCATGTCGTTCCATGTTTTCACTGCATCAAAGTCAAATTGGCCATAATCTTCATTTCCCATTTCAACGTAGGTACTCGACGATCCATAATCGTTAGGCTCCCCTGCGGTCCAGTTGGCAAGGTCGGGGGTAAGTGGGCGACCGTCTAGCCAAAACCAATCCTTGTCTACGGCATTATTCGGTTTTTCGCCCGCAACTTGTCTCAACCCCAACCAGAAATGATAGTCGGGAGTTCCAGTAATGGGTTGTCCATTAATTTGCACTGCGCTAAGCGCATTATAGACCATATTTTCTTCTGCTTTGGAATTAATCACATACATTGCAGCAGATTCTCCAAAACTTTGAATGTAGTTATAGGCTTGTGTCCAAGACATGGACTCCTCCTTTAGAAAGTATGCCGTTTTATTTACGGGGTCTTCTAAAAATAAGGTAAGCTCCGGAAACCTTTGTATAAAATCCTGTGGAGTGGACGGGATGTTGGTAATAGAGATTGCTACATTATCCCCATAGCAAGTCGCATTTGGAGCATTAAATATGGGATTCAAAAGATTTACCTTGGTTTCGGTTCGGTTGCTTTCTTCTCCTAAAACATTGACTAAAGCGGCGTAGTATTTTTGCTGATCGACCAGAGGAGTTTCAAGGGGTAGGGGGGTAACGTCCGATTCGGCGGCATACCATCTTAACGTATTTCCATTTAATACACTAATAATTGTGAGGTCCGAAACAAATACCGGAATTGCCGGATCGTAACAGAAGGTTTGGACCTGGTTAACGATCGGTTTATCAGGAGCAATAGCATGCCCTTTATGTATAGCTGCAACAAGAAGAGCAATGGAAAAAATGAGCTTGGTAATCGGTTTCAAGATTGCAGCATTGGGGTGGTTTCTGGCTCAAGCTATAAATTCTTTTTAAAACCACCGAGGTTTTAACAACCTAAATAATTTAATTGTGTATACTTAAAAGTATTAGAAGACTAATCATATGGAATTGTCAAGGGTTACTGATCGAAATTTTGCATTTCGAAAGTGACGGGAATTACCTCACCTTCGGCTCGGTGAGTCCCGCCCAAACGGGCTGAAAATGGAAAAGCCGGCTTGCTTCGCAAGCTGCTTTTTTT
>JBJOHX010000006.1:0-4640 GCA_046047415.1 Bacteroidota bacterium
CATGGCACACGACTTATTGGTCAAGACGATCCAGCAGCACAGACCCATTTTATTATTGATAAAATAGAAGCATCTATTGTTTCTTTAGGAGGTTCCCTAAAGGATGTAGTTCGCACCCGTATTTTTGTTCACAATCTGGAAGATTGGGAGCCGGTAGCGCGTGCGCATGGCGAACGGTTTAAAGGTATAGATCCTGCCAACACCTTAGTAGAAGCCCGGTTGGTAGGAAAGGGTTATTTGGTTGAAATAGAGGCAGATGCTATCGTTGATTCGGAATTTACCGAATGCAACTAAAATTTAGTTACCAATTCAGGTCAAATTTAACTATCCAGGTATCCCGATCTTTGGGCCAAGTGTCTTCACTTTTGTCGCCGTAGGCCTCAGAATTACTAAAAAAACCAGCGCAAAGATTGTTGTCTTTTGTAACCGCCAAATCGGTAAGGTAATCCGCATTGTTACCGGCAATCAGGGTTTCTTGCAGCACCTCGCCTAAAGCATTTAGCTCAAATATTAGTCCGTTGTAATATAAGGCATCTGGGTAATTGGGGTCAAAGTCCAACGCCCCGTTGGTGGTAAGTCCAACAAAAATGCGGTTGCTGCTTGTTTTAACCATACTACACAAAAGATCTTTTCCAGGGGTGCCTAGGGTGGTTTCCCAATTAAGCGACCCTTCCGCACCAAAGTTTATAAGCCAAGCGTCTAGTCTGCCAATGGCTTGGCTTTGTTTGGTACCAACCGGGTCAAAGGCATTCGTAATACCAAGCACTGAATATGAACCATCGGGCCATTCTAGAAGTGCTCTTGGTTCGTCTTCTTGATTGGTTCCAAAAGAGGTGTCCCATTGCAGTTCGCCAGTTGCATCAATTTTAAGTATCCAATAGTCGTAAAGGCCAAAGGTTTCATCGGATTTATCTGCTGTAGCGCCCGAAAGGGAAGAGGAGGCCAGTAGGTAACCGCCATCTTGAGTCGGGATTATATCATTCAATGTATCGTAATAATCCCCCCCATAGGTTTTATCCCATAGGATGTTTCCGTCTAGGTCTAATTCAATAATCCAAAGGTCACTTTTCCCTTTGTTTTCTGAGGTTTTATTCCCGGAAACCGATGAGCTCGAGGTGCCCGAAATAAGATAACCGTTGGGGGTTTGTAATATTCGGGTTACGTATTCTGTACCAGTACCGCCAAGGGTTTTATCCCAGATTTTATTTCCGCTGGCATCCAATTTAACCAGCCAAATATCGGTTGCGCCAATTAACGACTCCGATTTATCCCTGCCAATTCCGGAGTTGCTGGAACACGCCACCATAATTTCGCCAGAGGTGGTCTCCAATACGGTTGCGAAGCTGTCGTCTTTTTCACCATCTACCACCTTTTCCCAAACTACATTTCCGGTAGCATCTTGCTTTACTACGATAAGTTTATTTGCGGTGGTAACATCGATTACTGCAATTGTTCCACCATCCTGCGCCGGAACAAGATCATTCAATATCTCTTCGTGTTGCGTTCCTCCTAATGTTTTATCCCAAATGATATTAGTGTTTCTCGGAAGGTCCCAAGAGGTATCATAATACCCCCCTTCTTCTTCTTTTCCGCAGCTTAACATTAAAAAAAGCAAAGATAGGTTACAAGCAATTCTGGTATTTCGGGACAAGGTAGTAAGGTAATTAAGCATTAAAATCGGACTAGGTATTAATAAGAAACGAATCGGAAATGGAATTCGTGCATAAATATTGCATGTTTATTCCTCTGGAATTAAAAAGGTGTTTACTTCCAGGGCGTAGTTTTTTAGCATTTCGGATGCCTGCTCCAAACGCTCCCACTCTTGGGCCGAGATGGGTTGAAGCCTGGACATTGCGACCATTTCCAATTTGGATAGCGCAGAATGCGGAGTGGTTTTGGTACTTTGCCAGGCACCTACTTGCCGGTTAACAACCCTGTCTCTTCCTTTTAGACTAAGATTTCCGGCCTCCTCAATGCGTTGCTCCAGTTCCGGGTTTGGCGTATCGGTCTTGAGGGTTTTGAGTCGATCTTCCTCTTTTGTAATTCGGTTATGCAGGGCATTAAATTCAAGGATGAGTGCATTCAGCTTTTTTTGAAATCGATACAAAGACGCATCGGCATCTGCAGTATCCTCAAATCTCGGATCGGCTAGCACCACAACCGGGGTAGAAGCAGTTTGCTCACCCCATTGAAAGACAGCCGTGTAGGTGCCCGGAAGCACCGGAATGCCACGGGATTCTTCACTAAGCCACGCTCCCGGTAAATTGGTCTTGAATGCATCTAGTTTCCAGGTAATGAAATTGAGGCCTTTTTTAAGATTTTTCGCTACCCGTTGGTTTAGCGTATCTCCATTTTGAGCTATAATATGAACCAAAACTGAATCGGAATCCAGCGGTTCGCGGTTCAAATAAAAGGGTAATTCGACCTGTTGAAAAGGGCGGTTTTCGCCCTCGAAGGTGGTGTGGAACCCAGTCCAAATGTTTCCAGGGGGTGCGATAAACAGACCTTTTACTTGAACTACTTCGTTCACCGGAAGGGCGCGTAAGGGTTCCAATACCGGTTTGGCAATGAGGGATCTCAGGATTTTCAGATCGTCCATAACCCAGATGGCCCTACCAAAGGTGCCAATTACCAGAGCCGATTCGGACTCTTGAATAACCAGATCTCGGGTGGATACACTCGGAAATCCGTTGTGAACCTTAGACCAAGAAATTCCGTTGTTGTGAGTTATCCAAAGGCCGTTTTCGGTACCCAGAAATTGCAGTTGTGGAACCACCGGGTCTTGCACAAAGGCCAGGGAATAGCCCTTTACGCCGCTGTTTTGCAGTACTTCTTTCCAGGTTTTGCCGTAATTGTCGGTTCGGAAGAGGTAGGGTGCATAATCGCCTTTTCGGTAGTTGTTTACAACAGCCCAAGCAGTTGCTGCGCTGTGGGGCGATGCAACCATTCGGGCAATCCAGGCTTCGGAAGGTAGGCCTTTTAGGTTTTTGGTGCAGTCTTGCCAGGTGGTACCACCATCTTGGGTAAGGTGGATCCTGCCGTCGTCGGTACCTGCCCAAACTACCTCGTTATTCAGTCGGCTTGGGGCTATTGTAAGTATGCTGTTGTAGTTCTCGGCTCCCGAAATATCGAGCGTTAGACCGCCATAGTCTCCCTTCTGATGTTCCGGATTATTGGTACTGAGGTCCGGGGAGATAATTTTCCAGGTTTGGCCTTTGTCGTGGGTGTAGTGCACGAATTGCGAACCGTAGTATGCGCCGTCGGGATTAAAGGGATCACGGGCAAAGCCTGCATTCCAGTTAAACCGAAGGGGGATTTCCGGATTGGGGTTGGGCGGGGCAATGCTTTGGTAATACCCGGTACGTTTGTCGTAGCGATACAGGTCTCCGTTTTGGGAGGTCCCGTATCCGAATCTGGGATTATCCAAGTCGGGCGAAATATAAAAACCATCACCTCCAACCAGGTATTGCCAATACAAGGTGCGAATGCCGCCCCGCTTCCAGGTATAGGCCGGGCCGGACCAGTTGCCGTTGTCTTGCATACCGCCGTACACGTTAAAAGGCCTTTCGTGGTCTACGGCAATTTGATAGAATTGCGCAACCGGTATGGTTTCCGGGAAATACCAGCTTTTGCCATGGTCGTTTGTTATACCTAATCCACCGTCGCCTCCGATTATAAAGTGTTCCGGGTCTTCCGGATTGATCCACATGGCGTGAAAATCGGCATGGATGCCCTTGGTTTCATCGGCCGGAATCATCGGGACGCTGTCAAAGGAAAGACCCCCGTCGTAGCTTACGCTTAAGGGTTGGTATATGTTGTAGACCCGGTCCGGGTTTTTGGAATCTACCGCCAGATCCTGAAAATAAAAAGGTCGGTTATTGGTGAATTTAGGATTGTCGTTTATCAGTTGCCAGCTCAATCCGCCATCTTCACTGCGATACAAGGCATTCTTTTTGGCTTCGATTTTGGCGTAAACCCGATTGTGTTCGGAGGGGGCCATCGCGATTCCAATCCGGCCCAGTTCCCCTTCGGGTAAGCCGGCTTCGGGTCCGAGTTGGTTCCAGGTTTCCCCACCGTCTTCAGTAACAAACAGACCGGAACCCGAACCTCCGGATACAAAGGAATACGGCGTGCGATGGTGGTCGTAGAGTGCAACCAGCAGCTTGTTCGGATTCTCGGGATGCATAATCATATCGGAAACACCGGAAGTGGTATTCGTAAACAGGATGCGTTCCCAGGTAGTGCCGCCGTTTATGGACTTGTATACCCCACGGTTTAGGTTGGGTGTAAACGGATCTCCAAGTGCACCGGCGTAAATCACGTTCGAATCTTGGGGGTCTACAAGTATGCGGTGAATGGATTTGGTGTTTTCCAGTCCCAGGTGTTTCCAAGTATTCCCACCGTCCTCACTTTTAAAAATTCCCATACCCAGGTTTACGGAGTTTCGGGGATTGCCTTCTCCAGTTCCTACCCAAACGTTATTCGGATTGTTTGGATCTACCGCCAAGGCACCGATATTCTGGGTGGGTTGATTGTCAAAAATCGGTTGCCAGGCGGTACCGCCGTTTTCGGATTTCCATACGCCACCGGATGCAGCGCCTACATAAATGGTTTTAAGGTCTGCATGCGATACGGCAATA
>JBJOHX010000007.1:0-5550 GCA_046047415.1 Bacteroidota bacterium
ACGACGGAGAACGCTGGCAATCGCTACAGTTGAATTTACCCGACACCCCGGTGCGCGATCTGGTGATTAAGGACAACGATGTGGTATTGGGTACGCACGGTCGCGGTTTCTGGATCTTGGACGACATTCAGCCCATTCGGGCCATCGGAACCCTGCCGGCAGTGTAAGAAGCCGTATTATTTGAGCCTGCGGTGGCCTATCGCGGCTTGTCCGACCTTCAGTTTCAATACTACCTTAAACATCAGGTGGATTCGGTAACCTTCGAAATCCTGGATGCCTCCAATGCGGTTATCCGCACCTTTACCGGTAGCAGTCCGGAATACAAACCCGACCCCAATGTGCCGCGCTGGGAGCGAGACGGATCTACCAAGCCCACCACCGCTCAAGGATTAAATTCCTTTAAATGGGATCTTCGCTATCCCGGGGCTACGGTATTTGAAGGTATGATAATCTGGAGTGGGCGTCCGCAGCGCGGCCCTAAGGCCCCTCCCGGAACCTATAAAATTAGAATGACCGTTGGTGATGCCATTCAAATTCAGGAATTTAGCATCAGGATGGATCCAAACCTAAAAGGTATTACCGATGCCGATTTGCAGGAGCAATTTGATTTGGCTTCCAAAATTGTAGGTAAAACCTCATTGGCCAACGAGGCCGTAATCCGCATTCGGGAAGTGCGCAAATATCTTTTGGCGCAACAGGAAGGGCTGACCCAAACCCATTACGGAGAGCGCCTCCAGCCCTTTCTTAAGGAACTGGCTGCAATTGAAGAAGATCTTTATCAGGTTCGCAATCAATCCGGACAAGATCCGCTCAACTTCCCAATCAAGTTAAACAACCGTTTGGCCTCGTTGCGCCGCAGCGTGGAAACCGGAGATGCTCGCCCAACCGCCGGAGCTTACCAGGTTTTTAACGAGCTGTCTGCGGAATTGGAAAATCATCTCAATCGCCTCCAAACGGCCCAGGAAACGCATTTGCCCCAGATCAATGAACTTTTGCGGGAGCATGGTTTGGAGGAAGTGAATGTCGAGGGTTAAATATTGAACGCATTAAAACGCAGCGCAATGCATCGCTAATTTTGATTTTTTCTGGATTTAGGAATTGAATTTAAATGAGCGGCACTAATTTTTTGAGTATATGTCAGACGAAATGAAACCCTGCCCTTTTTGCGAATCGCCCTACGGATATGCCTTGGAAGAAGATCGGTACGAATGCCCCGAATGCGGTCAGCAATGGAATCCGCAGGAAGTTGCCCTAGAGGGGCAGCTTGTGGTAAAAGATTCCAACGGGAATGTACTGGAAGACGGAGATTCCGTGATTGTTATAAAGGATTTACCCGTTAAGGGCGCAACCGGGCCGGTAAAGGCAGGAACCAAGGTAAAAAACATTCGACTTACCGAAGGGGATCACAATATTGACTGCAAGATAGACGGTTTTGGGGCGATGGCACTTAAGTCCGAATTTGTGCGCAAGGCCTGATGTTGGATTATTAAAGCATATCACAACAAATAAATTATAATCAGATGAAATCCAATTCCAACCGCATTTTAGGCGCGATTGTAATCCTTCAACTGGGATTTGCCGGATTGGCGCTAGCAACCGAAAACTTCCTGTTTAAATCCGGATCTGCCGGTTTTGGAGCAATCGCCATACTCGCGCTGGCGGCATCGGCCAAATGGCGAAAAAAGGAATTGTGGTACGCCTTGGTTGCCTTCGCCTTTTCCATTGGAGGCGATTACTTTTTATCGCACCGCAACGGCGAACTCATGATGTTCATTTACGGAATTAGCCTATTTTTTATTGCGCATCTTGGGTATCTGGGGTATGCTCTGTATAACGGACGCTTGTCGCGCAAAGGGACACTGTTCATAACGGTAGGCTATCTAGTATTCTTTTTTGCCGGGCTCTATCCGGGAATCCCCGATACGATACTGCTCTGGGCTGCCCTTGCGTATTTGCTGGTATCCTGCATTTCTATGGGTGCGGCTTTGGGCATAACGTCTGATTTACCCGGAAAGCAGTGGTATGTTGGGGGTATAGCCCTAATCGTATTTTCGGATACCCTTATTGCCCTTCGGGAATTTATGCAGGTATTGCAGGGAGATTTCCTGGTATTGCCTACCTACTATCTGGCACATATTGCAGTCACTATTGCCGTTTGGAAAAATGTGCAATATCAGTCCAAATAAGCTAAAGATAGCAGGAATTACGTCCTTTGCTTTAATCCTGAGATACACCCATTCCTTTTTTTCTAAACGATCTGAAATCTCCTAATTGGCTGCCCGAACCCCTGTGCGCCTTTGATCGGTAAGGGCCCAAAAGTAACTTTTGACGTCTTTTACCCAAGTTGGATACATGAATATGAGGGTAATTTCTTCTACCGTTTCCAGTATGCCGATACCAATCAACAACCAAAAGAGCCAAGTAATGGGGCTAAAAAACAGGGCCCACAACACAAAAACACCCTGAATTAGTGCCGAAGTTTTGGCCATATAGGTATGAAAGGCTGTGGCCTTGCCGTATTTGAAGTACGCAATTACCATTTGTAGCAAGTACAAGGAGAAGGCAATACTTATAGGAACAATGTAATCCAACACGAATTGGGTTTCGAATAGTCCCAATCCCACAACGCCAATAATTAGGGTGAGCTGATCGCCCAACGAATCGAGTTGAGCGCCTCTTGCACTGCAGAGGTTTAATCGTCTAGCCAATTGCCCGTCTATGGCATCGGTACTGTAGCTTATGAGTAACAACCAGGTAAAAACCTCCCTATCTCCGGAGAGAAGAGCCAAAATTAGAATGGGAACGGCGGCAACCCTGTAAAACGAGAACCAATCTGCGATATTAAAGTCACGGAACGAGAACATATTATCACGTTTAATTACTCGAAATTAGGGCTTGCTTGGGAAGATAAAAATGATTTTTATCAGGTCGGGGCATTGGCTTTATTTCACTGCATATATTTGTAAATAAGGAATTTACAAAAAAAACCCGGTCCACGCTTGCGTTGACCGGGGTAAGAGGATGGCGGTGTAAATCTTTGCCTGATAATCTGGTCGTAATACTCCTTACTTACCGTTAAACCATATCATGATACCAATTACAATGGCTACAATCACCAACGAAATGGTTATGTCCTTCCAGTTGTAGCTGTTCTTGTTTTGCGAACGCGCCTCTGCCGTTAAGGTTCCAAAGGTAAGATTGGCCACTTTTTCCGGGGCCGGAGCAGGGGTAAGCCAGCTCACTGTCAAAAGTAATACCACGCAAAACAGGAAAAACCAAGCTGCAAACGTGAGGAAATTAGTCGCCCCCAGGGTGTACCAAATGCTAGTTGGGTCTAGCGTATCCTTGGCCAGTTCCAAGCCAATTCGCATGGCTCCAACCACAAAACCGGCAATTAAGGTAACAAAGGCACCTTGTCCGTTGATGCGTTTATAAAATATACCTAAGAGGAACACAGCCGCAATCGGAGGTGCAATATAGGATTGTACGCTCTGCAGGTACTCGTACAATACCCCGGATATGTTGGCCATTATTGGTATCCATACAATTCCGATTAGCACCACGATAACCGTGGCTATTTGCCCGGTTCGGACCAGTTTTTTCTCGGGAGTTTCGGGTCGGAGTTTTTTGTAAATATCGACTGTAAACAGCGTAGAACAGGAGTTAAAAACAGAGGCCAGTGAGCTCATTAGGGCAGCCAAAAGTCCGGCGGCCACCAGGCCGCGAAGTCCGGAGGGTAAAAGGTTACTCATGAGCACGGGAAAGGCCTGATCCGGGGTATCCCATTCCAGCTCGCCCCGCATTTTTAGGGTAAGGGCAATCACGCCGGGAATCAGAAAGAGAAAAACCGGCATCAGTTTGAGTAAGGCCCCAAAAATGGTTCCCCGTCGTCCCTCTTTAAGCGAAGAGGCGGTTAGGGCCCGTTGCACGATGTACTGATCCGTACACCAGTACCAGATACCCACAATGGTACTGGTAATGACCAAGGGCAACCAAGGGAAATCCGGATCGTCAATGCTGCGCCACATATTCAGGTATTCGGGCGTAACGGTTTCCCGCATGCTATTCCAGCCTCCAACATGATCCAAGCCTATAATGGTAAGCGTTGCGGCACCCACTACCAAGATAACCGCTTGAAGGGCTTCGGTGTAAACTACGGCGCGCATGCCTCCCAACACGGTGTAAATTCCGGTGAGTACCACCGTAGCGATGGCGCCGGTCCAGAAATCAATCCCGAGTAAGGCAGAAACCACTATTCCTCCTGCATAGATGGTAACCGAAATCTTGGTAAGAACATAAGCTACAATGGAAAACACCGAGAGAATCCAACGGGAACGGGCATCGAACCGTTTTTCCAGAAATTCTGGCATGGTAAAAACTCCGGAACGGGCGTAAAACGGTAAAAACATCCAGCCCAATAGCAATACAATCCAGGCGTGGATTTCATAAATCAACAAGGGCAGTTTGTTACTTGCTCCGGTTCCGGCCAATCCTACCACGTGTTCAGATCCAATATTCGAAGCAAAGATTGAGGCTCCAACCACAAACCATCCAATATTCCTTCCGGCTAGAAAATAATCTTCGGTGTTTTCTTTTTTGCGACGAATTACCCAAACCGCAATACCCAATAAGACTAAGAAGTAAAGCGAAATAGTAATCCAGTCTAATGTATCTAGTGTTTTCATGATGCTGGTTATCGGGTGGAAAATGTAAAGGTGGTCCGGGTTTGGTAGATCTCTCCGGGGTTTAGGCGGGTGGTCGGAAATTCCGGACGGTTTGGCGAATCGGGATAGTGTTGGGTTTCCAGGCAAAATCCACTGCGCTTGCCGTAGGTTCCTCCACCTTTGGCCGGCAGGGTTCCATTCAGAAAATTCCCAATGTAAAATTGGACTCCAGGTTCGGTTGTTGCTACTTCCAAGACACGGCCCGATGCTTTGTCAAAGGCCGTCCCCACTTTGGTAAATTCTTTACCGTTTTTGTTTAGCACCCAGCAGTGGTCGTACCCGCCGCCAAGGGCCAATTGCTGGTCATCGGCTTCCACATCCCGACCAATGGTTTTGGGTTGGGTAAAGTCGAAGGCACCTCCGGACACCGGGCGCAATTCTCCGGTTGGGATCAAACCGGCATCAACAGGTAAATAAGCATCGGCATTCAGTTGTAACTCCGTGTTCAAGATGTCTTGCGAAAAATCGCCACTCAGATTAAAATACGTGTGTTGGGTCAAGTTTACTACGGTTGCTTTGTTGGTAACAGCCTGATAGGACACCTCTAGGGTATTATCGTCCGTTAGGATATAGTCGATTCGAACATCCAGTTGGCCCGGATATCCTTCTTCTCCGTCTGGGCTTCGGTAGTCCAATCTGAGTCGAGCTCGGTCGGTATCGTGTCCCGGTGCCGCATCCCAAAGTACCTTATTAAATCCGACAAGGCCTCCGTGTAAATGGTTTTCACCATTGTTTTTGGCAAGGGTGAACGTTTCCCCGTCCAAGGTGAATTTTCCTTTGGCAATTCGGTTACCGTAACGGCCCACTAGAGCTCCAAAAAAGGGAT
>JBJOHX010000008.1:0-42155 GCA_046047415.1 Bacteroidota bacterium
GTGTAAGATTAATATCGGCTGCCAAAGGGGCCGTAACGTAGGCAGAAATAAAAATGGCCTTTGGAGCTACATTTGGATCTGCAATTATGTCGTACGGGCGTTGCTTAATAAAGGGCCAGCAACCGGTTTTAAGTAAGTAATCACGAACCTCCTGCCCGGTAGCCTGGGCCAAATTCAATGGTGAGTGCTCCCGAAACAGCTGTTCTTTATCGGCCTTAATTCGCATGGACAGAATACGACGACGCGCACCGCGTTCAATCTCCACAACCTCACCACTGGCCGGAGCCGCTACAATCAAGGACTCATTGTCCTTACTGCAAAAAAGCGGATCTCCACAGTGCACACGCCCACCCTCACGAACAAGGAGTTTGGGGGTAAACCCATGAAAATCGGCAAGATTCAATGCGTAAAAATTGCTGGGAACAGTTTGGGAAATAGTAGGTTCTGCAGCGCCGACAAGGTTGATATTCAATCCTTTTTTAATTCGGATGTCAGTTGGCATAAGATGTAAGCCTTAGTTAGAAAAATTCGGTGCAAAAATAAAACTTCTCAACGTCTAACCATAAAAATTAACTCATTTTTTCCCGAAATAAAGTTGGCTTCACCTCAGGCAGGGTTTTTCCGTACCTTTACGCTATGATGTCCTACAAAATGAAGCAGGTAACTGCCTACCTTACGCTGATTATTCTTGGCCTGCCATTGCACAGCCAACAATTGCCGGAAGTAAATCCACCCAATCATATCCGATCCATTGTATTTAAAGGTGAAACTGCAGACCAGTTTCCTATAGTTCAGCTAGGAGAATCAATCCTCCTAGAATTTGATGATCTAACCGCAATAGAACAAGATTATTACTATAAAATAATTCATTGTAATTACAACTGGACCCCTTCGCAACTTTTAAAATCACAATACTTAAACGGCAGAGACAATCAGCGTATCACCAACTACGGAAACAGTTATTCTACACTACAATCCTATTCGCACTATCAGCTTAGGTTGCCCAATTCACAGGTAAGCCCAAAAGTAGCGGGAAATTACATCCTTGAAATTTACAACGCATACGGAGAACTGCAATTTTCGCGTCGATTTGCAATTTATCAGGACTTGGTTAAGGTTGCCGCTCAAATTCGGCGTCCCCGAAAATTCGAAGACATGAATTCACATCAAAGTGTACAATTCAGCGTTAAACCTTCCGGAATTCAACTGATCAATCCCAAACAAGAGGTGAAGGCTGTGATTCTTCAAAATTTTTATTGGCCCAACGCCATTTATGACCTGGCACCCCAATTCACCATGGGAACCGAATTGGTCTACAAATACGACCGTGAATCTTCGTTTTGGGGAGGTAATGAATTCCTTTATTTCGACACCAGTGATCTCAGAGCCCCAACGGCTGCAATTTCATCGATTGCAATTAACGATTTATATGAACACTATTTATTCCCCAACAGCATACGTCGAAATAAACCTTATACTTTTTTTCCTGATATTAATGGGGATTTTGTAATTCGGACCCTACAGGGACGAGATGCCTCCCGAGAAGCCGAATACACTCGTGTTCATTTTGCTCTTCCCTATACTCCGGAGCTCGGATTGAAACAGGTCTATATTTTTGGCAAATTCAACAATTACGCATTAACAGATGAAAACCGATTGGTACTGAATCCGGATTCAGGATACTTTGAAGGAAGTCTCGTGTTAAAACAAGGATTTTACAACTACAAGTACTTGGTCGTAGACGACCATGGAACAGCAGATCTAAATGCCATTAGCGGAACTTATCATGTAACAGAAAACCAATATACCATACTCATATATTACCGTCAATTTGGAGACCTGTACGACAGTCTAATCGGAATCGGCACAGCGAACTCCACCAATATGACCAATTAGGCATGAGTAAAGCTTTGAAAATTTCCAAACGCCAACTTAGGCAACTTCCAAAATACCGTGGAAACACATGCTTAAACTGCAGCCACCCCTTGGAACTTTCTCACCGATATTGTCCGAACTGTTCTCAACTCAACAGCACTAAAAGTATTACCGTTAGAGATTTTTTTGAAGAATTCCTCGGAAGTATTGTAG
Organism: Bacteroidota bacterium; assembly: GCA_046047415.1. Lineage (GTDB taxonomy): Bacteria > Bacteroidota > Bacteroidia > Flavobacteriales > Flavobacteriaceae > Robiginitalea. Next base: position 2,089 of record JBJOHX010000008.1, read on the forward strand.
ACTACGATTCCCGGTTGTTTCGAACGGTTACAGCAATGCTAATTCGGCCCGGTCAAATTTCACTGGACTACATTCAGGGAAAGCGAGTTACCTACACCAACCCCTTCCGCTTTTTGCTGAGCCTCGCTATAATATATTTCCTAATGCAGCAACTTGTGGGAAATTATAGGGAATTGAATTATTTGAATTTTTCTGAAACACTGTCCGAAGTATCGGAAGATTCGGATGTTACCATTCACGCTGCTACTAGCTCCGATTCATTGTCCGGAAAACACAAACCCAAGGACTTTGACGGCCTTCTTGTTATCTTGGAAAAAAAAATGGAATACCACGATTCTCTCAATTTGGCAGATCCCAAATCGCGCATTGACAGTATTAGCGGAAGTTCATTTGAACAATATTGGCGTCGGACTTCGGTTTATTTATCACTGGTTAGAAATAATGAGAAATTACGATACGAAGACGCTGTAAAAATACACAAGCTAATTCCGTCCCCAAAAGATCGATTCAGTTTCGAATCTGCGCAATCCCTAAATCGCTTGAGCAAAGAACCGGGCACGTTTGTTAATGTGTTTTTATCGCGACTGCCCTTGGTGTCATTTTTCTTTTTACCGATCTTTAGTTTTGTACCTTGGGTGATGTACATCAGGAAAAAATACACCTACACCGATAATCTGATATTTGGCTTTCACATTCAATCCTTATTTTTTATCTTGTTGCTCCTGGGACTTTTGGCAGAGGGTATTTCAGGAATTGATATTACAGTTTATGCGGTCTCGGCATTCTCTATATACCTCTTTGCTTCCATGCGAAGATTTTACAAACAGGGGGTGTTTAAAACCATAATAAAGTATCTCATTTTAAACGCTTTCTTTATTATTTTAGCAGGTGTTGTCTTTTTAGCAATGCTATTGGGCACAGCGGTAACCTTTTAAGGCACATGATTACACAAGTCACCAAGGGCATCAAAATTTCGGTTGCCACAACTTTTGAAGGCACCTTTTTCAAAAATTACAAGATGCATTTTGCTTTTGGATATACCATTTCAATTGAAAATCAAAGCCAGGATGCAGTGCAACTTACCTCCAGACACTGGAAAATCTTTGATGCACTGAACAACACCGAAATTCTGGACGGCGAAGGTGTTATCGGTAAAAAGCCAGTGATTTGCCCCGGAGAGTCCCATACGTATAGTTCAGGCTGCTTGCTTACCTCACCGCTGGGAGCCATGAAAGGTCATTTTAACATGGTGAATTTTAGCACCACTGAACGCTTTCGGGTATACGTGCCTATTTTTAAACTCCATGCGCCCTTTGCCCTCAACTAAATCTGAGGGTAATTTTAAGGATACTTTTTATTGGCACTTGCAATTTGTACCTTTGCGATTGAATGTAATCTTATAAATCCAAACGCATGGGCAACGGTTTTTTTAAAGTTCCGGAAGCAATTAATGAACCCGTTAAGGGATATGCACCGGGATCGGCAGAACGGGCAGCAGTACTAAATCAATATGAGACCTATTACTCCGGTAAGGCCGACATCGCAATGACCATTGGAGGAAAAGCCGTACGTACAGGAACCACCCGTAGCATGTCTCCCCCGCACGAGCATTCACATGTAGTCGGACACTATCATTTAGCCTCTCAAAAAGAAATAGAGCTGGCCATTGAAACAGCCTTGGAGGCGCGCAAAAAATGGGCGAATTTGGCCTGGGAACAACGAGCTGCCATTTTTCTGAAGGCCGCAGACCTAATAGCAGGGCCCTACCGTTCAAGAATTAATGCAGCTACAATGCTTGCCCAATCCAAGACCATTCATCAGGCAGAAATCGATGCAGCCTGCGAGTTGATTGACTTTTTGAGGTTCAACGTGTCGTTTATGTCCGATATTTATAAGGAACAACCCATATCTTCTGAAGGCATCTGGAATCGCGTTGAATATCGGCCGTTGGAAGGCTTTATTTACGCCATTACTCCATTCAACTTTACAGCAATTGCAGGCAACCTTCCTGCCAGTGCTGCTATGATGGGTAACGTTGTGATATGGAAACCCAGCGACCATCAGATTTTTTCGGCTCAGGTCATTGTTGAAGTATTCCGGGAAGCGGGTTTACCCGACGGGGTAATAAACACCGTTTTTGGTGATCCTGTAATGATATCAGACACCCTGCTTTCACATTCCGATTTTTCCGGTATTCATTTTACGGGATCTACCGAGGTATTCAAATCGATTTGGAAAAAAATCGGAGAAAATATCGGAAAGTATAAAACGTATCCCCGCATTGTGGGAGAAACCGGAGGAAAGGATTTTATCCTTGCACACCCAAGCGCCGATACCCAACAGGTAGCTACAGCTATAACCAGAGGTGCTTTTGAACTTCAAGGCCAAAAGTGCAGTGCTGCCTCTCGTGTTTATCTGCCAAAATCTACAGCATCTGAAATTCTAGATCGTGTTAAATCCGACATAGCGTCTTTTGCAGCACCAGGGTCACCGGCAGATATGAAAAACTTTATTACTGCTGTAATTCACGAGGGGGCTTTTAACAAGCTGGCAGCATATATAGACAGAGCTAAAGCTTCCGAAGAGGCACAGATCATTGCCGGTGGCACCTACGACAAATCTGTAGGCTATTTTATTTCTCCCACCGTCATTCTTACCACCAATCCAAAATACGAGACCATGGAGACCGAATTGTTTGGTCCGGTCGTTACGGTCTATATTTACGAAGACGATCAATGGGAAAACACACTACATCTGGTAGACACCACCTCGGAATACGCTTTAACTGGAGCCGTGCTTTCACGAGACAGGTATGCGATTGAACAAGCCACCCGTGCCTTAGAGAACTGTGCGGGTAACTTTTACATAAATGACAAGCCTACGGGAGCAGTCGTAGGGCAACAACCCTTTGGGGGCGCTCGGGCTTCGGGTACCAACGATAAGGCCGGCTCTGCACAAAACCTTATGAGGTGGGTTTCGCCAAGATTAATTAAGGAAACATTTGTAACTCCTACGGATTATAAGTATCCGTTTTTAGGATAATCGCAACCTTTTTACCTATGAATCCCTGCCCATGGTCAGGGATTTTTTAGATTTACAATGTAAATTAATTGTAAATAATTTGTAAATTTAATGTGTATAAACACAGTGTTATGTATTCTAATCCAAAAACAAACCCTTCAAAAAGCAAAGGTCTCACACTAAGTATAGTTCTGAACAACCTAAAACGTTTTGCCAAACGTTGCAAGCAAACGGATTCAGAAATCAGGGGAATATAAAGCTTACTTTAAATACCCATTCCCCTTGGGTTATTCCTTTTATTGTGACCAAAATTTACTCTAGCCCAAAGAAAGAATTAGCCCAATTTTTTTATGGCTCATATAATTAATAAAATGGGCTGACTTTAGATTTTATTGCAACATAGTCTGCAAGAATAGCCACTTCTCAAGGTTTATGGTTATTGTCCCAATTCCAACATAGGTTTAAACGAAGGAATGCCTTTGAACTGACCTTTAGGCGCATTCCTTACTGAGGGCTAAGTAGGATCAAATACCATGATATTCATTGTAGATTTTCCGATATTACATTTCCCAAATCTTGATCCAAAGATTAATTAGAATTTATTATATATTTGTGTAATCGATTACATAAAATGCTATGTCAAACTACGAATTACGATACGCATCCCATCCCGAATCAGTTAAGCAATACAACACCCAGGCATTGCGAGACGAATTCTTGATTGAACAAGTATTTACCGAAGATTCATTAAGATGGACCTACTCCCATTACGACAGATACATGGTTTCCGGCGTAATACCGGTGCATAAAATCATTAACCTTGAAGTTATTGACCCCCTAAAGGCAAGCTTTTTCCTGGAACGAAGGGAACTTGGGGTAATAAATATTGGTGGACCAGGAATAATTACAGTAGATGGCGTGGAGTTTTCTATTGACCATAAGGAAGCCCTATATGTTGGCATGGGTAAAAAAATCGTTACCTTTAAAAGTAACTCCCCGGCAAATCCGGCGAAATTTTATCTTAATTCCGCTTCGGCCCACCAAGCCTATCCGGTAAAAAAAATTGGTTTGACAGACGTGGAAGTAATTGAATTGGGTGCGCCCGAAACCGCTAACGCAAGAACATTAAGAAAATATATTGTTAATTCCACCGTATCGGTGTGTCAACTTCAGATGGGCATGACTACGCTAAAACAGGGTAGTAGTTGGAATACAATGCCTGCTCATGTGCATGACAGAAGAATGGAGGTCTATTTATATTTTGAGGTTCCACAAGACCATGCCGTGTGTCATTTCATGGGACAGCCCCAGGAAACTCGTCATTTATGGGTCTCGAATGAACAAGCGGTAATTTCGCCCCCATGGTCTATTCACTCAGGTTCGGGTACGGCAGGATATTCTTTTATTTGGGGGATGGCCGGTGAAAATCTCGATTATGGTGATATGGATGTTTGCAATATTAATAAACTCAGATAACCACCGATATGTCTGCAAACCTTTTTGACCTCACCGGAAAAATAGCTCTAATAACGGGTGCAACTCACGGGCTGGGTATGGCCATGGCAAAGGGGTTAGGAGCCGCAGGTGCAACCCTGGTAATTAATGGTGCGTCGTCTCAGGAAAAGCTAGATCGGGCCGTGGCAGAATACCGTGCTTGCGGATTATCTGCCTTTGGATATCTATTCGACGTCACAGACGAACAACAGGTAATTAAAAAAATAGACACCATAACAAATGAGGTTGGCGAAATAGATATTCTTGTTAACAATGCGGGCATAATTAAACGGACACCGCTGCTAGATATGGAAGTACAAGATTTTGAAGCGGTGATTAAGGTAGATTTGGTGAGTCCCTTTATCATGGCAAAACAAGTAGTTAAGCCTATGATTGCCAAAGGAGGTGGTAAAATCATCAATATCTGTTCCATGATGAGCGCTTTGGGCAGAAACACCGTAGGAGCCTATGCCGCAGCCAAGGGTGGCTTAAAAATGTTAACTCAGAACATGGCTACCGAGTGGGCCAAATACAATATTCAAATCAACGGCATTGGACCAGGTTATTTTGCAACAAGCCAGACCGCACCCATACGGGTGGCAGGGCACCCGTTTAACGATTTTATAATTAACCGAACTCCTGCCGGACGCTGGGGAGATCCGGAGGATCTACAGGGTGCTGCTATATTTTTAGCCTCGAGTGCCAGCAATTTTGTTAACGGGCAGATACTTTACGTAGATGGCGGCATTCTGGCTACCATTGGAAAACCGACAAACGAAAATTAATATTACAAGTTGAATTACGATGGTCAATACTTTCATTCATGATAATTTTCTGTTGGAAAATAAATTTGCTGAAGAACTTTATCATGATTTCGCCAAAGGGCTCCCAATTATTGATTACCACAATCACCTGCCGCCAAATGAAATTGTAGAGGACACAAAGTATCAAAACCTGACAAAGGTTTGGATAAACGGAGATCATTATAAGTGGCGCGCCATGAGAACCCTCGGGGTTAATGAAAAATACATTACCGGTACGGGTACGGATCGGGAGAAATTTAACCACTGGGCCAATACCGTGCCTTATACCTTGCGTAATCCATTATATCACTGGACACATTTGGAACTGGCGCGCTATTTTGACGTATACAGTTTATTAAAACCAGATACAGCAGCCTATATTTATGATACCACATCGGAACAGCTTTCGAGCCAAGAGTTCAGTTGCCGGAATTTACTGCGCAAAGTAAGAGCAGAGGTGGTGTGCACCACAGAAGACCCCCTGGACGATTTAAGGTATCATAAACATTTAGCTAATAGTGATTTTGAAGTTAAGGTAAGTACTGCCTTTAGACCCGACAAGGCCATCCTGATATCGAGTCCAACTTATAATACCTACATAGCTTCTCTGGCAGAGATTGCAGAAATGGAGATTCGTACTTATGTTGATTTAAAAACTGCCCTCTACAATAGAATGGTTTATTTTAATTCTAACGGCTGTAAGTTGAGTGACCACGGGTTAGAAAAAATACCGTATACCTCCTTTACCGAAAACGAGATAACACACATTTTTGCCAAAAAACAAGCTGGTCAGGACCTTTCGGCTGTAGACATTTTGAAATTTGAATCTGCATTATTGCAATTTTTGTCCGAAACATACCATGAATTTGGTTGGGTGCAACAATTTCATTTGGGTGCGCTTCGCAATAACAATGCTCGTATGCATCAAGTTTTAGGTCCGGATACCGGATGGGACTCCATTGGTGATTTTTCGCAAGCCCAAAGCCTAGCTCAGTTCCTTAATACACTGGACACAAAAGATAAATTGACCAAAACCATTATATACAATCTAAACCCCGCCGACAATGAAATTATGGCCAGTATGATTGGAAATTTCAATGATGGCAGTGTTAAGGGGAAAGTACAATTTGGATCGGCATGGTGGTTTTTAGATCAAAAGGACGGCATGACCAAACAGATAAATGCGCTATCGAATATGGGTTTGTTGAGTTGTTTTATTGGTATGCTTACCGACAGCAGAAGTTTTTTATCGTTTCCGCGACATGAATACTTTAGAAGAATTTTGTGTAATCTCCTAGGCGACGAGATTCAACGTGGGGAATTGCCCAATGACATCCCGTGGATAGGAAAAATAGTAGCAGATGTTTGCTATTTCAATGCCAAGTCCTATTTTAACTATTAATATCTGAACTTAATTTAAACGCATGAGCACAGTAGTCACCTTTGGAGAAATTATGTTACGGCTCGCTCCGGAAGGTTTTTTGAGATTTTCACAAGCCAATAGTTTAAATGTGGTTTACGGAGGTGGGGAATCTAACGTTGCAGTTTCTCTGGCCAACTTTGGGATTCCGGTAGATTTTGTAACCCGTTTACCAAAAAATGATATCGGGGAATGTGCCATGATGGAAATGCGCAAGCGCGGTGTTGGGGTAGACAAAATTGTTTGGGGTGGCAATCGTTTGGGGATCTATTTTCTTGAGACCGGAGCCGTATCCAGAGGGTCTAAAGTTATCTATGACCGGGCCAATTCGGCCATGGCCGAGATAAAATCCGGTATGATTGATTGGGAAACCGTATTTGAAGGGGTAAAATGGTTTCATTGGACCGGCATTACTCCGGCAATATCTCAGGGAGCCGCAGATGTTTGTCTGGAGGCCTTACAAATAGCCAGTGGAAAAGGGATAACCATTTCTACCGATTTAAACTACCGCGCTAAACTTTGGAAATACTGTGATGCCAAGCAGAGGGAAAAAATAATGACCGAACTCACTTCATTTTGTGATGTTATTTTAGGGAATGAAGAAGACGCACATATGCATTTCAATATACATCCAGAGGGACTAGACGTTCATAAACACGGATCAGATGTTACAGCAGAGGCATTCTTATCGGTATGCAAACAAATGATGGAAAAATTCCCTAAAGCCAAAAAGGTTATTACCACCCTTAGAGGATCCATATCGGCATCGCACAATACCTGGGCTGGCGTATTGTATGACGGTAAATCAATGTACGAAACTCGCCAATATCAAATTACGCATATTGTAGATCGTGTTGGTGGGGGTGATTCATTTATGGGTGGCCTTATTTACGGACTTTTGACCTATCCAAATGATGATCAAAGGGCGCTTGATTTTGCGGTAGCCGCTTCTTGCTTAAAACACACCATTATGGGAGATGCTAATTTAGTTACCGTAGATGAGGTTGAAAAACTCATGGGAGGCGATGCTTCTGGTCGTGTAGCGAGATAGTAATTGAATCAGGAACTAAAAAAATTACCTTAAAGTGGCTAGATTTTCAAGATTAGAGGTTGCTCAAACCATGAAAGACAACGGTATGGTTCCATTGTTTTTCAGCAGTGATATTGAGTTGAGTAAAAGTGTGCTTAAGGCGTGTTATGACGGCGGCGCCAGACTCATGGAATTTACAGCCCGAGGGGATTTCGCCCATGAAGTATTCGGAGCATTAGAAAAGTTCGCCGCCTCGGAACTACCGGAAATGATACTAGGAGTGGGATCTGTAACCGACGGAGCATCTGCCTCCTTGTACATGGGGTTAGGCGCCAATTTTGTGGTCACTCCCGTGTTGCGAGAAGACATTGCGCTCGTGTGTAACCGCCGTAAAGTATTATGGTCACCGGGTTGCGGTAGTTTAACTGAAATTGCCAAAGCCGAAGAGTTGGGATGTGAAATCGTAAAGCTATTTCCTGGTGACTTATATGGTCCCAAATTTGTAAAAGCAATAAAAGGACCTCAGCCTTGGACAAGCATTATGCCCACCGGTGGGGTAGCTCCAAATGAAGCTAATTTAAAGGCTTGGTTCGAGGCCGGAGTTACTTGTGTTGGTATGGGCTCTCAACTCATTTCAAACGAGATTTTGGCAAACAAGGATTTTTCGGGATTAACCGTTGCAGTGCGTCAGGCGTTAGCAATTATACAAGCCGTAAAAAAATAATACGCATGCAAAATTTTACTTGGTTTCTTGTATTTACTTGCCTACTCAATATGAGTTGCAATTCCGTTCAGGAGCATAAAACCATTAAATTGGCGCATAGCTTGGGAGTTACACATTCCGTTCATCGGGCGATGGTAAAAATGGGAGACGATCTCTCCAAAATTTCCGGAGGAAAATTGACCCTCGAAATTTATCCGAGTCAACAATTGGGGACAGAACGCGAATGCATTGAATTACTTCAAATTGGGAGTTTAGACATGACTAAGGTTTCGGTAGGAGTGCTGGAAAATTTTGCTCCCAAAATGAAGGTTCTTGGTCTCCCCTATCTATTCCGCGACAGAGCGCATTCCTTTCGGGCTCTTGACGGACCCATAGGAAAGGAACTCCTTGAAGATGGCACTAAATATTGGCTGAAAGGTTTGGGATATTACGATGCCGGAAGTAGAAGTTTTTATACGAAGGATAGGCCAATTTCAACACCTTCCGATTTAAAAGGATTAAAAATCAGAGTTATGGAAAGCACCACTGCCATGACCATGATCAATACGTTAGGAGGTGCCGCAACTCCAATTTCTTGGGGTGAATTGTATACTTCATTACAACAAGGCGTGGTAGATGGTGCCGAAAATAACCCTCCAAGTTTTTACCTTTCACGGCATTACGAAGTTTGTAAATACTATGCCTTGGACGAACACACTGTATTACCCGACGTACTAATCATTGGCACCCATCTGTGGAATGCTCTGAATACTCAAGAAAAACAATGGCTGCAACAGGCGGTAGACGCCTCGGTCACCTATCAGCGTGAGTTATGGGCGATTTCTGAAAAAGAAGCCCTAGAAGCAGTTAAGAATGCCGGTGTTACAGTTTTGTATCCAGACAAATCGGTTTTTGCGCAACAAGTAAGCACGATTTACACTAATCTTGAATCCGATACCCAGTTACATGATTTGGTTCAACGTATTGAAAACATCCAATAGATGAAACTTCGAAAGAAAATTGATTCAATTTTAGCCCACCTCTTGGTTGTAATTATGTCTGCCATGGTATTAAATGTCTTATGGCAGGTATTTACCCGTTTTGTAATTGGTACGCCAAGTTCTTTTACCGATGAATTGGCCCGATATCTCATGATTTGGTTGGGTATTCTTGGCGCTGCTTATGTTTCCGGTCGAAATATGCATGTGGCTATAGACGTATTACCGATGAAATCGGGGTTAAAAACCCAACGTAGACTTAAAATATTGGTGTACTCCCTTATTGTACTTTTTGCACTTTGCGCCATGGTGATAGGAGGTTTCCGTTTGGTTTACATTACGTACAAGCTTCAGCAGTTTTCTCCGGCTCTGGAATTACCTTTGGCAGCGGTTTATGCTGCAATACCATTTAGTGGAATACTGATTATCTACTATAAAATTTCTGACCTGATCAATCTCCGATAGCCATGGACTACATACCATTACTTGTTTTAATTGTGAGCTTTATTGGCTTATTGGCCATAGGCACCCCAGTGGCCTGGAGTATTGCAATATCCTCCGTTTTAACAATGTTGGTTAGTATTCCGGCACTACCTGCTTTTACCACTGTATCTCAACGTATGGGTACCGGTTTGGATAGTTTTGCCCTACTTGCCATACCGTTCTTTATTCTTTCAGGTCAATTAATGAATAAAGGGGGAATCGCACACCGACTCATTGCATTTGCCAAAACATTAGTAGGTGCCTTACCTGGCGGGTTGGCCTTGATAAATGTCATTGGAGCCATGTTGATGGGTGCCATTGCCGGGTCGGCCATGGCCTCTGCATCGGCTATGGGAAGTATTTTGGGGCCTGAGATGGAAAAAGAAGGGTATTCCAAAGAGTTTGGGGCAGCGGTAAATATTACCTCGGCAACAATAGGTTTGGTTATTCCGCCCAGTAATATTTTAATTGTCTATTCCCTGGCTAGTGGAGGCGTTTCCATAGCGGCCTTATTTCTTGCCGGATACATCCCCGGCATTCTTACAGGTTTGTTCCTTATGTTGGTTGCCGCTTTCTGGGCCAAAAAGAAAAAATACAAACTCGGCAATCGCAGTACCCTTAAGGCAGTAGTAACAACCTTTGTAGATGCTTTACCAAGCCTTTTTCTATTGGTGGTGGTTATTGGCGGTATTGTAGTAGGCGTTTTTACGGCTACCGAGGCTTCTGCTATCGCTGTTCTGTATACGTTAGTCTTGGGATTTATATATAAGGAAATATCGATAAAATCGTTGCCTACCATATTGCTGGAGTCTTCTGCAACAACTGCGGTGGTCATGTTGTTGATTGGAGCTTCAATGAGCATGTCCTGGGTGATGTCCTATGAAAATATCCCACAAAGTATAAGTGAAGTACTACTGGCCGTGAGCGACAATAAGATTATTATCTTATTAATTATAAACTTACTACTCTTGTTTGTGGGAATATTTATGGACATGACACCTGCCGTTCTCATCTTTACTCCCATATTTTTACCGGTGGTAACAGCACTGGGCATGGATCCAATTCATTTTGGGATAATTATGGTATTAAACCTCTGTATAGGACTCTGCACGCCCCCTGTTGGATCTGTTTTATTTGTGGGAGTTGGCGTAGCACAAACCAGCATTCAAAAGGTAATTAAACCCCTACTACCTTTGTTTCTCGCAATGATTTTAGCCTTGTTTTTGGTTACGTATTTTCCTGAACTCACCTTATGGCTGCCTGGCTTATTTAATTTATAATTTAGACTAACAGATGTTGGAGTCCCAAGAAACCATCAAATCCTTGAATCGCAAGGATTTAAAGCTAGAGCCCACAGCTTCCATAAAAATCGTACAGTTTGGGGAAGGCAATTTTTTAAGGGCATTTGTAGATTATGCTTTTCAAGAATTAAATAAATCGACAGATTTTAGAGGTGGCGTGGCCGTAGTACAACCTATTGAAACGGGAATGGTGCACCTTTTAAACGCTCAGGACGGACTGTACACCCTGTTTATGAAAGGCATAAAAAATGGAACTGAAATTCAAAAAATAGAACTCATTTCCAACATTGTAAAATCGGTAAATCCATACACACAATTCCAGGACTATTTAAAACTGGCACGTGAAGAAGGTCTTGAGTTTATTATTTCGAATACCACGGAAGCAGGTATTTCCTATGAACCGACTGACAACATGGATCTGGAGCCCCCAGTTGCTTTCCCGGCCAAATTAACGGTATTCTTATATGAACGATTTAAGCATTTTAAGGGGGATTCGAAAAAGGGATTAACGATTATTCCATGTGAACTCATAAACTACAATGCAGACACCTTAAAGGAGATCATATTAAAATACACAGATCAGTGGGGCTTAGGAACGGCATTTCGCAACTGGATTACAACACATAACTCCTTTCACAACACCTTGGTTGATCGTATTGTACCCGGTTATCCCAAAGCGGAAATTGACAGCTATAATGCCGCCTTATCCTATATAGATCAATTAATTGTTACAGCAGAAGATTTCTTCCTTTGGGTCATCGAAGGAGACCAAGCGTTAAAGGACAAATTACCCTTTCAAAAAACCACATTAGATGTAAAGATAGTTTCGGATTTACAACCCTATCGCACACGAAAAGTTCGGATCCTAAACGGAGCTCATACGGCTATGGTACCCTTTGCCCTGCTCTACGGACACACTACCGTAAAGGAAACGGTAGACCATGAATTTACCGGTCCCTTCATACAGCGGGCCATATTTGAAGAAATAATCCCCACTCTGGAATTGACAAAAGAAGAATTGATTGCTTTTGCAAATGAAGTGTTGGACCGGTTTAGGAATCCATTTATTGTTCACAATCTTTCCAGTATCGCTTTGAATTCGATTTCTAAATTTAAGGTTCGTGTACTTCCAAGTTTACTCGGTTATATTTCCACCCAGAACAGCCTACCCGTGCACCTGACCTATGCTTTTGCATGTCTTCTTAGATTTTACAAAGGAGCGTATAAGGGACAGGAATTACCCGTGCAGGATAGCGACGAAATTGTTGCTACTTTTAAAACCCTTTGGGCTAGGGCCGAAACACTCGAGGTAGCAAAGGCTGCCCTAAACCTAGAGGAATTTTGGGGCACTAATTTAAACCGAATTCCCAACCTCACTGCAGCTATTGCTATAGGCTTAGACGCCTTGGAAACCCATGGTGTCGAAAAAGGATTTCACCTGTTCCAACAAAACATTAACACCCTCTGACACCCGGCGTAATGAAGCAATCTATTCTAAAAGTCCATTTTCAAGACAATGTTGCTGTTGCATTAGATTCCCTCAAAGCCGGCGAAAAGGCACAATTAAATGGGGAAATCATTACGGTACTTGCAGATACCAGGGCAAAACATAAAATTGTTTTAGAAGACATGGCCCCTGGTAGCCCGATTATTATGTACGGCGTTTTGGTAGGCACCACCATTGTGCCTTTGCGCAAAGGAGAAGTCATAACCACCGAAAACGTAAAGCATAAAAGTGCAAAAGTTACGGGTAGAACTGCCACTTTTCAGTGGACACCACCCAATATAGAAAAATGGAAGGATCGAACATTTTTAGGCTATCACCGCGAAGACGGTCAGGTGGGTACGGAAAATGTCTGGTTGTTCTTTCCGCTGGTATTCTGTGAAAACAGGAATATTGAAATATTAAAAGAGGTTTTTGAAAAAGAACTCTTAAAAAAGAAAGAGAACCCGCATCAACTTTTGCTTCGTTCTTTGGTGAACGGTCAGTCTCAGGAACAAAATACGCAGGCACAGGTCTCAGAATTGGATAACATAGATGTCAAGTTCATAACCCATGCAGGAGGCTGTGGGGGCATTCGACAGGATTCGGAAAGCTTGGCAAAATTACTAGCGGGCTATGTGAGCAATCCAAACGTGGCGGGAGCCACCGTATTGAGTTTGGGTTGTCAAAACCTTCAGATTTCAACCTTTAAAGCGGCCTTATCCGCCATAAATCCCGCCGCAAGTAAACCTGTTTTAATTTATGAGCAACAGCAGATGGGAACGGTAGACCAAATGCTGTCGGTTATCATTAAAGAATCGTATGAAGCTATTAAACAGGCCAACAAATGTATTCGTACACCGGCGCCCCTTTCCAAATTAAAAATTGGCCTGGAATGCGGTGGCTCGGATGGATTTTCCGGCATTTCTGCCAATCCTACCTTGGGTGCAGTATCAGACCTGATTGTTGCTTTAAACGGAAGCACCGTCTTGGCAGAGTTTCCGGAATTATGCGGCGTGGAACAGGAACTGGTGAATCGTTGTAATTCGGATGCCGATGCCGAAAAATTTCTAGCGTTAATGCAAGCTTACGAAAAGTCGGTAATCGATGCAGGTTCAGGTTTTGACATGAATCCCTCTCCAGGAAACATTAAGGACGGACTAATCACCGACGCCATGAAATCGGCCGGTGCGGCAAAAAAAGGCGGTACTTCACCCATAACCGGAGTTTTAGATTACGGTGAATACATTACTGAACCTGGATTAAATTTATTGTGCACTCCCGGTAACGATGTGGAAAGCACTACTGCTTTGGTAGGTTCTGGAGCAAACATGGTTTTATTCACCACCGGATTGGGCACACCTACCGGCAATCCCATCGCACCTATTATTAAAGTAGCATCCAATACCGAGTTGGCTCTTAAAATGCCGGACATTATCGATATTGAAACCGGAGCTATAATTCGGGGAGAAAAAACCATTGAAGAAATGGCAGAAGAAACCTTGGAATTTATAATAAAGGTCGCCAGTGGTGAAGTGGAAACCAAAGCCAAATTGCTAAATCAAAATGACTTTATTCCTTGGAAAAGAGGCGTTTCTTTATAACGCCAAGGGCTATAGGAGATTTTAACGAGGTAAACTAAACAGGGGAAAGTGAGGAGTTTCTGACCACCAATTCTGGTTTTAAGACCACATGCTTTTCTGCCTTTTGTACTCCATCACTATTCACCTCTTCCAGAAATACCTGAGCCGCTATTCGCCCCATTTCAGAAGGGAACTGATCTACCGTGGTTATTGAAGGTTCTATTAAGTGGGTAAATGGCTCATTACTAAACCCGGCAACACTTATATCTCCAGGTATTTTTAAGTCGTGGTCCAGAATTTCCTTAATCGCACCCAAGGCCGAAAAGTCACTCACTGAAAAGATGGCATCGGGACGTTGTTTCAGTTCAAGTAATTTTTGAGCAGCTTTCCGACCGTCTTGCACATTACTTAAGCATTCCACCACCAACTGCTCATCGAACTTAAGCCCATTGTCTATTAAGGCCTGTTTATATCCCAGAAATCGATTTTTAAAGATTTGAATGGCTTGGTTGTTCGATAAATGTGCAATACGGGATTTCCCCTGATCAATAAGGTGTTGGGTTGCTTCGTAAGCCCCCTTGTAATCGTCTATCACCACAGAACTAACCCCGTGCAATTCTTTTTTCCGATCAAAAAAGATTAAAGGAACATTTTTTTTTAGCAGATTCTCGAAAATCTCATCCTCCTTTAGGTCTCCTTGGGCCGACGGTTTTATAATTTCAGCATTGTTGGCGTTTGAAACAGACATTAAAATCCCGTCGACCTGTGCATTGAGTAATGAATTTACATTGGCCAATTCAAGGGTTTTATTGTCGTGGGTCTGACATATAATAACGTGATATCCCTGAGGGTACAATTCCTCTTCAATACCCCGAATTACAGAGGCAAAGAAATTACTATCTATACGAGGTACTATTACACCTACGTTAAAACTTTTCCCGCTTTTTAATGCCTGAGCAAGCTTGTTCTGCTCGTAGTGCATTCTATTGGCAGCATTCATTACTAAATCCCGAGTAGCCTTACTTATTTTGGGATTGTTGTTTAGGGCACGAGAAACTGTAGCGGCAGTAATGTTCAGCTCCTTCGCAATATCGTATATGGTAGTCTTTTTTGCCATAGAAAAATATAGGGCCTAACAAAGTTAAAATTAATCTATCAATTACCCACAAAACTGAGATTCATGCCAATTAATAGAAGCGAAGGGAAAAGAAAAAAGAGGGAGATTTTCAATCGCCCTCTTTCCATATGGACCATACATATTAGTTTTCGAAAGCTCCCAAATCGGGTGCCCCACCGGTAAACGGCTTACCTATATTTACCCCAGCATCTATTAAATCACTGCCGGGAACCAATCTCATAAAAGCAACATCGGGTAGACTACCATCTGCTTTTCTAGGCCCAGTAAGTAATCCAATATTTAGACTTTCAAAGTCAGCGGCATCTGCGGTAAGGTTATTTTGCCAGCTATTATTGGTTATATCGGTAGTAGTGGCATTAAACCCGTCATTACTTTTTCCGGACAGACTTATGGAATTCTTAATTTTTAGAGTTTGCACCGGGTTAGTACTTCCAAAACCAAAATTAATGCCATTGTCATAGGCCGATGCATTATAAATGGTCACGTCGCCCCGATTGCTGTTGTGATCAAATCCGTCGTGCACGTTACCCACCGAAACACAGTTTGTAAAGAAAGCATTGTGCTTTAGCAACTTGTCATCACTTCCTCCGGTTTTAAAACCATTCCCATCACCTAATCCTATCGTACCGTCTTTTAGAATACCATTTTTTATAGCCCAACAATTTTCATATATCGTGGTGATGTTATCGGCTCCTCTGAGATAACCATCCCATCCGTCATCCAAATTTTGCCAAGCCCTGCAACCAATGAATTTATTGTTAGTACCAGCATCCATTTTACATGCAAAACCATCGGCATTTTCCTGGGTGGCATAATCAGCATTAAAATAGGAGTCGCAATTTAAAATTGTATTGTTAGTTGCACCATTGCCAATCTGAAGCCCGGTATCTGCATTCTCACTAAAAGTGCAAAATTCAATGAGATTGCTATTTCCTTTAATAAACATTCCGTTATCTCCTGCCCCAACCACATCGATTCCTTTAATATGCCAATTCGATCCGTTTAGTTGAATCCCACGGTTAGATGAATTCACGGCCATAGCCGAAAAATCGAACTTGGGTCGTGAATTATCGCCAGGATAGGGCAATAAGGCAATCACATCCGAGGATGAGCCATTTTTATCAATTGTTATTGTACTATTAAAA
Source organism: Bacteroidota bacterium (assembly GCA_046047415.1). GTDB lineage: Bacteria > Bacteroidota > Bacteroidia > Flavobacteriales > Flavobacteriaceae > Robiginitalea. The sequence continues at coordinate 18,691 of JBJOHX010000008.1, forward strand.
CTGTAGTTTCCTCCCCGCACATAAATCTTATCCCCAGATACGGCGGTTTCAATAGCATTCAGAATTTCTTGCGCACTACCTACCACTGTTCCCTCCGGGGGAGTGCCAGTTTTAAAGGTATAGGTTTGACTGATGGAGGTATTCTCTCCATCGCTAGTTTCCACATGCCAGAAGTATGAAGTTTCCGGTTCTACCGCTATCTCCATGGAGGTTACGGTCAAATTTTGCCAAGCTTCAGGCACCGGTTGATTTCCGTCTACCTTATCAACAAATAAGGTAAAGGTTACAGCATCTCCATCCGAATCAGCACCTTCCCACTGCAAGGTAACCTTCCCTGCTACCGGAGCCACAATTTGCCCGGAAGTAGGCGTCAATAAAGTGGCCGGAAAGGGCACATTATTGGATTCACTTTCCCCAGAAAGATAAAACTGCCAAGTTTCCGAATCTACCGTGCCCCCAATTGAATTTCTGGAAGTGATTTTCCAGGAATACGGATGTCCACGTTCCAGTCTAACCACCGTTGAATTTGTCGTTAATCCTATGTTTAAGGTGACTTTTTGGGTGTCTAAATTCGTAATTGTGAGATTGTAATCCTCGGTAGACGCAGAGGCTTCCCAATTGAAAGTAACTTTTGCCAGATTTCCAATGACTTCACCAATTTCGCACGCCTGGTTATTTACCGGTTCATTGAGAACCGCTACGCCGGGAGTGTCAGTGTACACGGGTTTTAAAATCTCATTGTCGGAACAAGAAATCACAAGTAGCGACAAAAAGGAGAATGTGTATATGAATTTGTTCATCTTCTTATTCTTTAATGATTTTTAAATTGGTTTTTGTGCTTACCCCTTGAATACTAATAAAATACACTCCAGAAGCATATTCAGACAAGTTAAATTCTATTACCCGATTCACAGGTATCTTAACCTCTTGATCCAGAAGTTGAATACCACCCAAATTGTATAGACTCAAGTGGGCATTGGCATCGGTTCCTCCAACAAAGAATTGTACCCAATCAGATGTTGGGTTAGGATAGGCCAACACCGCTTCGGAGACAAATACCTCTTCAAAATAAGTGCCCTGACAAGCGCTATCCGTAGAAATTTCTATTTGATTTAATCCTTTTGATAAGTCAACCAAAATTGTAGATTTATCCGTGGTGGTAACTTTTCCGTTGTGATTCACGAAATACGTATTACCCCCAGTAACAAGAAAAGTAGCGGTTAGCTGATGGCGGTCAATTTGTGCAATAGCGCTAATCGGAACAGGACCTCCAATCGAAATCTTATAGCACTGTTGGAAGATTTCATTCCCTTCAATAATGATACAAACATCGTAAGAACCAGCTGCTAAACCCGTAATTATAGTAGCAGCGGTTAAGCTACCTGCCTTTACACCATTTACTAATACCTCGTAATTGTAATTTGAATTCTGAGCGGTAATTTGAATCTGACCATCTTGCTCCCCGTTGCAGGTTACTGCAGTGGCTACAAGATTGAAGTTATTCGAGGGCAGCTCAAAAATCGCACATCCAAATACATCTACCACAGCACCTATGGTGCTTTCCGGACAATTGTCTTCACTGTCTAAAAGACCATCGCCATCGGTGTCTTCACAGGCATCTCCAATACCGTTATTGTTAAAATCCTCCTGACCCGGATTGTAGGTAAATGGACAATTGTCTTCGGAATCTACCACTCCATCATAATCTGAATCTTCCGAACCATCTAAAAGGGGTATCGGATCCCAACCGTCGTTTCCTTTGGTAAAATTGAATGCGGAAATCTCAGTTCCGTCCATCAGAGACGGTGTGTCCAAAAGGGTTGCCCAACCGGCACGGCTGCCAGAATTATTCTCTCCGGATTCTTCTAAAGACCCATATTCGTACATCATTGCCGACTCACCCCCCAAGGTATTTTTCCAACCCTCCGGAAAAATCATGGACTGCCCGGCATAGGCCGAATTATTTGAGGCCTCTATACGCGTATTGAAAAACACTACTTCGCTGGTGGCAGCAGCCCATGGACGTCCAAAATATCCGGGTTTACCCCATTCGGAGCTCCCAGTTTCTATCCCTGGTTTGGCAGAAACCACATTGTTTTCGTACATAAGGTACCCTCTACCACTGCCTTGCTGTGCTGCTGTAATATAGGCAATGTCACTACTAGAATCACTGGTATTCAATACAAGGTCCGTTTTGTAGAAAACAGCATTCATGGCACCAAAGATGTAATCTACAGCACCCATCATAGCGCCTTTATACACCACTACTCTTGCATTTTCATGACCGTAGAATGAATCCTGACGACCTACTACACGGCAATTATTTAAAACCGTTTTATCTCCTAATACTGCAATGGCTGCCGCGCGCTCCACATATCCCAATCCGCGATCTTGTACTGTTACATCACCAAAATTAGTTGGCCTGGCTCCTGCAAGGGGTGCACCATTATTGGGAACAATAATATCATCCGCCTCTTTTTTGGAGATATATTGATTGAATGAATTTTCGAAAATGAGGTCCTCGGCTTCAAAACCCGAAGCAAAAACAACCACGGTTGCGTTCCAATACGAACCATTAGTAGTTCCCGATCCTGGATTTTCAAAACTCAAATACCCGTTGGCTTTATTTACTGCCAATACCTGTGCATTCCATTTATTGTCTTTGGCCATACTGTAGTAGTTGTAGCCGTGGCCATAATACGAGGTGATTCGAACTGCTCCTGGCTCAATATCAACGCCTTTATTTAGCAAACCAATGCTTGGTCTGGCAGCGGCATTTTTAAGGGTTACATTTGCGCTGTTTATCACAAGCATCTCCTCATAATTGCCTGGATCGATAAGTACAGTAACCCGATCATCATTCGGTCTGTTCATTTCGGCTATAGCCCCTAAAGCCTCATTTATGGTCTGATACTCCTTATCGATACCCACTGTAATGGTCTCTGCATAGTCAATAATGCCTTGAACTGCAATGTTAGTAATGTAAGAAGACGCGGTTCCTTGGAAAGTAATCATCACCAATCCTGATTCAGTGCCTGGATAGACATATTGAACCGTTTCAATTCTTGAGGTACTGCCGCTAGATGTGGTTATGGCATCCCCACCGTCTATTGTGAAATTAGCTGCGTAATAGTACGAAACTACTACCTTTTCTCCAGGATTCACGGGAATAGCAATGGAATTGCCCGGAGCTGCTACCAAGTGTCCCTTTGCTACTTCATTTTTAACACCTACTAATCCCAAACCTTTGTAATAAAGATCTGAGGCAGCTATTTCCTTATCGTCGAAACTCCAGTTATTTACAGGTACGAACTCAAGATTTTTTGAGGTCTGTGAGCCGGAAATTGTAAGGTTAGAAGTTAGTGCCAATTCAATGGCATAGGCATCGAGACCAACAGATGCGATTTTATAAACTCCGTCACGAAGTGCCACGTTTGTTGCATCCAAAAAATCGTAAGTATATCCGATTTCGTTTAAATTGGTAAATGACAGTTGTAAAGCGGCAAACTGGGTTTCATTCAATCCTGGTGCATTAATAACCACTTGGTGCACTGTCTTAGGTGTAAAATCGATATCCGAAGACTGGTCTGCTGCTCCAATAATTATGGTATTATTTAGTATTTCATAATCATTTACACCTGTGGCTGAAATTGTATAGGTAACATTGGCCTCTAAAAGCACCGAATAAGTAGCATTGTTCGAATCTAATTCCGGTTCAGGGACAAAAATTCTTCCCGAATCCGGAGCACTGGCAAATGCTATCTGAAGGTTGGAAATTCCAAGACCCAAACCCGTAATATTCCCACTTAGCCTATATAATTCTACTTGAAGAATAGAAACGTCGAAAGTTGTAGTGGCCTCATCTAACATTATTGTCTTAGAACTACTTATCACATACCCATTGGCATCGGCCAAACTCAACTTATAGGTGTACCCCTGAGGAAGATCTATGGAATAGCTTCCGTTCGATGGCATGACCGACCATTGCTTACCTGCAGCATTGGTGAATAAAATCGAATAATTTGAAGGCAAACCATTGGCCATACTATCATCCACATTCCCAGTGAGCGTTTTGTACACTGCATCTTTACGTTCAACTCTAAAATAACTCGGTTTATCTGAGGCATCGTAAATGCGGTAAGTTCCAGCCGCTTTGGCCACAAATTTTACTTGGGTAATGGAATTATTTGTTGTTACTCGAATAATATCGTCTTGGACTGTTGGATCTGGCACGTAAGTAAAATGAATGCTTCCATTGGCATTTTGAGCCAACATTGATAAAGTAACCTCATCATCCTCAGCCAACGTAAGACTCATATAGCGTCCGGTAGCGGCAGAACCGTTTACGTAGATTCGTCCGGTATAATCCGTTACTCCACTTGTATTGTCATCGTACCTGGTAAGATTGGTGTTGCTGGAACGCAACCGGTCGTTTGAACCACCTACCCAAGACAAGACGCCTTCGGACCAGGATGGCAAAACGTTGCCAGTTGAACCAGGAACAATAGCCGGATCATACCATGCATTGATTTTGGCCTCATCCAAATTATTGTTATACATGTTGGAGTCTAATTGAGCACCCCCAAAATCCCAAACGTCAATTTTTCCATTGGACAGTTCAACAGCTTGTGCTCGCACAAAGTTTGAGAGCAAAAACAAGGGAAGCAAGAGAAAAAAGTAATGTTTCTTCATTTCGATTTTTTATTAGTTGGTGTTGTACTGGTATGCCTGAAATATCATTTTCGGTTTACGCTCATGCTGCATTTTTTTAGCCTAAATTCAAGAGTTATTAAGTTTTTCAAACTTAATTTTAGATGATGCAATCGATTACATTAAATGTATAAAAAAAATAGATTTATTGAAATTTAAAAATAGGGAAGACCACATAATTAATGATAATCGCCCACGTCTACTTTATGTCAACTTCAAGACCAATCAAATTAAACTTACCGCGAATCATACTCAAAAACAACCTGTAAAAAATGTACTACATGTTGTAGCGTAGTTTCAAACCAAGGGTTTGCCATCCAAAAGGAATGTGGACTGCCTGCTAAGGTGTGTACCTCATAATAGGTGCTAAATTTATTTAGCTTCAAAAGCATATCCTCCCTTCCTGCGTGAAACCTTGCTTGCGAACTGTTTACAAACAAAATAGGGGGCGTATTGAAGTCTACATATTCCAGAGGCGATGCCTCCTTCCATGTTGCATAGTTTTGGTCTTTCCCACCACCCAACCAAATATCGGCCATAGAAACCTTACCCGGTTTTGACTCAGCGGCGGCTTCAGGATGAATAAAGGATACAATGCCGTCTATATTTACGATGGCTTGAACCCGAGTTGAAAGTTGGCCAGAAGTTTCATAAAGTATATGATCTCCCGTTACACCCAGTAAAGTTGCTAATTGAGCCCCGGCAGAATTCCCTAAAACTGCAATTTTATCCGTGTTAACGCCAAAGTCACTTGCGTTTGCTTTTACCCATTTCACAGCATCCTTTAAATCGAGTACTGCAGCCGGATAGGGGGCTTCGAACCCAAGCCTGTATGACACCGCCACACCTACAAAACCCTGTTGAGCCAAATGCTGTGCCATAATACGCACATTTTCTTTACTCCCGGTTAACCACCCCCCACCATGAATCAGTAACACTGCAGGATATTCGGAAGCGGAATCCAACCACTTGGGGGTATATACATCTAATTTTAAGTCCGAAGTGGGCGTCTCTTTATAAATTACATCCTCAAGAATGTCTATCTGGGTGGAGTCCAAACCCTTTATGGGCTTGAGCTCCGGATATTCCTGAATCAGTTTACTGAAGGTAATATCTACAGTGTATGGCGGATATTGAGGTTGCTCTTGACCACGCAGCGTTGCCACCCACAAGATGAAAAAAACGGCAACACATCTGTATGGAACCTCAAACTTGAGCCCCAAAAGTTTATGAATTTGCCATTGAAATCCTTCTGTCATGTGTAATAAATTGCGTTCCGGTTCACTGATCTAGCTCCAAACTTGCTAGAATGAATGGGCCAGTGCCCTTTGGGTCGTTGGCACGCACAATTTCTCCAATATAATATTCGTATGTACCATCCCGATAGGGATTACCTCCTAACCCGGCTACACCACAACATTTATTGAGATTCACCAAACCATTCGATTCCACAGTAATCAATTCCGACAACATTCCTTTATACGCCTTTTGTGCAACCTCCAGATAATTGGAATCCAAATAACTTTTGCGAACTCCTTTGGCAAGAGTATAGGTGAACATAGCTGAACCTGTTGCCTCCAGATAATTTCCTTCACGACCTCCCTGATCGAGCACTTGCCACCACAAACCGGATGAATCCTGAACGGATATAACTGCACTGGCAAATTGATTGAGATACTGGATTAGACGTGGTCTCCCCTCATGATTTTCAGGTAAAAAATCCAGCACGTCTACCAAGGCCATTCCATACCACCCCATACCTCGAGACCAAAATTGGGAGGAAGTTCCTGTGGCAGCATTGGCCCATTGTTGAACTTTTTGCTCGTCCCAACCGTGAAAGTAGAGCCCAGATACTGTGTCGCGATTATGCTCCTCAATCAGATCAAATTGATGCACGATTTGATCGTAGATTTTTTGTTTTTGCAGCTCCCCGGATACAAAATCCCTGGCATATGCAGCATGAAAGGGTTCTGCCATATACAGTCCGTCGAGCCACATCTGATACGGATATATTTTCTTGTGCCAATATCCTCCATCGGAAGTAGTTGGCTGCGATTCCAACTGTTGATCCAGCATTTGCATGGCATTTAGAAAACGCTCCTCCTTAGTCTTTGCAAAGAGATAAAGCAAAACATCTCCGGACTTTATCATGTCCAGATTTTGGTTTGTCAATTTATAGGTGCTTATATTCCCCAAGCTGTCGATCATAGAATTGGCGTATCCGTAGATATACTCATAGATCCTTGGATTTTGAGTTTGCTCGAAAACAGCCGCTGCAGCACAAAGTACCAATCCATTGGTATAACTCCATCTGGGAGTGGTTCTAAAATCCAATAAGGTGGCGTCGGGCACCCTTTGGATTTCTGAAAGTATCATGCGCTCGGACCACTTTAAATGAGTAGGAATACGAACACTTCCTTCATTTAGACTTTCTGAGGCCTCACTTTGAGCAAAAACGAAACCCCCTAATGGCATCATTAGTCCTAAAATTAGGAACCATATCCGAATATTAAATGCATATTTCATAGGCTATCTTATTGCATTTTTGGCTTCCAATACGGTCAATTTACGATCAACATCAGATAAGAATGCTTCCTCTGATTTAATTCCGTGTAGTTCCTGTTCCCAGGCGCCCAAAAAATAATACGTTATGCTCTTTGTAGTAGGTTTAAAAACAACCAAGTGATCATCTGTACCTTCTTTTTGTTCAGAAACCTCATCCAACCGATAAAATAGCGCCATTCCCAAATTATCGACTGGTGTTGTTAAGGTTTGTTTGCCATAGGTGGCAATGTAGCCCCAATTTTTCCCTTCCCTTTTAAAAAAGGGCACATTGTGTTTAACAATTCCTGTACATATTCCGGTGACCTCCCGAGAAGGAATCAAAACTACTTTCGTATCCCGATCCTCTGGTCCGATACTCAGTTTGGCGGTTAAATCCAGAATTTCCGAACCAGCTTGCCAATTCTGGTAATCAATATGAACTACCGATTCTGTTACGTCATTTTGGACTTTTGCAACGGTACCCCCAACATGCTGAAAATGTATTACTTTATCTGATTCCAATCGCCCATATCCACCAATTCCCATGGATTTTCCTGCCTTTAGTATGTCCTGTCCCCAATCCGAAGCTTCGTGATAAGAATCAAATCCGTCTTGACCCACATAGGGTAATACCATGGTATCTACTTTTTTACCAAAAATGTCAATGGCATTCCTCCAATCCAGATAAATTCTGTAGCCCACCTGAGCATTTTCCCACCCGGGTCCTTCGTAACGAACAAACCAAGAGTGATCTGTATGCTCTTTGGGAACAACTAATTGATCTACGTTTTTAAAGCCACGGGCATCGGTATATTCCTTATGGCCCCTAGGACCGTCTATCCAGCGACCGTCCTGGGCCACCGAAATCTCGGCCAAAGTTTTATTCGTAACATTATCACCTTCCTGTTTTGATTCCTGGGCATAGGTAAAAAATAGCATCGAAAAAGCAAGCGGTACAGTTAGTTTATACATGATTGTAATTATTTAATTTCAACACCATTAATGGTTGTATTTCTAAATTTAAGGGGTTCGGAATTTTCGATAGAAAATGGCGTTTTTGCTCCTTTAATATGAACATTGGTAAGTGATACATTTTGTACCAGCGCTTCGGGCCTGCCTTTGATTAAGATGCCGTACTTTCCACTTTTTTCCACATTTATATCCTGCAGGTAAATATTTTTTATAGTTGGCATAAAATCGCCTTCCTGATTTCCATAAACCTCGTAATAGGTATTTATTTTTAAAACGGCCTCTTTTACTTGCCCCACCTGAATGTTTTTAACGTATAGATTTTCTAAAAATCCCCCGCGGAGCGTATTGGTTTTTATGCGTATGGCCCGGTCCAAATTTGGACTATCCATTTTACAATTACGCACAAATACATTGCGCACTCCGGCAGAAATTTCGCTACCCATAACTACGCCTCCGTGTCCATCTTTCATATCGCAATTTTCAACTACAATATTCTCACTGGCAATATTTACCCTTCTACCATCCTCATTGCGCCCGGATTTTATGGCAATACAATCATCGCCCGTGTTAAAAGTACAATTCGTAATGTGCACATTTGTGCTGTATTCGGGATCACAACCATCATTATTGGGGCCATGACTATTCACAGTTACCCCATCTATTCGCACGTAATTACTTTTAAGCGGATGAATTACCCAAAAAGGGGCATTGGTGAAGGTAACCCCTTGAAGCAGCACATTCTCGCACTCGAAGGGTTCAAAAAAAGAAGGTCTAAAGTAATTTCCTTGATCAAAGACACGCTCCGAAACGGGAGTGCCTTTTTCATTCATTGTTCGCAATCTGGGCAAATTATAAGGATCTTTCTGCTCTGGATCTCCTGGGCGATATCCGTATTCCTCCTTGCCACACCAAGGCCACCAATTGGTGTTACTCGCCTGACCGTCTAAGGTACCTGCACCAGTTACTGCTATATTCGATTGTTGATATGCCCTTATTAATGGGGAATAACTCATTAGTTCCACACCTTCGAAGGACGTATGTACCGCCGGTAAGAAGGCTTTAGGATTGGTAGAAAACAATACCGTAGCATCCTGCTCCAGGTGCAGATTTACATTGCTCTTTAATTCAATAGGACCGGTTAAATAGCGACCCTTCGGAATAATGACCTTACCCCCTCCACTGCGATTACAATGTGTTATAGCATTCGCAATAGCCTGGGTATTATCTGTGACCCCATCGGCAATTGCTCCAAAATCTAAAATGCTAAAAGTTCGATCAGGAAAGACCGGATTTTTTATAATTGCGATTATGCTATCGGCTTTGGCAAAGTGGTTCACTGTTTCTTGGCCTATTACTTGACCGGTACCCAACTGAATTAACAGTAAGACATTAAAGCATAACAAATTAGGAAACCGGAAGATCGATTTTATCGTTTTCATATTTCAATCGATTAGAATTGTATTTGCGTAAACCTCAACATTGGCGTAGTTAGTATTTAGTGTAAATAAATTTGAGTCGGATTGCTCAGGATTTAAACCCTGCAGAACTTCCCAGTAATCGGGAATTCCATCGGCATCTTGATCCGCAGGCCCATATTGAATGGGCATTTCGATAAATCCACCCACATCTTGTTGCGAATTTATGATTCCATTTTCGAAATCGGCACTCCCCTCCCGAACATTGCGAATAATGCGATCGTCTAAAACTTCACGATACCTGCTGCAACCCGCATATTGCAAGACCAAACTGTAGGCGTCGTGTGCCGAATGGGTAAGGGTGTTATTCTCTATATCAATTGGGATTTCAAGTCTAAAAGCTGATGTAATCTTACCTTGAACCCCTCCCGACCAATTGTCTGCAGAAATGTCCGGCCGATTTTGGACATAATTTCCGTGTACAAAAAACGTACCGTAGGGTTCAGACGGACTAATAATTCTGTTCAACTTAGACTTTGGGGTGGCCGGTCCGGGTTTGAAATAGTTATTTACCAAATTATATCTGCCATTTTCACCTCCATAAATACTGTTCTCTCCCCAATTGTAAATTACATTATTCCTGAAATCTACAAATTCACGAGCTGCATTTAAGGTGGTTTCTGAGCCACTAAATCTGGGATTCCTACTATTATTACTCGCTATAAGGTTGTGGTGAAAGGATACATTTACTCCTCCCCAGATACCGCCGTATCCGTGAGCTCCTTTGTGGTGCAATGATTTATTTAACGCCTCCGACACAATACTCCACTGCAATGTGAAATTTCGATTGTTATAAAAGGACGCATTTTCGTCTGTTCCCCAACTTATGGAACAATGATCAATAATAACATTTGTGGTGTTTCTACAGCCCAATACGTCGCCTTCCAAGCCGTTTACATCTCCCATTCTAAATCTTAAATAACGTAAAATGACATTGTCCGATTTAATAGTTACAGGATAACCGATGATGGTGATTCCACCTGCAGGAGCAGTCTGACCAAAAATACTTAAGTCTCCGTGATTAATATCCAGTTTGGAGGAAAGCACTATGCTACCTGAAACCGCAAAAACTATTATCCTGGGACCCTTCTTAAGTATGCCTTTTCTAAGGCTTCCAGGACCTGCATCATTTAGATTAGTTACCACATATACCAATCCCCCTCTGCCTCCCGAAGCGTGTTTACCAAAGCCCTCTGCACTTGGAAATGCCAGTTGTTGTGCAAATAGAGATTTGCAAATTAAAAAAGCTAATACCAATAAAGTGCAGCTCTTTTTGATCATAAGCAATGGGTCCTTTCTGATTTTACTCGGTTATTGATATCAAAAGAGGCATACATTCTTTTGCATGCCTCTTACACATTTAATTGAACTAAACTACTTTATTAATTTCTCCACCGCGGATCACCTACGGCGTTATCAATTAAGTTCTGATTGGTAAGGGTAAAGTTTCCTGCAGCCGGGTCTACATAACCGGGATCTTCAGTAGTGAAAACCCCTCCATCAAAAGTGTACTGCGCAGTATTGTAAAACCCTGCCGCGTTAAAATAATTGTTATTGCTGAATACAGGAGTTTCATCGATTCCCGAACGATCTGCATAGCCTTCCGAAGCGGTATCGCTAATCAGAGTATTTCTAACAACTACCTCATTTGTTGCAAAACGCACATAAAGCAACCTGCGGCTGGAATTGTTTGAACAAGCGTGAATGGTACAGCTATCAATTAGGATATCAACATTCGCGTTACCATTAGACAAACCAGCATTATCTAACCTTAGGAAATCCCTGCCAGGAGCGCAGTTGTTAAATGTGCTGTTTAGTAAATTAACGCCAAGTACATCAGAATTTCTAAAGTCAACAAAATCTCCACCGTTAGTGATGATATTTGTGAGTATTGAATTTTCAATTGTTAAAGACTGTAAAATAGATCCATCGGTGCTTCCTCTAACAAAAGAACGGTCAAAATCGTGAATGTTACATCCGCTAATCAACATGGAATTGAAATTTCCTACAGCGGAATAACTCACAACATCTATCAGTCCAGCTGCAGCATCTCCCGAAATATCCAAATCGATTAATTCCACATCGGTTGCACCATCTGCAATAGAAAATCCGAGTTTAACCAAAGGTTTAAAATCAGTTCTTAGCCCTCTAATCGTGATAGATTTGTCTAAAGTAATCGTACCCACCTGAGCAGTGTAATCGCCTTGTTCCAATAAAATCACATCGCCTGCCTGTGCATCGGCAATGACTTGAAAGAGATCATCGGTAGGGAATACCAAAATCCCGTCTCCTACATCGATTCCGGTAGTGAATTCAATGGAACCTCTAATTTTCGTGTTGTTATACAGGGTGGCCATTAGATCAGACTCCGAAGTCAATCCCGAAATGGTAGCCACACCTGCGGCTTTTTCGGCAGCATTGAGGTCGTACCGTAAATCGCCAGGCTGAATGATAAAGTGCGTTACATTCAAACCGGCTTCCCATCTTAAAGTGGCCTCAATTGCCTTTATATCTCCTGGTTCTGAAGGCAACATAATTTGCTCCGTAAGGGTCTGAGCAGTCGCCAAGGCCCAGGACGAATCTTCCAATCCCCTGTCACTAATAGACTTAACACGAATGGAATACAAGGTTTCACCTTCTAACCTTAAGGTTACCGGCAATTCGCTAGTTTTTACTTCCTGTGAGAGAAATATACTACTGAAGCTAGAATCGTCGGCACTAAATTCAACCACAAAACGGGTTACATTATTATCCTTGGCAGCCCAATTTAGCTCCACATTGGTTTGATTCCGAACCCGAGCCACCAAATCAATTGGCGCGAACTCCCTGCTCACATTAAGATCTTCAATTACTTCCACATCATAACCGCTACAACTTGTAACAACACTGACGATAAGTAATGCGAAAAATGTTTTTATTAAAAATTTAGCTTTCATAATTATCAAAACTTATGTGTTTTACAATTCTAGTACCCGTAATCGTTATATAATTTACCGTTACTTCCATCGATAAATACCTGCCAAATGGGCCAAAATTGTCTGTTGTCCGGATCTACTCCTTCTAAAAAGAGCGAGTTGACTTCGGTCAGTGGCAAATTAGTCCAATCTTGAGCAGAATAAGTTGCGCCAGGATCTGAACTTTCACCCCGGTTTAAACCATAAACATCTAGGGTTTCACCATCTTCATTATACTTATAATATAAGGTGGTGGGAACATCGGCATAGGCTCCAGTCCGATTCATAAGGTCCATCATATTCTGTTTGGCTTGTTCAAGATTCTCACCCAATAAATTCCAACGAATCAGAGCGTGTTTCCGTTGTTTTTCGCCGGTAAACTCAAATTTATGCTCGTCTACAATAGCATTAAACATAGCTTCTTTGCTAGACAATCCATCGACGTAGGCCTCTACCTTAACCGCGTGGTCCTCGGCTGCAAACGCCCGACTTCTAATGGCCTTAAGGTAGGGTGCCGCAGCGGCAGGACCTTGCAATTCGTTGGCTGCTTCGGCGGCCATCAGTAAAACCTCGGCATACCGCATCTCCATCCAATTGATACCATCGTCATTGGTAGATGTCACATAGCGATTCATCCATTCATATCGATATTTACCAAAATACCACGTATTCAATCCCACCAATTGCTGTTGTGAAAAACCGCTCGAATTTGCAGAGCCCCACTGATAAGGAACGCAAGTAACATCCCTGCGGGAATCTAACTGGTCAAAATCATAAAAAACCGTTGGCAGCGGACCAGCAGTGCCTCCTCTGGCCTGACCGGTGTGCTGATCTACACTTCGGTGACGCACCGCAAAAGAAAAATTTACACGACCACGACCATCAGAAAAAGGCATTTCCCACAAAGATTCTCCTCCGGCACTAATATTTTCTTCATTGTACTTTCTCCAAAGACCTTCAAAGCTGGATTCCAACCGGGCACTCCCACTGTTGATTACATCCAAACATTCATCCAATGCAATTTGATACATATTTGCTACCGAAAGTTCCGGATCGCTACTGCGGCGAACACCATCATTGGGGTATTGCTGGTAGCCGCTTGCCGCCAAGGCTAAGCGCGCTCTTAATCCTTTTACAAACGCTTTGTTGATTCGTTCTACAGTTGCTGTGGAAGCACTTTCATTTGGCCATGGCACCCGATCGGCGGCCTCTCCCAAATCAGCAATAATTTGCTTGTAAATCACGTCCCGACTGGATTTTTCCAGGTAAATCGTTTCAGAACTAATCGGGATAAATCTTGCAGGCACATCACCCCAAGCTTTTATTAGGTCTGCGTAAAACAATGCCCTATAAGTAAGTGCAACACCGTATAAACGACCAAGCTCCGTACCTGGATCAGTAGTTCCGAAATTCCGAATGCCTTCAATGCATTTATTTGCCCGTTCAATACCAATATAAATTTCGTTCCAGGAACTATTGGAAACATTCATCTGGGCATTATTAGGTTTGGTGTCATAAATCATTAATTCACCAGTAGAATTTCCAGCCGAAGAGGAGTTATAATTCCACTCTGTATCTGTATTGAATCCGTAGAACGGAATATGCCTTCCTCGATAGGAATTGGTATGCGTTATAATTTCAATAATTCCATCTACCGCTCCTTGCGCTAAATCAGGATTTGAAAAAATTACATTATCCGCAATAGTCGATTTTGCAGGTGCATCTAAGAAATCCTCTTGAAACTCATCGTTACAGGAGATCAATAACCCTGCTAGGAAAAAACTTGAAACGGTTAGTTTATATATGTTTTTCATTTTCTAAAGAATTTTTTATTAGAAGTTTAGATTTAAGCCAAAAACCAACTGTCTGCTCCTTGGATAGGGGGAGTAATCCACACCAGGTGTAAGAGGAGTCTTTCTTCGAGTGGAGACTTCAGGATCTAAACCTGAGTAATTAGTAATAATAAACACATTATTGGCCGTTGCGTAAAACCTTAAATTAGAGACTCCAATGGGGTCCAATACGGTTTTAGGTACTCTATATCCAAGAGTCAAATTGTTTAAGCGTAAAAAGGATCCATCCTCTACCGCCCAATCACTAAAAACATATCTAGACATATAAGGAGACCACATGGTGGTATTCGCATTTAATGCATCCAATTGAGTTGGATCTTTAACCAGCTCCCCTGTGGTGGGATCTAAATTGGTCCAGCGCACACCATCGGCCATATCCGTACTCAAATTCCGGTATTGGTTGTTTTGATTGGCTGTAGTGAATTCAATTTTATTGGCATTATACACATCGTTCCCAATGCTGAAATTAAACGCAGCCGATAAATCAAATCCGTAGGCACGAGCACTCAACACCATACCACCGGTAGCTGTGGGATTGGAATTTCCTATAATGGTTTGGTCGTTAATGTCCACAATCCCATCACCATTTAAGTCCTTTAATTTCATTGATCCCGGAACAGCTTTACCTAGCCATTTATTTTCCACAACTCCACTTTTCAGAGTGTAGCTTTGGGTAGAAACGTCGTAATCGAAGTCGGAAACTTCGTAACGACCGTCACTTTGGAAGCCGTACATAACCCCAAGTGGCTCTCCTACCTTTACTAAAAAATCATTTCCAATTTGAGAAGAAGCCCAGTTTGTGTTCTGTCCAAAATCTTCGAGATCGCCCAATGAGTTAATCTTATTCTTATTCATTCCTGCATTCAAGGATATATTTAAGCCAAAATCTTCCTTGTTAATTGCAGAAATATTTAAAGTAGCCTCTATTCCCCGATTCTCGACCTCACCCAAATTTCTGAACTGGTCTACATACCCTGAACCTGGAATTGGGAACCGAATCAAAAGATCTTGAGTAATATTCTGGTATGTTTCAACCGTACCGCTGAGCAACCCATTAAAGAAACCAAAATCCAATCCTATGTTTTGAGTAATTGTAGTTTCCCATTTCAAATCAGGATTAGCCAATGTATTCGAAGGCTGCCAGAAATTCAAAAAGGTATTCATTTGTGAAGTGGCAGTGGATTCATAATTCTGAATGGTTTGGCCTGCCGGAATATTATTATTTCCGGATTCCCCATAACTTGCTCTAACCTTAAGTAAATCTAGCCAACTGGATTCCTTTAAAAATTCTTCTTCAGAAATCTTCCAGGCCAAGGCAGCAGAGGGAAAATATCCCCATTTATTATTACCTAAAAATTTGCTAGAACCGTCCGCTCTGTAGGTTGCAGTTAGTAAATACTTGTCTTTATAGGAATAATTCAATCTTCCGAACAATGAGAGTAATTTATCGTCTGGGCTATAAAAATTATCCACAAGCAAAGGAGTTCCTTGACTTGTTAAATTTCTTGCAGTTTCGAATCCGAATAGTTTAGGAAATCCCTGGATTTCACTGGTTACCTCGTTATTTGTAGAAATAATAATTTCTTCTCCCACCAACAATCTTAAGTCATGATTATTATTATCAAGTAAATTCTTAAAATCAAAATCTAAGGTATTGGCATTACGGAAACGAACACTTTTTGCATCGCTGGTAATTAAAGCAGGTAGTCCTTGATTTTCAGCAGCCGGCCTGTTGTTGGAGTAATAGGTAGAGCGGCCGTAAAAACGATAATCCAATAGATTCCGATTATCTAATCCGAGGTCCATTTTATAGGTAAGATTATCAATTATATTATAAGACAATCCACCAACCATATTGAAGTTTTTACGAAGTTGAAATCTTTGATTGTCATCAACGGCAACAAATGGATTTACTAGGTATCCTGAAACCTCAACCTCATCTACATCTGTGGCTGTGAGCCCGGAAATTGGAATTGGAGAATATCCTACGCTATGTCGTAATCGCGCATCGGCAGATGAAACTTCATTTTGCTCGTTTGCGCCTCCTCCATTGATTTCAGTATCGGAATACCGCAGGGTAAAAGAAAGATTCAATTTGTCATTAGGATTACTTTTAAGCGACATTGTAAGGTTGTTTCGTTTGAAATCCGAACCTACCATGATAGCCTTTTCATCGTATTGTGCGTAGTTTAAACTAAAATTGGATTTTTCGGTGCCCCCGCGTACAGATAAATCACTGCTTTGTACAGTGCCACGCCTGCCGTAAATCTGTTTTTGCCAATTGTTTCCAATTTGGCCAGAGTACTGGTCAAAATCTTGCCAAAGTCCAAAATATTTTTCATAGGAATCCAGATTGTTGGGATCCTTTAATAAAGCGTATTCATATTGCCATTTCACATAGTCTTCGGGGTTCAAAACATCAATGGTATTTGCGATAGTTTTGTATCCATAAAAACTATTAAAATTGGCTGTAATTTTTCCTTCACTCCCGCTTTTAGTAGTAATAATAATTACACCATTTGCTCCTCTTGAACCGTAAATTGCGGTAGATGAAGCATCTTTCAAAACGGATATATTGGCTATATCAGAAGAAGATACATCGCTTATACTGTTAACCGGAAATCCGTCAACTATGATAAGTGGTGAACTATCCTGAGTAATTGATCCCCCACCGCGAATACGAATTTTAATCTCAGCATCAGGAGAACCTTCGGCAGAAGCTACTTGCACACCTGCCAAGCGGCCTGTTAAAGCCTGAGCCACATTGGCTATCGGCTGTTCTTTTAAATCTGCCCCTCCTATTGAAACCACAGAACCGGTAAGATCCGATTTACGGGCCGTCCCGTAACCAATTACAACGACCTCATCTAGGGCTTCGAGGTCAGGATACAATGTCACGTCAAAATTTGTCCTTCCCGACACTTTGACTTCCATATCCTTGTAACCAATATATGAGAATACTAAAGTGGCATCGGCAGAAACATTCGCAAGCGAAAAATTTCCATCGAAATCACTAGAGGTTCCTTGATTGGTTCCTTTTACCAAGACAGTTACTCCGGGCAGTAATCCTCCCATTTCTCCATCCGATACGGTTCCCGAAATAGTTCTTGATTGTGCTATGGCTGTATTCCAATTGATTAAAAGGAAAGCACCCAAAAGAAAAATCAAGTAGCTTTTGTTGCATCTTACACCGGTAACTCCCTTCATTTTTTTAATTAAACCATGAAGCAAATAATTGAGCAAAGTGTTTGTCATAGCATTTGATTAGTTTAGTTTGGTTAATTTAAATCGAGAATGCATTTCCGTTTTTGGAAAATGTAATCGATTACACAAATATAAAATAATTTGGCACACCACCAAATTAATTGACTTCTTTTACAAATTTAGATTTAAGTTGTGTTGTATTTTAACATCAAATTAAAGCCAATGAAAGGACTACTGATTTATCAGGTATTATACGGAAACCTAAAGCCCCTTAGAGTATTGCCATTCTGCTGTATTGCCCTTGTACTCCTATTGGAATCCGAACCTGCACAGGCACAACGATTAGATCACTCATGGCAAAATCTTGTAATGCAAGATGAAAACGATTGGTTCGCCTCGGCTGAAGCGCTTCGCATTGCCGAAAATGTTTTGTTGTACCAGCGGGATATTGGCGGTTGGCCCAAAAACATCCCTATGCACCAGCCTTTAACCAACTTTCAAATCAAAAAATTGTTGGAGTTAAAATCATCGAGTGAGGGAGTAACCACAGATAATTATGCCACCTGCCAAGAAATGCTTTTTCTGTCTAAAGTATACAGAAAACAACCCGACCCTAGATTTAAAATGGCATTTCTGAATGGATTAAACTACCTCTTAAGCGCGCAATATGAAAATGGCGGGTGGCCTCAATATTATCCACTGCGACCGGGCTATTATTCACATATTACTTTTAACGACGACTCCATGGTAAACATTTTGGGCTTATTTAAAGAATTAAAAGATAAGACCGGCTTTTATTCGATAGTGCCCGATGCTCAGGTTTTGACTAGAGTTGAAATCTCATTTAATAAAGGAATAGGCAACATCCTGAACACCCAATACAAGCAAGACGGGATTCTAACCGCATGGTGTGCGCAACACGACGCCAAAACATTACTACCTGCCAAAGCACGAGCTTATGAATTACCTTCATTGAGCGGAGCCGAATCTGCAAACATTTTGTCACTTCTAATGTCGATTGAGCAACCTTCCGAGGCCATCAAAAAAGCTGTTTCTGCAGGAGTACAATGGTTGGAACGAGTCAAAATTATGGGGTATAGACAAGACCTTATTTATGATAAATCCGGCAAAATAATTGATAAAATCATTCGAGAGGATCCTAAAGCTCCACCCATGTGGGCCAGATTCTATGATTTAGCAGACAATACTCCATTTTTTTGTGATCGTTCAGGTATTAAAAAAAAGGAGCTTCAAGAAATTGACCTCGAACGCCGGTTGGGATATGCTTGGTATAAATATTTCCCAGAAAGCGTATTGGCGGCATATCCGGGTTGGGCTGAAAAACACCTGAAACACCAAGGCGCTGTAGGCGACTTGTTCTATATGGTAGTAGCTCAGGATGGCACAGGAGATTTCACAAGTATTCAAGAGGCCATAAACCAAGCTAAGGCATTCCCCTATGATAGGATTACCATCTTTATTAAAAATGGTATCTATCGTGAAAAGGTGAAAATACATGAATGGAACCCAAATATTTTGTTGCTCGGAGAGAGTAAATCACAAACCATTATATCTTACAACGATTATTTCGACGCCATCAATATGGGGAGGAATAGTACTTTTTACACCCCCACAGTACTTGTTGCCGCCAACGATGTGGTACTAAAAAATCTAACTATAGAAAATACAGCCGGTCCGGTGGGCCAAGCGGTTGCGCTTTCAATTGCCGGGACCAGGGTGGCGGTTGTAGACTGCAGACTCCTAGGCCATCAGGACACCTTGTATGTATCCGGAACCGGCAAACAGTATTTTAAGAATTGTGAAATCAAAGGAACAACCGATTTTATTTTTGGCAACGCAACGGCTTATTTCGAAAATTGCCAAATACACAGCATAGGTGATTCCTATATAACGGCTGCGTCTACACCTATAAATTCGGATTTTGGATTTGTCTTTATGGATTGTGAACTCACCGCAGATTTACAAGTGCAAAACGTTTACTTGGGAAGACCGTGGAGAAACTTTGCCAAAACGGTCTTTATTAAATGTAAGATGGATAAACATATAAACCGCCAAGGTTGGGACAATTGGTCCAGACCCGAAGCCCAGTCCACAGTTTTTTATGCAGAATATGAAAACTTTGGATTGGGATTTCAACCCGAACATCGGGAGCCTTGGACCCATCAATTAAGTGCGGTAGATGTATCGTCTTATTCAAAGGCAAACATATTGAATGATCCCAATAACATTTCTTATTTAAACTGGTATGACACATTGGAATAAAATTGGACTACTGCTTTTGATCCTGAATTTGAGTTGTACTAAAAAACCGGACCCCAACGAACGAACGGCACCTCCTACATTTACGATTTACACCATTGGAGATTCCACCATGGCCGAAAAACTAAATCCCGAGCAAAATCCGGAACGGGGATGGGTTCAAATGTTGCCCCTATTCTTAAATCAACCATTGAGCATAGAAAATCATGCAGTAAACGGACGTAGTACTAAAAGTTTTATTGCAGAAGGGCGTTGGGATAGTATTTATAAACGACTGCAGCAGGACGATTTAGTTTTTATTCAATTTGGTCATAACGATCAAAAAGAACAAGACCCCAAACGCTACACCAATCCGCATACCACATACAGACAAAACCTAATCAAATTTGTGACCGAAGCCCGAGAAAAAGGCGCCGTTCCTGTATTATTTTCTTCCATAGCAAGGCGGAACTTTAACGAGGCAGGAACATTAATAGACACCCATGGAGCGTATCCACAAGAAGTAAGAATGGTCGCAGAACAATTTTATGTTCCTTTTATTGATTTACAATTATTAACGGAACAATTAGAAGTATCCTACGGGGAAGAAGGTTCTAAGGTGCTGCACTTACACTATAAACCCGGAGAACTTGCCTATTATCCGGAAGGAAAAGAAGACAACACGCATTTGTCAGTAAAAGGAGCCAAAGAAGTTGCAAAGTTGGCTGCATCATCTCTAAAGCTTAAGGTCACTTCACTAGCTCCATTTATTCAAATAAAAAATTAAATATGCTCAATTCAGCATTCCGAACATACGGAACGGTAAAGTTTTGGTTTATAGGCCTCGTAATATTTGGCAGCAGCATACTAAAAGCGTATACTTTAAACGGGCAAAATCAGACCTTTCCGGTTTGGAAAACTGAGATTCCCTTTTCAATTCGCAACGACACCTACATAGAAGCCCAGGAAATTAAAGGAGGAGAAATACTACGAACCTCAAAGGTCACTGAGCCAACCCTTACCGTATTTTTTCCATCACCCCACAAGGCAAACGGTACCGCCGTTATTATTTGTCCTGGTGGTGGTTATCGGCATTTGGCAATAACCAAAGAAGGTTTTAAAGTGGCGCAATGGTTAAATACTATAGGCATTACGGCATTTGTGCTCAAGTATCGCTTACCCGACGACGAAATAATGGAAGTCAAATCCATAGGCCCACTTCAAGATGCACAGGAGGCCTTGCGTTTGGTGCGGCGAAACGCCCAAACCTGGGGGCTCAATCCTAAAAAAATTGGAATCATGGGATTTTCGGCTGGCGGTCATCTGGCAGCAATCTTGGCATCTCATTATGATAAGGAATTGGGCAGCAGTGCAGAGACAAGTGCACGACCCGACTTTTCCCTGTTGATTTACCCGGTAATCTCAATGGATAGCACCATTACCCACCAGGGTTCCAAATTAAGTTTATTGGGTTCAAATCCTACAATAGCCCAAACGGCATTTTTTTCTGCCGAAAAACAAATTAGCTCCGAAACACCACCTGCATTTTTGGTACATGCTACGAACGATAAATCGGTGCCTGTAGAGCATAGTATCC
The DNA here is from genome assembly GCA_046047415.1 of Bacteroidota bacterium. GTDB lineage: Bacteria > Bacteroidota > Bacteroidia > Flavobacteriales > Flavobacteriaceae > Robiginitalea. The sequence continues at coordinate 40,259 of JBJOHX010000008.1, forward strand.
TGTATTATATTGGACTTCAGCGCAATAATGTCCCTGCAGAAATGCACTTGTACCAGTCTGGGGGTCATGGGTTTGGATTGGGCACAAATGGCACCCATGTGCATTGGACCAATCAATGCGAATCTTGGCTGAGCGCAAATGGATTTTTAAATTAAAGAGCTTGTTGGATTGCCGTTATTGCAGGTATTAAGATATAAACTCGAGGCACCCTAATCAGTCACAACAACTAAAAGGACTAGGCCGGTAAATAAACAACCTGCTTAGTTTCAAAAAAGGGATCTGGAAAAAACTCGGAAAGGTGAAACAATTGCACGGTTGGAAAATTCGCCAGTTCTTCGGTGAGATCACCACCTTTCAAATACAGAATACCATTGGCTAGATTCGCTTTATGCCCTGGCCGAAGGAGCCCTTGCGTCCAATGCACAAAGGTAGGCATAGCGGCCACAGCCCGACTAACTAAAAAATCAAATTTAACATCCAAATTTTCTACACGTTGATTCAACGCCATTACATTTTTAAGCCCCAAGCCATCGATTACCTCCTGCACCACTTTAATTTTCTTTCCAATGGCATCGACAAGTGTAAATTGGGTGTCGGGATATAGTACTGCAAGTGGAATACCAGGAAAGCCACCTCCAGTGCCCACATCGAGAACCCGCTGACCCGGCGCAAAAGTAACAACCTTAGCAATTCCTAATGAATGTAGGACGTGGCGTAAATAGAGTTCTTCGACATCCTTACGAGAAACCACGTTGATTTTTTGATTCCAATCCGAATACAAATCACCCAGATTCCGAAATTGCGCTTTTTGAGAATCGGACAATTTGGGAAAAAATTCGGAGAGGATATCAGAAGTCATTGGTATATTTGTTTCACTTTGCCAAAGGTACGTATTCCATTTGGCAGTAAATACGTTTATAAATAGACTGCGCAGCGTCTAAATTAAAATAACCTTACATATTACAATCTTATGGATCAACCCCAGATTCGATTCCCCAGAACAGAAGCGATTCCTTTTTTTAAGACGCTAAACCAACGCGTAAATGCTTATTTTAAGGAAAATGGCATAAAGAAAACAGGTAATATTCGACTGTATCTTAAATCTGCAGTAATGTTCAGCTTTCTTCTTGCCCCTTATTTTTTAATTCTAACCTTACAACTTCCCAATTGGGCCAACTTACTACTTGCCGCATTTATGGGTGTTGGAATGGCAGGAGTTGGCATGAATGTAATGCACGACGGAAACCATGGCAGTTTTTCATCTCGCCCTTGGGTAAATAAAATAATGGGAGGAAGCATCTATATTCTTGCCGGAAATGTTTACAATTGGCAAGTACAACACAATGTACTTCATCATACTTTTACCAATATTCACAACCACGACGAAGACCTGGAAGCCAAAGGTATTCTAAGATTTTCTGAACATGCCACTTGGAAAAAATTTCATCGTTTTCAGCACTATTACTCCATTTTCCTCTATGGATTACTAACCTTTAACTGGGCCATTGTAAGTGACTTTACTCAAATGTACCGTTACACCAAACGCAAGCTCGCTTACGGAAAATTCCCAAAGCCCTATTTAAACTGGAGTGTTTTGGTTATAACTAAACTTATTTACGCTACGGTTTGGATTGTACTTCCCACCGTCATTTTAGATGTTGCGTGGTGGCAGGTACTGCTTGGATTTTTCGTAATGCATTACGTGGCCGGTGTAATATTAAGTGTTGTATTCCAGTTGGCACACGTGGTAGATCATGCAGACATGCCCTTACCGCAGGACGATGGTAACATGCAGAACACCTGGGCAATACATCAGTTGAACACAACCGTTAATTTCGGAACAAAAAACAGATTAGTAAATTGGTTTACTGGAGGCCTAAATCATCAGGTAGAACAC
>JBJOHX010000009.1:0-29065 GCA_046047415.1 Bacteroidota bacterium
ATTAGCTTTCCTAACCTGCCTGGGTTTAACCATGGTTTATGACATTAACAATAACCAGTTCATTAGGTAGGCCACAACTCCATAAACTTAAATTTTAGCAAAAGCTGATTTGTTAAAAAATTTGGAGATGTCGGTAGTGTTATTAAATACCTTTCTCATCATTTTAATGGCAATAATCAAATTCTAATCCAAGAAGTGGCATCTACAAGAACTGTTTTTTGCTGAATTGGGTATTTGACATGCTTTTTAATTTCAGAATCGCCTAAACTTTATTTTTTCCATTCATTTCTTGGGTTGGGGCACCAAAACCGAAAAGAAGTGCAATTTATTCTGGCTATAATTTCGAAAGATCCAGAAGTTGGAATGTAATTTCAGTATAATTGTTTCGCTCGTAGAGTAAAGCTATTTTACCTGTGTTTAGATAGGCAAGATCGGAGTAGGCTGCGGAACCGGGCCAAATTTCATGCAGTATTTCCCAGTTTATTCCACCATTATCTGAATGCCATAGGGTAAGTTGTTTTCGAGAATCTGTTGCCGCTGGCCCAAGATGGTAGATCCCATTATATGCAGAATCCGAAACCGAAATAATTGAAGATTGACACATAGGTGTGGTTAAATCTTGGGCAAGCCAGGTAGATTCCCAGGTGCTGCCTGAGTTGGTGCTTCGGGCAATTAATTTGTTCTGATATTTCCGATCCTGCATACGGATTACCATTAACAGGGTATCTCCATTTAACTGCGTGGCCATAGCTTCATTGGAAGCGGGAACATTTACATCGGGTGTCGTATTCCAAGACTTTCCATGGTCGTCTGAATAGATGGCATAACTGCGATATTCTGCAAATTCTTCCAGAGGGGGGCCAAGGGAATGGTTGGCTGGTATTACTAACCGCCCTGCGGCACGCCCCGACTTAAGTTGCATTCCATGCCCCGGAGCAAATGCTAAGCTTCGGGCGTCTGTAGTTGGTTTTGTGCTAAAGCGATCAAAATGTGCTTGTTCTGTAAACTCTTGAGGTGCAGACCAGGTTAGACCGCCGTCTATAGTTGTAATAAAATGAGCCCGCCTGCGCCCTAGACCTTCTCGGGTTTCCTGTTCAGAAGCGGTACCGGTATTGTAAAATAGAAATAATCTTCCTTTGGGATAGTCAGGGTCCAATTGATCAAAAATGGGCGTTGGATTACCGGCTTGAAGCTCCCCAAAATCAACCACTACCTGTATTGGACTCCAGGATTTTCCTCCATCTTCACTCTTCCGCATTAGAATGTCAACATTGCCAAAATCGGAACAATTGTCTTTGCGGCCTTCGGCAAAAGCCAGAATCTGGGTATTGGACCACGAAATGAGAGCAGGAATCCGGTAACAGGAATACCCCAAGTCTCCTGAAGCGAACAAAACCTGTGATTGCTGTCCTTGAACAAATACCAAATGCAATAAAGAAAACAAACTCAAGAGAAGGCGTTTTGCGCCCAACTGGCTTTTACCTTTGGAAATGGGTGGATTGCAGTAGGTTATTAAACCCTTCTTTATGGTTGGAATACGCAAGGCTTCAGGCATTAAAATATTTACTATCCCAAATGGCGGGATTGAAATTCTTTCCCAGGGCAAAACCGTAGAACAGTGCCACAGCGGCAATCATTTTAAATACAAAAAAGTACAAAATCCAGAATTCAGCAGTTTGGTCTTGTTTGGAAAACAATCCTGAAGGAATTATTGCAGTTAAGAAATAACTCACAATTAACAATACCCCAATTAAATTGGGTAAAGATTTAAAAGGCCAAACCAAGACTTTGCGCAAAGGATGCAAATCATTTCCCCACTTGTGCACGAGATAATAATAATCATTACCCAAGGGAACAAAGAGTAGTGGGTCGTCTCGGTCTTTTAGTTTAAAAAGACGGGAAGGGGCCACTATTTTAAGCGCATCCAGTCGGGTATTATGTTCGTTCTCTAGATTTTGGATGGCCTGCAGTGCTTCTTTAGGCAGTTCAGGCTTAAAAAATCGCAAGTCCAGAAAGCGTAGACGATAGTCTATGCACAAGGTCCGTATATGATTTAAATGAAATATTTTATCGGCAGCCAATAGGTCAAATTCAAACGAATTTACAGGATTTTGCACTTGAGATTCAGTAACGGCATGCGCAGGGTCAGAAAGCGCAATCTCGTGCTTAGACAATATCGATTCCAGGGTTATACCTGAAGCATCTTCGTTGCGAAGGGCTGCTAAAACTTTAACGAGGTCGGTTTTAGGAACTCGGATCATAGACCATCTTTTTTCTCAAAAATACATATACAACACAATTGGAGGCAAGCGTAAATTCTATTAAAAGTTAAAATTATGTTAAAAAAATCATATCAAATTTATCAAAATCAAGCTTAACCTTTCATATTGTGTATATTGCCAGGCTTAATTCGTTAAAAATTACGGTTTCCCGGTGTATTATTTTAAAAAGACATACATGTTCCTTGTGGCCCTCTTGTTCTGGGCAACAACCTATAGTCAGCATTTGGCGAAAGGTCCTGAGGATAGTAATGTTGTCTTAGAACTACGCAAGTGTCAGACCATGTTGGAAGCCTTAAAAATTGCCGACCTTCAGGAGGTATTGCAGCACAGTGGCCCCTTTACGGTATTTGCACCAACTAATGCTGCATTTCACCAAATAGAGAACACCAGTTTTTCGGAATGGCTTAAGCCCGAGTATCATCAAAAACTTCGTACCCTGTTAACCTATCATATCGTGGCAGGTCGGCTTACAGCTTCTGCCATTCTGCGTGCCTTGGCTCGTGGCAAAGGCGCGGCTCGGTTCACAACGGTTCAGGGCGAAGAGTTATTAGCAACCTTAGACGGTTCAGACATTGTACTCACAGATTGTTCAGGAAATCAGGCCCGTATCGTTGCGGCAGACAACAATCAAAACAATCTAGTATTTCACGAGATTGATAAAGTTATTTTGCCAGAACCTTTATTTCCTTAACGTAGGGTAGCTCCAAAGGTTTCTTCAAACCCCCTTCGCAATGTGCCAATTACTGATTCAATTTCAGCATCGGTTAGTGTTTTTTCCGGATCTTGAAGGTGAAAGCTCATGGCATAAGACTTTTTGCCTTTGGGTAATTTATCTCCAGTATAAACGTCGAATAGACGGACATCTTTTAAGGTTTCCTGAGCTGATCCTTTTGTAAATTGATAGAGCTCCTGAAAAGATATGTGCTCATCTATCAATAAGGCCAAATCTCGTCGTACCTCCGGAAAGCGAGCAATTTCCTTAAATTTCACATGCTGGTCTTGTAGTCTTTGTACCATAAGATCCCAACGGATATCGGCGTAAAATACGTCTTGTCGTACGTCGAAAGCTTCCAGGAATTTCTTTTTAACCAGCCCCAGTTCTGCCAAAATCTCACCTTGGAATTCCCATTGAATGCCTTCGTCAAATCTTTGGTCTTGTAATGGATTTTCATTGTAGTGTCCTACTGCACAGCTTTCAAACAAACTGCTTAAAATACCTTTTAAAAAGAAGAACCCTAATGGAGCTTGTTTGCTTGTCCAATGTTCACTATTTCTATTACCACTAGCCAGAATGGATAAACGGTTCGCTTCTTTGCGGTTATCACCATCTTGCCAATAAATTTTACCAAACTCAAAGAGTTTTAAGTCTTGTTGTTGCCGGTTAAGATTATGAGCAGCAGCACTTAGTCCACTGAATAACATATCTTGTCGAAGATGGGACAATTCCGTGCTAAGCGGATTGAGCAAAGCCACCGCACGATTTGGTTGGTTGCCCAAAAGCTCATGATAGGACGGATTGCAAAGGCTGTTACCTAAGATTTCGTAAAATCCGCGAGCCACTAATTGTTGGCTGATTCTGTTTTGAACCTGATGTGGCGCATTTGCCCGCGCAGGGTCAATGGAAGCGGTAAACTTTTTCTTTTCAGCAATATTATTATAACCGTAAACTCGAAGTATTTCTTCAATCACGTCTACCTCGCGACGTACGTCTACACGATAGTATGGAATTACCAGGTTTAAGCCCAATTCTGTTACACTTTTTACCTGTATATCTAAAGAGGCTAAAATACTAATTACAATTTCCCTGGGAATTTCTTGTCCGATTAGATTTGTAATTTTTTCATAGGTCAGGAAAACCGAATGGTCTTCTATTTTCTTGGGATATAAATCAACCAATTCAGAGGTGATTAAACCTCCGGCTATTTCCTGAATTAATATGGCAGCCCTGCGAAGTGCATACTCTACATTGTTTATATCAATTCCACGTTCGAACCGAAATGACGCATCGGTGTTGAGTCCGTGGCGCTTTGCTGTTTTTCTGATTGAAACGGGATCAAAATAGGCGCTTTCCAGAAAAATACTAGTGGTATTTTCCGTTACTCCGGTGTTAATACCGCCGTAGACCCCTGCTATACACATTGGTTTTTCAGCATCACAAATCATGAGGTCATCTGCATGCAGGCTGTGTTCCACCCCGTCTAAGGTCATGAACTTAGTACCGGAAGACACTGTTTTAACAATTACCGTATTTCCCAAAATGCGGCTGGCATCAAATGCGTGAAGCGGTTGTCCCAATTCATGCATCACATAATTGGTAGCGTCTACGATGTTATTTATGGGGTTTAGCCCAATGGCCTTTAATCGGTTTTGTAACCATTTAGGAGAAGCCTTTACTTTGAGTTTGGATAAAGTTATGCCACAGTATCTTGGGGCAAGTTCCGGTTGTTCTACTAGAACCTCTACAGGCAGATACCTGTTGTCTACATGGAATTGTGTGACTGCTGGGGTAATAAGTTCTTTAGTGGTTCCCCGTTGTTTCATACCTGCCAGTAAATCACGGGCTACACCAAAATGACTCATGGCATCGGCTCGATTTGGGGTGAGTCCAATTTCAAAAACCTGATCCTGGACAACTTCGAACAATTCGGCACATGGGGTTCCGGGAACGGCTTCGGTATCGAGCACCAAAATTCCATCGTGGCTGCTGCCAAGTCCAATCTCGTCTTCGGCACATATCATTCCATTGCTGACTTCTCCGCGAATTTTCCCTTTCTGTATTATCCAGGCTTCGCCGGCAGGGGTGTAGAGTTGGGCTCCAACTGTGGCTACCGGCACGAGTTGACCTGCCGCAACGTTTTTGGCACCACAAACGATTTGAACCGGTTCTGAATTTCCCAAATCTACCTGGCATAGGTTGAGCCTGTCTGCATTGGGGTGTTTGGTGCAGGAAAGTACTTTACCCACTACAATTCCTTTAAGACCGCCCTTTACCGATTCGAATTCGGTTATGCCTTCTACTTCCAAACCTAAGTCTGTGAGTAATTCCGCTGTTTTTTCTGCAGACCAATCGGTTTCCAAGAATTGTTTTAGCCAGTTATAGGATATTTTCATGTTGCTGGTTTAGGCCGCAAAGATAAGCATTGAGGCTGTAATTCCATACCAGGAATTCAACAGACCGGCTAAAACAAAACGCCCGGCTAGGTGCACTAGCCGGGCGTTTCTATGTGGTTCAAAACTCGGAAATTAGATAATGGTAGAATTACCCAATCCTATATTTTCCTTGTTCAGTCCGCCAAAGTCTTCGGAATCACGAATGTGACTGGCAATAAAATGACCTACATCGTCGGTTCCATATTTGCTATTGGCATCCAAATCTGGAGTAACCATTCCGTTTTTAAGCGCTTTGTTTACCGATTTTACTACGGCGTTGGCTTCTTCTTGTAATCCAAAATGATCCAACAACATTGCGGCAGAAAGAATCGATGCTATGGGATTGGCAATATTTTTACCTGTAGCTTGCGGATAAGATCCGTGAATGGGCTCAAACATAGCGTTTTCATGCCCCACCGAGGCAGATGGCAACAGACCAATTGAACCTCCTATTACACTGCCTTCGTCAGAAATAATGTCACCAAACATGTTTTCAGTAAGAATTACATCGAACTGACTCGGATTTAAAATCATTTGCATTGCGGCATTGTCTACAAACAAATAAGAGAGTTCTACCTCAGGATAACTCTCGCCAATTTTAGTGACTACCCTCCGCCATAATCGAGAAGACTCCAAGACATTGGCCTTGTCTACCAAGGTTAATTTGTTGCGTCGGGTACGCGCGGCTTTAAAAGCCAAATGCGCTATCCGACTGATTTCGTGCTCGGAATAAATACAAAGGTCCGAAGCAGTATTTCCGTCTTCGCTTAGGTACTTTTCTCCAAAATAAATACCTCCGGTGAGTTCCCGATAAATAACAAAATCGGTGCCTAGGATTCGGTTTTCACGCAACGGTGAATTGCCAATTAAAGTAGGGAATACCTTAACGGGTCTTATGTTGCTGAAAAGCCCCAGTTCTTTGCGTAATTTTAGCAACCCCTGTTCCGGCCTTACTTTGGCCGTGGGGTCGTTGTCGTATTTTGGGTCTCCAATGGCGCCAAAAAGTACCGCATTCGAAGTTTTGCATAGGTCTAGGGTGTCGTCGGGAAGCGGATTACCTGTTTTGTCTATTGCAATAGCTCCAACCGGAGCCTCAATAAACGAAAATTCATGACCGAAGGCCTCTTCTACGGCCTGTAGACAGGCCACAGCCTGAGCAGCTACTTCCGGACCAATTCCATCGCCTGGGAGTAAAGCAATTTTTAATTTCATTGTGTTATTCTTTGAATGTTGATGGCAGAGGCTTCAATGATTAGAAGGATGTCCTCATCCACAATTTCTTTTTTACGGTCTGCAAATTTCAGAAATTCCTCGTAAACTTTATCGAGTTGAAGTTTGGTTAATTCAAAACCGATATTCTTGGCCCGATAAGCCAATGCAGCTCTTCCACTTCGGGCGGTAAGAACAATGGAAGATTCATTGACACCCACATCCAGCGGATTAATGATCTCATAGGTTTCACGTTGTTTTATTACTCCATCCTGATGGATTCCTGAGCTGTGGGCAAAAGCATTAGAGCCTACTATGGCCTTGTTGGGTTGTACTGGCATGCCCATCTTTTGCGAAACCATTTGGCTGGTGCTGTACAGTAATTTACTGTTTATGCCGGTGTCTAAATTTAAGTCCGGATGCTGACGCATAATCATAACCACTTCTTCCAAGGCGGTGTTTCCTGCCCGTTCACCTATACCATTTATAGTACACTCAATCTGACGGGCCCCATTGATAGCTCCGGCAATTGAATTGGCAGTTGCCAGTCCTAAATCATTATGACAGTGGCAAGAAAGTATCGCTTTTTCAATACCCTTAACATGGTCTTTAAGATATTTGATCTTTGCGCCGTAATCCTGAGGCAAGCAGTATCCTGTGGTATCGGGAATATTTAACACGGTGGCCCCGGCTTCAATAACTGCTTCGCAAACACGCGCTAGGTACTCATTGTCTGTACGTCCTGCGTCTTCAGCATAAAATTCAACATCGTGCACAAAAGTTTTTGCGTAACTCACAGCCTCAACCGCACGCGCTATAATTGCCTCCCGATCGGAATTAAATTTGAAGCGAATGTGTGAATCCGAGGTTCCGATACCGGTATGAATTCGTGGCTTTTTAGCATACTTTAAGGCTTCTGCAGCCACTTCGATATCTTTTTTTACGGCCCGTGTAAGTCCGCAAACGGTGGCGTTTTGTACCAGTTTGGCTATCTCTTCTACCGACTTAAAATCACCCGGACTCGAAATTGGGAAACCGGCTTCAATAACATCAACACCCAATTCATCTAATCGCTCAGCAATTATTAGCTTTTGTTGTGTGTCTAATTTACAGCCTGGCACCTGTTCGCCATCTCGGAGCGTGGTGTCAAAAATTTGTACCTTTTCTTTACTCATCAGAAATACATACTTTTAGTACGATTTACGAAGATACTTGCAGAACTCCTAACCGTAACCGATAGATGTCATTATTTACAATGTTAAGGATGTTTGGAGTTAATTTAAATAATTGAAATACAGGGATATAAATCCAATTTTTTACGATGACAAATGCCCAAAAAGATCCCCTCTTTGTATTGGTTAAGTCTCTCTCAAAGTCCGAGAAAAGACAATTTAAACTCTATGTTGGTAGGCTTGGGGTAAATGTAGATGCTAAATTTTTAGCCCTATTTAATCTTCTCGATCGCATGAAGGGCTACGACGAAGAAATTATTCTTAACAGTGGCATTGTAAAAAAATCGCAACTTTCAAATTTAAAAGCCCATTTGTACAAACAGATTTTGGTGAGCCTTAGGATGAATCCGGTGAATCAAAATGTTCGTATTCAGCTTCGGGAACAACTCGATTTTGCTACCATCTTATACCAGAAGGGATTATACCGTCAGAGTTTAAAAATTCTAGACAAAGTAAAAGCAATGGCTATTGAATATGAAGAGAAGAATATCGCTTATGAAATTGTAGAGCTTGAAAAAATAATTGAGACCCAGTACATTACCCGAAGTATAGGGGATAGGGCCCAAGAACTTTCGGCTCAAGCCCAATGGTTGTCTGAGTTAAATGAAGTTACCAGCAAACTGTCTAACCTTTCGTTGCAGTTGTACAGCATGATGCTCAAAATGGGATACGTGCGAAGCGATGAAGACCTGCGTGCCGTTACCACCTATTTTGAAGCGCATCTCCCGCAGTACACTTTGGACCAACTCGGATTTCGTGAAAAACTTTGGTTGTATAAGGCGCATCTTTGGTATAGCTTTTTGGGGCAAGATTTTTTGTCGGCCTATAAATATGCCAGCAAGTGGGTAGATTTATTTTACGAGGATCGCGACATGATTAACCAGCACCCTGTATTTTTTCTAAAGGGTAATAATTATTTGTTGGAATCCCTGTTCTTTGTGAAATACAGCAGTCAGTTTCGCACTGTGCTTCAACGTATGGAGGAGGTAATAGCGGGTCCGGATTTTCCGGGTAATGACAATGTTACCTCTCTTGGTTTTCTCTACGTAAACGCCAATAAAATTAACCTCCATTTTCTGGAGGGTACCTTTGAAAAAGGGTTGTATTTGGTTAAAATTATCGAATACGGCATTAACAAGCACCGGGATCGTCTAGATCAGCACCACATCATGCTTTTCTACTATAAGATTGCTTGTCTTTACTTTGGTATTGGAGATCATAAAACCTGCATTCAATACCTGAAAAAAGTGATTCAGAATAAGACCATGAAAGTGCGTGAAGACCTCATGTGTTTTGCACGTGTATTAAGCCTGGTGGCCCATTACGAGGCGGGTATGGACTACCATCTTGAAATTCAACTCAAGAGCACGTATAAGTTCCTTCTAAAAATGAATGAGCTGCACGCCGTACAAAAGGAATTGATTAAATTTTTGCGTAAAATGGGATCCATTTATCCGCAGGATTTACGTGCTGTTTTTCAGGAACTTTACGATCGGCTCAAGGTCTATGAAGATCATCCGTATGAAAAGCGCGCCTTTTTATATTTAGACATACTTTCCTGGCTCGAAAGCCATTTGAAGGGCAGGCCGGTAGCAGAAATCATTCGAGAGAAGGCCTTGGCTATTACTCGATAGTTAAGTCAGGAACCCAGACTCAACCGCAGGCATCCCAAACCGGATCGGTTGGAGTGGGAGCAAGGATGGAGATGGGTGTTTTTTTTACCGGATGTATAAAACTGAGTTTTCGAGCATGTAGATGAATGCCACCATCCGGATTGCTGCGAGGCGCTCCGTATTTTAAATCCCCTTTGATATGACATCCGATGGCTGCCAATTGCGCTCGTATCTGATGGTGACGTCCCGTTTCCAGGTCAATTTCCAGCAAATAATAACGCTGCAGTTGCTTTAGAACCCGATAATTTAATACGGCCTTTTTACGTCCCGGAGCCTCGGAATCAAAAGCAAAGGATTTGTTTTTGTCAGGTCGGCGTTCTAAATAATGGAGTAAACGACCTTCTTTTGCGGGAGGTGCCTGATCTACTACAGCCCAATATGTTTTTTGGGTTTCGCGTGCTGCAAACAAAGCATTCATGCGCTCCAGGGCTTTACTTGTTCGCGCAAAAACAATAATTCCTGTGGTAGGCCTATCGAGTCGATGCACCAATCCCAAAAATACCTTCCCGGGTTTGTTGTAATGTATGGCAATGTAATTTTTTACCACCTCGGTCAATGGTTGATCCCCCGTTTTATCGCCCTGAACAATATCTCCCGATTGCTTATTTACAACAATAAGGTGGTTGTCTTCGAAAAGTACTTGCAGGTTTTCTGCTGTGCTATGTCCTGAAGGACTCAAGATGCTGTTACTTTTGGGTTAAACCAATAGCCCATCAAAACAAGGATTATTCCCAGGGAAACGGAAACATCGGCTAAATTGAAGATTCCTGTATGAACGGGCCCCAGCCGCAATTGAAAAAAGTCGAGTACCGCACCGTAGCGGAGCCGGTCTATGATATTACCTATACCTCCTCCCAAAATGAAAGAGAAGCCCACCACCAACCAGCCCTTCCATTCCGTTTGAAAGAGCAATCGAAAAACCAAATAAAATAACAATGCCAAGGGCAAACCGTGCAGAAATACCCGTTTGGTCCAAATATTCCAATCCTGGCCAAGCCCCAAAAAGGCCCCTGTATTGGTTACATGAGTAAGGATAAAGGACGGACCCAGCAACTCAGTATACGAACCTTTTGCCACACGCTGTTCTAAGACGTGTTTGCTCCATTGGTCGCAGCTCACGTTTACCAGTATTAATAGTAGAATGAGCAATTTTCGCATGGAGTGCTCTCCTTTCATAATACTTTAAAAGATTAATATTGTTCTTGGGCGTTCGGAAAATCCCTGGATTTTACATCGGACACATACCGGCCAATAGCAGCACTCATGTCTTCGTATAAGTTCATATAACGGCGCAGAAAACGGGGACTGAACTCCTGAGTCATTCCCAATAAATCGTGAATTACCAATACCTGCCCATCTGCAGCCATGCCGGCCCCAATTCCAATGGTGGGAATAGTAAGTTTTTCAGAAACAATTTTGGTTAGGTTTGCCGGAATTTTCTCTAGCACTACTCCAAAACAGCCTAATTTTTCTAAAAGTTGAGCATCTTCAATAAGCTTTTGAGCTTCTGCCTCTTCCCGGGCCCTAACAGTATAGGTGCCAAACTTGTAAATGCTTTGAGGGGTTAATCCAAGGTGCCCCATAACCGGAATTCCTGCGCGTAAAATACGCTTTACGGAATCCTTTATTTCTTCTCCACCTTCCATTTTGACGGCATGTGCACCGCTCTCTTTCATGATTCGAATGGCAGAACGCAGGGCTTCTTTTGGGTCACTTTGATAGGCTCCAAACGGGATATCTACAACAACCAGCGCTCTTTTTACCGCCCGAATTACCGAACTCGCATGATAAATCATCTGGTCTAAGGTAATCGGAAGTGTAGTCTCATGTCCGGCCATGGTATTACTTGCCGAATCGCCCACTAAAATTACATCAACACCAGCCGCATCTACAATTTTGGCCATGGAGTAATCGTATGCAGTGAGCATGGAGATTTTTTCTCCCCGCTGTTTCATCTCAATGAGCGATTTCACGGTAACGCGTTTGTATTCTTTTTTCTCTTCGGCCATGGCTGAAATTTTAGCGAAGCTAAGGTAAGGATTTTTTATGCCTCGAAAAGCTATGATTAATCTATGGGCAGGGCCGATTGAAATACTAATACCTTTATAGTAATGCATCAAACAATTTGCTGCATGAGCCAAACGATTTAACTTTAATTAAAAATTACCTGTGGAAAGCATTAGCGTTTTTGATATGCTCAAAATAGGGGTGGGGCCATCGAGTTCCCATACCCTAGGACCGTGGCGTGCGGCCGGGCGTTTTTTATCGGAACTGAAAAAGGCCGGAACCCTGGAATCTGTGGTTCAAGTGCGGGTTTTGGTGTATGGATCTTTGGCATTAACCGGTAAAGGGCACGCCACAGATGTAGCCCTAATGATGGGGCTTTCGGGTGCTAATCCAGAAACCGTTCCTATAAAAGAGGTGTCGGAAACCATTAGTGCAATAAAACAGGAATTGGCCCTTTCCCTGAATGGAATACACCGGATCCCATTCAACCCCCAATTTGATTTGGTGTTCTTAAAAAAGTTTTTGCCCTTTCACGCCAATGGTATCACCTTCGAAGCACGTTTTGTAAATGGTAAGCGGCGATCTAAAACGTATTATTCTATTGGAGGCGGTTTTGTGGTACAGAAGGATTCGGATCGTTCCAAACGCAAAGCGAAGGCCTTTCAAGAATTTCCCTTTCCCATTGAGACCGGTAAGCAACTGTTGCACTACTGCGTTCAAGAACAGCAATCGGTTTCCCAAATTGTATTGGAGAATGAACGGTCCTTGCGTTCAAACGCCGAAATAGATGCCGGTTTGTTGCGAATCTGGGATACCATGCTACAATCCATGTACGATGGCTGTCATACCTCGGGTACCCTTCCGGGTGGTTTACAGGTAAAGCGCAGAGCTCCAGAGCTATATGCTAGTCTCATTGGCGATAGGCAGTACCAGGGCCCTCAAAGTTGGACGTCTGCCATTCGAAATACTACCGTACAATTTCGCCAAATTTTAAAATGGGTGAGCTGTTTTGCGCTCAGTGTAAATGAAGTAAACGCCAGTCTTGGACGTATTGTTACCGCACCCACCAACGGCAGTGCAGGCGTGGTACCTGCTGTTTTAATGTATTATTTGGTGATCGAAAATCACAACGCAGGATTTGAAGAAATCAAAAAATTCTTGCTTGTTGCAGGAGAAATTGGCAGTCTTTTCAAAAAAGGAGCAACCATTTCGGCGGCCATGGGCGGCTGCCAGGCAGAAATTGGCGTTTCTTCCGCCATGGCCGCCGGGGCTCTTACCGAATTGCTGGGAGGGAGTCCAGCTCAGGTGCTCATGGCAGCAGAAATTGCAATGGAACACCATTTGGGACTTACCTGCGATCCCATTGGAGGACTGGTGCAAATACCGTGTATTGAGCGTAATTCTATGGGGGCAATTAAGGCCATTAATGCGGCAGAACTAGCCTTGGGTGCAGATCCGGAATCTGCCAAGGTACCTTTCGACAAGGTGGTTGCCACCATGTGGGAAACGGCAAAAGACATGAACTCCAAATACAAGGAAACCTCAACCGGAGGGCTTGCAATTGGGGTTAATCTATCGGATTGTTAATTGATAACAACCATTATTGGGGCTGGGGTCATTTAGATTAAGGCTACGCATGTATTCTAGCCGAGATTACATCTTTGCTCGTTTCTTTCGCCACTTTTAACTCGCGCCCAAAAAGTGGCCAAAAATGCGCTGCGGCTGCACTTATAATCCTAAAATCTACGTAAATGACTCGGCACGCCGTGCAGTCCTCGAGGTTTTACCACTGCATACACAGCTCACTTTTAGTGTCCTCATCCTTTCCTTGATTTAAGCGGATTAAAACTGATGCAGGTTTTGGCCACGCCACCGTTTTCGGGATGGAAAGAATGATTTTTAATCTTCCCGGCAGTCGTTTGTTCTGCGGGTATCGACAATGTAGATTATTTTCCAGGAAGAACCATCGTTAAAAAGCTGAAAGGAGTTTACCCCGCAATGATGAAATGCATTATGCAGATAGAAATGATACGGGGTCCAGGCATGTGCCATATTGCCATCTAACTGAATGCGATAATCCAACAATTTTTCCTGTAGCTGTACAGTATCTGGAATGGAAGCCACCTTCTTTAAAAAATTACCCAAATCTTCGGTCTGCAATCTTGGAACGCCTTCCTGATCCTGACCCACGCTCTGTAATAATGCCCCGGGTCCCAATACCGCACGCATCATGGAGGTATCCCTTGTGTGATAGCCTTCAAAGAATTGATCGATGGCTTGTTGTACTGCAGCTTCTTTTTTGTCTTGCGCACTTAGGTTCAATGCGGTAAGAAGTGTAGCGAATAGCAATGCGCGTTTCATATTTCAGGTTTTAGATTTCAGATTTGGCTAAAGTAGTGTTTTCTCTTTTTTAAGTTAGGGATTTGAGGATCAGTGCCGTCCAAATTCAATTCTATTTTGCAATTTTTAGTGCAGCACCTTTAGGCTTGCACCCGTGAATTCCATACGGCCGCTGTCTAAAGCCAAACTCTTGAAGCAATATGCGGTTTTGTGCCTAACCATTGGTGTAAGCGCTTTTTTGATCAGCCATCGCTGCCAATTCTGTTTATTGCTCAGTGCAAAATGCTCGGGCGGCCATTTGGGTTTGGCCGCGGGCCAATACCGACATAATCGTCAGCCTTAAGATCTTAATAATGACAGTATGTCAGTTTTTTAGTCGTGGCATATTAATTGACTCTTGCTAATCGCATTAGATGTTAAAAAAGCAAATCTTAAAATAAAATATCAAGAGCATGAGCAAGATTATCGGAATTGACCTCGGTACTACCAACTCCTGTGTCTCTGTAATGGAGGGGAATGAGCCGGTAGTAATCCCGAATGCCGAAGGAAAACGTACAACCCCATCGGTAATCGCCTTTGTAGAAGGCGGCGAAATTAAGGTGGGTGATCCGGCGAAACGCCAGGCGGTTACCAACCCCACAAAGACCATTTACTCCATAAAACGATTTATGGGGAATAAATATTCAGAATCTACCCGCGAGGCAGAACGCGTTCCTTATCCTGTGGTAAAAGGAGACAACGATACGCCAAGGGTAGAAATAGACGGACGTATGTATACGCCTCAGGAGCTTTCGGCCATGATTCTTCAAAAAATGAAGAAGACTGCAGAAGACTATCTTGGACAAACGGTAAGCCGGGCGGTAATTACAGTACCTGCATACTTTAATGACTCTCAGCGTCAAGCTACCAAAGAGGCCGGGGAAATTGCCGGACTTAAGGTTGAGCGTATCATTAACGAGCCTACTGCAGCCTCATTGGCTTACGGCTTAGATAAAAAAGACAAAGACCAGAAAATTGTAGTGTTTGACTTTGGGGGAGGTACTCACGACGTGTCTATCCTGGAATTGGGAGACGGCGTATTTGAAGTACTAGCCACCGATGGAGATACGCACTTGGGTGGCGATGACGTCGATCAAAAAATTATCGACTGGTTGGCCGAAGAGTTCAATAAGGAAGAAAGTATGGATTTGCGTAAGGATGCTATGGCTTTGCAGCGTTTGCGTGAGGCAGCAGAAAAAGCAAAAATTGAACTTTCATCTTCGGCTCAAACTGAAATTAACCTGCCTTATATTACGGCTACGGCTTCGGGACCCAAGCACTTAGTACGCACCCTGTCTCGTGCCAAATTTGAGCAGCTTATAGAGGATTTGGTAAAACGCACCATAGCGCCTTGCGAGGCCGCAATGAAAACAGCCGGATTGTCTAAAAGTGATATTGATGAGATTATCTTAGTTGGTGGATCTACTCGGATTCCGGCGGTTCAGGAAGCGGTAGAGAAATTCTTCGGCAAAAAGCCTTCCAAAGGAGTAAATCCCGACGAGGTAGTGGCTGTAGGTGCCGCAATTCAAGGTGGTGTACTTACCGGAGACGTTAAGGATGTACTCTTGTTGGATGTTACCCCGCTATCTCTTGGAATCGAGACCATGGGTGGCGTTATGACCAAACTCATTGAATCCAATACAACCATTCCTACCAAAAAATCGCAGGTATTCTCTACAGCGGCAGACAATCAGCCTTCGGTAGAAATTCACGTGCTACAAGGTGAGCGTTCTATGGCGTCAGACAATAAGACCATCGGAAGATTCCACCTAGATGGTATTCCGCCTGCACAACGTGGGACCCCTCAAATTGAGGTGACTTTCGATATCGATGCCAACGGTATTATTAAGGTATCTGCGACGGATAAAGCCACCAATAAGACCCAAGACATTCGTATTGAAGCATCTTCCGGACTAACCGAAGAAGAAATCAAACGCATGAAGGCCGAAGCAGAAGCAAATGCCGAATCGGACAAAAAGGCCAAAGAACAGGCAGATAAGCTCAACGAAGCCGACAGCATGATTTTCCAAACCGAAAAACAGCTTAAGGAATTTGGAGACAAACTTTCACCTGAGAAAAAGCAACCTATTGAAGCCGCCTTGGAAGACCTGAAAAAAGCATTCGAAGGCAAGCAATTGGAGGTAATTCAGCCGGCATTAGATAAGATCAACGAAGCCTGGAAGGCCGCTTCAGAAGAAATGTACAAGGCTCAGGCAGCTGCTGAGCAAGGCGAAGCTGCAGGACCACAAGATGCTGCTTCCGGATCCGATAGTGCTGCCGGAGATAATGTAGAAGATGTAGATTTTGAAGAAGTGAAGTAATTCGGAATTCAAATTTATTTCAGGAAAAAGGGCGGCATTCTATCCGCCCTTTTTTGTGTCTCATTTTTAAAATCACGAGTTTACCCCTACTTTTGTACCATGCAATCTTACCTGAACTATCCCTTTGTAATTCTTTCGTTTATTGTTGTGGTGCAGGGCACCTATGGTCAACAACCAGAAGCTTTTACACGATCCGATTTTCAACTTCGTGGCCCGGTAAAGCAATTGGTTGTTAAAGCCAATTACGGACAAGAGCAATTTGAATTTGATAAACTTGGGCGTCTTACCAAATCCCTGACCCGATACAATGAGACCGATTACGACATTTCCTATTATATATTTTCAGGTAAAATTTTAAAGGAACGCCGAGACGAGGTGTATCGTGATGGCGTATGCGATCGTCAGGTTTCCATTGCGCACATTTACCGAAGAGATTCCATAACCAATCGGTTGTACGAAACCTTATCGAGTTACGATCGTTCCATAACAGAACAAATTGAACTTCGTTTCGATTCATTGCAGCGCTTAAAAAATGTGCGTCGCGCTTATTCGGAGGGTATAGATGTTATGGAAGTGCAACACAGTGGAACAAAATCCAGTCAAACAGAACGCTTCCTTAGCAATGGTGTTTTGCATAAAGTCATTAAAAAAATTGCGGCAGATTCCATTCGTCCAGGTTTTCGAATTGAATACACGGAGCACTATCGGGAAGGTTTACCCGTATTGGCCATGAAAATCTTAACGGATGCACGCGGGCAGCGGCAATCCGAAGCCTCATTTCAGTTCAACCCAACCACCAAAGGCTGGGAATTGCAACAAACGGTAAAATTCACTTATAATGCCGATGGGCTTATTGCCTCCCAGACCACGCTGTCCGAAACTGGAAAAATCCTGGGGCCAGTAATTAAGTACATCTACCAGATGGATGGTGCAAAACCCTCCAATTGGGTGCGGCAGGTAACTACACCCGAAAATAACATTGTGGCGCGTGAGATTGTCTATTATTAAGTGGTTTCTGCTGGTCGATAGCCTTTTTAAAGCTAATAAACTATTCAGATTTTATTTAAAAGGATCCAAAATAAGGCTATCCAGTAATTCGTGGCCCCCGGTGTAGTCCTGCCAGATTAAGCGCTTTCCAAAAAGTTCGTAAGCCTGGTTTTTTAAGGATTCCCGATTCCAGTGTTCCAGATACGGATCGTCTGTTCCGTAATACGCGGTAACTTTGGTGGTATTGGAAAGATGATCAAAATCATGCGATTGCAATTCCGCCGGTAGCTTACCGGCATAAAGCATAATTTCAGCCGGATTTAGCTTGCGCTGGGCAATCCACCGCGCAAGTACAGAAACCCCCTGGGAATATCCAAATAGGATAAGTCTTTGTGCTTTATCCAATTGCTCTGTTTCCCAAAGTACATCCAGAAACTGAAGCAGGTTTTGCATGTGTATTTGTGTTTCTTCTTTTGTAAGCCAAGATGCGCCCACGTGAGTGTATTTATTGTTTAAGTAATATAACGCAGGGGCCTGAGGGGCAAGAATATAATTGGTGTCGGGATCCAGATGTTTAAAATGTTTTAAGAAGTAACGCGACAGGTAACCAATACCGTGAAATACCACCCAAATCGTTTTGGTAGAAGAGGTACGCGCATTTAGGCTGCTGTAAGAGCAACTTTGGGTGCAAAGTATCCGATGTTCGGTAGGCGTTTGTTGGGGTGTATTTATCATGAGTTGGGGTAGATTGATTACCTTTACAAAAATCTACAATACATGGAGGATTACAAAGAAAAAATCCTTTCGGTCTGCAATGCGGTGCGCAAGAACACCCTTATGGAGACCCTCCAAATTGAATATATAGATGTGGGAGAAAATTTTTTACTCGCACGCATGCCGGTAACGCCAAAAGTGCATCAACCCGATGGTATTTTACACGGCGGGGCAAGTGTAGCGTTGGCAGAGAGCGTAGCAAGCGCCGCCTCCTATATTTTTGTAGACGCTCAGAAATTTGCCATTCGTGGCATTGAAATTTCCGCCAACCACGTGCGGTCTGTAGTTTCCGGTTACGTGTTTGCCCGCGCTACTATTTTGCATAAAGGTAGAACCACCCAGTTGTGGGAAATTCAAATCACAGACGAGCAAAACAAATTGGTGTCGCATTGTAAATTGACTACTCTTGCCATTCCCAAGTCCGATTGATTTTAAATCTTGCCTCCAAGTTGCAGCAGCGCATTGGAACGCACAATTGCCATTTGCCTTGTTCCGGTTGCCGCACGAATCTGCCGTTTATGCGGTAATGCAAGACAGTCGGGAATTGAAGGATGTAGCCCATTGGGATGCTCCTGGCTTTGTTTTTGCACCTTACGATGCCCAGGCACATCCCACGGTTTGTCTAACGCCCGATCGATTCTATCGGTGCAACCACATTCCGGATGCCCTAACATTGGAGCAACCTGAATTGCCAAAACATCCGGATCAAAAAGAAGCCCACCTGCGTTTAGTGTCTAAGGGGCTAGAGGCCATCCAAAATGGGAGGCTCCAAAAGGTTGTATTGGCACGGTCCATAGACGTTTTAAGCCCATTGTCTGGATTTGCGGTATTTGAAAATTTACTTCGGGGGTACGCCGGGGCTTTCTGTTATTTATTTTTCCATCCGGCCACGGGCCTGTGGGCCGGGGCCTCGCCGGAACTTTTGCTTTCGCATCAGGGCGCAACAGCACATACCATGTCTTTGGCGGGTACCTTACCTGCAACGGGCCCCAATCCGCCAC
Organism: Bacteroidota bacterium; assembly: GCA_046047415.1. Lineage (GTDB taxonomy): Bacteria > Bacteroidota > Bacteroidia > Flavobacteriales > Flavobacteriaceae > Robiginitalea. The sequence continues at coordinate 19,016 of JBJOHX010000009.1, forward strand.
ATTGGAGTCCTAAAGAAATTTGGGAACAACAGGTGGTCACAGATTATATCTGTTCCCGACTTCGGGAACAGGACCTTATGCCGGTAGCCGGCATTGCCGCCGGGGTTCGTGCAGGGACCTTATGGCATTTAAAGACACCCATTTCGGTTCAGGTTACGGCCAAACGCAGGGCTGCCCTAATTCGCGCATTGCACCCAACTCCCGCGGTTTGCGGGTTTCCGCTTGGGGCGGCAAAGGCTTTTATCGCCGCCGCGGAAAAGCTAGATCGAAAATACTACTCGGGGTTTTTGGGACCGTTGGGTTTAATTGCTACCGAAAAATTGGAATTGTTTGTGAATTTGCGCTGTGCCGCCCTACATGAAACTCGGGCTACTGTATATGTAGGGGGGGGTATTACGTTCGGGTCGCTACCGGAATTGGAATGGGAAGAAACACAACAGAAGACCGGGACTATGTTGGCGGCTCTAAATTATTCCGAGTGTAAATGAAATAAGAACGTAGCCCTTTCGTACTTTTGTGCCGGCTATGACATTTTCCAATATTCCACTTGCGCATACCGTGGCAGCGCTCTGCAAAAATCACGGCGTTCGGCAAATTGTAATTTCTCCCGGGTCCAGGAATGCACCACTGATTCTTGCATTTACCGGAGACTACTATTTTGAATGTTTTAGCGTGGTAGATGAACGCAGCGCGGGTTTCTTTGCCTTGGGTTTAAGCCAGCAAAGCGGTATGCCAACGGCCCTGATTTGTTCTTCAGGAAGTGCCCTTCTGAATTATTATCCGGCAGTGGCAGAGGCGTATTACAGTCGTATTCCCATAGTGGTACTTTCTGCAGATCGGCCCGAATATATGGTAGATATTGGCGATGGGCAAACCATTAGACAACAGGGGGTATTTGCCAATCATATTGGTTTTGAAGCCAATTTAAAACAAGACCTAACCCATGCTACAAGAATTGTTCGGCAATTTGTTGGTGTAACGCTTTCCGATGAATCTGCCTTGCAGGCCGCGCAGCAAGACATTCAAACTTCGAACGAAGATCAAATCTGTAAGGCACTAGTGGTTGCCCTGCAGGAGCAGCTACCGGTTCATCTCAATATTCCTTTGGAAGAACCGCTTTACGGAACCCAAGCTACGCCTCCGCTAAGCTGTTCAACAATAAGGGCTCCCCAAGACAATTCTTTCGCAGCGCCCCCACAAATTCCAACTGCAGTTTGGCATAGCGCTCCGCGAAAAATGGTATTGATTGGGAGCATGCGCCCGGGCGTTTTGTCCAATGCCGTACTGGCACTTTTGGCAGAAGATCAGTCGGTGGTGGTTTTTACGGAAACCACTTCCAACGTGCATCATTCGGCATTTTTTCCGAGTATCGACAGTATTATAGCTCCATTAGAGCGCAACCCAGCTGCCGATCGTCTTTTTAAGGAATTGCAACCCACTATATTACTTACCATAGGCGGTATGGTAGTATCCAAAAAAATAAAGCAGTTCTTGCGCAAATTCACCCCGGAGCAGCATTGGCATGTAGACCCCCAAATGGCCTACAACACTTATTTTTGTTTGAAGGAACATTTTAAATGTACCCCAAATACTTTTTTAACTGCACTATATGCAGGCAATAGCGGTGGATCCCCGGCTACTTACAAGAATTTTTGGTTTAATTTCCAAAACCGAATATCCGAATTGCGTGAACACTACGTATCTAAGATCCCGTTCTCGGATTTTAAAGCCTTTTATCACATCTTTAAAAGCATTCCAAGGGGTGCACAGCTGCAGCTCGCCAATAGTGCCACTATTCGTTATGCGCAATTGTTTTCCTTAGATGCCTCGAATCCTGTGTTTTGCAATCGGGGCACCAGTGGTATAGAAGGGAGTACATCCACAGCGGTTGGTGCGGCCTGGAATTACCCGGGTCAAACCGTTTATATCACAGGGGATTTAAGTTTTCTTTACGACGCCAACGGATTCTGGAACCGAGCCATTAAATCCAATTTTCGTGTTATAGTAATGCACAATGGCGGCGGCGGAATTTTTCGGATACTGCCCGGTTTTTCTGAATCGGCTACCTTTGAAACCTATTTTGAAACGGTGCACCAGCATGATATGAAGTCCGTTTGCCAACATTATGGATTCCATTATTTTAGGGCCAATACCGAAGCCGATTTGCTTCAAGTATTGAACACCTTTTACGCTACGCCCGAGGGTCCTGCTTTGCTAGAGGTGCGCACACCCCGAGCGGAAAATAACCAAATTTTGCTAGGCTATTTTGATTCCCTAAATTGGCAGTAGCAGGGCTGCCTACTAAATTTATTTAACGACATGATTGTTTTAGGCAATTACAATACACTTACAGTAAAGCGCGAATCACCTTTTGGTTTTTTTATAGGAGACCAAGATGTAGACGATTTGTTACTGCCCAATAAGTACGTTCCCGAAGGTTTAAAAATAGGAGACCAAATTGAGATTTTTTGTTATCTGGACCACATGGAACGCCCGGTGGCAACCACCTTAAAGCCCAAGGTACTTCGGGATGCATTTGCTGCGTTAAAAGTAGTTGCAGTAAATGATATTGGGGCTTTTTTGGACTGGGGATTAGAGAAGCATTTGTTGGTGCCTTTTCGGGAGCAAACCTCCAGAATGGCTGTTGGTGAAACCCATGTCATTCATTGCTACTTAGATCCCAAATCTTTTCGTTTGGTAGGATCGGCCCGTTTGGATCGGTTTTTTACCTCAGACACCTCGGCCATTAAAGCCGGACAACAGGTAGCTTTAATGCCCTACCGACGCACCGATTTGGGTTGGGAGGTGGTCGTAGACGGGCAATATAAAGGTTTGTTGTTCCACGACCAGGTTTTTCGGCAAATTTCCCCGGGGATTGGTTTGTCGGGATTTGTTAAAAATCGCAGGCCAGACGGCAAACTAGACGTGGTTTTAGAACAACAGGGCCACCAAAGACTGGAACCTGCGGCGGCCAAAATTGAATCCCAATTACTTCAACAAGGAGGTTTTTTACCCTTAAACGACAAATCCAGTCCCGAACAAATTCAATCTTTACTCGGTATGAGTAAAAAGCTATTTAAGAGCGGGGTAGGGGTTTTGTATAAGGCCAGGCGAATCACCATTAAGCCCGATGGAATCTATCTGAATCCATCTGCCACTAAATAAGTGCATTTCATACATTAAATCCCTATTTAACTGATTTTTATCGATTTAATGGTGTTGGTTTCCTGGGAAAATTTTTAAATTAGTTTCAACCATCGTATAGCACCATGCCGTTCGTAAAAGAACAAGATTTAATTCAGCTTCATCAGGATATAGAAAACGCCCAGCGCGATAATCTGGCCCTATTGCAGCAACTGAGCGCAAAGGATAGAGAAGTTCGGATCTATAAGCACCAACGTATGGTTATGGTAGGCTTATCGCTGTCGTTGCTTATTGTAACCTTATCTATTATGGCGTTTGCTGCTGGTATGGTAACTCAGTCTCGGGAGGTTACCCGAGAGGTAATGCAGGTGTCTCAAGAGGTCTTGGAATCTTCTCAGCGCAAATCCAATACCTCTCTCAAAGTAAATAAAGTTATAGATGAGACCGCAGAGAAGGTTACCATTGCCAAGTGATTTTATTTTTTCTTTCTGATTTTATTTCGGGCTAGCGGTAGCGTTTTACGTACTTTAAAAGCGCTATAGATCTGGTCCTTTGCAATGCGAGTACCTTTTTTATAGCCACTCTAAGCCCTTGCGAAAAAAGTGGCCAAAATGCGACCTATTTCTTGAGTTTTACGCGCCAAAATAACGGCCTGTTTTGTCTTCTAAGGCTTTAATCGCTGCCGAACAGCAGTATTTTTTGTGTCTCCTGCTTAAACGAATTCCGTTATCTGGATTTAAAAGATAATTATGTACAAAAAACAACGAAACCTTGCCCAGGGCAACAGAACCGCTTAATTTCGTGCGAGCTATTCCAAATTAGTATAAAATAAGAAGCGACATGAATAAGGCAAAAATCTGGATTGCGGCGGCGCGGTTGCGTACCCTGCCCCTTTCTGTGGCCGGTATTCTGGCCGGTACGGGATTGGCCGCAGCCCAAGGGGTAAAAGATGGTGTTTTGTTTGCCTTGTTAATGATTACTACGCTCGCCTATCAGATTACCTCTAATCTTGCCAACGATTACGGCGATGGAGTAAAGGGCACAGATAATCACAATCGAATTGGCCCTAAGCGGGTACTACAACAAGGTGGCCTTAGTGCTGCAGCATTAAGACGTGGCATTGTTGTAATTGCAAGTTTTAGTGCTTTGTGTACCCTACTGACCTTATTTTGGGCTTTCGGTATTGAAAATTGGCAGTATTTGTTGCTTTTTTGCGGTTTGGGGGCCTTGGCCATTTGGGCCGCAATCAAATATACCGTAGGCGATAGTGCTTATGGCTATAGGGGTTTGGGAGATCTATTTGTTTTTCTGTTTTTTGGGCTATTGAGTGTACTGGGCACTTATTTTGTTTATACCCGCATGCTTAATCCGGTAGCCTTCTTGCCGGCCATAGCTCTTGGATTGCTTTCTACGGCCGTTCTTAATTTAAATAATCTCCGGGATTGGGAATCCGATCTGCAAAGTGGTAAGCGCACTTTGGTGGTGCTTATGGGGTATGCTCAAGGGCGGCGCTATCAGGTCTTGCTTTGTATTTTGGCCTTTGCTGCTATGGTTGCATTTGTTGGGTTGCATCCACATCCTGAGGTTACCTCCTTTAGTTTGCTGCCATTTGTTTTGATTGCTGTACATGTTGTGGGCTTAAAATATCGGCCAAATCCGTCCGACCTGGACCCGGAATTAAAAAAAATAGCATTAAGTACTTTTTTTATAGGTTTGATTCTGTATATATTAGAAGTATATATTTTGTAAATTTGTAAGAAGAACCTTCTTAAATCCAATCTGCCTTGGAACAGCCAATTCGCATCCTGATTGTTGAAGACAATGTGATTATCGCCGATGACATGCAATCCATGCTAGAGGAAATCGGGTATGAGATTGTAGATAATGTTATTGTTTTTGAACAGGCCATACAGGTTTTAAAAGAAAAAGAAGTAGATCTGGTTTTAATAGACATCATTCTGGCCTCCGATAAAACAGGTATCGATTTAGGTAAGCACATTCGCACACACTACGACATTCCGTTTATTTTTGTGACTTCAAATTCCGATCGGGCCACGGTAGAAAATGCAAAAACCGTTAAACCCAACGGATATCTGGTTAAACCTTTCGAGCAGCAAGATTTATATACCTCTATCGAAATAGCACTGTCTAACTTTACCACCGGGGGCACTGCTAACCGGCCGGCCGATTACGAGGATAGGAGTGAAGGTGTGGCTTCCAATTCCTTATTAAAGGACTCAATTTTTGTAAAAAAGCAGCAACTCTATTACCGCATTCAGTTCAAAGATATTCAGTTTATTAAGGCAGACAACGTGTATCTGGAGGTGTATACTCAAGACAAAAAGTTCCTGGTGCGCTCACCACTCAAGGATTATTTGGAAAAATTACCACAAGATAAATTCTACAGGGCGCATAAATCCTATATTGTGAATATTGATCACATAGATGCTATTAATTCCAAGGATATCTTAATAAATGATAATCTGATTCCGATTTCAAAGGATTTTAAAGACTTTATCATTTCTTCGATGAACTCCTGATTTTTAAGGGTACTATCCACAAACTACACGCTTTTTACCACATTTTTTTTACCCTTGGCAACAATTGATTGGTGTTGGGTGGGATCCTATTGTACTTTCGGTAACGGAAAAAAGGGTTAGTTTTTTCATTTTCATATAGTGTTCTCGTGAAAGGGTCTCGCTGCATATCGGTCGAGACTCTTTTTTTTATTTATTCCGCCCTAGGCCTTTTCGGGTGCGACTTAAAACCTAGTATAAGTATTGATCTTATTTTAATTTTGCCTACAACAAATCCAACGCCTGGGCGTTATGTATGCATTAACTCATATTGGATTGAAGCGAGTTTCTCTTGTTTTTAACGTTTTGTCGCGCTTGTATATAATTGGTGTATGCCGTTGTATATTGGTGTTAATGGTAATTCTTGCCCAAACGTTGGCCTTTGGGCAGCAAGTCCAGGGTCAGGATCCGTTGGCGGCTTTTACTTCCGAGCAAGGGATTCGGGGGCGTCTTGATATTTTTTACAGTACCCTAGATCGTTATATTCACAATTCAGCTTACGACTGGCTCGATGCTATTAATATTGCGCGAGAGCAGGCCTTGCAACTTGGTGATTCTACCTCAGTACGTTTGTACAAAAGTCTAGAGGCCGAGCTGTATTTTGATTTGGGGGAGTATTCCAATAGTGCCGATTTGGCCAATTCCCTTTTGGGAACCGTGCCAGAAACGGATCGGGAGTTACAGCATACCTTGTTGGATTTGATTGATCGCAATTATGGTGCGCTTCGCCTGTACGACAAGCAAATTGAGTTGCGCCGCCGCAAGCGCGATTTGGGCTTTACCGAAAACATTTCCTTTTACGACATCTATGCCAATTTGGGCTTGTATCGCAAGGCGGTACGGGATTTTATAACGGAGCGGAAAAAGGAAATCGATCCCGAAAATCCATATTCTCAGGCCGAGTACGACAATCAGGTGGGGGTATTATTGCTTGCAGACAATTCACCTAGCAGGGCCATCTCTTATTTTAATCAAGCCCAGGGAAATTTAAAGGTCTACCTAAACAATATGGACATTGCCAAATCTCGTAACGATTTGCGTAAAGCCGAGCTGTTACAGGGGCTTATCGATGGCAATATTGGCCGTACCTATTTAAAATTAAATGAAACCAGAGAGGCGTTACCCTATCTCGAAAACAGCCTAACGGTGTTGGGCGAATACCGTTCTGAATTGTACCGCAAGGACCTGGCCGAAAACAAACTGGCATTGGCAGAAGCCTACCTTGCTCTTAAGAATCCCAAGAAGGCGTTGGAATATTTAAAGCAGCCTTCGGATGCCGGTGTTTTGGAACAGTCCATTCGGCGCAATCGGTTATTGGGTTCGTATTACGAGGGAATTAAGGATTTTCGTGAGGCAGGTAAATACCTCAATGAGGCTTTCCATTTGCAAGATTCCTTAGATGCTCTAGAGCTGGCCCTGCGCAAGCAACAGTTGTTGATTTTGGTGACCAATGAGGAGGTTGCAGCTTCTCGTCAAATGATAAACGAACAAAAGGAGGCGCTAGAGCGTGGTCGTGCGGAATTAGAGGCTCAGGATATGCGTATTAACCTGGTTTTTATATCATTGGTATTTACGTTGTTGGGCTTTGGCGGTTTGGTTTTTGCTTACCTTAAGAATATCAAAAACCAGCGGCTCATGGCCGAGCAAAAGCTGCTGATTGAGCGCTCGTTGGTCGAAAAGGATTCGCTTTTAAAGGAAATTCACCATCGGGTTAAGAACAACCTGCAAATGGTGTCTAGCCTGCTGAGCCTGCAATCCAAAAATCACAAGAGCCCTGAGGTGATAGAAGCGCTGGAAGAGGGTAAATCTCGGGTAAAGGCTATGGCACTTATTCATCAGAAGCTCTATCAAAACGACGATTTGTCCGTTATTGAAATGCAGGGGTATATTGAAAGCCTTATTAACAGTGTGCAGTCCGTTTTCAATAAGGCGGGCCACAATATTGTGGTTTCCGTAGATGCCGAAGGTGTAGAACTCGATATAGACCGTGCCATTCCCATAGGGCTTATTCTCAATGAATTGGTTTCTAATTCCTTTAAATACGCGTTCCCAAATCCGGAGCAGGAGGGCCGCATCTACATTCACATTCGCAAAACTGGCGAGGGTGGCTTCTTTGAATACACAGACAATGGCGTGGGCATGCCCGAGGATTTGGGCGCAGGCGAAGGCAATTCCATGGGCTTGCGTCTTATTGGCCGCCTAGTGAATCAGCTGCAATCGTTCCTCAATTCGGATAAAAACGTAGAGGGCGTGCGATTTTGGTTTGACTTTAAGTGATTTGGGGCTGCGCACCATGCAGCTATTATTTTTTAGCTCCACGACGAAGCCTATCGGCGGATGCTTTTTTCATTCATCATGATGTTTGCTCCGCGACATTGCATGTCGCTCCGCAATTATATCTTCATTTCTTTTGCTTGTCCAAAAGAAACGAAGCAAAGAAAAAGACCCCCGAGCTGAGGCGTTTTTGCAGCTATCACTGCAAAACCGGCCGGCTCAACCTAAAGGCGGTCCAAGGCTTCCCGCCTTCTTGACGGTTGATCCGTCCTACGCTAGCACCTCGGGAGGCTTTCCGGCTACGCCGGAATTTAGTTTTTATTCTTAGCATTCCGCTCGTGCCACCGCTATCGCTGCAATTGAGGTTTTTTTGATACTACCATTTCGGTAGAGCCGAAAGCATTAATGAACTTTGAACGCGAGCCTGAAGGGCGAGCTTTAACGCAAAACGAAGTTTTGCATTAACGCGAAGGCGTCAGCCGAGCTTTAACGTTAGCCGCAGGCGAACAATGAACGTGAGCCGCCAGGCGAACTAGTAACGTGAGGCGACAGCCGAACTAGTAACGTGATCCGGAGGCGAACCGGAAACGCGAAAGCGTTTGCCCAATCCTATCAATTGCAGCCGGCAACTACCTTAATAAAAACTGCCTCAGGCTAAGATTTTGAATGCCTTCCACGGTGTTTCCGGAAAAGGCATCTAGGGTAACGACATACTTCGGATAATTATCCTTAACGTGTTGTAGGTTTCCAATTTCGCGTTTGAGGGTAGCGTTATCCTGAATGGTAAGGGCCACCTGAACGTATATTTTTTCACCGGCCTTTTCGGCAATAAAATCAATTTCCCGATCACCCATGGTACCTACCTGAACGCGATAGCCGCTATATACGAGGTGATTGAAAACGACATTTTCCATTATTTTGCCTCGGTCCTCCAGCCTATAACCCCATAGACCGTTGCGAATGCCCAGGTTTTCAAAATAGTATTTTTCACCAATTTCGAACATGCGTTTGCCAATCATATCGTAGCGGCTCACCCGGTGTACTAAAAAAGCATTCACCAAATGCTGGGTGTAATTTTGCACCTGATTTGGGGCCATTTTTACCTGTTGTGATTTTAAGAAGTCACTTATTTTTTTGGCCGAAAACAAACTGCCGGTATGGGCAGCCAGAAAGAGCACCAATTGTTCCAGAAAATTTACATTCCGAATGGCGTACCGGTTAATAATATCTTTATACACGATACTCTGATAGATGTTCTTTAAGTATTCAAAAACGATATCGTCCCGGAGTTCCAGATGAATCAGATAGGGCAGGCCTCCGAACTTTAAATACTGATCCAAACTAGTGTCATTTTCGGGAAGCTTGTGGAAATCGATAAATTCCGGGTACGAAAGGCTAAACACTTCAATATTGACGTAACGGCCGCTCAAATACCCGGCAATGTCTCCGGATAGCAGGTTTGCATTACTGCCGGTACAATACAAGTCCAGGTTTTGATGCAACAGCAGGGATCGCAAGGCCTCTTCAAAATCGGTTATATCCTGAATTTCATCCACAAATACAAAGGTCTTTTCGGTTTGTGAAGCATGGGTGAGTATATAGGTATTGAGATCTGTGGCCGTCTTTATAAAAGAAAAGGCCAAATCTTCCTTGTTGATGTACAGAATATGCGCCTTCGGGTAATTTTCCATTGCCCATTGCATAATCTGAAACAGCAAATAGCTTTTGCCGACCCTGCGCTGCCCCGTCAGCACTTTAATAATTGGTTGCCCCACAAAAGGTTTAATCTGATCCCAATAGGTCAATCGTGCTTTGATGTTTACGGGCAGTCTGAATGGAATTTCTTTCAATATGGTTTTAATTTTTGATAAAAATAGGGAAAGTTTTAATTATAGTTAAATGTTTTTAAACCTATTGGCGGAGATTCTTTCCATAAACCATGTTTTTTGCTCCTCACGATTGCATCGTGAGTCGCATTGTCTCCTCTTTCTTTTGCTCACCCAAAAGAAAGAGGCAAAGAAAATGGTGCTAGCAATTGAGGCGATTTTTGCTGCGC
>JBJOHX010000010.1:0-12165 GCA_046047415.1 Bacteroidota bacterium
TCGATTCGGGCCTGGACCCAGGAACCCTCTTCAATCCAGCCGGCAAAAGATCGCAATTGCCCGGTGGTTCTTCCCAGCTCACCCCGTGCACGACCTTCCGGCAAACCGGATTCGGCCATATACGCTGCAACAATCGCATCGGCTTGCTTTTCAAGGGCCTCTGCTATGGCTTTTAGAAATATGGCACGTTTACCCGGGGATAGGTTACGGTATGTTTTAAAAGCCTTAGCAGCCAATTCGACAGCCCGATTCACATCGGATTCAGATGCTTCGGAGAAGATCCAGGCATTGGATGATCCGTCCTTCGGATTTACCGAATTAAAGGATTCAGTTCCTGTGGACAATTCGGAATAACCGATGAGTTGGGATCCGGTGATATGCAATTGCATCATAAGGAAGTATTTTGCAGACGCGGGCGGGTGGGTGGGCCCGGCCTCGTTTCAGATTTTACAGGTATTTATGATAGTCCGGAAGGGCAGGCCTAACGGCTAGTGCCTTGTCAATTACACCTTGAACGCGAACTCGTTCAGCGCCTTGTAACGGAAGTCTCGGGGCTCGAACATTTTCGGTGCCAATGCCGGTAGCCACCTCTGCCAGTTTTATATTCTGCACCAGTTGCGGACTAATATCCAATTCCAGCAACGGTAAAAACCAACGATACAAGGCTCTGGCGGCCTCTAATTCTCCGGCCTGGGACAGGGCATAAACGGCTACGGTTTCTGCCGGAAATGCGCAAACCAGACCGGCCACCCATCCGTCTGCACCCATCATCAAACTTTCTAAAGCCAGGGTATCCACACCGGTTAGGATAGCCAGACGATCCCCAAACCGCGCTCTGAGTCGGGTAACGTTGGAAACGTCTCGGGTAGATTCCTTTACCGCGTTTATATTTGGACAGGATCCCAGCAAATCTTCGAACATGTCTCCGGTTACCTCAATTCCATAATCGACCGGATTGTTATAAATCATAATTGGCAAATCGGTAGCCTGAGCCACAGCTTTAAAAAAAGTAACCGTCTCGAACGAGGTTGCCTTATAGCGCATAGGGGGAAGCAACATGAGTCCTTGAGCCCCATGGGCCTGAGCCTGTTTGGCAGCCGAAATGGCTGCTGAAGTGCTTTGCTCCGCGATATTCATGATAACCGGTACTTTTCCGGCTGCCGCTTCTAAAGCGACTTGAATTAAGGTGGATTTTTCCTCAGGCAAAAGGGTACTGGCCTCTCCAAGACTACCGCCCAGAATAAGTCCGCTTACCCCGGCATTGAGCTGAGCCTGAACATTTTTACGAAACGCATCGATATCTAAGGTATCCGATGCAGTAAACTTAGTTGTAAGTGCGGGCATAACACCCTTCCATTGAAATTTCATAGGGTTGGAATTTGTCCCTAAATATACAAACTGCGATTAGAAATAATGTTGAATTCACACCAATAAAGCAATCCCCGTTCGGTTGAGCGCATCAACCGGTCTGTAACCCGAGTTACTGTATAGGGAAAATCAATACTTTAATTTTGATATTATAAATATTAATAATTATAAATGAGCAATATGGAACCCGTAAATACAACACAAAGCCAATACAGCATGCCTCGCATTGGGGATCAGGCTCCCGATTTTGAAGCGCTAACCACAAAAGGGAAAGTCAAATTTTCCGACTTTGCGAAAGATAAATGGGTAGTGATGTTTTCCCATCCTGCCGATTTTACCCCTGTTTGTACCACGGAAATGAGTGGATTTGCCTTGCGTAAAGCGGAATTTGACGCCTTAAATACGGAATTGATGGGGTTGAGCATAGACAGTATTCATGCTCATTTGGGCTGGGTACAAAACGTTAGGGAAAATACCGGCGTGTACTTTGACTTCCCTATTATTGCCGATTTAGATATGAAGGTATCTAAATTATACGGCATGCTGCAACCCAATGAAAGTGAAACCGCTGCGGTACGAGCTGTATTCTTTGTCGATCCTTCTAAGAAAATTCGACTCATCATGTATTACCCCTTAAATGTAGGTAGGAATATGGATGAAATCCTTCGTGCGTTGGAGGCCCTACAGACTTCGGATAAATTTAAGGTAGCCATGCCACTGGATTGGAAAAAAGGAGACAAAGTTATTGTTCCTCCTCCAAAATCACTAGATGAATTGAATGCCAGACTGGCCGATGATTCCCTCGAAAAGGTGGATTGGTATTTAGCCAAAAAATCGATTTAACTCCAAATTCATGAATTTATTGAGCCTAATGCCTAAGGTGACTAAAAAATGCCCTTCTGAAAGTCTAAAAATCAACAAGCAGTTCATAGGATTGACAAGCCCGGTTAACCATTCCGGGCTTTTTGATTGGAAGTACTAATCCGAAAAAGTTACTTAATTTAATGGTTTTGTAACTGTTGTTACCTGCATCCTTATATCCGAAATTTTACCTTTGACCCCACAAACAAAGAATACATGGATACTGAAATCCTAGCCCGAATACAATTTGCCTTTACCGTTGCCTATCACTACATCTACCCTCCTCTGAGTATCGGTTTGGGACTTATTCTGGTACTATTCGAAAGCTTATACCTCAAAACGAAAAACCAGGAATATCATGTATTAGCCCGATTCTGGACCAAAATCTTTGCCTTAACCTTTGGTATCGGTGTGGTAACCGGAATTGTTATGGAATTTGAATTTGGTACCAACTGGGCGATCTACTCCCGATATGTAGGCGATGTTTTTGGCAGCGCCCTAGCCGCAGAAGGAATTTTTGCCTTTGCCTTGGAAAGTGGATTTTTAGGCATACTGCTCTTTGGATGGAATCGGGTAAAAATTTGGGTACATTGGGTTGCCACTCTTGGGGTTTTCCTGGGATCTATGTTTTCTGCCGTCTGGATCGTGGTTGCAAACAGCTGGCAACAAACGCCCGCCGGATTTCACATTGTAGGAGAAGGCTTGGATGCCCGTGCAGAAATAACTGATTTCTGGGCAATGGTGTTCAATCCAAGTAGTGTAGATCGTTTATTGCATGTATGGGTTGGCGCCTTTTTGGCCGGTTCCTTTCTGGTTTTGAGTGTGCATGCCTGGTATCTCGTTAAAGGCAGGTACATTAAAATCTCTAAAAAGGCCTTTGGCATTGCTCTAACGGTTGCCACGCTTTTTTCAATGGTACAACTCATGACCGGACATCGTTCTGCAGACGGGGTAGCAAAAAATCAACCGGCTAAACTGGCCGCCCTAGAAGGCCACTTTGAGGCCAATGCTCCTGCAGACATGTACCTTTTGGGTTGGGTAAATCAAAAAGATGAAACCGTATCGGGGCTGGCAGTTCCCGGTGGCTTGTCTTTTTTGTTGCATTACGACAGTAAGGCCCCTGTAACCGGATTAAGAGCCTTTAAACCCGAAGACAGACCGGGGCAAGTAAACGCGGTATTTCAATTTTATCACATTATGGTGGCTATCGGGATGCTGTTGATTCTATTAACCCTTTACGCTTCTTGGTTGTATTGGAGGGGTCACTTGTTCCATAAAAAATGGCTTCTTATGGTATTTGTACCTACAGTATTGCTGCCCCAAATCGCCAATCAAGCCGGGTGGTTTGCTGCAGAAATGGGGCGCCAGCCCTGGGTGGTTTACGGATTGCTCCGAACTTCAAATGCATTTTCGCAAGCGGTGTCTGCCAATCAAATCGTATTTTCTCTGATTTTATTTTTTGCCATTTATTCCCTGCTATTCGTTCTCTTTTTATACTTGTTGAATAAGAAGATAAAGCACGGTCCTTATAAAGAGGGAATGAAAGAAAACAGGCCCAGAACTCGGGATTTCACAAAAGCGTTAACCGGAAACTAGTATGGAAACTTTTTTAGGACTGGATTACCCTACCTGGTGGTACCTCGTTGTGGGAGGACTTTTCTCCGGATATGCCATATTGGACGGATTTGATTTTGGTGCCGGCGCTTGGCATCTATTCTTTAAAAAGGAAAAAAGTAGGCGTATTGCCCTTAACGCCGTCGGCCCGGTGTGGGATGGTAACGAAGTCTGGCTCGTAATTGGTGGAGGTGCGCTCTTTGCCGGATTTCCCCTTATGTATGCTACGCTGTTTTCGTCCTTGTATATTCCTTTTATGCTGTTTCTGGTATTTATCATTTTCAGGGCTATAGCCATTGAATTCAGGAGTAAGGAAAAGATGAAATGGTGGCGTGTTACTTGGGATATTTCATACAGCATATCCAGTATCATGCTCGCTTTTTTGCTTGGAGTAGTTCTGGGCAATGTACTTGCAGGTATTCAAATTGATCAAAATCATAATTATACCGGAGCTGGCTTCTGGGAGTTTTTAAATCCGTATGCCATATCCACCGGGATAACAACCCTATCCCTTTTTATGATGCACGGCGCCATTTACCTCTTACTTAAAACCGAGGGCAAACTGTATTTAAAAATCAAATTGCTGCTAAAACGAGCGATGATTTTCTTTATGGTTAGTTTTGGTATTACCACATTATATACTTTATTGTATATTCCCCATTTATCGGATGATTTCCGCAAGAATCCGGCACTTTTCATTGTTCCAGTACTCACCTTTTTGAGCATTGCCAATGTTCCGCGCTTGGCAAGCAAACGAAAATTTCGCAAAGCATTTATCTTTAGCAGCTTAACCATAGGTTTGATGATGGCTTTGGTGGCTGTTGAACTCTATCCGGTGTTATTGCGATCAACCATTGACCCGGAATATAATATCACCATTTACAATTCGGCATCGTCTATAAAATCCCTAAAAATCATGCTGACCATAGCCGCAATTGGTGCGCCTCTGGTTCTGGGCTATACCCTATTCGTTTATCGGACATTCCGGGGTAAGGTTCGATTGGACGACACCAGTTATTAACGATTCCCGAGTTGGTGATTCCGCCCCCTATCGTCTTTATCCCGAAAATTACACAACGGCTCCAACATAATGTTAAAACACTGTTAATCAAGGTTTGTGTAACCTAAATAGCTGACCACAGGACTAATTCTGACGAACTTATATTAAAATTAATTGTCATGAAAACAAGCTATTTAAAACACCTCGGAAAAATTGCGCTATTAATTCCTGTATTGGCTGTTTTCGCATGCCAGGAAGATTTAGTTAATCAGGATGTTTATGGAACTTCAGTATTGCCGGAATTGACGGCATCCGATCAGGAGGCCCTGTACTTTATGCTGGAAGAAGAAAAACTAGCCAAAGATGTATATGGCTATCTGGCCGCCTACTGGAATCACAATACCTTCGAAAATATTGAGCGAAGTGAATCCAGTCATGTTAATGCCGTAGCCACCTTAATGGACGCCTACAATTTGGAATACGATTTGGGAGCAGCCGGTGTATTTGAAAACCAAGAATTGCAGGAATTGTATCATTCCCTAATCGCCGTGGGCGAAGCAGATTTAGGTTCTGCCCTAACGGTTGGAGCCACTATTGAAGACCTGGACATTAAGGACCTGGAGAATTATTTAAATGAAGTGACAAATCCCTGGATTCAAAATGTTTTTACCAGTCTGCAATGTGGATCCAAAAATCACCTGAGAGCCTTTACCGGTTCTTTGGATTTGCTTGAAATAAGCTACGTGCCGCAATACATCAGTGTTATTGAATATGAATCCATTCTAACCAACGACTGGGAGCGGTGTAATTAAATAATTCGCAAGGTTTTTGCATTACCCGGCATTATTTTAGACTTGGGGGTAAGGGGCTTTGCACCGAGGAGGAATCCGGCAGCTTCATGAAAATTTGAATTTGCCGGATTTCATCTTTTTTTAATCTTAAACCCTCTATTGCTTTCCCCACTAAAATCCACCTTACATCCAAAAAAAACAGGATTTTATACCTTTTGCAAGGTGAAGTACAAGCGGTGAACAGCATTACAAATCCTGCTCTTTATAAAATTGAGTAACGCAGGTTACCGATTGACCTACCAGACCCGAACACTTTTGAATCAAAAATTAAGAACTATTATGAATAACATACGAATTCTAAGATTACTGCTATTCTTGTTAAGGGCGATTGTGGTATCGATTGAGTAGTTTTTCTGAAAGGACTACTTCAGTAACGCGATAGCACTGTCAGATTCAAAAGGTCAAACACATGTTTGGCCTTTTGAACTATTATTAAAGATTTTATTCAATTAATCGATCTAATTCCGTTCCAAATACATTTCCTGATACTGAGTACGAAATCCAACTTTTTCAAAAAACGCAAGCGCAGGATTATCTTTAGTGATATGAAGCATAACCTCACCTTCGCAATAATCTAAAGCATAAGAAAGTAATTGACGGCCGTATCCTTTTTTTTGAAGCGCTTTCTTAATGGCCAAATACACTAAAATATTGTCTGGCATATAATCTTCCATACCTGTCCGATTCACCACAGCAACGCCAATGGTTTCAGGACCTTCGACCATTTCAAAAACATATCCCCCCAATCCCGCACGATCTTTTATTGCGTATTGTACTGATTTTAAAATAGCGCCTTCCGAATCGGTACAAGGATCTATTTCAGTATTTAAAAACCTGACAACACGGTCCATGTCTCTACCCGACATCCTATTGAAAGCATCAAAAGTTACAATCTTCATAAGAGATAGGGCTGACAGGATTCGAATTAATAGTTCAAGTTCCTATTGTACTTATACAAATGACCTAGGAACATTAAAGATTTATAAAAATAACATTTATTTTAATAAAGAAGAACTAAATCCCTGATAAACAAGTCATTTTGCAAGAAATCATGAGCCTTCTCATTTTTCATAATGAAAAACCCGGCCGAAATGGGCCGGGTTTTTCACAATCTTGATACCATTCTATTTTTCTGATTATTTCCAACCACCGCCCAGCGCCCTATATAGATCTATTCGGGAGTTCATTTGATCTTTTCGGGTTTCTACGAGCTCCATTCGGGCTTCCAATGCTTCCCTTTGAGTGAGAAGCACCTCCAAATATTCTGCGCGAGCAGAACGGAACAACTGATTGGCAAGTTCAATAGATTCATTAAGTGCTTTGACCTGATTCACTTTACGATCGTAACTGGCGTTTAAATTTTCAATATTTGTAAGTTGATTGGAAATCTCTACAAAACCATTAAGGATAGCCCTTTCATATTCATACAGTGCTTGAATTTGTCTACTTGTTGCGGTATTAAATGCAGCCTTCAATCCATTGCGATTAATAATAGGAGCTACCAAGTCGCCAACCGCATTATAAACCAATGCTTCAGGGCTAGTAAATAAAAATTCGGATTTAAAGGATTCAAAACCCAACCCTGCCTTTAAACCGACTGTTGGAAAAAAGCTAGCGCGAGCCACTTTAACGTTTAGCTTAGCCCCCTCCAATTCCAGCTCAGCTTTGCGAACATCGGGTCGATTTTGTAAAATTTGAGCAGGCAACCCTGATGCTACAGGCGCATAAGTTCCATCTATAAATGCCGCTGAATTACGCACAATGGGTTGAGGATTTCTTCCTAGTAAAAAATTTAATTGATTCTCGGTCACTGTGATTTCCTGTCGGATTTCGAATAAATGACTTTGATTTTTGAGCACCTCGGCTTCAAATCTGCGAACCGCCAACTCTGTGGCTCGTGCCGCCTGCTTCTGTAAGCGTACCATTTTGAGCGCATTTTGTTGAATTTCAAGATTTTGAGCCACAAAATCCAATTGATTATCTAAGACCATTAATTCATAATACAACTTGGCCACCTCTGCGACCAAATTGGTCACCACATAATTCTTACCCTCTACCGAGGCAAGATATTCATAGACCGCAGCTTTTTTGGCATTTCGCAATTTTTTCCAAATATCCAATTCCCATGAGGCGCTTAAACCCAATTGATAATTTTTTAAAGGATCCGGAAAAGGTGTTTCTTCACCAATGGTCAAGTGTTCTTCTACCGCACCATTACGGGTAAACTTGCTCGCTTTATCCACCTCGGACCCTCCTTGTATTCCAATAAATGGCAGGTACTCACCCCGACGGGTCCGAACTTCGTTTTGGGCTACAGCTATATTTTGTAATACAATGTTTAGCTCCTGATTGCGAATAAGTGCAGTATCAATTAATTGTTGAAGGTACGGATCCTCAAAATAATCCGACCATCTCATGTTTCCTACATTTAGGGTATCCGAGTTGCCTAAAGCATAAGCCACCGGCAAAGTTTTATCGGGTTCCCGAACATCCTGAGTAGGGATACAAGACTGTAAAACCAAAATAGCAATAAGGAAGACTCCTTTTGTATATACGTGTATTTTCATCTCAATTTAATTTTGGTCGGTATTCTTTTTACCTCTTAGCTTGCGCAGCTTATCATTTATTTTACGCAACCTGCTCATTAGTGTTGCTTCGTCTTCGGAATTATGAAATAATTCCTCTGAAATTGGTTCCGTATGCTCGTCTTTGATCATTTGTTTGCCGTCTGCCATTTTCGCAAACACGTAGTACAAACCGGGAATAAGCAATACCCCAAACACAGTTCCGATAAACATTCCTCCCAATGCAGAGCCCCCGATAGTTCGGTTTCCTATGGCTCCTGCACCTGAAGCGAGCACCAACGGAATAAGTCCTGCAATAAATGCAAAAGAAGTCATTAGAATAGGACGGAATCGCACCCTAGAACCTTCAATTGCTGCCTCTAGTATGGTTGCGCCTTCTCGTCGCTTTTGTACCGCAAATTCAACAATAAGTACGGCATTCTTACCCAAAAGTCCCACGAGCATAATCATACCAATTTGCGCATAAACATCATTGGCAAGCCCCATGGCCTTGAGCATTAGAAAGGAGCCAAATACACCCACTGGAAGGGAAAGAATTACAGCGAGCGGCAATAGGAAGCTTTCGTATTGAGCCGCGAGCACCAAATAGACAAAAATTAGAACCACAATAAAAATATAGATGGATTCATTCCCCCTACGGGATTCGTCGTAAGACAAACCTTCCCATGCAATGTCATATCCCCTCGGTAAGGTTTGTTTGGCAACTTCTTTTACTGCTGCAATGGCATCACCACTGGTATACCCATTGGCGGGCAGTCCTTGAATGGCCGAAGAATTGTACAAATTGTATCGTGTAATCTCATTGGGGCCCAAGCGCCTTTCAATTTTCATAAAGGCAGAATAAGGTACCATTTCACCGGCTTCATTTTTCACAAAAAGCTTTTCAAGATCTGAGGGTAAGGCCCGGTATTCAGGAGCCGCCTGGGTATATACCTTAAAGAAGCGCCCAAATCGTATAAATCCTTGTTCATAGGTACTGCCAATTAAAATATTTAAATTTTCCATGGCCTTTCCAATGGAAACTCCTTTTTGCATAGCAGCTTTATTGTCGATTTTAAGCTCGTATTGGGGATAGTTGGCTGCAAAAAAGGTGAATAAGCCGGTGAGTTCTTTGCGCGACCTCAGCGCTTCCATGAATGCATCGTTGATCTTCTCAAACTCATTGTAATCGGTAGAACCTGTTTTGTCGAGCATCCGGAGCGAGAATCCGCCCGATGAACCAAATCCGGGAACTGCAGGAGGCTCAAAATATTCGATAACTGCCCCCAGATTTTTTGTTTCTGCCTCCAATTCTTCCATGATTTCGTGAACGCTGTGCTTACGCTCAGACCAAGGTTTCAGGTTAATCAAACAGGTACCAGCATTGGAACCCCTACCTTCCGTCATAATTTCATATCCCGCAAGGGAAGAAACGGATTCCACACCTTCAATTTCTTCACTGATTTTTTGAAGTTTACGCGCCACATCATTGGTACGTTCCAAAGTAGAACCCGGAGGCGTTTGAATGATTGCATAAATCATGCCCTGATCTTCATTGGGAATAAACCCAGCAGGTAACACCTGATTTGTAAAGAATATACCGGCACAGAAGGCCAGCAGAATGCCAAAGGTGAGCGTACGTCGGTTCACTATTTTACGTAGCAACCAGGCGTATTTCCCAGTTAAATTCTCAAATTTCCGGTTAAACCAGTCAATAAATCGATCTACAGGTGATCTGCGTTGCGCTTTGGGTTTGTGCTTTAAGAGCATGGCACATAGCACCGGTGTAAGGGTTAAGGCCACCACAGCTGAAATAACTATGGATCCGGCCATGGTTATGGAAAACTGCCTGTAAAATACCCCAACCGGACCTGTCATAAATGAAATCGGGATAAAAACGGATGTCATTACCAGGGTTATCGCAATAATGGCCCCTCCGATCTCTCCTAAAACGGCATAGGAGGCCTTGTAAGGAGAAAGGCCTTCCTCCATTTTTACGTGAACCGCTTCTACCACCACTATCGCATTGTCTACCACAATCCCAATGGCCAATACCAATGCAAAAAGGGTAATCAGGTTTATAGACAGCCCAAACATCTGCATTACAAAAAAGGCGCCAATAAGGGAAACCGGTACCGCTATAATAGGGATAAGTGTAGACCTCCAATCTCCTAAAAAAAGAAATACCACAATCGCCACTAGAATAAAAGCATCGCGTAAGGTATGCAACACCTGTTCTATAGAAGCATTAAGGAAATTAGATACGTCGTAACTAATTTGATAATCAATTCCAGGAGGGAATACTTCCTGCAACTCTGTTAATTTCGATTTTACAGCGTCGATCACGTCGCTACCATTACTTCCCAGGGTTTGCTTAAGCACAATAGAAGCAGAGGGCCGGCCGTCGAGATTGGAATAGATATCAAAAAACTCGCTGCCTAACTCCACATCGGCCAATTCCCCTAATCGTAGAATCTCTCCCTCTTCATTGGCGCGAATTATAATGTTTTCGTATTGCTCAGGCTCGTTAAACTGGCCTTCGTACACCAGCACGTATTCCAGCGACTGTGCCTTTATTCCAGAACTGCTACCCAGTCGCCCGGGACGGGCTATAAGACTTTGTTCCTGCATGGCTTCCAAAACCTCCTCGGCAGACACATTATATGCGCGCATCCGATCCGGTTTTAGCCACACGCGCATGGCGTATTTTCTGGATCCCAGAATCTGAGCACTTGCAATACCATCGATCCGTTGAATTTCGGGTACAATATTGGTATATGCGTAATTGTATAAGAAAAGTTCGTCTTGCCCCTTATCCTCTCCATACAGGTTAATGTACATTAACATACTGGGCTGAACCGGAGTAATTATAACTCCCTCCCGCTGAACCAATAGGGGTAAGTTGGGCATTACTTGATCTACCCGGGTTTTGACCCGGACTACAGCCTGGTTTGGATCCGTACCGGGTTCAAAAATAACACGAACCGTACCTTCTCCCGCACTGGTGGCATCTGTAGCCACATAGCGGCTTCCCTGCACGCCATTGATTGCAGTTTCCAGAGGAATAAGCGTAGATTTCACCAGTACATCTGCACTGGCACCGGGATAGGCAATAAATATATTTACCGTAGTTGGTGCAATTTCCGGAAACTGAGAAACCGGCAACTGTTTCATGGCAAGCAATCCGGTAAATACAATGATTACCGAAATCACAATAGCCAATACGGGTCTATGAATGAATTTACTAAACATGAAAATAGGATTTGGATTGGAATTACTCTGCGTACAGCTCCAAGTTCGACAACACCTGCTGAGGCGAAACAAAGTCCGGAGTAACAGACTCACCGTCGTGCACCATACGGATTCCTTCTAGTATTATGCGGTCAGACGCCGTGAGTCCAGAACCAATTGCAAATAAATGTGGTAGTTCTGCTGCAATGGTTATCTCCCGTTGACGCACTACGTTTTCTTTGTCCAATACAAACACATAGTTTTTATCCAAAATTTGAAAGGTTGCTTTTTGGGGAATGATCAAAGCGTGATTTAAATCAATTCGCATAAGTATACTTCCGGTTTCTCCGTGTCGCAATTTTCCATTCGGATTTGGGAAGGTTGCGCGAAATGCAATATTTCCGGTTTCATTATTAAATTCACCTTCAATGGTCTCCACAATGCCAGGATATTCGAATTCCTTTCCATTGGCCATTAAAAGAGTTACTTTTTGATGATTCACACCCTGTACCGCGTCGAAATAATTTAAATACTCAGCCTCCGGAACGTTAAAGTATACCCACATTTGGCTGTTGTCGGAAAGGGTTGTAAGTAATTCACCCTCATCTAGCAGACTACCTTCACGCACATGAAGATGATCCATAATACCGTCAAAAGGAGCTTTAATATTGGTAAA
>JBJOHX010000011.1:0-16665 GCA_046047415.1 Bacteroidota bacterium
ACAGATAATTGTATCGAAAATATTTGTTTAACCGAAGGACTCTATTATATTTGCATATTCTATAAAACCGATAGGGTAATAATGTTAAGTCAAAATAACCTCCGTCATCTGAATCAGCAATTCAAAGGAATTCCTCCCGAAGAGATAATTTCTTGGGCGGCTTTAAGGAGCAAAAGACCTGTAATCACTTCAAATTTTAAGCCTTATTCGGCCTCATTATTGCATGCAGTAACCGAAATCCTTCCAGATATTCCCGTTATTTGGTGCGACACAGGCTATAATACGCCGCAAACCTATCGATTTGCCGATAATCTGATATCTCAATTGGGATTAAATATTAAGATTTATACACCACTTCAAACCACAGCCTATCGGGATGCCATCATGGGAATGCCTAATATTGACGATCCGCGACATAGAGAATTTACAGATCAGGTGAAGCTGGAACCCTTTCGGAGGGCGATGTTTGATTTTAATCCGGATGTCTGGTTTACCAATCTACGCAAGGGACAGACTGCATTTAGAGATACCCTGGATATATTAAGTATAGACCGTCAGGGTAGATTAAAGGTTAGTCCGTTTTACCATTGGACTGATACCCAATTGGAATGCTACTTGCAGGAAAATGAATTGTCCAATGAATTCAAATACTTTGATCCTACCAAGGTACTCGAAAACCGGGAATGTGGCCTGCATCTGTAAAAATTTGATAGCCCGCTCATATTATTGTGAAGCGGCATATGCATCGGACCCGATACAGGCACATTTACACTTTTCCCCTTGCATTTAATTCGTCCTTGCCGTTTCTTTGCAGCAGTTCATTGCCACTGTGATACGTTATTGAGAAAGGTGGAGGGAATAGACCCGGAGAAACCTTAGCAACCCTTTGTTTTAAAAGCAACAGAAGAAGGTGCTAAATTCTAGCAATCGGATTTAGAGTGCAGTATTCCGGCGGCCAGATAACGCTAATTTCCTGTTTAGACTCCAATCAAAATAACGTATTGTTCTTGTGTTCTCTTGGGTATTGTATCGATACCCGGGGTGTGGCAGATTTAAATCAGTATCCGATGTCCGACATTAAGGATTTATTGCAAAAGCGAATTCTGGTGCTGGATGGCGCCATGGGCACCATGCTGCAAATACACCGGTTTAACGAAGCCGATTTTAGAGGGGTGCGTTTTAAGGATTGGCCGCAGCCGTTGCAGGGAAATAATGATTTACTTTCCATCACTCAGCCCAAAGCGGTCGCGGAGGTACATCGTATGTATTTAGAGGCTGGAGCCGATATTATTGAGACCAACACTTTTTCATCGACAAGTCTGGGTATGGCCGAATACGGCATGCAGGACCTGGTTCGGGAACTCAATCTAACCTCGGCGCAATTGGCCCGGGTAGAGGCCGATACCATGACATTGCGCACACCAGAAAAACCAAGGTTTGTTGCAGGAAGTATTGGTCCAACAAACAAAACAGCCAGTATGTCTCCAGATGTTAACGACCCGGGATATAGGGCAGTCACCTTTGACATGCTACGCGAGGCCTATAGGGAACAAGCTGAGGCTTTGCTCGACGGGGGGGTAGATCTATTTTTGGTGGAAACGGTTTTTGATACCTTAAATGCCAAAGCGGCGTTATTTGCTTTAGACGAGCTTAAAGAACAACGCGGCCTTGATACTCCAATAATGATTAGTGGAACCATTACCGATGCCTCTGGCAGAACCTTGTCTGGTCAGACTGCGGAGGCTTTTCTGATTTCAGTATCTCACATAGATTTATTGTCTGTAGGGTTGAATTGTGCACTTGGTGCAAGTCAACTTGTACCCCATCTGGAGGTTTTGGCTTCTCGGTCGGAGCACGCAATTTCTGCACATCCCAATGCTGGATTACCTAATGCATTTGGCGAATACGATCAGACCCCGGATCAAATGGCCGATCAAATTCGGGAATACCTGGAAAAGGGGTTAATAAATGTTATTGGAGGTTGTTGTGGAACAACGCCGAAACATATTAATGCCATAGCAGAATTGGCTAAAGGTTATACCCCAAGAACTTTTCTAAAGAAAATACAATTACCAACGTGAGGCAGGATAAACCCAGATATCTGAGACTTTCAGGATTAGAACCTTTGGTAATAACCCCTGAAAGTAATTTTGTTAACGTAGGTGAGCGTACCAACGTCGCTGGCTCTCGATTATTTTTACGTTTGATAAAAGAAGGTAATTTTGAGGAGGCTTTGGAAATTGCCCGTAACCAAGTAGAAGGAGGGGCACAGGTTATTGATGTCAATATGGATGATGGCTTAATCGATGGAAAACAAGCCATGGTCACCTTTTTGAATCTACTTATGGCAGAACCCGATATTGCTCGGGTTCCGATCATGATAGACAGTTCCAAATGGGAAATTATCGAAGCCGGACTACAGGTGGTTCAAGGCAAGTGTGTGGTGAACTCCATTAGCCTAAAGGAAGGGGAGTCGGTATTTCTGGATCAAGCCCGTAAAATTAGAAGGTATGGGGCTGCCGTAATTGTTATGGCCTTTGACGAAGCTGGCCAAGCCGATACCTATAACCGTCGTCTTGAGATTGCCAAGCGTTCTTACGATTTACTTACTAATGTTGCAGGTTTTCCGCCAGAAGACATCATTTTTGACCTCAATATTTTTCCGGTGGCTACCGGTATGGAAGAACACCGTCGTAATGCAGTAGATTTTATTGAAGCCACACGGTGGGTCAGAACACAATTACCACACGCTAGTGTGAGCGGCGGTGTGAGTAATGTTTCTTTTAGTTTTCGCGGAAACAATGCCGTGCGGGAAGCCATGCATAGTGCCTTCTTGTATCACGCCATTAAGGCCGGAATGAATATGGGTATTGTGAATCCTGCCCTGCTTGAGGTTTATGACGATATTCCTAAGGAGCTGCTTACTTATGTAGAGGACGTGCTTCTTGACCGACGGGATGATGCCACAGAACGCTTACTAGATTACGCGGAAACCGTTCAAGGCAAGCAAAAAGAACGGAATGCAGACTTAAGTTGGCGCGAAGAACCACTTCAGGATCGGATTACCAGGGCGCTGGTGAAAGGTATAGATCAATATATAGAACAGGATGTAGAAGAAGCCCGATTAGCGGCGAATCAACCTATTGAAGTAATTGAAGGCTCTTTAATGACCGGTATGAATGTGGTAGGGGATTTGTTCGGAAGTGGTAAAATGTTTCTACCACAGGTAGTAAAATCGGCCCGAGTTATGAAGAAGGCCGTTGCCTATCTAACTCCATTTATTGAAGAGGCCAATGCCAGTTCCGGAGGAGGCAAGACAGCTGGCAAGGTATTATTGGCAACAGTAAAAGGAGACGTTCACGATATAGGAAAAAATATTGTTAGTGTGGTTCTGGCCTGTAATAATTATCAAATTATTGACCTCGGGGTTATGGTGCCTCCGGAACGAATTCTAGAAAAGGCCAAAGAAGAAAATGTTGATATTATTGGGCTAAGCGGTTTAATTACTCCCTCCTTAGACGAAATGGTGCATGTGGCCCGTGAGATGAATCGGCAAGGTTTTACGGTGCCCTTGCTTATAGGGGGTGCAACTACAAGTAAGGCGCATACTGCCGTAAAAATTGATCCACATTACAACCACAGTGTAGTTTATGTTCCAGATGCCAGCCGGGCGGTTACCGTTGCCGGCGATCTTTTGCAGCCCGAGCGTTCCTCGGCATATAAACAAGGAATTAAATCGGATTACGAAATTTTTAGAACTAAGTTTCAACAGCGTGCTAAATCTAAGGATTATGTTAGTTTGGAAGAAGCGCGTAATAATCGCTTAAAAATAGATTGGACTAAAACTTCTATTGCTGTTCCTCGAAAAATTGGCATTGAAGTAATAGAGGTGTTGGATTTGCGCAAACTGGAAGCGCTTATAGATTGGACACCATTCTTCCGTTCATGGGACTTACACGGCAAATACCCTGAAATTCTTCAGGATCAGGTGGTTGGCACTCAGGCCAACCAATTGCTTACCGATGCAAAAGTACTGCTCAGGCAGATTATTCGCGATCAATCCTTTCAAGCCAAGGCTGTATTTGGATTGTTTCCTGCCAATGCAGTTGGAGACGATATTGAGTTTTTTACCGAATCCAATAAGTCGTTGCGATTTTTGACCCTTAGACAGCAGACTAAAAAGCGAGAAGGGATTCCCAACTTGGCTCTTTCGGATTTTATAGCCCCTAAAACAACTGGCATGCAGGATTTTATCGGATGCTTTTGTGTAACTGCAGGTTTTGGAGCCGATGCTTTGGCCGCTGCCTACGAGCGCAATTTGGACGATTATCAAAGTATCATGGTTAAGGCACTTGCAGATCGTTTGGCAGAAGCCGCAGCCGAATATTTGCATCGCGAAGTTCGCGTAAAATATTGGGGATATGCAGCTCATGAAACCTTAGATTCTCTAGGGTTGATTCAAGAGTCTTATATCGGTATTCGTCCGGCTCCGGGATATCCGGCCTGTCCCGATCATTTGGAAAAAAATACAATTTGGGAAGTCTTGCAGGTATCGGAGCGTATTGGGGTTCAACTCACCGAAAGTATGGCCATGTGGCCGGCTGCCAGTGTTAGCGGTTATTATTTTGCCAATCCTGCTGCACAGTATTTTGGATTGGGAAAGATTACCCAAGAGCAATTGGAAGACTACGCGCAGAGGCGAGGTATACCCATTGAAACAGCAGCGCGTTGGCTCAATCCCAACTTGGTGCACTTGTCGTAAATTTCTAATCAAAGCAATGAAAGTAACTGAACATATAAACAGTGCCAAGGACACCTTGTTTTCTTTTGAAGTTGTTCCTCCAGTAAAGGGAAAAAATATCGAAGAACTCTACAGGAATATTGATCCGCTAATGGAGTTTAATCCGCCTTTTATAGACGTAACTACCTCGCGGGAGGAATATGTTTACATTCATCGAAACGGATTATACGATAAACGGATTACGAGAATGCGTCCGGGAACGTTGGGAATTTGTGCCTCAATAATGCATAAATATCAGGTCGATACGATTCCTCATGTGCTATGTGGCGGATTTACAAGA
This sequence comes from Bacteroidota bacterium, assembly GCA_046047415.1. Classification (GTDB taxonomy): domain Bacteria; phylum Bacteroidota; class Bacteroidia; order Flavobacteriales; family Flavobacteriaceae; genus Robiginitalea. Next base: position 5,082 of record JBJOHX010000011.1, read on the forward strand.
GAAGAAACCGAATACCTCCTCGTAGATTGTCATTATTTGGGAATCGATAATTTAATGGCTTTGAGGGGAGATGCCATGAAAGATCAGAAATATTTTCAGCCTACCGAAGGAGGGCACGCCTACGCTTCTGACCTGGTACATCAAATTTCGCGGTTGAATCAAGGTGAATACCTACACGACATGATCGATTCAGACGATTCTTCGAATTTTTGTATTGGCGTGGCCGGGTATCCCGAAAAACATTTGGAGTCGCCTTCCATGACTACCGATTTAAAATGGTTGAAGTACAAAATCGATCAAGGTGCAGATTATATTGTAACCCAAATGTTTTTTGACAATCAAAAATATTTTGACTTTGTAGCTCAACTGCGACAAATGGGGGTTACGGTTCCCGTAATTCCGGGTATTAAACCCATTGCTGTAAAGCAACACTTACACTTGCTTCCTCAGGTTTTTCGCACCGAATTGCCGCAGGATTTGATTGAAGCCGTAGAAGCTTGTTCCGATAATAAGGCCGTTCGCGAGGTTGGTATTGAATGGGCTATAGCACAGTCTAAAGAATTAAAACAAGCCGGTGTTCCTGTACTGCATTATTATTCCATGGGAAAATCAGACAATATTAAGGCTATAGCTCGCGCAGTATTCTAATGTTAAAGGGTTTGAATGCCCATAAAATCTTAATTCTTTGAAAAATCGGAGATTTTTTAGTTGTTTTGATTTTGTTCTGTGCAGGGAACCGGGAAAGACCATCTGGTATACATAGCCTTGGCTTTCATAGCTTTTATAGATTAATTTTAAGGCAGAACTAAGATGTTTAACATCTTTTTATTCGTATTCTACCGGACTGAAACGGGGTTGCTATCACCGAATTTTTGAAGCCAATTCTGGTCGCAGGACGCTGGTCTTGCCTACCTTTAAGCATATTTTTATTTTAAGATGAAGACAGAGACCATCCTTACGGAAATCGATACTGTTTTTCGCAGTCTTATTGCTCAGGAAGGTGTTCCGGGTTTGGCCGTACAAATCAATTTTCATGGAGATATTTACCTACAGGCGGCCTATGGATGTTCCGACGTGGAACATCAAATACCCGCCACCCCCCAGACGGTGTTTCGGGCGGCAAGTCTTTCAAAATCTATTACCGTTTCCGCCTTGGCAAGAATGATAGAAATGAAACTTTTGCAGATCGATGACGGGCTAAAACACTATGTGCCTGAATATCCGCATGCAAATCAAATTACTCTGAGGCAATTGGCTGGTCATTCAAGTGGGATACGATCATATAGGGGAAAGGAACAAGCCTTGAACCTACCGCTAACACCCTTGGAAAGCCTCGGCTTGTTTAAGGACGACCCGTTGGAATTTCTGCCGGGCACGTCGTATTCATACAGCAGTTATAATTACGTGTTATTGGGATTGGCTATGGAGCGAGCAGTAGGTTTATCACTGGAAACACTCATAAAAAATTTAGTCTTAGATCCGTTTAACATGCAACATACCCGGTCTGAATCTCCAGGGCATAAGGCGCTTAATGAGGCCAGGAGTTATACTAGGTTTGCTGCAAAATATCGCCTGGCTCCAGCGGTGGATACCCGTTATAAATTAGCTGGCGGCGGATTTTTAACTACCGTTGGTGACCTCTGTAATTTGGGTACTGCTTATCTTAAAAACGAAGTGGCTTCCTCCGCGGTCCTCGACCCCTTTTTTACCCCTCAGGTGGTTTCGGATAAAACCGTAAATTACGGATTGGGCTGGCAGTTGGCTCCGCTGCAGGAAATGCCATTTTGCTTTGGGCACGAAGGGAGCGGAATCGGAGCATTTGGCCAATTCTATGTATTTCCGAAATGCGATTTGGTATATGCCCTTTTGGTGAACTGTAATTCATCTCGAATTCAACTTCATTTAAACCGAATCTTAAAGTTGATTGGTAATCTTGCAACAGCTCCTGGATTGAATTGCTAAAAAAATGCAATCGGACTCGCTGCCCTCTGTGGATTTCATCATAAAATACTACCTTAACCGCTAAATCAGTGTATTATGCCGAACCATAAACGAACCCTTAAATTTCATTTGTTCCTGCTGCTTTTTTTGGTTGTTGATTTAGCGACAGCTATAGCACAGGATGCGCCAAAGGCAACACCCCATATCCCGGAACCTCAAAGGTTTATTTCACAGCATCAGATTCAAAACGGAGGGCAGGTTGTACGTTATCGGGCTACTGCTTCAGAGACATATCTCAAAAACCGAGATGGAGTTCCGGAAGCCTCCATTTGGTCTGTTGCCTATGAACGAGAAGGAGTTGCCAATACTGCAAATCGGCCTGTTGCCTTTGTATTTAATGGTGGTCCGGGATCGGCTTCGGTATGGCTGCATATGGGCTTGTTGGGCCCAAATTTGGTTCAGGTAGATTCAGATGCTCAAGCAGACGACGGCGCGGCTCCTTACGCTCTTAGGGAAAATGTTCACGGAGTTTTAGATCAGGTAGATTTGGTCTTTGTTGACCCCATTGGTACCGGATATAGTAGGGTAGTAGGTGATGGTAAAAATGAGGATCATTGGGGCCTTACCGAAGATGCGCGTTCAGTTACACGTTTTATACGCGAATGGGTAACCACTCACGGCCGATGGATGTCTCCAAAATATTTAATAGGTGAGAGTTTCGGAACAACCCGCGCGGTGGGTGTGGCTAATTTCTTAGAGGGAGGAGGACAAAATATGGCCTTAAATGGGTTGATTTTGATTTCTCAGGCTTTGGATTACGGCGGATCTACCTCAGATCCGTATAATATTACTTCGTATATCACTTATTTTCCGAGTATGGCTGCGGCGGCCTGGTATCACAAAAAGGCAGGGATGGGGCAATCCTTGGATTCCTTTCTAGAGGCTTGCCGCGAGTTTACGTACAACCGCTATATTCCAGCTTTATATCGCGGAGCCCGATTGAGTGCAGCGGAAAAGCAACGGATTGCAACCGAAATGTCTGGGTTTATTGGATTGGATGCCACCTATATTTTCGATTCAGATCTAAGAATATTGGTACATCGGTTCCAAAAAGAATTGTTGCGGGACCAGGGCATGGCTTTGGGAAGACTTGATGGACGTTATCTGGGCCAGGAAATCGACCAATTTTCGGAAGGACCACATCTTGGCGATGCCTCTAGCTATAAAATTGGTGGAGCCTATACTGCGGCACTCAATCATCATTTGCGCAACAATTTAAAGGTTGTTATGGACCGGCCTTATTACACTTCTAGCCCCGATATTGGGGGTAAATGGCGTTGGAAACCGGTTCCCGACGGTCAATATTGGGAACCTTCCATGATTAATGTGGCACCAAAATTGGGTGAAACCATGCGCAGAAATCCGGAGATGCGTGTAATGGTTGCCAATGGTTATTACGATTTGATTTGCCCGTTTTTTGATGCCGAGTACACCTTTGCCCGGAACGGGATAGATCCCACTAGAATTCAAATGAACTATTATGAAGCCGGACATATGATGTATACGCACCAGCCGGATTATATAAAACTAATCTCTGAAATCCGGGATTTTTTGAGTTCTGAGTAAAAACCAATTCTTTGACATGTCAGAAATCCCACCTATAGTGCGCTTCCGAGGGATGTGTTTTGATGAAAAATCGTCCTTTATGTATGGGCCGGCTTCGGGTCCAAAGGCAATTCGCAAAGCCTTGCATTCCGGTTCCATGAATCTGTATACTGAAGATTTGACCGATTTGGGAAACCTTAAGGAATGGGATCTGGGCGACTTTTATCCGGAGCAATATACTTCGATTCGCGAACTCACTGCTGAACATTTAAAATCGGATGCAAGACTTCTAACCCTTGGGGGAGACCATTCCATTACCTATCCCATATTACAGGCATATGCTGCCCAATATCAAAAAATAGACATCCTTCACATCGATGCACATTCCGACCTCTATCAGGAGTACGACGGCGATCCCCATTCGCATGCTTGTCCGTTTGCTCGAATTATGGAAGAAGGCCTTGCCAATCGCCTGGTGCAAGTAGGAATACGCACCCTAAATGCCCATCAGCACAATCAGGCACAACGCTTTGGTGTTGAGGTGCATTCCATGAACAGTAGGTGTTTGGAATTGCCTTTTCAATTTAAAAATCCGGTGTATATCTCGCTAGATCTTGATGCCTTAGATCCGGCCTATGCGCCAGGTGTATCCCATCGAGAGCCTGGTGGATTGTCCACACGCGAGTTACTCACATTCCTGCAAAGTTTACAGGCTCGGGTGGTTGGGGCAGATTTGGTCGAATACAACCCGCTACAAGATATTGGCGATGTTACCGCCTACGTAGGGGCAAAGCTCACCAAAGAACTATTGGGGTTATTATTAAAGAACTAACACATGTCATTTTTTGTTGGCCCTATGATGTAGTATCTTAACTGAAGTAATTATACTATAGATACCAGCAGTATGGGCACCTGGGAGGTTATTGAAAATTGGTGGGTTAATCACCCGAATACTGCCTCTTTGGTACAATATCTTTTTTGGATTACTTCGATTTTACTACTTATGGTAACCTTAAGGCGTTGGTTGCGAAAGCGGGTATTGGAATACGACGCTCGTTATCGGTCACAAAAAGGGGTTGAGCTTATAGGAGTATTGATCTTACTGGTGGTAACTGTGAGTTATTTTTCTGGTAACATTAAGGACATAGCTCTGGCGGTAGGACTTTTTACTGCTGGAATTACGATTACACTGCAGGAGCTCATCCTGAGCTTGGCGGGTTCCGTTTTTATTTACCTCATTAATGTCTATAAACCTGGAGACCGGATAGAAATAAATGGTATAAAAGGCGATGTTATCGATATCAATTCGCTGTATACCACCATGATGGAAATTGGACAATGGGTAAGTAGTGATAATTATTCTGGTCGTATTGTTAAGCTCAGTAACGCTTTTGTGTTTCGCGGGCCGGTATACAATTATTCAAGAGACTTTCCTTTTATTTGGGATGAATTTGATTTGCCCATAAGATACGGTTCGGATCGGGAATTGGCACGTAAAATTGTGCTTCGTGTGGCCTCTGAAGTCCTGTCTGAATATGTGGCCCATTCCAAAGAACAATGGCATGAAGTTGTGCAGAAGTACTATATTGAAAATGCTGAGGTTGCACCGACATTGGCCATTACACTTACCGACAATTGGATACAGTTTAATTTGCGGTATATTGTAGATTATCGCAAAAGGCGATCAACCCGGGATCTGCTTTATAGAAAAATTGGTTACGCCTTTAACGATACCGCAGGTAAGGTACAGTTTGCGTCTGCAACAGTGGAAATTGTAAATGTTCCTGTACTTCCAGTACAACAAATTCAAGGTGAAGCATCTAAGGATTAACATAAACTTTTCACTTTTTTTGTTAAAATAGAATAGGACTTTCGCAAGGGATTTGCATGAGTTGTGAATAAATTTTGGTTGGGGGCGCCCCTTTACAAACGCTATTATTTATCCCGTTTTATTATGTGTTACGACATTAAGGCCAGTCTGGAAACTCAGTTAAAACGCGCAAAAAGACGCGGTGATCAAGAGGCTCTTTCTCAAATTCAAGAAGAAATGTTGCCACAAACAGACTTGCCCTTGCATCACGCATCCGGATTTAACCATCCTAAGCTGCTCATTTATACAGATTTAAATTCGGATTATCCTGCAGTGGCTTCTTGGGGTTTGGTGCCTTTTTGGGTGAAATCGGAGACTCAGCAAAAGCAATTGTGGAATCAAACTTTAAATGCAAGATCAGAAACCCTCTTCGAAAAACCTGCATTTAGAGATGCTGCGGAACACGGCCGTTGTTTATTGTATATAGATGGATTCTATGAACACCATCATTTAGGAAAACAAACCTTTCCTTATTATATAAGCCGAAAGGATGGAGAACCCTTGGTGCTAGCATGTCTTTACAGCGATTGGAGCAATCCTGAAACCGGAAACACCAAGACCACCTTTAGCATTGTCACCACCGAGGGAAATTCCATGATGGCGAGCATTCATAACAATCCTAAACTTACCGGGCCCAGAATGCCGCTTATCTTGGAGGAGTCTCTGGCAGATGGGTGGTTACAACCTTCAAGTCCTTTGTTACAAGAGGCTTTAAAAAATATGATGTTGCCTTTTCCGGAAACTAATTTACAAGCCTACACCGTTTCACGATTAAGAGGTAAGTCTTATTTAGGCAATGTCCCGGAGATAAGTTTACCGGTAGATTATCCGGAAATGGGGATGTTCTCTAACTTTCCTTGAATGAATCGCCTGTAGGCATTCATTTTGATTCTAAAAACGATTCAGATAAAAATTATGCGCTAAGTTGCTGCAGCAGATTTTCAATTGGCAGATAACGTTTTTTGTGGTAATTCAAGGAGACTATTGGGTAAGTTTTTGGAACAGTGTTTCTAGGGAAATGGATTTGCGGTTAAGATTTAGCAACTTTAAACCCTGCGCTTGAGCAAAATCAAAAACTGCCGGCCTGCGATCTTCTTGGGTTGTAAAGTGCAATTCGTAAATAAATCCGCCTTTACCGATACTTTTTAGAAGGTCGGGAATTGTTTTAAAGGCTTGTTCTTCAATTCTAAAGTCGAATTCAACTTCAATTATTTGGGTTTCGTGTTCTTGTAATGCAGCCAAGGGCTTGTCTGCAACTATTTTGCCCGAATTCAAAACCAATACTCGGTCGCAAACAGCTTCCACTTCTTTTAGGATATGGGTAGAGAGCAATATGGTTTTTTGCTTTCCGATTTCACGGATGAGTTTGCGTATTTCTACTAGTTGATTGGGATCTAAGCCCGTAGTGGGTTCATCCAAAATTAGTACTTCCGGATCGTGTATAAGGGCCGCAGCTAGCCCCACCCGCTGACGGTAACCTTTGGAAAGCTTTCCAATGCGTTTATTGACCTCTGGAGTAAGACCGGTCATGTCTATAACGGTGTCTATTCTTGCTGCCGGTACTTTGTGTAAGGCTGCACAAAACCTTAAATATTCTTTAACATACAATTCCAAATAGAGGGGATTGTGTTCTGGTAAATATCCCAAATGTCTTTTTACTGTTTCGGGTGCTCGGCCTATATCATATCCGTTAACCTCGGCGCGCCCGGAGTCTGGGCGGTAAATGGTAGTCAAGATTTTCATTAAAGTGGATTTTCCGGCCCCATTGGGACCTAAAAAACCAACTATTTCGCCTTTTTGAATTTCAAAACTCACCTGATCTAGTGCCAATTGGGATCCGAATTGTTTTGAAACTTGATTTACCGATATGGACATGAGAATGTTTTTGTAAAAGTAAGTATTCGCATTCACATGGAATGCTGTGGAGCCGGATGACTCTTGCGTTATTAGTTTTTAATAATACCTGCCAATTATGCGGTATTATTTTTGTATAAATTCAATGATTCTAACGGTTTAACAACAAATTGTAAAAAAAATCATACAACGCTTTGGTATTCAAAATAATTAGCTACTTTAGCCGCAATATGAAAGGTCATAACACATTTTTTTTCTGGAATGGTTTTTATTTCTTTTTCTTTTTTGGAAAGGGAACGGGACCGTTTTAGCTCAAATCTGATGCGAAGAATATAGGTCCCGTGAATAACGGGACTTTTTTTTTGCAAATGGCCTAAAACAATTTTAGAATTTATAATGAATCCATTACGAATAGCCATTCAGGGAATACAGGGGTCGAACCATCATATGGTTGCAGAGGCGTATTTTGGGTCAGACATAACACTTGTGCCTTGCCTGTCCTTTCACACCTTGGTAGACCAGCTTCTTGAGGGGGCGGCAGATAAGGCGGTAATGGCGATTGAAAATTCCATAGCAGGCTCAATCATTCCGAATTATGCGCTTGTCTATGAAAATAAACTTCATATTATCGGCGAGCATTATTTAAGTGTTCACCACCATTTAATGGCACTTCCAAATCAATCCCTTAAAGACATTCGTGAAGTGCACAGCCATCCCATGGCCTTATTGCAATGCCGTGAATTTCTAAAAACATTACCGGGCATAAAAATGGTCGAAGATGCAGATACTGCAGAAACAGCCAGACGTATTCAGGAACAGCAACTTACTGGTATTGCCGCAATTGCTCCTTCCCTGGCCGCAGAGCTTTATGGACTCACTATTTTGGCCTCAGAAATTCAGACCATTAAAAGTAATGCTACGCGGTTTATTATTCTGAAAACAAAGAACAAAGAACTGCCGACAGAAACAATAAATAAAGCATCTGTGCGTTTTGTGACAGATCACAAGCGAGGAAGTTTGGCTACGGTTTTGAATGTGATGAGTGACTGTAATTTGAACCTAACCAAGATTCAATCGCTTCCAGTAATTGAAACCCCTTGGAAGTATTCGTTTTTTGTTGACATAACATTTGACCATTACCAATATTTTGAAAAGGCCAAGTCGCTATTGCAAATCATGACCGAAGATTTTCGGGTTCTTGGGGAATACAAAAACGCGAGATTATGATTTTAGAAGCAGATCGACTTCAAAACGTTCAGGAATACTACTTTTCCAGAAAGCTCAAGGAGGTCAATGGACTAAGAGCTCAGGGTAGGCCTATTATTAACATGGGCATAGGCAGTCCAGATTTGGCACCGGATTCCGATGTGCTTCAGACCCTAGTCAATGCAATAACAGATCCGGGTGCTCATCAATATCAAAGCTATCAAGGTCTTCAGGAATTAAGAGAAACAATTGCCGATTTTTACGAAAAAAAATTTGGCGTTCACCTCAATCCTAATTCGGAAATTTTACCCTTAATGGGTTCTAAGGAAGGTATTATGCACATTAGTATGGCGTTTTTAAACCCAGGTGATCGTGTGCTTATTCCAGACCCGGGCTACCCAACGTATGCCTCTGTCACGCACCTGGTTGGGGCACAACCGGTCTATTATCCCTTAATTGAATCCAAAGGCTGGTTCCCGGACTTAAAAGCAATGGAGCAAAACGGACTTGAAGGGGTTAAGTTGATGTGGGTAAGTTATCCACACATGCCTACGGGGGCTCAGGCAAGTGCAGCTCAATTGGAGGAACTTGTAGATTTTACGAGAAGGCATAATATTTTATTGGTGAATGATAATCCCTACAGTTTTGTGTTGGGAAGTCATCCCAAAAGTATCTTGGACGGTTTAGGGGATCGAGAGCATGTAATGGAGTTAAACTCTTTAAGTAAAACCTTTAATATGGCCGGATGGCGCGTGGGTATGGTTTTAGGTGCCGCATCTTTAATTACCGCTGTATTAAAGGTTAAAAGCAATATGGATTCAGGTATGTTTTACGGTATACAAAAAGGGGCCATTGCTGCTCTAAAAAGTGGTCCAGAATGGTTCGAAAGTCTTGATGCCATATACAAGAGTCGCAGATCGGCCGTTTTTGAACTCGCTGATCTATTGGGATGTACCTACGATATAAACGCGGTTGGGATGTTTGTTTGGGCTCGGCTTCCGGAAGGATCCGAAGACGCAGAAGCCTTTATAGACAGGTTGTTATACGAAAAGGATTTGTTTATTACCCCAGGAACAATATTTGGGACACAAGGAAGCGGATATGTTCGATTTTCGCTTTGCGTTCCGGAACCTCGGATTCGTGAAGCAATAGCACGATTTATACCAGTTCAATCAAAGCAGTAATTTCAACATAAAATGAAGGCAGTAATCATTGGTATTGGACTAATTGGAGGCTCATTTGCGCGAGACCTCAGAAGTGCCTACCCCGATATTAATTTATTGGGAGTTGATGCAAACGCCGATAATTTGGATTTGGCCATTAAATTGGGCCTGGTGGATTCAGCGGGAACCGACGCAGATTTATTGGATGCCGATTTTGTACTGGTTTCTATTCCAGTAAATGCAATTTTGAAAGTACTTCCGGAGGTGTTGGATAAGATTGGTGACCAAACCTTGGTAATTGATGCAGGATCTACGAAGGCGGTGGTTTGCAAGCAGGTAAAAAATCATCCTAAAAGAAGAAATTTTTTGGCATGTCACCCCATTGCCGGTACTGAATTTGCCGGACCAAATGCGGCTATTTCGGGATTGTTTGCCGGTAAGGTGAATATTATTTGCGAGGTAGAATCCACTGCTTTTAAAATTCAGGAACGCGCCTTGGAAATATTTAATCAGATTGGTATGCGGATTCGTTATATGAATCCCGAAGCGCACGACCGCCATATTGCCTATGTTTCGCACTTGTCGCACATCAGTTCCTTTATGCTGGGCAAGACTGTAATTGAGAAGGAAAAAAATGAACGGGATATTTTTGATATGGCGGGGAGTGGATTTGAGAGTACCGTGCGTCTTGCCAAAAGTTCTCCGGCCATGTGGACTCCTATATTTGAACAGAATAAGGAAAATGTCCTTGAAACCCTAGAGGAGTATATTGCCAACCTATTGGATTTTAAAGCAAAACTTCAGGCCAATGATTATTCGGCCTTATATCAGGAAATGGACAACACCAATAGAATAAAAGATATTTTAAAAGGAATACAATCGCTTAAAAACTGAACATTATCATGGAAAACAAAAAAGAATTGCGTAACTGGTTAGATGATATGGCGTTATCACACCCTTTGGTAATTGCAGGACCATGCAGTGCCGAGACCGAAGAGCAAGTGTTAAACATTGCGCATCAACTTAAGGATACCGATGTAAATTACTATCGTGCCGGTATTTGGAAACCAAGAACGCGTCCGGGAGGATTTGAGGGCGTTGGTGCCATGGGATTAAAATGGCTTCAGCGTGTGAAGGCCGAGACCGGGTTGAAAACCGCAACCGAGGTAGCCAATAAAACGCATGTTGATCTGGCGTTGGAACACGATATTGATTTATTATGGATTGGTGCACGCTCAACTGTTAGCCCTTTTATCGTTCAGGAGATAGCAGATGCCCTTAAAGGTACAGACAAAATTGTGCTGATTAAGAACCCCGTAAATCCGGATTTGGCTTTGTGGCTGGGAGCGGTAGAACGTTTATATAATGCTGATATAAAGAATCTTGGAGTTATCCACCGCGGGTTTTCTACCTATGAAAAAACCAAATACCGCAATATTCCGGAATGGCAATTGGCTATTGAGCTGCAAACTCGCTTCCCGGATTTACCGTTAATTAATGACCCATCGCATATTACCGGTAAAAGGGATATGATTTTTGATGTTTCCCAGACGGCATTGGATTTGAATTTTGACGGATTAATTATAGAAACACACAACGATCCCGATAATGCCTGGAGTGATGCTCCGCAACAGGTTACCCCGGAGCGTTTAATTCAGATAATGAAAGATCTACGAATTCGCAAAGAGACGGATCAGGAAGCAGATTACAACCAAAAGCTTACGAATCTTCGTGCCCAAATCGACTTAATCGATAATCAACTTATTGAGGCGTTGGCCCGTCGCATGAAATTTTCCAATGAAATAGGAACCTTAAAAAAGGCGCATAACGTTGCGGTATTGCAATCGAATCGTTGGAATGCGATTTTAGGAAATATGATACTAGAAGGTGAGAGTCGTGGATTAAGTGAAGAATTCGTGCTTAAAATGTTTAAGGCTATTCACCA
>JBJOHX010000012.1:0-2821 GCA_046047415.1 Bacteroidota bacterium
CGGAAATTACTTTCTAATCGAAATCTGGCCATAGCTGCCGGTATGGTTCTGGCTTTTTTCCTGTTTCAATTCTTTAGGGCCCCGGCACAGGAAATTTATCTGGCCAAAGGCCCAATGAATACCGGTCATGCAAACCTGAAATGTGCAGATTGTCATAAGGAAGCCTCGGGAACCAGCCGTCAGCAATTGCAGTACAACGCCAAAGTGTTTTTGACCTTATCGGATGCAGACTACGTTTATTTTGGAAATCTTCCGGTTACCCCCAACGAGTGCCTAGCCTGCCACAATCGTCCCAACGACAACCATCCCACCCACCGGTTTATGGAACCTCGATTTGCCGATGCCCGAAAGGCTATTCATCCCGAAAGTTGTATCAGTTGCCATCAGGAACATCATGGAAAGCGTATTACCATAACCCCAATGGACTATTGTATGAACTGCCATAGGGATATAGAAATTAAAAATGACCCCTTAGATCCCTCACACGCCTCGCTTATTGAGCAAGAGCAGTGGAGTACGTGTTTGCAGTGTCACGATTTTCACGGAAATCATATCTTTGAAGTACCTACCCAATTTTCAGATACCATTCCCATTAAAGCATTACTGGATTATGCCGACGGCAAGGAAGACCCGTATGGCGAACTAAAGGAATATATCGCAGATTCAATATTGAGGAAACCATGACTAAAAAACGGCTCTTTTTAATCGGACTCGTACTGGTATTTATAACTATAAATGCCTATTTGTTTTTGACAGCCCCGGAACCCCTAACGCTGGAAAACAATCAGGAAAAATATGTGTATTCTGTTAACGAAGGATTCGAAATTCTGGCTAAACTCAACGACAACTATCGCAGGATTTACACCAAAAAGATAGTTGGCGATGGGAAGCTGTCAAATTTAAAGTTCGACGAAAACTGGCAAAATAATGCCGTGGAGGCCGGTCCCTTACCGGCTCTTTTCCTAAGAGCTACCTCCGCCAATCTGGAAAAAAGCCCCTTACCCCTTGGATTATACTTGGGTTCGGACTACCCGATTGCTGAGTCGAATCTGTTAACCGGCGTTCAGGGTCAAAAATTTGAAGAGATAAAGCAAGACAAACAGCCTCGGTTTTTCTATGACGAAGATACCCAGCGCTATATCGCCATGTTTCCCGATTTTGCGGCAGCAGATGCCTGCGTGACCTGTCACAACGAGCACAAGGCCTCGCCCAAAACCGATTGGAAGCTCAACGACATTATGGGGGCTACCACCTGGTCCTATCCGCGAGATTCCTTAACGGCTCAGGAACTGCTGGAATGGGTGGCCGTTTACAACGAAAGCGCCCAAAAATCGTATGCATCGTATCTTGAAAAAACCAAAGGTTTTATAACAGCGCAGCAACCCGAAATTGGTCAGAAATGGCCGGTGGAAGGCACCTTCCTTCCGGACGTAAAAACGTTTTCGGATGAAGTACTTAAAGATGCGTCCTTTGGACTGGTTCAAGGCATAGTGAAATCGGATGGGACGAAATAGTTTGGGTTACGTTCTTGTCGGATTATATGTGCTTCAATATATATTTCCGATCCATTCTGAAACGCTGGAACAGATCCGAAACTTACCGGAATACAAAGACTGGACCGGTTATGCCCTGGTCCTGCTTGTTTTGTGCCAATGGTCCGTATCTGTATATCGTGGAATTTATAATGCCACCGGGCGTTCCTTGGAAAAAGCCTATCAAATACATTACTGGATAGGAAGTCTGGCTCCGGTACTATTCTTTTTACACAGTCCCAGACCGCAGTACGGCATGTTACTTTTGCTGACCATTCTATTTTTCGGCAATTCCTTGCTGGGTATAGTTTTACAGCAAAACCGCTTATTTACAAAGGGACCTGCCAAACAAATCGGCATAGGAATTCACGTGCTGGCTTCCTCGCTAATACTTGCCCTCATTATATTGCATATTTGGCTCGTATTTTCCTTTAACTAATTGAAAACCAAAAATAATCAACCCTTAATCGAATTTTACATCTATTACAATTTTCGATTCCCGAACCAACTTATCTTTTCCTGATCTATCACCAACCAAACTAGGAATTATGAAAAAGCAACTCGTAATAATTATTTTAGCTTACCTGCTTTCGGCTCCGGCCTGGTCGCAATTGATTCTCGACGGTCAATTCAGACCTCGAAGTGAATACCGCCATGGATTTGGAAACCTGATAGCAGAAACCCAGGACCCCGGCTTCGCTACCTCTACTCGGGCCCGATTCAATGTAAATTACACCTCAGAAACCTATCAGGTGTACCTGAGTTTACAAGATATTATGGTATGGGGCGAAAACCGTCAAATTCTGCCTTTTGATCAAAACAATTCCTTTGCCATTTTTGAAGCCTGGGCCAAATTAAAATTGTCAGACGGTTGGTCCACAAAACTGGGAAGACAAGTACTTTCCTATGATGACCAGCGCATTTTAGGGGGTTTGGATTGGGCCCAACAAGGCCGCAACCACGATGCAGCCCTAATAAGCCATAAGAAAGGAACATTCCAATTCGATGCAGCCCTGGCTTTCAATCAAGATTTTAACGACCCTACCGGCTTCCAATCGATAGGCAACACATACAATACTACCGGTTTTTTCTCCTACAAAACGATGGTATCCATTTACCTGAAAAAGCAATGGGAAAAATTAGGCCTAAGCATGCTGGCTCTTAATACAGGATTTCAGAATTTTGACAGCTTCGGTGATGGAGTTGGTATTAGTAACCTGCAAACTTTAGGTGCTCACCTAAACTATAAAGCAGACAAATTCAATGCCTCAGCCAATGCATTTATTCAA
>JBJOHX010000013.1:0-3206 GCA_046047415.1 Bacteroidota bacterium
GCACACTGGGTTGAAGGTATTCCGTATTTTGGAACCAACACCGTTAAAGAGCATTTAACGACATCTATGGGTTGCGACTCTATAACCTGGCACAGAACACTAGAAGTGCCGGTAGAACCCAACGTATTGCCCGAGGTGGCCCGAATTTGTGAAGGCACCCTTAGTTATTCTCTGAATCCGTCTATAGATTGGACCTGGACGCCCGGAACCAACAGTCCATCCATTACCATTGCCGACACCGGACTGTACGCGGTGCTTGGTGTGAATAACTATGGTTGCATCATTCAAGACACGGTTTGGGTACGAAATGGATGTGAACCCAGTTTATACATTCCTTCCATCTTTACCCCCAATGGAGATGGAATCAATGATACGTTCAGGGCTTTTGGAACCCGAATTAGCTATTACCGATTGGATATATTTAACCGCTGGGGCGACCTTTTGTTTACTTCCGAAAAAATGGAACAAGGCTGGGACGGTACACACCTGAACATGCCATCACCGGTTGGAGTGTATTCTTATAAAATCTCGTTTGAGATAGAAGAAAATCTTCCCTTTGATACGGAACCTAGAGTAGGATTGGTGGTTTTAACCCGCTAATCTGTTTGAATTCACTTTTCAACATGCACTATAAAAACAAAAAGGAAATTTTAATTTCTTTTAGTTATTTATAAGGACTGTTCATTTGTTGGCAACTCTTTTTCTAAATTCCTTGCTTACATTCCTATTCACACTTTATCAACATATTCTAAACAAAGCTATATTGTTCTATCTATGAGATAGATTGAGTTTGATTGGTTTATTAACAATTTTATAAACCTGTGAATTGTTCGATGTGAATTCCCTTTTTTACAGTTCTAGGCAATTCAAATTGTCAATTCTATGCTTGAAACTCAATTAAAATTTCATACTCCTAAATTTGGATTGTTCATAACTCAGCTCGATATACACGTATCTTTGTTGAGCAAATAAAAAATTGAACACTTATCAACAGGTTTTAACAGCCTTATTAACCGTGCAATCATGAATACCAATAAACCAACCTTAGCCATAGGCAGCGATCATGCCGGTTTTGAATTAAAAGCAACCGTATTGGAATATCTTTTGAATAAAGGGTTTTCAGTACATGATTTTGGAACTTTTTCTTTAGATAGGGTAGATTACCCTGATGTTGCAAAGGAATTGTCTACCGCCGTTGCAAAGGGTCAATTTGATTTTGGTATTTTGATTTGTGGAAGCGGTCAAGGGGTTAATATAACCGCCAATAAAACAAAGGGAATTCGATCTGCTTTGGTTTGGAATGCTGAAATAGCTGCGCTTTCCAGGGCCCATAATAATGCCAATGTATTGGCTTTGCCCGGAAGGTTTATTGAAGCAGAAGAGGCAATTCGATGCATCGAAGCTTTTTTATCTACTCCATTTGAAGGTGGTCGTCATGCCGATCGGATTGCTAAAATGGAGGGTTAACCTGAACTTTGATTGCCTTTTTCAACTTCCAATTCAGAATGAAAAAAGTCAATAAACTTTTTATCAGCCCCAACAGAAAAATGGATGCGTTCTCCATTTTTATAGAAAAATGAGGTAGGGAGTGATCGTATTTTTAAATGCGTTGCAAGTGCCGCTGTTTTTTCTACCTCAACCCCGATATCAATAATTCCAACTTTAAAATTCAGTTCTTTCTGGTTTAAATAACCAAGTAAAATGGCATAGTAATACTCCGCATCTACTAACTTTTTTATGTACTTACTTGTCCCATCAAAATCGCTAATAACAAGAACCATAACACGGCCTGTTTTTACAAATTCATAGAACTCCTCGATGGTGGTTAGGTTTTGCATATCGATGTTTAAATGCGTTCAATTTCCATTAAATTTCATCCAAATCGTGACGGAATAACAACTTGAATAAAGTATGTCCATCTGCTAATCTGTTGTGGCGTTCAACCGGAACTCCATACTCGAACCGAACCACCGAGGGCAACTCTGTAATTTCATAATATTTCAATACGTCTGCCTCTTCCTTCACGTTCATCTCTATGATAAACAAACCCACCTGCTCTTCCGGATAATAGGCATTTAAAAAGGCCTTATTCCTTGGATCTGCCAGTTCATTTATGGCTATTTCTACCAATGACTGAGCATATTCCAGTTTTTTTTTGTTTACCTCGCATTCCCAACAGCCTATACCCTCAGGCAATGAAAACATCACTACCGCCATCGGCTGTCGAATAAATTCATCCAAGTTTGAAAGATGTAAATACTTCATGAATAAATAGATTTGGTTCAGAAACGAGCTTGAGCCCATTTTTGTACACTCTATTTCTTCATTTAAAGTTGTTTAACAACCAAGCTGGGCTGTTTTCTGCCTTAATCGGCCTTAAAATAGCCAATAATGGCAGTCTTTATAAACTTGTGTTGTTGGGTTGCTGACAGTTCCGGAATGGGCTTGAGCAATTCAAAATGTGGCCATCCTTCTTCATCCCGTCCAAGAAATCCATAATAGCCGTAGGGCAGCAATAGGGAACAAATGGCCACATGCAGGCATTCCATTTTTTGCTGTTTGTTCATTTTAATCGGACCTAAACCAATTTCTTGTAAGCCAATCAACATAAGTATGGCTTCTAAATCGGGCTTATCTCCCAATACATCCTGAAGGGTGTGGAGTAAATTCGACCATTCGGCCTGAAATTCAAGCTCCGGTCGAAGCGTTGAACGCATGATTAATTATAGAGTTGCAGTATCTCGCGGGTGGTTTCACCAGGAATGACACGAACCACGGTCTGACCGACCAAATCTGCTTTTTTACCACTTACATTCAAAACGACTTCCAGTGGCAAATCAGAAATGGGATCGGTATGCGTGTAGGAAACTTCTCCTGCTGCGTTGGAATACTTGGTAACATCAATGATTCCTGCTCCATTTCCGGTTTGAATAAAGCGAACTTCTGCTTCAGAAACTTTAAATCCTTGCGCATCAAGCACAGTTACAACAACAGTACCAGGGGCCGGTTCTTCGTAGCATCCTGTAGAGCTAAAAGCCAGGCCCAGACTTAGGAAAACAGCGGTTAACGTACGAATCATAAGTGTGTAATAAATGTAAATGTAGGGATTTTTTTTCATAATCGGGAAATCCACCTGCTGGATTATCTTTGTAGAAAACTGGAATCATGGAAAAGCTACTGCAGGAAATCAGTCGAAGAATGGCTCA
>JBJOHX010000014.1:0-8283 GCA_046047415.1 Bacteroidota bacterium
CCCGGTTTATCTTAACGGAAGTATTCCCGAGGCTATGGCTTTAGTTAAGGATTTACGTGAAAATCACGGAATATTCTGTTCTATTGTGGTATATCCGGTAATACCTAAAGGTCTTATTTTATTGCGTATGATACCAACGGCTACGCATACGGCAGCTGATATTGAAGAAACATTAGACGCTTTTTCGGCCATTCGTGAACGTTTGGAAAACGGAACGTATAAGCGCCTGTCTGCAGCTGTTGCCGCCGCAATGGGTGAGAAATAGACGCTACTTGCACACTTGTGGTGCATCTGGAATAAAAAAACGGACCAATAGCGTCCGTTTTTTTATTCTACAGGCTCAACTTAAAGATGCGTCTGTATAAAAAATATTAAATCCTAAGAGGAATAACTAATTTTTGGCAAGTACCAAACTAAATTCCAACCTCAAATCTTCATAAAAATCTATGCGCCGCTCAAGATCGGTTTACGGTAGGTTTTTCTTCTTTTATAAATTTTAGGATCAAAGTTTTTCCAAATTTGTCGAATAGCAATATTATCTGCCAATTCCGGGGTACGATAGCACATCTTAACGCCTTTTTTAGAGAATACCTCATGATAGGCTTTAAATATCATGGCATGAACTCCTTTACTTTGGTACTCCGGATGTATTCCGATTAAATAAAATACCGCATCTTTATTAAATAATTTGGCCCAAAGCAGATAAAAAATGCCAAAAGGAAACAACTTGCCCTTGGCCTTTTGTAGGGCCTTGGAAAAGGAGGGTAATACCACTGCAAAACCCACCATGCGATTATCTTTATTAACTACAAATTGAATGTATTCTGGATCCACAAAGCCCATGAATTTCTTTTTCATATAGGCCTTTTGTGCATCAGAAATTGCTACGAAAGAAGACAAATCCCTATAGGAATTGTTGAACAAATCAAACATTTCATCTACCCGTGGAAGTAATTCGGATTTATGTTTTATTTTCAATGATTTTAGACTGTAGCGATCCCGAACCAAATCTGCAACACGACCAAAAAACTTAGGATCAGCATTCACAAATGGAAATTTACTTTCAATAAATTCCTTCTCGGGAACAAAACCTAGGGCCTCTAAATGCGTTTTGTAATACGCGTGATTGTACCACGTAACCATGGTTCCAATATGATCGAAGCCTTCGGTCAATACCCCAACCTTATCGAGATTCGAAAATCCCATAGGTCCTTCAATATATTCTAATTGATTTGCGCTGCCGATTTCCACAACGGTTTGCAGTAGGGCTTTGGAAACTTCCAAATCGTCTATCACATCGAACCAGCCGAATCGCATTTTAGCGAGACCCTGCTGCTTAACCTCTTGCCAATTTATAATAGCGGCAATTCGCCCAACGATTTCATTGCCTCGATAGGCAAGAAAAAAATGGGCTTCTGCATGTTCAAAGACCGGATTTTTGGATTGATCAAAAGTGTTAATTTCTTCCTCAATTATTGGTGGTACCCAAAAAGGTGAATTCCGGTATAACTTAAACGGAAAGCGCACAAAGGTTTTTAAATCTTCACGGGAGTGTATCTCCTGAATCCTGATCATGCTTAAATTTTAGAGCTCACAAGATACATAATCTTTGATCAAGCTAATCATGGATTTGCTTGTCTGCAGTTGTAAATTTTAGTATTTATCCCCTGCCTCGTTTCCGATTTCGTTTCCCTGCTTTCTTCTTGGCTCGTCGTTCGGATTTTGAAAGCCTGCCAAAGCTTTGATTCCCTGATTTTTGGGCCATTTCAGGATCTTTATGAAAGTCCAATCGATACGAAAGTCCCCCAGATAAATATGTTGTTCTGGCAGATGCGATAAGCCCTGATCCGACCTGAAGGTCTAACTGGAAATTAGGATGAAATAAATATGCCAGTCCACTTCTAAGTATCAGTCCTGAGGCAATATCATTTTTATATTTTTGACCTTCAACAAACCAGCTCCATCTTGGGTTATATAAATTGTGACTAATAGATATAAGGTATTGCCACTCTGCAATGGAGGTTCCTATGCGATCATAAATAACATTTGTGATTAATACCGTTTTAGCAGAAAGTTTACTTTGTGTAAGCGCCATTAATCTGGGAGACCATTGAGGTGCACCAAATATTTTTTCAGCGTCTGTTGGGGTGTAATTCACACCGCAGTATAATGCCACAGATGGGATCAAATTTCGAAATTGAAAAACATTATTTGCCCTCCAACTATAAAGATTGGGTTTATTTCGTTCCGGATCTTTATATCGATCATAGACCAAATATTTTATCCCTAGCCGGTTGTCGCTAAAAAATCCATTCACAATATCGATGGCACCGGTCATAAATGGTGAATTTATACCATTTAGGTAGTTAGGGGATAGGGTATAGAAAGGAGATATAAGCCCACCTGCCGGTCTTGGTTGAACGGTAAATTCTTCCTGAATTTGACTTTCCAATATAAATTCCGTTTGTTCACTAAAAAGTCCCATTCGCAAGGCAAATTCTATTGCACCTTCCCATTCATTTACCCCTAAAATTTCGGGTAATACGCGTGCACCGGTATAACCGGATTCGAATTGTATTACTCCGGTACCCACTGCATAAGCGCCGCTAGATTGGCCCGGACGGTTGGAATTTATGACATCGGTATATTGTCCAAATCCTATACTGGTAGTACCCATGAAAAGAATAAGGGATATAAGGCCAAAAGATACAATCCGGTTTCTCGGGTGAAATACAAGCATTATTATAATATTTTTAGGACCTTTATACTCTTATAACAACGTTGGAATCGTACTTTTGATATGTCAAGATTAGATTTATGGGCTTAATCCGCGTTTTATTTTATATACTTCTTGGTTATTATCTCTTGAAAATTTTGGGACGTTTGTTGGCGCCATTTTTGGTGCGGTACCTGCAGCGAAAATCACAAGATTACTTTAGTCAGGCCTATGGGCAAGCGGGGGGTACTGTGCAAAATGAGGGCCAAAAGGTTGGCGATGTTGTAGTTGAAAAACCATCTGGACCTACAAAGAAAGCGGGTAAACCAGTTGGAGAGTATATTTCTTATGAAGAAGTTGATTAAACGCAAACAATAGTCCCGAATAGTTATGGAAATAAAGAAGATACTCACCCATTTTTTTGTGGTCGCTTTTTTTGCCCTAGGGGCTGTAGTTTATTTTTATCCAGTTTTACAAGGCAAAACAATTTATCAGTCCGATATTGTGCAATACAGAGGTATGGCACGTGAACAAGAGTTATTCCGGGCGCGCACGGGTCAAGAACCCTATTGGACCAATAGTGCCTTTGGTGGCATGCCAACATATCAATTGGGCGCCCATTATCCCCATGCATATGTAAAAGCCCTAGATCGTATAATTCGGTTTCTCCCTAGACCTGCAGATTATTTATTCCTTTATTTTTTAAGCTTTTATATTCTCATGTGCTGCTTGGGAATAGAATCACGAATGGCAATAATAGGCGCACTTGCCTTTGGATTTTCTACTTATCTCATAATTATTCTTGGGGTTGGACATAATGCTAAAGCGCATGCCATTGGATATTTACCAATGCTCTTGGCTGGTATATTACTAGTTTTTAGGAATAAATGGATTTGGGGATTTGTACTTACCGCCTTGGGTATGGCTTTGGAAGTTCAGGCCAATCACTATCAAATGACGTTTTATTTTATGCTTTTGGTGTTGGTGTTGGGCATTACCTATTTTATAGATGCTCTGCGAAAGGGAACACTTTCAAATTTTATAAAAGCGAGCGGAATTATTGCTCTTGGGCTACTATTGGGGGTTATGGCCAACGCTACTTCCATTTTGGCTACCAGAGAATACGCCGACTGGAGCACCCGAGGTCCGGCAATTTTGACACAAGATCCCAATGGTAATCCATTAGAACGAGAAGACGGTCTTGAGAGGGAATACATTACACAATACAGTTCGGGCATACTGGAATCCCTAAATCTTTTGGTACCCAGAATCTTTGGAGGAGGCTCTGTAGAGGCTATGGGCTCAGATTCAAAAACTTATGATTTTTTGATACAACAAGGCGTGCCTCGGTCTCAGGCCTTGGAGTTTAGTGATAATCTACAATTGTATTGGGGCGATCAGCCAGGTGTTGCCGCACCACCATATGTGGGCGCGGTTATGCTATTTCTGTTTGTGCTGGGACTCCTCTTGGTTAAAGATCGTTCCAGATGGTGGTTGCTCTTTGGATCACTGCTAGCACTTGCGCTTTCCTGGGGAAAGAATTTTTCCCTGTTTACTGATTTTATGATTGACTACTTCCCGTTGTATAATAAGTTTCGGGCGGTAACTTCAATTCAAATTATTTTGGAACTATGTGTTCCTATTTTAGCAGTTTTAGGTTTAAAAGCTTTTTTTGATACACAGCGTAACCCTGCTAAAACAAAAAGGGTCCTGGGAATTGTTTTGGGTTCTTTTTCTGTCTTGGTAGTATTGATGTGGTTAGTTGGCAACACCTTGAATTTTGCCGGGGGAAATGACGCAATATTAGAACAGTATTTCGGTGCCGACCTGGTAGCCATGATTCGAAGTGATCGCGAAGCCGTATTTTTTTCCGACACCCTTAGAACTTTTATTTATATCCTATTAACGGCTGGAATATTGTGGTTGCACAGTCAAAATCGACTCTCGAAGCATATTGCTTTATTGGGGATTACCGTATTGGTCGTTTTTGATTTGGTGGGGATCGATCGCAGGTACGTCAATCAGGAAGACTTTGTTGCGTCCAGAAGAATGAATGCTCCAATTGCCGAATCTAAAGCGGATCAAATTATTTTACGCGACACCACCGTGTTTCGGGTATTGAATTTGGAGGAAGGACTTAACGGGGCCAGAACTTCGTATTTCCACCATTCTGTTGGTGGATATCATGCGGCCAAGCCACGCAGACTGCAGGATTTATTCGAATATCAGGTCTACCGAGATAATCGGCAAGTCCTCAATATGCTAAATGTGAAATATTTGATTCAAACCGATGAATCTGGAACACCTGCTGTTAGTGTTAATCCTGATGCCTTGGGTAACGCCTGGTTTGTCTCAAAATTAGTATCGGCATCAAATGCCGATGCCGAGATGCGTGCACTAGATAGTCTATCGGTTGCAAATGAAGCCGTTTATGATGCCTCTGAATTTCCACGTTTAAGTGCAGTAGAATTTATTGTAAGTGAAGCCGCGAACGCTCAATTGATTTCTTACGAACCAAATTACTTAAAATACAAAACAAACAATTCCAATCCTGGGTTACTTGTACTCTCGGAAATGTATTATCCCAAAGGTTGGCAGGTATTCATTGATAATGCTCCTGCTTCACATTTTCGGGTTAATTACGCCCTAAGGGGCTTGATGGTTCCTTCCGGAAATCATACCCTGGAATTTAGATTTGTACCCGAAGTAATTTCCCAAGGAAGTATATGGACCCTGGTGGGTTCCTTCGGTTTATTGCTGGCGGTACTTGGTGCGTTGATTTATCACTTTAGAGGAAACGCGCAACAGAAAAATAGCGAATGAAAAAAAAAGTGCTGCTGTTGCTCTATTATTGGCCTCCCGCCGGAGGCCCGGGAGTGCAGCGTTGGATATTTTTTGTTCGATATATGCGGGATTTTGGAGTAGAACCGGTACTCTTTCTACCTGATAATCCCCACTATCCGCTCCAGGATCCAAAATTAAAGGAAGAGCTACCCCAAAACCTTATTATTTATAAATCTGAATTTTGGGAGCCCTACAAGGTTTCTTCCCTTTTTGGGAAGCAAAAAACCAAACGACTAAGTTCAGGAATCATACATCGCAAAAAAGCCGGTATAATTGAGCGTATGTTATTGTGGGTTCGTGGTAACTTGTTTATTCCTGATGCTCGAAAATTCTGGATTAAGCCTGCCGTAAAAGCACTGCCGGATATTCTAAAAGCGGAGGGTATAGATACTATAATAACTTCGGGGCCACCCCACAGTTTACATCTTATAGGGTTAGAATTAAAAAAAGTGTTTCCTGTGCGCTGGATTGCAGATTTTAGGGATCCCTGGACCGCAATTGGATATATGGATGCTTTATTTCCCGGTAAACGGGCCATGCGCAAGCATATCAGCCTCGAACGGGAAGTACTGCAATCTGCAGATGCCATAATTACCACTAGTGAACACACCCGGCAGGCCTTTCAAAAAATAACAACCAAACCTATTTCGGTAATCACAAACGGTTACAACACCGAACCGGGGACAGGAGCTCAGCCTTCGGGTAAATTTGTTTTGGCTCACATTGGATCATTGCTAAGCGATAGGAATCCCGAGGGTTTGTGGCTAGCACTACGTGAACTGTGTACCCGTTATCCGGAATTTAAGCGCGATCTACAACTTGAATTTACCGGTGTTATAAGTCAGGAAATTCTACAACAGTTGGCCGATTATGGGCTCGATGAACTCACTTATACACGACCCTACGTTCCGCATCAGGAGGCCTTGTTACTACAACGCAATGCACAGATACTACTTTTAATAGAAATTGATGCACCCCGTACCGCTGGCATTTTACCTGGTAAAATATTTGAATACCTTGCGGCCAAACGCCCAATATTAGCTGTGGGTCCAGCAGGATGGGAGGCCACCCAGCTCATAGCAGCGACGGATTCGGGAAGGGGTTTTAGTAACGACCAAATTCAGGAGATTTGTGACTGTATTTGGGAATGGTACGGTAAATATCAGAAACAAGAATTAATTGGACGGCCCAGGGGATTTGAGCAATATCATCGAAAAAGTTTAACGGAGCGCTTGGTAAAAGAAGTATTATGAATGTAATATTACGTCAGTCTCTTGCCAATACATTACTCACTTATATTGGCTTCGCCCTTGGCGGGCTAAATTATACGGTCCTCTATCTCAGATTTATGTCCGATGCCTATTTTGGATTGGTGGGGGTTTTATTGTCTACAGCTGCCCTTTTAACCCCACTTATGTCTTTTGGTATACCCAATGCTTTAGTGAAATTTTATTCAGACCGCGAAGATCAGCGCTATAGGAACCAGTTACTTACCTTTTCCTTAATCCTGCCTTTACTTATTTCGCTTCCCCTTGCCGGAATTAGTAGTATTGCCAATGAGGCAATAGGCGCATTTATGGCCCGTAGAAATCCTATTGTTCGGGATTATGTATGGCATATTTTTTTAATTGGACTTGGATCTGCGTATTTCGAGGTGTTTTTTGCCTGGGGTAAAGTCAAATTAAAGTCGGTATTTGGCACTTTTTTAAAAGAGGTATTCATTCGATTGGGGGTAACAATTTTACTTTTTCTGTTGCACTTTGGTTTTTTGAATGAAGCCTCCTTTTTAATTGCCCTGGTGCTGTTCTATCTTATACGTACGCTGCTCATGCTGTTTTATGGGTATAAACTGCAACCGATTTCATTAGATCTGAAACTGCCTGAAGGATGGCGCAACATGTTAAAATACAGTCTTTTAATAATTATAGGAGGATCAGTATCGGTTTTGCTTTTAGAAGTAGATCGGTTTATGATTAACCAATATGTTTCCATTGAAAATGTTGCTTATTACTCCTTAGCCATTTTTATTGCTACCGTAATTATTGTGCCCTGGCGTGCCATGCATCAAATTACCTATCCGCTTACCGCCAAATTAATGAGCGCAAATGATCAAATTGCATTAAAGACGCTGTATCAAAAATCATCATTAAACTTGTTTTTGGTATCCGGATATATCTTTTTGCTGTTGGTATTGAATCTAACTGCCATTTATCAATTGGTTCCAGAGAGCTACAGGGAAGGGGCGCTAGTCGTTGTTATAATTGGTGGAGTTAAGATCTATGATTCGTTTTTAGGGATTAATACTTCAATCTTATATAATTCCAAATTCTATTTGAATTTATTGGGTACGGGAGTGGCTTTGGCAGTACTAACAGTAGTCTTTAATAGCTATTTTATTCCGCGTTTCGGAATTATTGGTGCAGCCTATGCCACGGCTTTGGCGGTCTTCTTATACAATACATATAAGTTGCTATTTGTTTGGATAAAGCTTGGATTACATCCTTTTAGTATTAAAGTTTTTTGGGTGCTTGCGCTGGGAGTTGGTGTTGGTGTACTGTGTAATTTGCTGCCTAATGATCTACATCCGTTGTGGGTGATATGCCTCCGAGGCATATTTATAACCTTAATATTTGGTGGATGTCTGTGGTTTTTAAAGCTTTCTGAGGAATTCAATCAACTTATGACTAAGATATTAGAACGACTCAGGCCTCGAAAATTATAAA
>JBJOHX010000015.1:0-26237 GCA_046047415.1 Bacteroidota bacterium
TTAGTGGCCCTTTTCTCTGAAATAGCTAACCATGCTGTAGTAAATGAAATTGAACAAAGCGATACAGCATTGATGATTACAGAAAACTATAAAGATGCTTTATCTAGGCATATTTACAATCTCCAGTTGGTTTCTGATTATGCAGATCAACTGAATATAACCCCAAACCACCTGAACAAATGTGTAAAGCGAACCATGGGGATTTCTGCACAAGATCTACTGAATCGTATGTTAATCTTAGAAGCTAAAGCACTCTTAAAACAAACGGATCTCCAAGTTAAGGAAATCGCGTTTCAACTTTCCCAAAAAAATCATAGTGATTTCAGTCGGTTTTTTAAGTCAAAGACAGGTATGACCCCAAAGGAATATCGTAGTTCCAAATCCTGACAATTGTCAAGTCAGGATTGATTTTGCCTATTTACGGATTGCCATTGCTTACCATTTGAATATCTGTTAGTTTATATTTATTACCTAGAGATAATTCACTGAAAATATGCATTTTCTAATTTAAAGGTTATTAGAGACCATTCAGATTTCTAGCAACCGTCACCTTAAGTTCTTGGGGCTACCAAAATCAGAAATTATTCAGATGAAAAATTTAATACTGGAATTGAAAAAACACTTTTAGACATAACTGACTTAAGAGTGAGGCCATTGGTTGACATTCATCACTTTTAATAAAATCAGAATCCATTCAAACCCTACTGAAATATGAAAAAATTATTTACTTACGAAAATGGCGTTGTTACATTGATGGCTTTGATTTTTGGAGCATTGTTCTTTGACCGACTGGCCCTAAACTATTTAGTTCCCTATGTTGCCAAGGACCTTTCGCTTAACAATACCCAAATAGGGCTATTGGCAGCAGGATTGTCCTTAGCCTGGGCTTTTTCAAGCTATTTTACTACTTCATGGTCAGAGGTCAAAAACAGAAATAAAATGACCTTTATACTTGCCATAGTCATTTTCTCCATATGTTCAGTGGGTTCTGGATTAGCAACGGGCTTTGCACTTTTATTGTTGGCACGAATTGTTATGGGTCTGGCAGAAGGTCCAGTTATTCCATTGGCGCAATTGTTTGTAGAGCGTGAGTCTTCACCCAATCGTTTGGGCATCAATGTGGGTATATTGCAGGCGGTGGGATCTGCTTTGTTCGGTTCCATTTTGGCTCCGGTAATTCTAATTCAGTTGGCCGAAGACATGGATTGGAGAAAAGCATTCTACATTGCTTCTATTCCTGGTTTAATTTTGGCCTCAATCACATTTTTCTACTTAAAAAATTCGACAGCCCAGAGTAAGAATCATGTGGAGGAAAAGGGTATACGATTTAAAGATTTAATTAAATACCATAACATCAAATGGGGAATTATAGTGGCCTGCTGTGTTATGGGCTGGTGGTTTGCTACCCTTCCTTTTATCACCAAGTTTTTTACTGATGTTCAAGGAATGATTGCAGGGGAAATGCAGAAAACTATGGGCCTATTGGGCGTTTCCATGTTGTTCTTCTCATTATTTTTTCCAGGTATTTCAGATAAAATAGGTCGTAAACGCACACTTTTAATTGCTATACTTATTGGAATGTGTTTTCCATTTGCAGTGTATTACCTTAATGAAACAATGATTCATTTACCCGCCATGCTATTGTCTTATGGAATGGTCGGTACAATTCCTTTGGTAGTGGCTGTAATACCTTCTGAAGCGGTTCCCAATCATCTTAAAGGAGTCGCAATTGGTTTGGTGACGGCAGTGGGAGAAGTAGTGGGTGGTGTTACTGTTCCTGCTATTGCAGGTGCCTTATCGGACATTATTGATGAGTCGGCTTTTTTATGGGTTTCTTTTGCAATGGCTGTACTTGCCTTCATATTTACGTTACAACTAAGAGAACAGAAAAAATCCAGTTATTGAATTGACAATATGGAATCTTTGTTTGATGTTTCTGGAAAAACAGCACTGGTTACAGGTGACGGAAGTGGAATGGGCAAGGCTATTGCCCAGGTTTTGGGTTCCACATTTACTAAGATGGCCACCAAAATTTTACCAAAATAAAAAAAGCCGACTTTTAAAAAGTCGGCTTTTCCCTTTGTACAGGCGGAGAGACTCGAACTCTCACACCTTGCGGCACTAGATCCTAAGTCTAGCGTGTCTACCAATTCCACCACGCCTGCAAATTCCTTTTTTAAGAAAAGGTCTGCAAATATAAATTAAAATCGTGAATCTAACCAAAGTGAATTTTCAGAAATTAGAGGGCTTTTGTACATTAGTTCCATCTAAAATCATTTTATGCCTTCTATTCAGGCCTATATTGCCGAAAATCGAGAACGTTTTATTCAAGAACTCATAGAACTGTTAAAACATCCGTCTGTAAGTGCAGATTCCGCTTACTCCCAAGATGTACTTAACACCGCCGAGGCGGTGGCAAAGGCGTTAAGAGATGCGGGTTGCTCCGAAGTAGAAATCTGCGAAACCAAAGGGTATCCGATAGTCTATGGAGCGCGTTTTGTAAATGACAATCTTCCTACGGTTTTGGTGTATGGACACTATGACGTTCAGCCTCCTGACCCTCTAAATTTGTGGGACTCCGCACCGTTTGATCCGGTTATCCGAACTACGGAGCTGCATCCCGAAGGAGCCATTTTTGCAAGGGGTTCAGCAGACGACAAAGGGCAGTTCTATATGCACGTTAAGGCATTGGAATATATGGTAAGCCAAAACGCCCTTCCTTGTAATGTAAAATTCATGATCGAGGGTGAAGAGGAAGTGGGGAGCAACAGCCTTTCTGATTTTGTCAAAAATAACCGGGAGAAACTGGCCAACGACATTATTCTGATTTCCGATACAGGGATGATTGCCCGGGATGTGCCTTCCATTACTACCGGCCTCAGGGGACTAAGTTATGTGGAAGTTACCGTTACGGGACCTAACCGAGATCTACATTCCGGTTTATACGGTGGGGCAGTTGCCAACCCCATAAATGTTTTGGCCAAGATGATAGCGTCGCTTCACGATGAAAATAACCGAATTACCATTCCCGGATTTTATGACAAAGTGGTGGAACTAACAGCAGAGGAGCGAGAATTGATGGCTGAAGCACCATTTGATTTATCCGATTATCAAAGTGCCTTAGATATTGATGCCGTTTACGGAGAAAAGGGATATGTTACCAATGAACGCAATTCAGTACGTCCAACTTTGGATGTAAATGGAATTTGGGGAGGCTATACCGGAGAAGGGGCAAAAACGGTAATCGCCAGTAAGGCACACGCCAAGATTTCGATGCGATTGGTACCGGATCAGGACTGGCATGAAATCACGGAACTCTTCACCAAACATTTTGAAAGTATCGCTCCTCCCGGGGTTCGGGTAGAGGTTAAGCCACACCATGGGGGTCAAGCCTATGTAACCCCCATCGATCACATCGGCTACAAGGCTGCCAGCATGGCCTACGAAAAAACCTTTGGAAAGCCCGCGATACCGCATCGAGGTGGTGGTAGCATACCCATTGTTCCTCTATTTGAAAAGGAATTGGGAAGCAAAACCATCTTAATGGGTTTTGGTCTGGACAGTGATGCTATACATTCACCAAATGAGCATTTTGGGATCTTTAATTTCCTAAAAGGAATTGAAACGATTCCGTATTTCTACCAGTACTATTGCGAACTACTGAATCAAGCATAAAATCTGCATAACGAGCCAAACAAAAATTTTGTAATGCTTAGGGTTATAGGAAGTCCTATGCGATTCTCCTAAAAGCCTTTATCGAAGCGATTCAATCTCATCCAGATTTTGCTCGACCGCAACGCGCAATACGTTGTTGGTTAAAGCAAAAAGTACATATTGTGAAACTAATGAAATGAGATCTACGATTTCGCCGTCGCTTAATTCGCTTTTATACAGATTCCAGGCCTTATCGGAAACATTGTGCTTGAGCACCATTTCATCGGTCAGTTCCAGAATGGCTGTTTCCCTTGGATTAAAAGCGGCCGGTAATGGAGCTATGCGAACGGCATCTAACTCGGATTGATTGATTCCAAATTCCAAAGCGACGGGCACATGGTGTTTCCACACATAATTGCAATCGTAATGCAATGCCATTCTAAGAATTACCAGTTCCTGTTCGCGCACGGTCAGACCCATTTTCTGCTTGGAGGTGACCCAGTAATCCAAAAAGGGACCTAGGGTATCCGGATTGTACATGAGCATTCCCAGCACATTTCGCGGAGCGTATTTACCTTTTAGACCGTCTCCGGGTATACGCTTTAGAATATCCAACCATTCTTGGCGCATGTTATCCACATTTTTTGGATCAATTTTCATTTATTCTGTATTTATGAATTGCTATTTACTTTACTAAGTTCCATTGCCAGCATACGCCTACCGGTTGTTTCAATACCTTCGGTTGTAAAGTCCCAGATAAAACCGGAGCGTTTAAATCCGCCATCCATTAACCGTGTAGGCAAGTTACAACTACTGGCAGCGGTCGAATTGTAATAGACATTTCTGTGTGTGCTTTCCAGGTAATCCTGAACCAATTTGGGAGTTGTTCCATAAGCGCAAGCATTTAAACCGTACCTGGTCTCGTCTAACATTTGTATTAACTCCTGCTCAGAATCAAATGATACTAAAGGAAAAACCGGTCCGAAAGACTCCTCTTGAACCACCGGCATTTGGATATTACAATTGCCAATTACTGTAGGTTGCAGTATTGGTAAATCCGTTTCGGCATCCAAAACCACTTCACCGCCCAATGCAATAGTTGCACCCATCGCTTTAGCAGATTCAATTTGCTGAATAAGCCGATTAAAAATAATTGAAGAACGAATTGGCCCTATATCGGTTTCTAACTCAGAAGGTCCGCCAAGTTTAAAATCGGAAAGCGCTTCAACCAAAAGCCCTAAAAAATCAGAATAACAGGATTGATGCACAAAAAATCGCTCCAAAGCAGAACAAGACTGACCGCCATTATTCAATCCACCCTCTAAAGCACCTTTTACGGCATCTTTTAAATTGGCATCTGGAAATACAACCATGGGATCATTTCCCGGACCTTCAAATACTATCTTGGTTTTGAACTCAGAAGCCAGAGGTTTATATGCGTCAATCCAATTGTCATCTCCATATACCACAATTGCCTTTACTGCAGGGTCCTTTATACACTTTCGCATAAAGGCTGCACTTGATAGTCCGCCCGTTATGACCTCAACATCATTCAAATGACTTTTTAAAAGTTCCGCATAAATGGGGCCCGTATTTTTAAGAGATGCGGGGAAATAAATCAAGGTGCGGTTTCCCATCAAAAAAGAACTGGCTATTGCCTTAGCCACTGTTAGACCAATACTATTTTTGGGTACTAAAACGGCTACGGTACCAATCGGGAATCGGGATTGCAATTGGTTTAAATCTTCCAATCGACTCTGCCTTAATAGTTTGGAAGGAACTTCAATTTCTCTTCCGAGTATGTTCTTTGTTAAAAATGAAGTGTCCTCTATATAAGCGTTTAAAAAATTTTCCTTAAATCGCTCTTCAAGAATACCATTGGCAAGTCTTTGCAATTGGTTTATTCTGGAAATTAAAGTAGAACCCATTTCTCAATTGAGATTAAATTCTTTCGAGATTATAAATAAGTATCACAAATCTTTAAATTCATCTCTTAGCTTACGGCTAAGACTTGCTACCACCAAACTATAAGAATTGTCCGTTAATTCCCGAACTAATTTTTCAGGAATTTGACCGATGCACACCGTATTCCAATGTGCCTTATTCATGTGATAGCCCGGTAATATAGCATCCGGCCACGTTTCTCTAAGTAAAGGTATTTCTTCCGGATCAGCCTTTAGATTTACCCGAACAGGATAGCCTTCCAGATTGAGTAAGGCAAACATCTTACCCATTACCTTAAAGACCAAAACATCGGGACCAAATGGCAAGCCTTCGGTAACTCCCTTCTTAGTAAGACAGAATTCGCGAAAGGCTTCTACATCCATAATTGGAAACTTATTCTATACCCATAGAATCGTATACCTGAACACGTTTCCAAAGATGAGACGCCTCTTGAATAAAATCCAAATGGGGTTGCTCTTTCTGATATTCCGCCTGTGCCTCGGCAGATTCGAAAGTAACCACCATGTTATAGGTAAATGACCCATCCACAACATCCCGAGTGGCCACCGGCGGTGTACCAATATATTTGGTTTTGGCAAATTGCGAATTATTCAAGAATTTTTGAAGTGCAGCTACAAATTCCTGACGGTCGGACGAACTATCTGGATTGTGAAGCCAAAAGTAAACGACATGGGCAAAGGCAGGGTCAAAAGATTTCATTTTGGAATTGTTTTGTGCTTTTGCCTGATTCGGAAAAAATAAAGCGGCAAAAAATATAGCGATTAGGATTGGTTTTAGTTGCATAAGCTCGGGTTGTTTGGTGGCCTCAAATTAAGCTTAATTGTCGAAACCTGAAATGCCATTGGGGAATTATTTAATTATGCTTAACCCCTAATCGGGAATTAAACGGTACAACACCGGTCGGCTGGGACTCGCATCATTCACAAATGGCGAAACCTGTAAATTGAGCAAATACAAGCCATCCTCCAGGGATTCAGGAACTGCAATTAGTTCTGTAATTGTTGCCTGTAATCTTGGTGATTTCGGAATCCCCCAAAACGCCTTGTGTGCGTTTAGCAGGCCCCCATCCTGCTCCCGATCCACAGAGGGCAAATCCAACAAAAGGTGAACAACACCCAATTCTGACAGATGCTGCGCAAGCCGGTAATCGAGATACGGCGGATTCCTTCCCGACCAATTTTTTACGGCATCATACCCCTGTTGGGTGCGAATCATTACCGCCGGAACCGTAAGTGAAATGCCTGTTTTTTCAAATTGCTCCAATTCAATTCGCAAATCCCCATCCCGTTCAGTAGGGGATATCGACAGCAACTGCACAGGCATCAAGGGAATGGGCATAACATCCAAAATTGAGTATGGCGATTCTGTGATGTGCCCTAGAAATTCGGTATGTGTTCCATGCGCATGAGGATTGAAGGTAATGGTGTTGAAATTGACCGGACTTCCGGCTTTAATACTTCCAACAAAGTCACCGTCTTGATGGGGTGTGATTTCTGCACCACTAATGCCCCAAGCAGTTGTACCATTCGGGGTCACCGGTATCGAACAATCAAAAGGTTCGCTTAGATTTACCCTATACTTTTTCCCTTCGATCTGAATTTGAACCTCCATTAAACGTAGAATCGATTATTTTAAATTTACCATAAACAGCTCGCTGGCGATTCCATCGGCAAGAAATTTAGCCTTTTTCGACAGGAATATTCGTTCCTCTTCTAAAAATAAATACTGCTGATCGAGATACGGTTTGGCCAATTTCAACAGGTAATCCTCAAAAGAAAGGCCAAAATCCTTTCGAATTTGTTTCAACGAAACGCCCCACTCGGTTCGCAAACCGGTCATTACAAATTCGTTGTACCGATCCTTTAGACTGAGCTGTTCCGTTTCATAATAAATTGCTCCGGATTCAATGGCGCGGAAGTATTTAATATTATTAGATACATTCCATCGCCTGACGGAACCATTAAATGAATGGGCAGCAGGCCCTATTCCGATGTAGGACTTCCCCAACCAATATGCCGTGTTATTTTTAGAATAGTAACCGGGCTTCCCAAAATTGGAAATTTCATAATGGGTATAGCCCCTGCTCGTTAAGGCATCAATAAGATAGTTGAAATCTTCCTCGGCCCGATCTTCATCGGGAAATGCCGAAATCCCCTTGTCAATCTGAACCTGAAGTGCTGTTTCAGGCTCCACCGTTAAGGCATAAGCGGAAATATGAGGCGGGGTAAATTCCAATGCCGTATTTAGGGTTTTAGCCCATGTGTCGGGCCCACTTCCAGGAATTCCGTAGATTAAGTCAATTGAATAATTGGAAAAAAAATCTCCTATTACCTCCAGGGATTTCAGAGCTTGAGATGCAGAATGGGAACGATTCATCCAGGAAAGCAGATCGTCTTCAAAACTCTGAATACCCACACTTAACCGATTCACAGGACCTTGTGCCAAAGACCGAATACGGGCCGCAGACAAGTCATCCGGATTGGCCTCCAATGTAATTTCGGCATCCGACTTTAGGTCAAAATTGTTGTCAATGGTGGTAATGAATTGTTCAATTTCGGCATCCGTCAATACCGAGGGCGTTCCGCCTCCAAAATAAATGGTCTCAATAGGATTATTATTAGCTTCGGACCTTCGGGAAAGCAATTCAAGCTGCATGGCCTTCAAAAGCGACTCCTTGTGCTTAAAAGACGTAGAGAAATGAAAATCACAATAGTGACAAGCCTTTCTGCAAAATGGAATATGGAGGTAAATGCCGCTCATTTATTCGGATTGCTCAATTAAAATCAAATTGGGTTCAATGGGGTTTAAAGGTACAAAATCAGGGAACTGATGGGGTTTTGCAGAGCGGAGGATTAACTTGAATCCGGGTGGGTGGGGGTCCCCCCTTTCCATAACACGCCACTTTACCGTAAAACTGATTCCTATCCTCGGGTCCTATCCGCATTTTGCTTCACAAAGGCCTCCCAACCCGTATAGGATTTTCCGGAAACAGCAGGCGACCCTTGGTTGTAAAAATGACATACCGCTGCAGCGAGCCCATCCGTACTATCCAGGTTCTTGGGAAGGGTCTTCAGGCCCAAAAGGGTCTGCAACATACCCGCGACCTGCTCCTTGCTTGCATTTCCATTCCCCGTTATAGCCATCTTTATTTTTTTGGGTAAATATTCGGTAATCGGAACCTGACGGGAAAGGCCTGCCGCCATTGCTACGCCTTGAGCACGCCCCAATTTGAGCATGGACTGAACATTTTTTCCAAAAAACGGGGCCTCAATGGCAATTTCATCGGGATGGTAGGTGTCGATGAGTTCTACCGTTCGTTCAAAGATCAGCTTAAGTTTAATATAGGGGTCTTCATACTTACTCAGCAACAATTCATTCATCTGAACAAAATACATCTGCTTACCAACCACACGAATAATACCAAAACCCATTATTGTAGTTCCAGGATCTATACCCAAAATTATCTTTTCCGTTGAATCAGTCATTGAATTGTATAACTAAGGGAACTCGGAATTGAGCAGACACCGGAATACCTCGCTTAAGCGCTGGCTCTAATTTCGGTAGCCCTTTAAGACGCTTATCAACGAAATTTATAAAATCCGGATTTTCTAAAGAAATTATAGCGTGATTTGAAATGTCAAGTACGGACACACTTCCCAGGGTATCTACCTTAAAATTTAAGTAAAGTGTATCGCTTATTTCATTGTTTACTTTTAAATTAAAATCCTGTAAAGCCATAGACAGGTGCAACATAAGGGTAGATTGAAAGCATTCCTGTTGCTTGGGCTTGGAAACAGTTTCATCACAAACAGAAAAAAGGGGAAATTGATCCAATTCGTTCCAGTTGATGGTCTTCAACTCTGCATCTGCCAGCTCTTGGGTTAAGACATCGGGAGACTTTTGCCAGTCACAAGAGGTGAAAAGGCTGGTGAGTATTCCCAAAACACCAAGGCAATGTTTATTCATAGTATTCAGAATCCCGTTAAAATTACAATTTTTTGAAGTCCAAATACTACGGCTAGACTCTATAGTTAGATACCGAGGGCTTCTGCTGGCCTTGATATTTCCGATATTCGGATGGATTGGCATCTTGTTGTGGCCATTTACAAGTGCTGTAATCGGCGAACTTTTAAATCAGGCAACGCACCAACCGGCATTATAAGTCGCATTTGAATCCTTAATTGTCTTTTTGATAGGAATCTTTTTAAAATTAATGCTTGCGTTAATTTATTTCGAACTCTTTATTGCTCAAGGTTTGGGAATACCGAAACCAATTTTTCTATTGTTTTTATTCAGAATTAAATCCAAGTGGTTTTATCCGAAACCAATCCTCTAGAGCTATCTGGAGGAGTCTCATCAAAATACCCCATATAGAAAAATCCCAGACAGCGCTCACCGGGCTGTAATTCAAAAAAATCACCCATTTTGGAAATTATTCCGGGCGAACTCCAGTAGGCTCCAATTCCCATTTCGGTGCATACAAGCCACATGTTCTGCACTGCCATTGCTACCGCTGCCACTTCCTCCCATTCCGGCAATCCTTCATTGGGGTCGCGTTGCATACATATGGCTATAACGGCAGCCGATTTTACCGGATTATTGTACAGCTTGTTCGCTGTAAATTGTTGGGGTTTGGGATTCGTTTGCAAATAGGTCTCTCTCAGAAATACACCTAGATTTTCGCGAGCGCTGCTGGCCTGAAGCACTTTAAACCTCCAGGGTTGCGTTTTTTTATGTGTGGGAGCCCAATTGGCAGCCTCCAGCAATTGTTCTACAGTAGCTCTGGAAATGGGCTTATTGTTGTATTGATCCGGAAATACAGATCTGCGATTTCGGATAAGTTGTGCAATCATAATAGGTAATTTTAATTCAAAAATACAACTTACCACTAGACTGAAAGTGACCTAAGTTGCGCAATACAGGATTCCAATGCCCGATTGTGATGTACTCTTTTCCAAATGGCAGTGAGTACCGCACGTTGTCTGATATCTGACAATTGAATGAAACGAATATCCATTTTAAATCCCTGCTGTAACGAGGTGGGAATTAGTGCAACCCCAAACCCTGCCTCGACCAATCTAAAAATGGTATGCGCATGAACAGAACGGTGTGAAATCTTAGGATGAAATCCGGCATCTTCGCAAATACTCAATACCATTCTATAATAATCCGGACTGTATTCAGGACTAAACAAAATAAAATTTTGATCGGACAGTTGCGACATGGAATTAAAATTGGCCTCAGTGATCGGATGGCCTTTGGGAACTACAAGAGAAAATGTTTCCCTAAAAACTGTGCATCCCTCCAATTCTGGGGGTAAATCCGATAAGCGCACAAAACCAAGATCCTGTTGCGCCTCGAGTAAGGCAGAAACTTGATCCTGATTGGAACGTTCTACCAAGGCCGCATGTAATTCCGGATGAGAAGTCTTGAGTCCTAGTAATAAATTAGGGATGACTTGTTGCATTGCCGATCCGAGAAACCCTATTCGAATTTCACCTGACTTTCCTGCTCCAATTTCACGTGTTTGTTCATAGATGCGATCTAGTGTATTTAGCTGAGGAACGGCCTGCTCGTAAAGGTACCGGCCACTTTGAGTTAGGGAAACAGTTTTCCGATCACGAATAAACAATGGTGTACCCAAGTGAAACTCCAATTGAGCAATTTGACGGCTCAAGCCAGGCTGCGAAATATTTAGAACTTCGGCAGCTCTGTGAAAATTCAAATGTGAGGCCAATACTGTGAAATACCTGAGATGCCTTAATTCAATTTGATTACTCATAATTATCAATTCTTGATTTTTTTGAATCAACAGGTATCAAACTTAATATGTACTTTTAATTCATACAACTAATTATTCATTATGCCTGAACAGATGAATACTTTTGAATTCGGTGCCGAACAACTCACTGCCGGTAAGGCGTTGTCCCTGGCCAGAGGTCAAATTAAAGGAATGATTAATGCCCACACGCGCAAGCGCATACAAGATTGTCAACATATCGTAACCGATATGGCTAATGCCGGAGCCCCGGTTTACGGCATTAATACTGGCTTTGGCCCGTTGTGTACTACCAGGATTTCCCCCGATCAGACCAACCAGTTACAGATAAACATTTTAAAAAGTCACAGTGTTGGCGTGGGAACACCCATAGCACCAGAAATTGCCAAATTAATGCTGGTGCTAAAGCTACAGGCCTTGGCACAAGGGCATTCCGGCGTTCAGGAATGTACCTTAGACCGGATTCTTTGGCTGCTGGAGCACGATATAACCCCCGTTGTGCCTTCACAGGGGTCTGTGGGGGCTTCCGGTGATTTGGCACCGCTCGCCCATTTATTTCTTCCCCTAATAGGGCTTGGTCAGGTACATTTCAAAAATAAGGTAATTCCTAGTAAAGAACTTTATGATGTTTTTAAGCTAAGCCCACTATCGTTAGGTCCAAAAGAAGGATTGGCCTTAATCAACGGGACGCAATTTATTGCGGCCCATGCGGTATTGGTTATAGAAAAGCTGCACAACTGCCTATCACAAGCCGACATTATTGGAGCAATGATGATCGAAGGGCTTCAGGGTTCCGTAAAACCATTTCATCCCAATCTACATCAACTCAGACCATTTCCCGGAAATCGTCACGTTGCCGAACGTATTCGCAGATTGCTGGAAGGATCAGAAATTCTCGAGGACCATATAGATTGCGATCGAGTTCAAGATCCCTATTCTCTGCGCTGTATCCCTCAGGTTCATGGTGCTTCTCGGGCGGCTTGGGCCCATTTAAAAGAGTTGTTGGAAATAGAACTAAATGCAGTTACAGATAATCCAATTATTATTGACGCAAACCTGTCTATAAGTGGAGGTAATTTCCACGGTCAACCTTTGGCAATGGCACTAGATTATGCGTGCTTGGCAGCTTCAGAAATTGGAAACATTTCGGATCGACGTATTTATTTAGCCTTAGAAGGGAACAATACCGGCCTGCCGAAACTGCTCATGAAAGACACTGGATTGAACTCTGGATATATGATGCTACAATACACCTCTGCTGCACTTGCCAGCGAAAACAAAAGCAAATGTTTCCCGGCCAGTGCCGATAGCATACCCACATCTATGGGACAGGAAGATCATGTGAGCATGGGATCCATTTCCGGAAGAAAAGCCTTGGAAGTCATAGAAAATGTCGAAAAAATCCTGGCTATTGAGTTATTGACTGCAGCCCAAGCCTTTGAATACCGAAAACCTCTTAAATCGGGATGGTTTCTAGAAAAAGCACACGAATTGGTCCGTACAAAAGTAAGTTTTGCTACTGCTGATCGGGTATTTGCCGACGACATTGAAAAAGGTTTAGCAATAATTCAAGGCAAAAATCTAATTCAATTATTAAATACAGTATCCAAAAAAAAGGCGCTAACGCTAAAAACCCCTTTTGACCGCCAATTTGAAGTTTTCTAAAAAACCACTAACATCAAATCCATGCAGCACTACACCCTAATAGGTCCAATAACCCAGCTGCTTCCCATGACCGGCTTAAATCTTAGTGGGGCATTGCAGGATTCAGAACTTATTGTTCTGGAAAATGCAGGTTTATTGATTAGGAACGGGATTGTTTACAATTGGGGCCCATACCAAGACATGCTTAATTTAGCTAATGACCTCAAAGCAGAACATAAAATCCTACGAAAACAACACATATGTCTTCCAGGATTTATCGATGCACACACGCACAGTTGTTTCGCAGGCAGTAGAGCTAGGGATTACGCCTTAAGGAACAGCGGCAAATCCTATTTAGAAATTGCAGAAGCCGGTGGTGGGATATGGGATACGGTTTCTCAAACCCGTAAAGCTTCTTTCGAGACCTTGGAAAACAGTCTTATTAGCAGATGCAACCATTTTCTGGAACAGGGCATTACTACCCTAGAAGTTAAAAGTGGTTATGGACTTTCGGTGGCCGAAGAGCTTAAAATGTTACGTGTTATTAAATCGGCAAGCAATAAGGTCGTTCAAGATATTGTCCCTACTTGTTTGGCCGCACATATGCTGCCCAAGGATTTTGAAGGCAACGCAACGGATTACCTAAACCACATTCAAGAAATGCTATTTCCGGTTCTTAAATCCGAGAAACTGACGAACCGGATCGATGCCTTTATTGAAAAAAGTGCTTTTACAGCGAACCAAATCGCACCCTACTTTAAAGCAGCAAAAGAAATGGGATTTGAACTCACCGTACACGCCGATCAGTTCAGTACAGGCGGTAGTTCAGCCGCTATACTATGGGGTGCAAAAAGTGCAGATCATCTGGAAGCGAGCCAAGAACCCGAAATCAGTGCACTTGCAAAAAGTAATGTTACAGCTGTAGCACTTCCTGGTGCGAGTTTAGGTCTGGGGTGTTCCTTTACTCCGGCGCGTGCATTATTAGACGCCGGAGCGTGTCTCGCTATTGCCAGTGATTATAATCCGGGTTCTGCCCCTATGGGAGATTTACTCGCACAAGCCGCCATTTTGGGAACAATGGAAAAATTGAGCAATGCCGAAATAATTGCAGGGATTAGCATACGAGCAGCCCATGCTTTAGGCCTAGAGGATAGAGGCAGCCTAAAGATTGGGAATATTGCAGACCTGGTATTATTTCAAACCGAACATTACAACGAAATCTTATACCATCAGGGCAGTTTAAAACCGTTTTCGGTATGGAAATCGGGCAAATGCATGTACCAAAAAAATACCTGAAAATGAATACCTCAATTCACGATACCGCTTTTAAGCAAGCTATTTCTCAAGGCCTTCCTATACATTTACCCAAAAGTAAAAACAGAGCCCCCGAAGTATCTCATGCACCCAAGCGTAAGGATATTCTAAATGCAACAGAAAAGAAATTGGCACTGCGCAATGCACTGCGTTATTTCCCCGAAGCTTGGCACCAAGAACTCCTTTCGGAATTTCTGGAAGAATTAAACCAGTACGGGCGAATTTACATGTACCGTTTTATGCCCGATTACGAGATATTTGCCCGGCCATTGGAGGCATATCCGGCCAAATCGCTCACTGCAGCAGCAATCATGCTTATGATTCATAACAATTTGGATCCTAAAGTAGCACAGCACCCCCAAGAATTAATCACCTATGGGGGCAACGGGGCTGTTTTTCAAAATTGGGCCCAATATTTAATTACCATGAAATACCTCTCCGAAATGAGCGACAGCCAAACGCTACATATGTATTCGGGACATCCCATGGGATTATTCCCATCTACCACGACTGCCCCTAGAGTGGTAATAACAAATGGCATGATGATTCCGAATTATTCCAAACCCGATGACTGGGAGAGATACAATGCCTTAGGCGTAACCCAATACGGACAAATGACAGCTGGTTCCTACATGTACATAGGACCACAGGGCATTGTCCATGGCACAACCATTACAGTGCTCAACGCATTTCGCCGCGTGTTGCCTGCACAGGAAAACTTTGCCGGATGCCTTTTTATTACTGCCGGACTTGGTGGTATGAGCGGGGCCCAGCCCAAGGCAGGAAACATTGCGGGATGTATTACCGTTTGTGCAGAAATCAACCCGGCAGCAGCTCAAAAACGCCATGAACAAGGATGGGTAGACGAACTATATACCA
This sequence comes from Bacteroidota bacterium, assembly GCA_046047415.1. Classification (GTDB taxonomy): domain Bacteria; phylum Bacteroidota; class Bacteroidia; order Flavobacteriales; family Flavobacteriaceae; genus Robiginitalea. Next base: position 15,236 of record JBJOHX010000015.1, read on the forward strand.
CCTTAGATTCATTGGTGCTTCGCACCAAAAAAGCCATTTCAAGGAAAGAGGTAGTTTCCTTGGCTTTTGTGGGTAATATCGTTGAACTCTGGGAACGTTTTGCAGACGAGGAGCTCTACGCCGTACTAGGTAGCGACCAAACCTCATTACACAATCCTTGGGCCGGCGGATATTACCCGGTAGGATTGAGCTTCGAAGCCTCAAATGAATTAATGGCCAATAACCCGGAGTTCTTCCGAGAGCAGGTTCAAAAATCACTTAGAAGACAAGTCGCAGCCATAAACAGACACACTGCTAAGGGTACCTATTTTTTCGATTACGGCAATGCCTTTTTGCTTGAGGCCTCAAGGGCTGGTGCAGATGTAATGAATTCTGAGAATACCGGCTTTCGATATCCTTCTTACGTTCAGGACATTTTAGGGCCGTTGTGCTTTGATTATGGCTTTGGACCCTTTCGTTGGGTTTGCGCCTCCGGCAATCCCGAAGATTTAAAAACTACAGACAATATTGCCCGTAATGTACTGGAATCTCAATTAACTCATGCCCCAAAAGCCATACAGAATCAGCTCGCAGACAATATCCATTGGATTTCAAAAGCACAGGAAAATCGACTTGTAGTGGGCTCACAGGCTCGTATTTTATATGCCGATGCCGAAGGTCGTATTGCGATTGCACGAGCATTTAATGAGGCCATTGCAACCGGAAAAATATCAGGGCCCGTTATATTGGGGCGCGATCACCACGATGTGAGCGGCACAGACAGTCCTTACCGCGAAACTAGTAATATCTACGATGGAAGCCAATTTACTGCGGATATGGCCATTCACAATGTAATTGGAGACAGTTTTAGAGGCGGCAGTTGGGTTTCCATTCACAATGGCGGTGGTGTTGGCTGGGGAGAGGTTATCAACGGGGGATTCGGTTTAGTTTTGGACGGTTCAGAAGACGCCAAAAACCGACTTGAACTCATGCTATTCTACGATGTAAACAACGGTATTGCGCGTAGAGGATGGGCTCGAAATGTAGGAGCAGAAACAGCCATTAAACGTGAAATGCAACGAACGCCATCCCTAAAGGTTACATTGCCACATCACGTTTCCGATGAATTACTTGCCAACCTCTTAGATGTAAGCTAAAGCATATGCGATATCAAGCACCAACAGCCGATTTTTGGCAGGGCCGTAAATCAAATCATGCAGACTATTTACACGAAAAAATACATTTGCTGCCTCTCGATACTCTGCCAAGTATTAACCGATCAAACAAGGAACCGGTCATTATAGGTTACAAATGCGATGCTGGAGTTTCCAGAAATTTAGGACGACCCGGGGCTACAGACGGACCGGATGCTTTACGAAATGTCTTGGGTAAAATGCCGGCTCCCATTGTATGTCCCGATCGAATTTGGGATGCCGGAAATGTGCTCTGTCCAGACGATTTACTCGAAGCATCTCAACAAGCCTTAGCCCAGCATGTAGAAAACCTATTAAACCACGGATATTTCCCAATAGTAATTGGCGGAGGACACGATATGGCCTTCGGCCATTTTATGGGAATAAATAACCACTTAAAGCAGGCAAAAACGCTGGGAATAATAAATTTTGACGCCCATTTAGATTTGCGATTACCGCATCCAATACCCCATTCCGGGAGCCCATTTTATCAGATTGCAAAGACCTGTGAATCGGAAAAAACCACCTTTAATTATGCCTGCTTAGGCCTCCGATACGACGCTAATCCTAAGGAACTCTGGGATCGCGCAAATACATTAAATGTATTGCAAATCATGCGATCCGAGCTCTGTGTTCATAAGGCTTCCGGGGCACTAAAAAAATTGGAAGCATTCCTGTCTGTCGTAGATTTTATTTATCTGACTATTGATCTTGACGGATTTTCCTCGGCAGTAGCACCCGGGGTAAGTGCTGCCTCACCCATGGGGTTTTATCCGGAAGAGGTTGCGCCTTTCCTGGACCTGATCCTTAAAAGTAAGAAACTAATTTCAATGGACTTGGCCGAACTTAATCCAGGCTTGGACCGCGATCGGCAAACCGCAATTTTGGGTGCTTCATTGGTACAACGGGTCATCGGCGAAAACCTGTACTTCCACAAATAAAAAAAGCCTCCCGTAATCGGAAAGCCTTTCATGGGAATACGGCTAATAAGCCGCCGACCCGGTTCTCCTTACAGAGAACACAACACAACGAGGCAAAGATATAAAAGGTTTTTGAATTACGAATTCAGTAATAGCAATACACAGATGGTTCACCGGCTTAATTTTGAATGTTTGGCAAAACCAAGAGCGGTTTGGAAGTATGAAAAACCATGCGCTTTACAACGGGGTCCCGAAACCAATTGTCTGGAAAACTATATTCATTGCGAATTAATATAAGTAGGTCTAATTTATATTGACTAACGGCCTGTTGTATTGATTCTGAAATAGTGCGCAATGGCGCTAACCATTCAAAATTTGGGTGCAACAAGTCCAACTCCAATTCAAGTTGCCGTTTATGCATTTCCTGTAAAGGGGTTAACGCCTTTTTGGTACCCACATGAAAAATAAAAAACTGAGATTTATGCCTGCTCGTAAAAAAGTGCAACTGATCAAGTTGCTCTCCGCTAAATGGCTGATTGTAATCGGTGGCAAAACCAATGCGTTCAGGAATTTTGGGTGAGGCCTCTGCAGGAATCACTAAAACTGGGCAAGTACCGGCGGCTTTTAATATTCGAACAGTATTGGTGCCTAGAAAAATTTCCTGAGCCCCGGTAGCACCCCGGGTGCCGGAAACAATCAAGTCAACACCACCACTCTCGCAGAGGTTCCTAATTTCCTCCGACAACAAACTAAATGAAGATACTGTTTCAAAAGAAAATCCAGAATGAATATTGAGATCTTCGAGTAGATTTACCGAGTGCTGCAATCCCGATTCCGAATGCAATTGCATGGGATCCGATTCCATTACAGAAAAGGGCGACATGCTCATGACTCTGCTATTTATAAAATCGGGGACATAAGTATTCAGTAACTGAAAAGTACACGGCTTCCCTTTAAAAAATAACAAGGCATAATTCGCGGCATTTCCGGCTGCTGTTGAAAAATCAGTCGGAATCAAAATACGTTCCATGACAGTGCTGTTCTTAGTTAAGCTCAAAACTAGAACAACACTTTTCAGAAAATAATGATAAGTGTCAGGTAATAGAAAACCAGATGTTAAAAATCAGAACCCGTCTACCAGGTCTTGCAATTTACGTTCATCGAGGATTGACATGCGCTTGCCAGAGGTCTTGATAAGACCTTCCTTTCGGAAATCGGATAAAATACGGATACAAGATTCCGTTGCTGTTCCCACTACGTTGGCTATATCTTCACGAGACAAAATCAACGAAAGATAACCTTCCGAATCTTCTCCAAATCGATTTTTCAGATATAACAAGGCCTCTGCAATCCGTTGCTTTACAGTTTTTTGGGACATATTCACAATTACATCGTCGGCTTCCCGTAAATCGTGTGCCATGTGCCGCAGAACTTCATAGGTGAAATCAGGATTCCGATGCAAACTGCTCATAATGGCTTCCTTGGGAACAAAACAGACTTCCATATCATTTACCGCCGTGGCACTGAGATTGGAATGCTCCTCTGCAACAACGGAGCGCTGGCCCAACACTTCTCCCTTGGAGGCCAATTTGACGATTTGATCTTTACCATTAGGGCTCAACTTAGCTAATTTAGACACACCGTCTCGCACACAATAAATTCCGCCAAGTTTTTCTCCTTCACCAAAGATTACCTCGCCCTTTTTAACTGTCCTAGAAACTTTACTGTCCGAAACTGCTTTAAGCTCTTCTTTAGACATTGCACGTAAAGCATTAAATTTCCTGACGATACAATTTTCACAACGACTTTCCATAGGTAGATAAATTGGGGCTTAGTGTAAAAATAGCCATTTTTTGTTTTTGTTTTTAAGCCTGACAATTATCATCCTTTATAGACGGAAATAATCTCAATTTTGACTCCATTTTCAACAATAGTATTTTTAATTCATGGCAATACAAACTTGCTTTCATTGTGGAGATTCCTGCGAAGCGGACCCAATAGTGTTCGACGAAAAATGCTTTTGTTGCAACGGGTGTAAAACCGTTTATCAAATATTTCGGGATCACAAGTTGGATTATTACTACGAGCTGGAAGTAGGAGCAGGTATTAGCCCCAGCATTCAAGACGGCAAATACGATTATTTAGATGATCCGGAAATAGCCGGAAAATTGCTCGATTTTCAGGATGGATTTCACCACGTCATAAACTTGTCTATTCCCCAAATTCATTGTAGCTCTTGTATCTGGGTGTTAGAGAATTTACAAAAACTACACCCAGGTGTGCTTAGCAGTCAGGTAGACTTTCCGAAAAGACAAGCCCGCATTCACTACGACTCTCAAAAACTACCCTTAAAAACACTAGTTCAGATATTAAGTGCCATTGGGTATGAGCCATCCATTACTTTGGAACATTATCAGGGAAAGGTTCAAAAAAATGACCGCAAACTAATTTATCAATTGGGAATAGCCGGTTTTGCATTTGGGAATATCATGTTTTTGTCCTTTCCAGAATATTTTGAAACCGGTGAATTCTGGATTGAACAGTACAAGGTTGTCTTTCGTTGGATGATGTTCGGTTTTTCTGTCCCGGCGGTTTTTTACTCCGGTTCCGACTATTTGAAAACTGCCTATAAAGGACTAAAAGCAGGTATGCTAAATATAGATGTTCCCATTGCTTTGGGAATTCTTGTGCTATTTATTCGCAGCACGGTGGAAATTGCACTGGACTGGGGCAGCGGCTTTTTCGATAGTTTATCTGGACTTATCTTTTTTCTTCTCCTGGGAAAATACTTTCAGCGGCGTACGTACTCGTTTCTATCCTTTGAACGAGATTACAAATCCTATTTCCCAATTGCCGTTACCCGAATATCGCAAAACGGTAATGAAGAAAGTGTGCCGGTTTATGAGGTAATCCCCGGGGATCGTCTGCTCATTCGCAATAACACCATAATTCCTGCAGATGCCATACTTGTAAAAGGTTCGGCCGAAATCGACTACAGCTTTGTTACTGGAGAGGCCAAACCGGTGCTTAAAAAGGTAGGAGATCGCATATATGCCGGAGGAAAACAATTACAAGGCCTAATTGAAGTAGAAGTTTTAAAAGCGGTTTCCCAAAGTTACCTTACCGAATTATGGAGTGACGCTGCATTTTCCAAGGCACCAAAAACGTCTTTTCAAAATCTGACCGACCGAATCGGAAAGCGTTTTACGGTGGCCGTCCTTACCCTTGCAATTTTAGCTGGGGGAACCTGGTTTTTTATTGATCCGTCTATGGCCATCAATGTATTTACCGCCGTTTTAATCATTGCCTGTCCTTGTGCTTTGGCACTTGCAGCTCCTTTTACATTAGGGAACCTATTGCGCATCCTAGGCAAAAAAGGATTTTACGTTAAAGACACCCAAAGTCTTGAACGGATGGCTCAGTTAGACACGCTGATTTTCGACAAAACAGGGACACTAAGCACCACTCAAAAAAATGAAATCTCTTATATCGGAACCCCCTTATCAGAGAAAGAAAACACAGTGCTCAAAAACATGCTAAGGGCTTCCGGTCATCCGTTAAGCCAAACACTATATCGGGAATTAGCTCCTTTTAATATTGTGCCTTTAGAAACATTTGAGGAACATTTAGGGCAGGGCATCGAAGGCTATGTAGCAGGTCAGCACATGCGTGTAGGCTCAAAAAATTTCGTTAACCCTGACCTGCCAAATGGCACCGAGGGAACTACAGTTTATATTGCGGCCAATAAAATGTACAAGGGGTATTTTACTATTAGAAATACCTATCGGGAAGCGGTGCAATCGTTGTCCTTGAAATTGGGCGAAAGGTTCGAACTCGCAGTACTTTCAGGAGACAATGCCGGAGAGCGAGATGCCCTTCAAGCCCTTTTACCACCGCTTACTCCTATGTACTTCGATCAAAAGCCCAAAGAAAAGCTAGAATTCGTGAAGTCGCTTCAAGAAAAACAGCGTCTGGTAGGTATGATAGGAGATGGATTAAACGATGCAGGGGCCTTGGCCCAAAGTGACGTAGGCATTGCGATATCTGAGGATTCAAATTTGTTTACACCGGCCTGCGATGCCATTTTAGATAGCAGAAGTTTTGGCTTACTGGACACATTCCTGAAAATGTCTCGAGATGGTATTCGCATTATTCACATAAGTTTTGTGCTATCCCTACTTTATAACCTGGTGGGTTTATACTTTGCCGTAACCGGTCAATTACAACCTGTGGTGGCAGCAATTCTTATGCCGCTTAGCTCAATTAGTGTCGTGGTATTTACCACAATTGCCACAAATGTCTTGGGTCGTCGAATTCCCTAGACAGAAATCCAAAATTCGGCGGAATTGCTGATAAATATCATGTTTTGGGAAAAGCTATACGCCTAGTTTAGCAGTCAAAATCTCCCGCAATATGAGTGTAATCTATTTATTACTAGCAATTAGTGTAACTGTGGCACTTTTATTCTTTCTCATTTTTATTATATCGGTTCAAAGAGGGCAATATGACGATTCGTACACGCCGGCTATCCGGATGCTGTTCGACGATGAGCTGGTAGCCAATCAATCCAAAGAAAATAAAACAAATAACCCTAATCAATCCAACTAAAATCGTTTACATGGAAATTCAAAAATTTCATTACGACAACAAGATCGTTCAAAAGTTCTTGTACGCTACCATGTTGTGGGGTGTGGTGGGAATGCTGGTAGGTCTACTGCTGGCTTTTATGTTTCTGTTCCCCAACCTCACAGACGGTATTTCGTGGCTCAGTTTTGGACGCCTTCGCCCGCTCCACACCAATGCGGTAATCTTTGCATTTGTGGGGAACGCCATTTTTGCGGGGGTCTACTACTCCACCCAGCGCCTGCTAAAAGCCAGAATGTTCAATGATGTTTTGAGCAATATCAATTTCTGGGGATGGCAACTTATCATTGTAGCCGCGGCCATTACACTACCGCTAGGCTATACTACCTCGAAGGAATACGCCGAGCTTGAATGGCCCATTGATCTTGCTATTGCCGTAGTATGGGTGGTTTTTGGCTGGAACCTAATTGGCACCATGTTGCGCAGACGCCAGCGCCATTTTTATGTCGCAATTTGGTTCTATTTGGCCACTTTTGTTACGGTGGCAGTATTGCACATCTTTAACAGCCTGGAACTGCCTGTAAGTGCCCTCAAAAGTTATTCGGTTTATGCCGGTGTACAGGATGCGCTGGTACAGTGGTGGTATGGGCACAATGCCGTTGCCTTTTTCTTAACCACTCCGTTTTTGGGGCTCATGTACTACTTTGTACCTAAGGCTGCAAACCGCCCTATTTACTCCTACAGGTTATCCATTGTCCATTTTTGGTCCCTGATTTTTATTTACATCTGGGCCGGACCCCATCACCTGTTGTATTCTGCCCTACCGGACTGGGCACAAAACTTAGGAGTAACCTTTTCCATAATGCTTATTGCACCTTCTTGGGGCGGTATGATCAACGGATTACTAACCCTTAGAGGTGCATGGGACAAGGTGCGCACCAATCCGGTACTGAAATTTATGGTAGTAGGTATAACCGGCTATGGTATGGCCACTTTCGAAGGCCCCATGTTGTCTTTAAAGAACATTAATGCCATTGCCCACTTTAGCGACTGGATTATTGCGCACGTACACGTAGGTGCTCTTGCCTGGAATGGCTTTATGACCTTTGGGATGATTTACTGGTTGGTGCCTAGAATGTTTAAAACTAAGTTGTACTCTGTCGGTATGGCCAATTTCCATTTCTGGTCGGGAACCCTGGGTATCGTTTTATACGCTCTACCCATGTATGTTGCCGGTTTTACACAGGCCTTAATGTGGAAAGATTTCAATCCTGATGGAACACTAGTCTATGGAAACTTCCTTGAAACAGTTCATGAAATAATCCCCATGTACTGGATGCGGGCCATTGGTGGTACACTCTACCTGATAGGCATGGTGGTCCTGATTTACAATATTATAGCTACCATTCGCACGGGAAGCAAGGTAGAAGACGAACTTGCAGAAGCTCCGGCACTGGCAAGAGTATCTTCAAAAAGACAAGCAGGGGAAACCTATCACACCTGGCTCGAACGTTTACCGGTTCGTTTCACCGTTTTTTCTACCATTGCCATCCTCATTGGGGGTGTAATTCAAATAATTCCTACCCTTTTGGTGAAATCCAATATTCCAACCATTAGCAGTGTTACCCCATATACACCCCTAGAGTTGGAGGGAAGGGATTTATATATACGGGAAGGATGTGTGGGGTGTCACTCTCAGATGATTCGGCCCTTCCGCAGCGAGGTTGAACGTTACGGGGAATACGCCAAGGCCGGAGAATACGTTTATGACCATCCATTCCTTTGGGGAAGTAAACGAACCGGTCCGGATTTGTTGCGTGTGGGTGGAAAGTATTCAGACAACTGGCATTTAAACCACATGTACGATCCTCAAAGCACTTCATCTGGCTCCATTATGCCGGCATATCAGTGGCTGGTCCGTAACAAACACGACCGCAGTAATATTGAATCCAAAATGCGCGCAATGGTATCACTTGGAGTACCTTATACCGAGGAAGAGATTGCCGGAGCCCAGGCAAGCATGGATGCCCAGGCTGCTCAAATTGAAAAAAACCTGTACAACGATCCGGAGTTTGCGCGCTCTTATGAGGCACAAAAAACGGAAGCCCGGGAAAGTGGTCAGTCGTTTATAGAAATGCGCGATCGGGAAATTGTCTCCCTTATTGCCTACCTGCAACGCTTAGGAACCGACATCAAAATTGAATCGCCAAGTGTTTCCCAAAATCAATAAGCCATGATGAAGTTTGTTTCTCAAAATTTGGAACGTATAGAAGGGGTAGCAAACTACCCCATGTTCTCGCTCTTGTTATTCTTTGTATTCTTTGTGGCCCTTTTTGTATGGGTAATCACCGCTTCCAAAAAGCACATAAAGGAAATGAGCGAGCTCCCCTTAAATGATGATCAACAACCTAACCCATCGGAACCATGAAAAATTCAATACCGGCCTGGTTACGGGTACCCGTACTTTTCTTCCTCGTCTTCGGATTGATGGAATATTTTATTGACTCAGGCGAAAAACCGGCGTTTATCACCTATCCTATAACCATGTTCTTCCTATTGATGGTGCTGCTTTTGCTTATCGCCATCGAAATGATTCTGAAATCGGTAGAAAACATAATGTTTCAGACCTTATCTGAAGAGGCAAAGGAACGGTATCTGGCCACCAAAAGCGAAAACAAGGGCTGGGTCTGGGGCAAAAAAATGTATGAAAAACTAACCGCCAGTAAACCTATAGCCCAGGAAAGTGAAATTATCTTGGACCACGATTACGACGGTATTAAGGAACTCGACAACCGCTTACCCCCGTGGTGGATTTACCTGTTCTATGGCACCATAATTTTTGCAGGAGTGTATCTGGTTCGCTTCCATATTTTTGGTGACTATACCCAGAAAGAAGAATTTGAACAGGAAATGGCAGACGCCCGCATGGCTATTGAGGAATACAAGAAAACAGCAAAAGACCTAATCGACGCTAGTACGGTAGAATTACTTACTGATACCTCCGATTTACAAGCGGGCCAAACCATCTTCACTACGAATTGCGCAGTATGCCACAAACCGGATGGAGGGGGTTCAATTGGGCCTAACCTAACGGACGACTATTGGATTCTGGGTGGCGGAATAAGTAATGTTTTCCACACGATTTCTGAAGGTGGCCGGGACGGAAAAGGTATGGTTTCCTGGAAATCTACCCTAAAACCCGGAGAAATTGCTCAGGTTGCCAGTTACGTAATTAGTTTACACGGCACCAACCCCGCAGACGCTAAGGCACCGGAAGGCGATTTGTACACCGATCCAAATGCCCCTGCAGCAGCTGAGGAAGAGAATACTGAAGACGCCTCCAACACCGAAGTCTCTGCCGAAACAGTAACTTCTGAACCCGGAATGTAATTTCTCCGGAATAAACGATACTGAAAAGAGAACTAATGAGTGAGATGGACGAACAATTCAGGGACTCAATTGCCACAATCAATGAGGCCGGCAAAAGAGCCTGGATATTTCCCAAGAAGCCCAGCGGTAGGTTGTATACCTATCGTAAATGGGTGAGTTACCTGTTGCTGGCCTTCTTGTTTTCTGCCCCTTTTATAAAAATAAACGGCAATCAGTTTCTCTTGTTTAACGTACTACAGCGTCGTTTCAATATATTCGGGTTTCCCTTCTGGCCGCAGGATTTTCATCTCTTTGTAATCTCTATGATAATCGGGGTGATTTTTGTAGCCTTGTTTACCGTGGCCTTCGGACGCATTTTTTGCGGCTGGATGTGTCCTCAAACCATTTTTCTGGAAATGGTATTTAGGCGCATCGAATATTGGATTGACGGCGACCGAGGGGCTCAGATGCGCTTGGCCAAAATGCCTTGGAACGGTGAAAAAATAAGAAAAAGACTCCTTAAATGGTTTGTTTTTTTCGTGGTTTCCTTCTTAATCGCAAACATTTTTTTGGCGTATCTGATATCCAGTGACACCTTACTGGAATATATTACCGAAGGCCCATCTTCACATTTAGGAACCCTTACTGCCCTCCTTATTTTTACCGGTGTGTTCTACTTCATTTTCGCTTGGTTTCGGGAACAGGTTTGTATAATAGCGTGTCCGTATGGACGAATGCAGGGCGTTTTACTCGATAATAAATCAGTGGTTGTAGCCTATGACCACAAACGGGGCGAAGGAGAAAACGGACGTAAGAAATTCAAAAAGGGGGAAGACCGGCAGGCCCAGGGCTATGGAGACTGTATCGATTGCAATCAATGCGTACACGTTTGCCCTACCGGTATCGATATTCGAAATGGAACCCAACTGGAATGCGTAAACTGTACCGCATGTATTG
>JBJOHX010000016.1:0-18232 GCA_046047415.1 Bacteroidota bacterium
GCCAAGGTAAGTGCCGAATCCAATGGCTTTCGCTTACAAGACACAACTAGCAGTAAAATAGCTAGCGTGCTTATGAAATAATTCCATCTGTATCGGACCTCCATGTTGGGGATGGATTCTGTTATTTGGTGGCTTGCGAGGCAGGTATTTGCTGACTAAGGCAGTGCAACGTTCCAAAACCCCAAATTAAATCCAATGCATGAATTCCGATGACCTCCCGATCGGGAAAACAGGTTGCCAAAATAGCCAAGGCCTTGGAATCGTTTACATCATTAAAGGTAGGTACCAAAACCCGTCCATTCAGAATCAAAAAATTCGCATAACTGGCCGGTAATCGCAACCCCTCATAAATTATGGGGCGTGGCATGGGTAAGGTCACTATGTTGGGAGCTGTACCATCCTCAAGTTTGGACGCGTTAAGAATGTTCAGATTTTCCTGTAGGATGGCATAATTTTCATCTTCCGAATCCTCCTCAACCACAGTAACTATGGTATTTCGATTCACAAAACGACACAAATCATCTATATGCCCGTGAGTATCGTCTCCCTTTATCCCATCCTTTACCCAGATTACGTGTTGTATCCCTAGAAATTCCCTAAAAACCGCCTCGTAGTCTTGCTTCGTAAAACCTTGATTTCTCACCTGAATACTCGGATGCAACAGGCATTCCTCGGAGGTGATTAATGTGCCTGCACCATTGGTTTCAAGTGCCCCACCTTCCATAACTACCGGTTTTCCCTTGTAGTGGGCTCGTATTGGGGTTACGCCAAAATTTTTGGCCACGGTGCCGGCGACATACCGGTCTAATCGGTAATTGCTGTATTTTGCCCAAGCGTTAAAGGCAAAGTTCAAAAAAGTTCGCTTTGTGCCAGAATAAAGTCCTATTGGTCCTGAATCGCGCATCCAGCTGCGATTGGTTTTGCATTGTATAAAATCAACACGTCCCAGATTTACATTGGCTCGAGTGAGTTTGTCCAAGACAACCATTTGTTGTTTTGAATCCCGTATCACCAAAAACACTTTTTCTACCTCTGACACCTTTTTGATAAAATCGACCAAGGCCCATTGAATGGCGCCATATTTACCGGGCCAATCTCGTCCATTATGCGGAAAACTTAATAATATTCCTTCTTGTTTTTCCCACTCTGCAGGGAATCTTAGCGCGATATCCTTCATTGGGTTAAGGTTCGCTTGGTGATATCGGAATAAGCATCAATACGCCTGTCTCTAAAAAACGGCCAGTTTTGACGCACGTTTTCCATCAGATTCAAATCCACCTCGGCATAAAGGATTTCTTCCTGATCGTGACTGGCCACGGCCAATACCTCACCTTGTGGACCTACAATAAAGGATGCACCCCAAAATTCAATCCCATCGCCATCCGCCAAAGGTTGCTCCAAGCCAATTCGATTGGCAGCAGCCACAAAAATTCCATTGGCCACGGCATGCCCTTTCATCACATTCATCCAAGCATTGTATTGCTTTTCGCCAAATTCCGCTTTTTCGGAAGGATGCCATCCGATTGCCGTTGGATAGAACAGGATTTCTGCTCCCTGCATTGCCGTAAGTCGGGCCCCTTCCGGATACCATTGATCCCAGCAAATTAAAGTCCCAATTTTTCCGGCCTGGGTATCAAAGGCTTTGAATCCCAGATCTCCTGGAGTAAAATAGAATTTTTCATAAAAAAGCGGATCGTCTGGAATATGCATCTTTCGATACAATCCAGCCTCTTGACCATTGGCATCCAAGATATACGCGCTATTGTGATAAACCCCAGCCATACGCTTTTCGAAAAACGGGACAATAATTACAACGCCAAGTTCTTTGGCCAACGCACTAAAAGTCTGGTAGGAAATATCGTAGAGCGGCTCTGCCAGTTCAAAATTCGCAACATCTTCACTTTGACAGAAATAGTGGCTGGAATACAATTCCGGAAGGCAAATTACCTTGGCCCCTCCAGCCGCTGCGTCCCTAATCCAGGCCGCACATTTAATGCGATTGTTATCTGGGGTATCATTCAAATTGAGTTGTAGTACGGCTACAGTATACTTTGACATGTTAAAAGAATTAATCCTGAAAGTGCTTGAAATTTCAAAAATAGGATATAAAACCCGTTTGTTATACTTCTAGGTCAATTTAGAATTCAAGCTTCTCAAAATATTCCTTACTTTTTACCAAATCAAACTAATTCAAACCCATTAAATAATGAAGGCCCTTTATCGATGCTCAACGGCGCTACTTCTTACAGCAAGTATTTTTTTCAGTTCTTGTGAATCCAATGGTATAGTAATCACCGGGTTGGAACAAAAGGTAAATGTATACAGAGACTCAAGTGGAATTAACCATATTTATGCCCAAAACGAACACGATTTGTTTTTTACCCAAGGTTATTTAGCGGCACGTGACAGACTGTTTCAATTTGAGGTTTGGCGCCGACAAGCAACAGGTACCCTTGCTGAAATCTTGGGAGCACGTGAGTTGGAGCGAGACCAAGGTGTACGTTTATTTCGCTTTAGAGGTGACAAGTCTACAGAGCTAAATCACTACCATCCTAGAGGAGAACAAATTGTTGATGCATTCGTGGATGGCATTAATACCTATATCGAAGAAGCTCGTAATAATCCGGAAAAACTGCCCGTAGAATTTAAACTTCTGGGAATTTTACCCGAAGCCTGGACCTGGGAGGTCGTAATTTCTCGCCATCAAGGGCTATTGGAGAATGTAGAAGACGAACTTGACATGAGTCGTGTGGTGCGCAGTATTGGAGCAGAGAAGGCCAAGAAGATTTACTTTTTTCATCCCGGGGATCCTGAATTATCGATGTCAGACAAAATTCCAACGGAATTACTGTTTAAAGATATTCTAAGGCCGTACAAAGCTTTTAGAAAAGCCGTAAGCTTTCATCCAGAAGATGTAATTCCAGAAGCCCGGGCCCTTGAGGGAAGTTTTGTGGAAAAGGAGAAGGAATTGGCTCAAGCGACCTCAGAAAATCTAAAAAAAGACCCATTCTCTTTAGGAAGCAACAACTGGGTAATTGGAGGAAAACACACCGAAAGCGGGTATCCGTTTTTGGCCAATGACCCCCACCGTGGCCATGCAATTCCTTCCTTACGGTATTGGGTGCACCTCAATGCTCCGGGTTGGAATGTGATTGGAGCAGGTGAACCGGAGATTCCAGGAGTATCTATTGGGCATAACGAATATGGAACTTGGGGACTTACGATATTTTCAACAGATCAAGAAGATTTGCGGGTTTATGATTTAAATCCGGATAATGTCAACCAATATTGGTATAACGGGCGTTGGGAAACTTTTGAAACGGTTCTGGATACCCTTAAGGTTAAAGACCTGCCGGATGTCATTACCAGCTATCAATACAGTGTACACGGACCGGTAACTTTTGTAGACACTTTGTTAAACAAGGCTGTGGCAGTACAAGCTGCCTGGAGAGAACCCGGAGGGGCGCCCTACCTGGCGAGCCTGCGCATGGATCAGAGTAAAACCTGGGAAGAATATCGAGAGGCTTGCACCTACAATCACGTTCCTGCAGAAAATATGATTTGGGCAGACCGGGAAGGGAATATTGGTTGGCAAGCTACCGGCTTACCTCCCATTCGGAAAGGGTACTCCGGCTTGGTTGCCACTTTGGGTGACGGTTCCCAAGAATGGGAAGGATATTTGCCAATTGGAGACCGACCCCACATTTACAATCCGGAATCGGGAATCATTGCCACGGCCAATGAAAATGTGACCCCGGCAGACTACGCTTATCCGGAGGCTCTAGGATTTCAATGGTCGGACGATTTTAGAGGCAGACGCATTCGCGAAGTTCTAGGTTCAGGCAAAAAATTTACCCTTTCCGAAATGGGGCAACTTCAAAACGACTATTTAGCCCTTCCTGCCAGAACCCTTGTCCCATATCTTTTGGCCTTAAATTTTGAAGGGGAAACAGCCCAAACAGCCATAGAACTCATAAAAAAATGGGACTATGTTTTAGATAAAAATTCAATAACGGCCGGAATTTATGTAATGTTTGAGCGAAAACTCCGCGATAACGTAGATAAACTTGTAATGACCCCAGAAATTCGTGAAATGGCCGGAAGTGTGCAATTAACCCGGGTGCTGGAATGGGTAACTCAACCGGAAGCACTCTTTAGTGAACAACCTGTGCTGCTGCGCGATAAGTTACTGATGGACAGTTTTACACAAGCCCTATCAGCACTACAGGATAAACTAGGTCCGAATCTGGAAAACTGGCAATACGGACAAGTTGCATACAAACATGCCAAGGTTACACACCCGCTTAGCCCTGCGCTTGCAGAGTCCTGGCAGGAAAAACTCAATGCGGGACCAGCACCTCGTGGCGGATACAGCTTTACCCCTTCTGCAAACGCCTACGGAGACAACAATACCACAGGTGCATCTTTTAGAATCTTAGTGGATACCGAAAATTGGGAAAAGACCCTTGGCATCAATTCACCGGGGCAATCCGGTAATCCGGATAGCCCGTATTACAAAAACCTGTTTGAACTTTGGGCAAACGACGCTTACTTTTCGGTACCCTACAGTCTGGAATCAATTGAAAATACGGCTGCACAAAAAGAACTTTTTAAACCTGCAGATTAATAAACCATGCTTTAAGACTCCAAAAATTAAATAGGTTTTACTCCAAGACGGTTAGAATATTTCAATTATTCGCCTACATTAGAAGGTATTATACGGGGTGCTATTCAGATAAAATAATATCCTGTATTCTAATCTAAAACGAATTCATGCGTAAGTTATATCTGTTTGTGATACAGTTGATAGTACCGCTTCTGTTAAACGCTCAGCTGATTACCAATGTGCGGATTGTTGATGGGAGTGGATTTCCTGAAACCTTTGGTGCTGTACGTCTAGCCCATGGAAAAATTGCCGAAATAGGCAAATTAACACCTAAAGTTGGCGAACGGGTATTTCAGGGAAATGGCTTAGTCCTGTCTCCTGGATTTATCGATGCGCACAGCCACCATTGGGGCGATTTAAGAGTACATCCCGAGGGATTACCTGTTGTAAGCCAAGGAATAACCACCATAGTTTCTGGCCAAGATGGCTTTAGTTATCCGGTAGATTCTTTGGCGGCATGGATTGCATCCCAGCCTGTTGCCATAAATGTGGCAACATTTACCGGGCATTCCGGCCTGCGGGAGGCGGTAATGGGTTCTGAAAATGTATTTAGAGCCGCTACACAAGCAGAGGTTGCGGCAATGGAAACGTTGTTAAAATCCGATTTGGAAAGTGGTTCATTGGGCCTATCTACGGGCCTGGAGTACGAACAGGCCTATTTTTCAGAGTTAGATGAAATTTTAGCATTGGCCCGTGTGGCAAATATATACGGCGGAAGGTATATCAGCCACATTCGCAGCGAAGACATAGCCTTGGAAGATGCCGTGCTAGAAATTATTAAAATTGGAGAAGATACTGGAATCCCAGTACAACTAACCCATGTTAAAATTGGCATGGCCTCGAAATGGGGTACCGCCCCGAATATTATCCAACAACTGGAACAGGCCCGGGCACGGGGAGTTAAAATAACAACAGATATTTACCCATATAATTATTGGAATTCTACCCTTCGGGTTCTTTTTCCAAAACGGGATTACGACAATCCGGAAAGTGCGGCCTTTGCCGTTCGGGAAACCCTTAGTCCGGAAGAATCCTATTTGGTGGCCTATGCCCCAATTCCGGAATACGCGGGGCAAACCATAGGGGCCATTAGTCGCATGCGGAATGAATCTCCGGCTATAACCCTTATGGCTTTAATTCGGATTGCCTCCGAATTTCAACAAACCCATCCGGATTTCGTTGGCGACGTAGAGACCATTGTGGCCAAAGGCATGGCGGATTCAGATATCGCCTCATTCCTAGCCTGGGAACAGACCGGAATTTGCTCAGATGGAAATGCAGGCGGGCATCCGAGAGGGTTTGGTGCTTTCCCGAGAATCCTTGCTAAATATGTACGTGAGACTCATCTGCTTACCCTAGAGGAGGCTGTGCATAAAATGACCGGTTTAACCGCAAAAAATCTGGGATTACATGGGAAAGGATTACTCCTGGAAGGATATGATGCCGATTTGGTTCTCTTTAATCCGGAAACTGTTCAGGACCGGGCTACCATTGAAATGCCCCATGCCCTTTCCGATGGCATTGAGGCGGTCTGGGTAGCCGGAGAACTGGTGTACAGCAACGGGGAAACCCAAACTGCCAGACCAGGCAAATTAATAACACGTTCCAATATTATCAATGAATAACACTACTGAAAACAAGGCCCTTATTATTACCCAGGGATACCTCAATACATTTGAGGCCAAAACCGCTCACGGACTCATTCGAGGAACCGATCGATTTAATATTAAAGGTATTATAGACGGTCCTGAAACCGCCAATCGCGACGCAGGAGAGTTGCTAGACGGGGTAAAACGCAACATTCCCATATTCCCAGACTTAAAAGTCGCTCTTGAACAGGTACCCGATGCCAATTATCTTATCGTAGGAATTGCCACCGTTGGTGGTATATTACCTACTTCCATGTTACAGGTTATTGAAACCGCAATTTCGGAAGGGTTACATATCGTGAATGGCCTACACGATTTTTTAAACGACAGGCCAAATATGGTGGCATTGGCCGAAAAGTACAATGTTACGTTAACCGATATACGTAAACCTAAAAAACGGGAACAACTTCATTTCTGGACGGGTGAAATCTTTAATATCACCGTGCCCATTATTGCGGTAATAGGCATGGACTGTGCCATGGGTAAGCGAACTACCGCCCGAATGATTTGCGAGGCCGTAAACGAGCAACAGCAAAAGGCCACCATGATTTATACCGGCCAGACCGGATGGATGCAGGGCGGGAAATACGGATTTATTTTCGATTCCACACTAAACGACTTTGTCTCAGGCGAATTGGAACACGCCATCGTTACCGCCTATAAGGAAACCCAACCCGATTTTATTGTTCTAGAAGGACAATCTTCCCTTAGGAACCCAAGTGGTCCCTGTGGGCTGGAATTACTAATTTCCGGAAATGCCAAATACGTCGTATTATTATTTTCGCCCAAGCGGAAGTATTTTGATCATTTGGAGGCCTGGGGTACCATTCCAACGGTAGAAAGCGAAATTGAACTCATCGAAAAAATTGGGGCAAAGGTAATTGCTGTTGCCATACACACCGAAGGTTGTTCGCTCGAGGAGGCCAATGCTTTCAAATCAAGTTATGCCGAGCGACTTAAGATTCCCGTGCTACTACCTCTGGAAAATGGGGTGGGAGAACTGCTTCCTTTGTTAAATGTGCTAGGCGATCATCATAAAATTTAACCATGAAAATTAAAGCAATTCGGGCCCGAGATCAACATTTGGCCTTAACCAAACCATATACCATTGCGATTGAAACCATAACTCACGCGCACTTAGCGTTTCTGGAAGTGGAATTGGAAAACGGAATAATTGGTTATGGCTCGGCCAGCCCTGCTGCATTTGTGGTGGGCGAAACCACGCTCAAAACACTTGAAAATCTAAACTCTGAATTTACTCAACAGCTTGTTGGAAGGGATATTCGACAGTTTAAACAACTCATTTTCGAATGCCATCAACATTTTCAAAAGTACCCGGGAACCTTGGCGGCTTTAGACATTGCAATGCACGATGCCTTCTGTAAACTTCTAGACATTCCCGTAGTTGATTACTACGGACGTAAATACAATGGTTTGCCAACCTCTGTTACTATTGGAATAATGGATGTTGTAAGTACGTTGTCTGAGGCACGGGAATACAAAAAACAAGGGTTTCGCGTCCTGAAAGTAAAAACCGGATTAGATGTAGTTGAGGACATTGAACGTATAGCCAAGCTGCGCGAAACCTTTGGTAAGCATTTCACCCTTAGGGTCGATGCCAACCAAGGGTATAATCTGGAACAAACACGCAAGTTTTTGTCGGCTACTATCCCCTTAGACCTGGAACTCATGGAACAGCCTCTTCCCGTAGGAGAGGAAGACCAGCTGTCTCAATTAACCCCCTCTGAGCGCTTGATTTGTGCCGGAGACGAATCCATAAAAGATGCACGAGCAGCCCTAAAGTATGCTGCTTTAGAGTATTTTGGGATATATAACATTAAGCTCATGAAATGCGGAGGGCTCCTTGGAGCTCAGACCATAGCTCAAATTGCAGAACAAGCGGGAATAGATTTGTTTTGGGGCTGCAACGACGAGAGTAGATTAAGCATCACAGCTGCCCTTCACATGGCCTATTCCTGCAGGAATACGAGGTATTTAGATTTGGATGGTTCTTTAGATTTAATTGAAAATCTAACCCTTCAAGGTTTTACACTCCGAGATGGCCTTATGTATTTAAATAATAATCCAGGCTTTGGTTGTGCCCCATAATCATAATCTAAAATATTTCGAAACTGGACATCAGTTCCAGTTTTAGGCCTAAAACCGTTTAATAAAAAGCAGTCGAGTATAAAAAGGAACTATCAAAATCCCGGAAACGAAAAAGGCCGTTGAAACATTGACAATGGGCAATTCAAAAAGCTCGCTCACCATCCAGGAGGTGTTTGCCATTAACCAAAATCCAAGTAAAATGTGTTCTAATCGCACAAATCTGGATTCTGTTACAGCAATTAAATATAATGTAATTAAAATAGTAGGTACTGCAAAGGACACAGACACATACTGAAGTATGTCCTTGTATTGCGGGTATTCCAACGCCCCAAACCAACAAGCGTCTTTTACTATCCAAAGTGGGAAGTGCAAGTATTCCCAAATCTGAGAGTGTTTTTTAATTTGTTTCAATTCCGAATTATTTTAGATTCAAATCGTTTAACCTTTCTTTCTTAAAATTCTAAAGCACTTTAGGATTCCAGATTAATTCTAGACCATTTCGAATTAGGCCGTCAAAATACTAAGTTTTAAAAAAATTTAGAATTCATCGTGCTCGGAAATAGGCCAATTTTTATTATAAACTTGATTTAGTAATTTTTGGCCATCGTTTTAACAAACGTGTATTCTTAAAAAATAGTATCTCTATTATCATGCCTACTTAACTTATTGTTTAAATGCAAATTACACCATATTTAACTCTGCAGTAATTCTCCGTTTTTTGTACCTTTTATAAAAAATGGAAACATGTGTCTCAAAGAAATCGCTACCCTAATTTTTTTTATCCTAGGAATCATAGGAATAAATCATGCTCAAGAAAATAGCATCTTTACTTCGGAACTGTACTACGGCCAGATAAACGGGATTTACAGTTCCCTAAAAATGGAACCCGGATATATGCACAACGATGCTACCGAGGGCCGGTATTACGGTCTCATTCAGGGAAACGACGGCTCTACCTATATCCTAATGGCCGATAAAACAGGAGCAAAAGAACTTAAGGGCACCGCATGGGATAAATTTACCGCCGAAGAATATGCATTTATAATCACGTTAAACACTCAAGGTCTTGACTTTTCGTTTAGCGGTCCTCAGTCTGCGGAACGTGTAACGATTAAATATTATTCCGATGCCAATAAACTTGTGGCCAGTTCAGGGCCAGCCCAAACGCTGTCCAATTCGGCTCCGGCCGCATCGGGAGGAAATCGAGACAACCGACTGGTAGGAGTCTGGCGAAGAACCGAGTCCTATTCGAGCAGTAGTTTTGGCGGTGACGGGTTTAGTATGGTCAATGAATGGATCATGGTATTAAATGCTGATGGTTCAGTTGAATTATCCTCCAAAAATGCAGGTGGCACGGGTTCGGTTAGCGGTTCCTCTCAGGGCCAGGTACAACGCGGCTATTGGAAGACCGAAAATAAACTGTTTTACACAAGCGATACCGGTAATGCGCCTTGGATGAATATTGGGGAATATCTCATTGATTCCCAGAGGATGATGATTAAACAACCATCTGGCAATCAGCTGTGGGAGCGAATACGGTAGCTCGGAATTACGTGCCCTTAAACCCTTAAAAAATAGTAATCGGTGTTTGTTTTCAATTTGGGCGCAGTACCCGATTCTCGAAATCTTCAGCAAAAATTTGTGTAAAACTATCCTTAAAATGAATGTGATGCGAATCCCGCAGCAACAATTCAAAGTCCTTAGAATACAGATTGCCTTCAGGTGAGTAATCCATCCAGATATCTTGATCCGCTTTGTTTCGAATAATCAGATAGACCTCATCCCGATTTTGCTGGCTTTGGGAAAACAATACATCTTCTGGGGTAGTCACCAATACAGGTTCAATTCCCCTTTCCGATAATAAGGCCATGAGTTTTTCAAAAGCCTCTAATTCATCCGAATCAATTTTGGCCCGACCTCTCGGAAAGGTTTTCAAAAAGCCATCGTCCATCGGATCAAAGTCATACGATTTAACCAAAGAATCCTGATCGGCATAGCGGGAACGATTGCTGTCAAAATTAAGGTCGGTGCGGTTTAATCGTTCCAATGCTCGGGCTGCGGAAAGTGCCCCATTAACCAGCGGGCGATTTCGGTTTAACAATAAATCGGCCCAATACAGGTGCGGATGTCTATAAATAAAATTCGCTGCGTACTCTTTATACGCCAATCGCCGGTTATCGAAGGAAAACCAGGAAACATCCAGAATCACGTACTTTGGCACCTGTTCGCAACGATCTAGATAGGCCCTCATCAAATCGTAATTGTAACTGATATTGGCCTGATTAAATGCGAGGTTGTACGCCTGCAAACCGAGTTTCTGGGTTAATAATTCCGAATCCAATGCGGCTGCAGCCCGTGAAGATCCCAAAATAAGTACTTGAGCATCTCTCTGCTCGAAGGCGGCCCGATAATCTGAACTGAAATTTCCCTTGTCGGCGTGGTAAGCCGGAATCAGAAAGGTAAAACCCAATACAAACAAAAGGACAACGATAAGATAGGTGGCGTAAATCCAACCCAAGAACCGGAATAATCGAATCAGAAACTGCCTCATTAGAATTGAAAATAGATAAACTGCATATCCGAAGAAAACAAGCGATCGTAAATCATAAAACTCATGATAACATACAATGCATATCGAACCCAACGCCTGCGGGAAAAGACAATGTTGCGTTCGTTTCTTCTAATCTGCCATTCGAGTAAAAACAACAACAGGATATAAATGAGACCACCGGTCATTGAAAGCGGACCCCAATCTTGTGTAAAAATGCTTTTAAGGTAATTAAACGCCGCGCCCAGACTCGGACTCCTGAAAAATACCCAAGCCAGGGTAACCAGTAAGAAAGTGCGCAACATTTGCAAGGTTTCCAGAATTCCGGGTAACCTTCGGTTTTCCGCAATTACTGAAGACACGTGAACTCTATTGCGTTTGAACAGAAATAAGGGCAGGTATAACAGGGCGTGAATACCGCCCCAAATAAGAAAGGTCCCGTTGGCGCCGTGCCAAAAGCCACTAACTATAAAGATAATAAAAATATTGCGAATGGCCCTGCCCCGGCCCTCTCGTGAACCGCCTAAGGGTATGTAGAGGTAATCCCGAAACCAGGTAGACAAGGAAATGTGCCAGCGGTGCCAAAATTCACTTATGTTTCTGGAGAAATACGGGAACTTAAAATTGGACATGAGTTCAAATCCGAAAAGCTTGGATACCCCAATGGCAATATCCGAATACCCGCTAAAGTCGCAATAGATCTGAATGGCAAAATAGGTAGCTCCCAAAAACAAGACACCGCCGGGTAGTGCCTCGTAATTTCCAAAAATATAATCCACATCCGGAGCCAACGTGTCGGCTATGATAACCTTTTTAAACAAACCCCAGATAATGAGGCGGAGCGCATCTACTCCTTGCCTGTAGGTGAATTGACGATTGTTGAGTATTTGCGGAAGCAGGTTTTTCGCACGCTCTATTGGGCCTGCCACCAATTGGGGGAAGAAGGATACAAAGGCTGCAAAGGCAATAAAATCCTTGGTGGGTTCTATTTCGCGCTTGTAAACGTCTATGGTGTAGGAAAGGGTTTGGAAGGTGTAAAACGAAATTCCCACCGGCAGGATAATGTACAATGTGGAATACCCTTCGGCTGAAAACCCCAGGCTACTCAGCAAATCCATCCAGGAAGCTATGAAGAAGTTGTAGTATTTAAAAAAAACCAACAACCCCAGATTAAAGACAAAACTACCCAAAAGGATTGCCTTTCTCCCCTTTGGTTCGGAAACCCGGTTAAGTGCATTCCCTGCCGAATAATCCACCAGAGTAGAAAGGAAGATCAGTCCCAGAAAGCGATAATCCCACCAGCCGTAAAACACGTAAGAGGCAACCAGTACCAATCCATTTTGAGCTTTCAGGTTTCCCCGGAAAACAAACCAGTACAGCCCAAAAACAATAGGTAGAAAAATTAGAAACTCAAACGAATTGAAAAGCATTAAAGCAATTTTGGCAACTCAAAGAAACAAAAAATGTGTTCTAATTGATATTCTTGGAATTTCCTACAGAATCAAAATCGAAGACTTCAATCTTTAAAATCAACACAAAAGCCTTATATTCAAAATCTTAATAAAAAATCAATTATATGAGGATTCTAATCCTTCTTACGCTTGTTTCTTTATCGTGCAAATCCAAAATAAATCTACCCGAAAAAATGGATGAGCATAAAATGCATACATCTATAGAAAGTTCTTCCGAAAAAGAACCAATTCTTGAGACGGATAAAGATGTTATTAATACCGTTTCGAAGATGGAGGAAGAATCATTGGAAAGCCCAGAATTTAATTATGAAGCCGCATACGATTCACTAAAAACGAATATATCGCTATTCAGTTTAGGGTCCTTTGGGGAAGGGGATGAAATGCCAACTGAATTTCGTGAAAAATCGTGGCTGGGCTTATACCTTTCGGACAGTTTAGCCTATTTAAAACCGGTTAGTCTGAGTTTTGAAGTTGAAGAAATGCAAGATTGTGGCGATGACGTATTGGTACGTTTAGTTCATGAAGGCCCCATTCCCTATTTTTTGATTTCCGGACTTAACGCAAATGAATCGGGTGTGCCTTACGCTAAATCCGACGTATATGAAGTTCTGGAGTATGACCACCTTTCAAATCCGGAAATCATGTATTCATTTTCGTGGGGTCCAACACGGAAAATTAGCGAATATTTAGAAGAATTTGAATCTGTTTTATGGTCCGTCTCTCGTAAATCTGAATCGGATACGTTAACCCAAATTCTTTTTAAAACAGAAAGCATACCACTAGACAATCACCTTAATATTGACTTTATGGGGGATTTAGATCAAGACGGTATATCCGATTTAATAATAGATGTGTCTACCGGATACTCTTATAGTATAAATGTACTATTCCTATCGAGTTTTGCTGAGGATGGAGAAATATTGCATCCCGTGGCCGTATTTAGAACTTGGGCGTGTTAATTTTTAGATAAATATTTTTGAAGCTTTAAACCACTCTTCATTTTGAGATTGAACAAAATACTTCGCAAATTATTGGCTTACCTTCCCGGTTTGTATCTTTTAATGGTGGGGTTCAACAACATTTTGGACTATCAGACAAATTTCTATTTTCTATCCCATGTAGCAGGTATGAATGACCTAATTTCGGGAACAGCAAACACATGGAGAGCGGTTCGTAATCCGCTTATTCTTCATGGCATGTATCTTGTAGTTATCGGTTGCGAATGTACTTCGGGTTTATTGATAATTCGCGGTGCTATTAACATGTCCTTTAGCCCAGCGAATTCTACCGAGGTAAAGGTTCACCCTTCCTTACTAAATGGTTTACTTATTGCAATTTTTCTTTGGTTCTTTATTTTTGTTTGTATTGCCGGAGAATGGTTTCTGATGTGGCAATCCGACCAATATAATGCCCAAGCTACCGCATTTGCTCTCACCTTAATTTACCTCTTATTCTATCTCATCTTTACTTCCGGGAAAACTTAGACCCCCTTTTGGTAAACCATAAAGTAATGACGCGGATCGCTAAAATCCGCTTTTAGGCATCTCAATCCAAGTTGTTCCAGTGCAGCTTCGGTTTGTTGGCGTGCAGCCGGATAATCGTAGGCCGAGATGTGATCTTTAATATCCACTTTTTCCGAAATTGAAAGAGCAGGCCAATCCCGATCGATCCAACCGCAATAATCGGATCGGTATAATTCGGGGTTTTCTCCGGGTTTATGGTAAACATCGATGTAGATAAAGTAACCGCCCGGCTCCAGGTGCTTATGGATTTGTGCATACAAATCCATTTTGGCCGCATCTTTCAAATGATGAATGGCAAAACTGCTGTAGATAACATTAAAAGGTTGATTTAAATCCAAATTCAGTTTGCCCAGATCGGCCTGAATCCATTTAGTTTTATCACCTAAAAACGATAGATTTTGTTTTGCAAGGGTTAAAGCCGCCTCCGAAAGGTCGACACCCACATAACGGGATACCGAATTTTTATTTAAAACCGTTACCAAGGAACTGGCGTCACCGCATCCCAAATCAAGCATCGAAAAGGTACGGGTCTCAAAAGCAGTTAGAGCCTCCCGGGTCAGGAGTTGAAACTCGGCGTGCTTCATATAATTTGCGCCAACCAACTTAGCGTACGTTAACCAGCTGCGGTTAAACAGGGCTATAGCATCCTTTTCCATTCTTTTTGATTTTAGGTAACGGAAGTTCAATCAAACTTAGTAAACCGGTATTTAAAGAATCCGTCCTTAGTCTATTTAGTGTCCTTTTGCATTGGGATCTGCCAAAACGGTTATCGGCAAATCTGTAGTTCCGGCATAAAATACCACCAGCTCCACCGGAACATCGCCATTGTTTACCCCGTGATGAATTTTATTCACCAATTCTACTATTACGTCCCCTTCCTTTAAATACAGAACCTCATTGTTAACATCAACCACTGTCAATTCCCCTTTTATTACGTATCCGGAATTAATCACGGTATGATAATGGTCGGGCAGCCTCGTTTTAGGCGGAATTACAAATTTTAGCACGGTAACCTTGGGCTGACCTTTGGGATAGGCCGGCAACACATCTCCATTCCAACTGCTAGTAGTTTCTGCCAATGTGGTTACCTCGGTTTTGGGCGTCTCTTGTGCACAGCCTGTTTGAATCATCAAGGCTGCAATAAAAAGCAGGATTATACCTTTTCTAAACTGCATAAGGGTATTATTAATTTAAATTCGAAATGTAAAGGGGCGGAATTAAAGAAGGCGCCGGCATTAAACCCGATAATAATCGCCCTTCCAGTTTTGAATTGCCTCCTTTATGGTCTTGGCAGAAAGTCCTTCATTCACAGCGCGCTCAACCAAAGCGGGAAATTCGGCATCGCTTGCAAAACGCAGGGCGATAATTTGAGAAATCCGGAGACTTTCGGGTAAAGCCTGTTGGGTTAAAATATAATATCGAAGCCGCTCTTCTGCACGAATGGCTCGATCTTGGGCACGCAACGGAAAAATGCGAATATACCAAGTCATAACGAATAGGGTTACGGCCATAAGCACCATAAGTGTTGCCGGGTACAATTGCTCTTTATCGGCATGAATCAGATAACTGATGGATCCGCCCAGAATCAGCAGCAAAAGAATAAATAGCAATCCGTGAAATCCCTTAACGTACTGGGCGTGGTTTTTTAAGTTTTGAGTTGGCATTTTATGGAAATTAGTTGTTGAAAGATCAAATTCATTCTGGTTCCGACCGCAACCTACTCTTTATTACAGTTAACGTAATATCGGGCTTGAAATTTAACCATTTAAATTTTATCTTAACCCAACCAAGATTCAAAAAAAATTTTTGGCCGGGGATAAAAGGTAATTTATTGGTTAAGTATCCATTTAAAGTATTACAGCCATGAAAAATATTCTGATTGCAGCATTTGTTCTGATTCTGGCGGTAGGCTGCCGGCAACCTGAACCCCAATCCGTAGCATCAGAACCGCTCGATGCTCTTAAAGCATTTGTTCAAAACAAGGATGATTTTTCATTTGAAATTAAAGACTCGACCCGGGTTGCCGGTGCTTCCTGTTACCGCATTCGCATGAATTCCGGAAAATGGCTCAACGACAGCTTAGTAAATGAACCCCTTTGGTGGCACTGGCTGGATGTAATTGTTCCTGATGAACGGGATACGCAATCGGCCCTTTTGTTTATAGGTGGCGGTACTCGGTTCGATTCGATTTGGGAAATTGATTCCCTGAGTTTGGCAAAAGCGGTACAAACCAAATCCGTAATTGCACACATCAGTAATATCCCGTTTCAACCCTTAACCTATATTGCTACCGATACCGTTACCCGGTACGAAGACGACCTGATTGCCTACGGCTGGGACAAGTATTTGTCGGGCGGCGCCCAAGAAAAGGATCTGAATTGGCTGGCACGATTCCCCATGACCCGGGCAGTTGTGCGAGGCATGGACGTCGTTGAAACGCTAACGGCCGCAAAATCCAATCCTGTAAGCTCATTTGTGGTTTCCGGAGCCTCAAAACGCGGTTGGACCACCTGGACTACGGCAGCAGTGGACGATAGAGTAATTGGAATGGCCCCTTTGGTCATTGATTTATTGAACTTAGTTCCCTCCTTTAATCACCACTACAAAGCCTACGGAGCATGGTCTCCTGCAGTGGCAGAATATGAAAATTTTGGCATTATGGATTGGATGGGTTCCCAAGAGTTTGACCGCATGCTGGACCATGTGGAACCTTACGAATTTAGGGAGGTATTCACCATGCCCAAACTCATTGTTAACGGTACCCTGGATGAATTTTTCCTTCCCGATTCCTGGCAGTTTTACTGGGATTCCATTCCGGGCCCTAAAGCCTTGCAGTATGTACCCAATGGCAATCACGGACTAGCCGGCTCCTACAATACCGAAAATGTATTCTCGTTTTTTAATGGCGTAATCCATGATGAGCCACTACCAAAAATGGATTGGAAAGTAACGGATACTTCTTTTGATGTTGCTGTGGACCCAAATTCCGATTATGAAATTGCCCTATGGCAAATCACCAATCCGGAGGCTCGGGATTTCAGAATATGGGTAGTAGGGAAAACCTGGGAAAAAACAGTGCTCGAAAAAAACGAAACCGGCATCTATTCAATACCGGCTCCAAGTGCAGATGGATATACTGCCTCTTTTGTAGAGGTTACGTTTAATAAAGATTCCCAACACCCAATTACGTTAAGTACGGGCACAAAAGTGTTACCGGACACCTATTCCTTTGGAGATTTTGTATCGGAAAGGCCGAAAGGCAGTCGCAAATAGTGCTTAAATATTCATAAAATCTAAGATTATCAAACTATCGGCGAATTTTAGGTTTTTTAGTTGATTAACATTTTATTAACCCTTGTAAAAACTACGATTAGATACCGATATTAATTGGATTCCAAGCAATAATCCATTTAGCTTCCTGAAAATAGGTCGACGTTTTGATTAATGTTTTAATAAAATTTAACAGATTTCTTCTTCAATTCTTAACACTTTATTGAAATTTTCTTCAAATCATAGGGAAATGCTCTAAATATATTCGCGACTTTAACTAACTCAAATGTTATGAAGAAGCTTTACGCGATTTTATTAATGGGTTTTGCGGTCCTTTCTGCTCAGGGGCAAAACCAAGCCATATCCGGAAGGGTATTGGACACCGATAACTTCCCATTACCGGGAGCTACTGTTAAAGCAGAAAAATCCAACGTAGCCGTTATATCGGATATAGACGGATATTTTACGCTAACTGCTATTACCGCAGCATCAGAAAAAGTTATTGTTTCCTATGTGGGGTTTGAAACTCAAACTCAAGAAGTAAATCTTGGAGAAGGTCAAACGCCTTACCTTCAGTTTAATATGGTTTCTGCCGTAAACGAACTGTCGGAGGTTGTCGTTTCCGGTTATCAGGCCGGTATCAACAAAGCCATCAACAAACAGCGCACCGATTTAAATGTGAGCAACATTATATCTGCCGATCAGGTAGGTAAGTTTCCGGATGCCAATATCGGTGATGCCCTTAAAAGGGTACCCGGTATCTCCATGCAAAACGACCAGGGAGAAGCCCGAAACATCATCATCCGCGGTTTTGCGCCGGAGCTTAATGCCGTGACCCTAAACGGTGAGCGCATCCCATCTGCAGAGGGAGATAACCGTCGGGTACAGATGGACTTGATACCATCGGATATGATTCAATCCATCGAGGTGAATAAATCCCTAACTCCCGACATGGAAGCGGATGCTATCGGAGGTTCCGTTAACCTGGTTACCCG
>JBJOHX010000017.1:0-14527 GCA_046047415.1 Bacteroidota bacterium
GCGCGGCAAAATACGATCTCAGACTAAAGCAGAAGCAGACAGCCTTCAGACATTACACATGGCGCATCTTCAGCTGATGTACGACAAGGGATTTGCCGATATTTCAGGTCCTTTAGGTGACGATGGAGCTATTCGCGGCATTACCATATACAATGTCCCAACCCTTGAAATGGCAGACAGTCTTGCGAATATGGACCCTTCGGTACAAGCAGGAAGACTTGAAATAGAAATTCACCCCTGGTGGGCGGCTAAAGGTTTTTCGCTGCGCTAACCGTCTTATCTTAGACTTTTAAATTGGCGTAAAAACTGTAGATTGTTTTCGCTCAACAATCGAATATCCGGAATTTGATGCAATAACAAGGCAATGCGATCAATTCCCATTCCAAAGGCAAATCCGGAATAGGTATTGGAGTCAATTCCACAATTTTCAAGAACATTAGGGTCTACCATGCCGCAGCCCATAATTTCCAGCCAACCCGTGCCTTTGGTCATTCGATAATCTGTTTCCGTTTCAAGGCCCCAATAGACATCTACCTCTGCGCTGGGCTCGGTAAATGGAAAGTAAGAAGGGCGCATTCTAATTTTGGACTTACCAAAAAGGGCGGTGGTAAAGTACTGAAGGGTTTGTCTCAAATCTGCGAAGGAAACCCCTTTATCGATATAAAGACCTTCTACCTGATGAAAAAAACAGTGCGAGCGGGCTGAAATGGCTTCGTTTCTGTACACCCTTCCTGGTGAAATGGTGCGAATGGGAGGTTGATGTTGCTCCATATACCGAACCTGAACGGAAGATGTGTGCGTTCGCAACAAGATGTCGGGATTGGTTTGGATGAAAAATGTATCCTGCATATCCCGTGCCGGATGGTACTCGGGCAGATTTAGCGCCGTAAAATTATGCCAGTCGTCTTCTATTTCGGGCCCTTCGGAAACTGTAAACCCAATTTGAGAAAATATTTCAATTATCTGATCTTTTACCAGCGAGATGGGGTGTTTCGATCCCAACTCAATGGGCTCACCAGGACGGGAGAGGTCCCCAAAGCGTGAAGTTGCTGCTTTTCCGGCTGCCAATGTTCCTTTGAGGGTTTCATATTTTTCGGTAGCGGCATTTTTTAACTCATTTACCGTTTGACCAAACGCTTTTTTTTCTGGTCCGGGCACATCTTTGAGTGCCGCAAAATAATTGGTTAACAGCCCTTTTTTTC
Source organism: Bacteroidota bacterium (assembly GCA_046047415.1). Taxonomy (GTDB): domain Bacteria; phylum Bacteroidota; class Bacteroidia; order Flavobacteriales; family Flavobacteriaceae; genus Robiginitalea. Next base: position 1,203 of record JBJOHX010000017.1, read on the forward strand.
CTAAATATTTAATACGGAACTCTTCTAAATCTTGTTCAGATTCAGTATAAAATTCACGAATAGCTTCCAGATCTTTTTTGAGTTGGTCAATCATGGTTTAAAAATTCTCCGGTCATAGGACCCCTTGGGGTAATTTGCGGTCAAAGGTACGTATTTATTGGCTTTCCATTGAGGTCAACCTGGAGCAATTCAAAAATGAAAGTGAACTTAATGAACTTCGTCTGCTATGTTGTTTCGCACCCAAGCGACACACGATTCAAAGGAACTGAAAGTATATTCTTCCGATACCAAATCCGGAATAATGTCTGCATTCTCCATAAGATATCTGGGTTGTTCCTGAATGTTAACCAATAAAGTGAGTATTTTTTGAGCCTGTAATTTTTGCAACACCTCTTCCAGAGCGTAAAGACCGGATTGATCCATATAAGTCATTCTCCCTAACCGAATTATTACGGCTTTGGCATTTTCTGGCACCTGCTCTGCAAGTTGAATAAAATTTGAGGCGGAACCAAAAAATAATGGTCCCTTCACATGTTTAATAAAGACCTCTTCTTTAAGGTTTTCAGGAAAATTTATCTCATCGGGCCATGATTCTTCCTGACTAAGTGGTTTTACTTGTGAATAACGAAGCAACTGGTCACCCAACTTTTTCATAAACATTAAAGAAGCCAAAACAAGGCCAATACCTACGGCATACACGAGATTCCAGAATGCAGAAAGGAACATTACGGCAAACATTACTATAACCTCTGAACTCAATTTTATAGGACCAAAGGAAACATCTTTTGGCATGCTACGAATCGCTCTTAATCCGCGATAGTCCATAACACTAATACCAACGGTAATTAGGATCCCCGCCAATACAGCCGCTGGAATAGTAGAGGCCAAAGGACCTAGAACCATAAGGGTGAGTAGTAATAATATTCCTGCAATCATGCCAGATAGACGGGTCTTTCCACCGGAGTTAATATTAACTACTGTACGAATGGTTGCTCCCGCACCCGGTATTCCTCCAAATAAAGCAGCCACCCCATTGCCTATCCCTTGTCCAATAAGTTCCTTATTTGGTGAATGACGCGTTTTAGTCATATTATCTGCCACTACGGAAGTGAGCAGGGAATCTATAGCTCCCAATAACGCCAAAGAAAGTGATGTTAACAAATAAGGAATGATGGTATTTAGGTTAAATTGGGTGAAGATTTTTAGCTCAGGCATTGGAAAGCCAGTGGGGATTTCTTCTATCGGGCGGTAATCTAGACCTAAAAGCAGTGCGCCACCAGTAACACCAACTAATGCAACTAAAGTACTGGGAATGGTTTTAGTAATTCGTTTAAAACCATAAATAATTAAAATCGTAATCAAACAAAGGGCGAGCTCCAAGCCGTTTATATGTCGTAATGCACGCGGCAGAATCTCTAGTGCCCCAAGGACACCGGCAGCTTCAGCCCCGGCAAGATTTATAGCCTCTTTTTCTAGGGTCTCGGGTGAAATTTCATTTGAACGTTCCAGGGCTGATTCGAAAGAGGTAACCGTTAAAACGCCATGATCTAATTCTTCGGATAAAAAACGTTCTAAAATTATGCTCCGAGCCGGGCCCTGATATTGTGAAACATATTCCTGATCTTCTTTGGGATAATACCCTATACTAGGTAGAATTTGTGTAATTAAGATAATTATTCCAATTGCAGTCATAAACCCAGACACCACTGGATATGGAATATAACGAATGTATTTGCCCAGCCCCAAGAGCCCTAAGACAATTTGTAAGATACCTGCAAGTAAAAAAACCGCAAGAATAATGGGTAGGGCTTGATTGAGATTGCCCTGAAATTGGGCTATAACACCAGCTACCACAACCATACTTACTGCAGTCATTGGAGCAGTAGGCCCTGAAATCTGGGAAGGCGTTCCTCCAAATAATGCAGCAAAGAAACTTATAAAAATTGCCCCGTATAGCCCTGCTGTAGGGCCAAGTCCAGAACTGACACCAAAGGCCAAGGCTAAAGGAAGGGCAACAATACCAGCTGTGATGCCACCGAAGAGATCTCCTCTAAAATGAGCAAAAAAAGATTTCATGACGATTCGGTTTAACAAACCTCGAAGTTAAACCAAATCGCCGAGATATTAGAAGGTGTTTTAATGAGGCCAACCAGGTGGCCTTAAGTTATTTTTGCGTTATTGGTCGAAAAATGAAACTGCTCCAGTACTTAAATCGTACATTCCGCCAACAATACTTATTTCACCCGTTTGCTCCATTTTTTGGAGAATCTCACTTTGACTGCGAATATTTTCCAGAGCCAGGTGTACGTTCATTTCTGCTACCTCGTCTACAAAAGCTATGTTTTTGGAATTGCGCAATTCGGGGTCTTTAGGTGTAGCAACCGCTGCTACTGCCGGCTCTATTTTGGAGATTAGAGTGGTTAGATGACCCATACGAGCGTGATCGCAGGCCCCTTTAATGGCTCCGCAACTGGTGTGTCCAAGGACCACAATTAATTTAGTTCCTGCAAGTTTACAGGCAAATTCCATACTGCCTAAAATATCTTCATTGATAAAGTTTCCTGCTATACGGATTGAGAATATATCGCCTAACCCTTGGTCAAAAACCAATTCGGCGGAAACTCTGGAATCAATACAACTCAAAATGGTGGCAAACGGGAATTGACCCTCTGCGGTTTCATTCACTTGTTCGAGTAAATTTCGATTTGCTTTTAAATTGTTTTGAAATCTTAGGTTTCCTTCTTCTAAATATTGCAATGCCTTTTTAGGCGTCATTGTTTTTTGCGTTTCTTCGGTGTGAGCTTTCATATTTTAATTTTTTGTTTCAGGTTTAGTGATGGCAGTAGTTGAAAAAAATTGAGCGTAACTGGGCGGGTTGGTTACTTGACCTTTCTCTGAGATTAAATGAATATCTATAGCTCTTGAACGAGCCTTATGTGAAAAATCATCTAATATCTCTAGGATATCAAAATCAAGATATCTTGTTTTACGCACATCCAATTCAAGTAAGGTTTCTTTCGGCAATCGCTCAAGTTCTTTTAGAATAGCTCCTTTGTTGATAAAAGTAACTTCCTCTGCGAGAGTCATTTTAATTTTATGCCGGCCATTACTTTTATCTTCTATATGCAAAAAGTGAGAATTTTGGTAGCTCTTAATTAAGATCACTAGAATCCCTACAGATAAACCCATAGATATTCCAATTAGCAAATCGGTAAAAACAATACCTGCAATGGTTACTATAAAAGGCACAAATTGTTTCCATCCTTTTTGGTACATGGATATAAATTGAGCAGGCTTGGCAAGTTTATAACCTACTACAAAAAGAATAGCGGCCAATACCGATAACGGAATATGATTGAGCAGTGCAGGAATAAGCAGTACCGATATTAATAGCAGAAACCCGTGAAAGATAGCCGAAAATTTAGAGCGACCACCGGATTGCACATTTGCAGAGCTTCTAACAATTACCTGAGTTACAGGAAGCCCGCCAATTAATCCTGAAAGGATATTTCCGGTTCCTTGTGCCAACAATTCTCTGTTGGTAGGCGTAACCCGTTTTTGAGGATCTAGTTTATCGGTAGCTTCTACGCAAAGTAAGGTTTCCAGACTCGCGACTAAGGCAATGGTAAATCCGGTAACCCACACATCTGTACGATTTAAAGCCGAAAAATTTGGAAAACTAAACTGAGCCAAAAACGAAGAGGCATTTTCGGGTACGGGTACAGAAACCAAATGTTCCGAAGAAATCAATAATACAGGATGCGATTGGGTAATCAGGTAATAGGTGATGCCTAAAATTACCGCTACTAGAGGTCCTTGAATGATTTTGAAAACAGCAAATTTTTTAGCGAGCACATTATCCCAAAGGAGTAATACGCCTAAGCTAATTAATGCAATTATGGAGGCTCCGGGAGAAATGTTATTTATAGTGTTTAAGAGCTCCGAAAACGTATTGGCCCCGTCTACCTGAAAGAAAGCAAAATCTCCTTCGGGATTTTTGTCGTACCCAAAGAAATGAGGGATTTGTTTTAGAATAATAATTATCCCAATTCCGGTAAGCATGCCTCTAATTACAGACGAGGGGAAATAATATCCGATAATTCCAGCACGTACAATACCAAGGACTAGCTGAAATACGCCGCCGAGAACCACAGCAACAAGAAAATTCTCCCATCCGCCCAAGGTGCCGATGGCACTTAGAACAATAGCCGCTAGCCCAGCGGCTGGGCCACTAACACCAATAGGAGACCCACTTAATGCACCAACCACAATTCCTCCAATGATTCCTGCAATAAGACCTGAAAAAAGTGGGGCGCCGCTAGCCAAGGCAATTCCTAAACACAAGGGTAAGGCAACAAAAAAAACAACGATACTAGCAGGGATATCCTGCCTTAAATTTTTAAACATAATTCCGCAAAAAAGTTAGTGCCTTTATGGCACAGTGATTTAAAGTCAAGTCGATTTTTACCAAGTATTAAATCGGGCGGAACTCGGGTGGAGGCGCAAGAATTTTACGCTCAAAGGTATCCAGAAACAAAGGTTCTGACGAATTTAATTTTGCAGTGTAAAGGCAATAGCTAATAATTTCAGCGTAAAGGAAGGTAGGTATTAGCTTGTCCGTATCGGGCAGCGGGTCAGTTTCACCGGGTTCCTCTTCCCAACCGCTGTCGATGGAAATCGCTATGCTATCATCTGAAGAAACCAACAGGGTAACCGAAGGGCCCAGCATGGTAACCAAACTAAGAAAAAGCAACAAAATTTGAGAAAAACGATGAAACATGTATATAAAAAAACGATGTAAAGGTACGAAACTTCAAAGGAATCGAAGAAAGTTTAAAAGTCTTTTAGTACTTGTATTGCAGATATAGGCAGCCACCCGGTTTGTCCGTCTGCTAAAGAAACCTTTACCCAGGGATTCAATTCGTCTCGCAATTGCACCTTGGTACCTTCGTGCAAACGGAATGCTTCAGGAGCACTGTTATTTGGTTCTGATCGCACGATTACCTCTTCGTCGAACACAATAGCGGGTCGGTCGGAGCGATAGGCACTATATTGTAAATACGCCATTGCGGTACAATACAGGGACAGCAAAAGCCCAAGCAAACTGCCAATAAATGCAATTCTTTTGGGATTTGGATTATCCATTGCTCGGAAAAATAAAAATCCAATTACAAAAATTATCATAAAACAGACGCCGGTAATTGCCCAGGTGTCCATGGACATTTGGTAGACCAAACGATTGTAGAATCGATGGAGATCTGTTTGAGGCAACGGCTGTATAGCATCGAGGGTCATGTTTTGGGCAAACCCAAGATTATTAAGAATTTCAGGATCATTGGGATTTAGAAGTAAAGCCTTTTCGTAATAATAAATGCTAGGTGCGATTTGCCCTAGTTTGTAATGCGCATTGCCCAAGTTATAGTATACGGCTGCGGAGTGTTGCTTTTCATTTAAGATGTTCTTGTATTGTGCAATGGCTTCCTGAAAATCACCGGAATTGTAAGCCGCCGTGGCCTTTTCGAAGTGAGACTCCTGGGCGTTCATAAAAGCAGGAGAAACTGTGATCAGGATGAGGATTGTTCGGATAGAGGTGCTAAAGCTTTTCATGTCAGATTTCTTTATCCAATGCGGTAATGACCTCGCTGGCGCGATTGTAATCTTGCTGCATTTGGGAGCGAGAAAAGGGGCTGTATCGCGCCATTTCACAGTTGCCTAATATTTCAATAAATCCGAATATCGCATTAGAAGACGCCCCTTTTTTAGCCAATAATTCTTGGATTTTATCCTTGCTAAAATCCGTAGTTTCAATACGCAATCGGGCTTTTAAATAATTATGTAATGCTTTTTCCAAGGCCACATAAAAGGGATCTTTTTGACCTAACTCTTTACGGGCTTTTGATAAATATTTACGAGCCAACCGACTGGCCCTACGAATTTTAAGACCTTCTACGTCTTGGGCACGTGATGCTCGCAATCGCTGGACCAAGAAAAATAAGGGGATCAGTAAAAGCGGTCCAAAAAGCCAAAAGTAATGTTTGGAAGTCCCGAAGAAGGGATTCCAGCGCATGGGCTGAAGATTCGAGTTAAGTTTAAGGAAATAAAACTGATCTCCGGATCGAACAACCGATTTTGGTGTTACCGGGGACGCCGTGTTGTTTAGCGCAGCCGTAGGACCTTCCAAAACCTGAAGAATTATTTCATCGGAATTTAGCCGCTCATAACGCTTGGTTTCCGGATTGAAAAAAGAGAAACTTATTTCAGGGATGGGGTACTGGCCTTGATAGGAAGGAACAATCGTATAAGTTTCACTTACGCTACCCTGCATGCCATTAATATTAGTACGTATATTTTCCTTGAATTCCGGATCGTAAACTTCTAACGAGCTTGGTAAATTGAGTTCCGGGAGTGGGAAGAGTTTAAGGTTGCCGTTCCCACTAACCGTAACGGTTGCTTGCAACGATTCAGAGGCGTTTAGTTTGTTTCTGGAAGTTTCTACTTTAAAATTGAAGGAGCCTACGGCGCCCGAAAAGTCCTCGGGTTTGCCGGATTCTGGTAATGGGAGCACCTGAAGTGTGCGTTGTCCTGCAGAAACGTTTTTATTAAGGCTCGCGGTTAGAATTCGACCGAAGAAATCACGGCGGTCTGTTGGGACTTCCAGGGACACCTCAAGTGCAAGGGGTTCTATCTCTAATTTCCCGCTTTTTTGCGGATAGAGAACCACTCGCTTTAAGACTACAAAATTATAGGACAGCCCATTGTACGTGCCATTTTCAACGTTGTATTTGCTAATGGGAATGTCCTGACTCCAAAAATTATTGTATTTGGGGTTATCTAGCGGGCGAAAGTTTGTAATGTTTAAGCCGTTTCCGAAGTACAGCTTATAAACCACGCTCACGGGTTCATTCATATACGGATTGGGCTTGGAAAGTTCTGCAACCAGGTGCAGATTTTGATCTACGGCATTATCTAGAGAGGAACGGCCCCCCGGTACGTCGACGGCCTCAGTAATGGTAACTTCCTTTGGCACGGTTTTATAGGTATTCCCAGAAATGACTATGGACGCCTGACCAATAGTAAAGGTGCCCTTTTGTTGGGGCTCCAATACATAGGAATACGTTTTGGAAAAGGACCGAACGCCATTGATCCACGAGGAGCTAATGGATTGAGAGGGGCCCATAAGCACCCTAAAACCAGCGAAATCGGGCGGAATAAAATTGTCGCCATCCCGATTCATGCCAAAGTCTACACGCAAGCGCTCATTGACGCCCAGGCGTTCTTTGCTAATTTTTATTTCAAAAGTTACGGCATTATTGTCTTCTTGCGCTTGGGAAAACCCGGGCAACAGTACCAATATAACGAGCGCTAAATACCGAATCAAGCGTTGCATTACCAATCCTTTTCTGTTTTAATTTGAGGGCCTTTTACTTTTTGGGCGTCAATTTTCTCCTTTACTTTCTTTTCTTCATTTTCCATGGCCTGCAGCAGGTTTTGAATCTGTTGAGGTGAGAGTTGGTTGGGTCTGGGCTGTTGGGGTTGTTCCTGCTCTTGGGGTTTGCGGTCTTGTTCTTGTTTCTGATTGCCGTCACCTTTTTGCTGTTCCTCTTTTTCAGAATCGCCGTCTTGCTTTTTATCCTGATTTTGCTGGTCTTCCTTGTTTTCTCCTTCGTTCTGATCTTGATTCTCTTGCTCGTTCTCCTGCTGGTCTTGCTGATTTTCCTGATCTTCGTTCTGATCTTGATTTTGTTGCTGGTTTTCCTGGTCCTTTTTTGCCAATTCCTTTGCCAAGGCTAAATTATATCTGGACTCTTCGTCTGAAGGGTTATTTCTAAGCGCTTCTTTATAGGCTTCCACTGCCTTTTGGTACTCCTTTTTTTTCATGTAGACATTTCCCATATTATGAAATGCCTTGTGTTTGTCTCCTTTTTGTGCCGCGCGTTCACCTGCATCCTTATATTGTCCAAAGGCTTCTCCGTAGCTCTCGCGACCGTAAAAGGCATTCCCTAAATTATAAGGAGCTACATGATTCTGATTGCTTTTGGAAGTTGCCTTTCTAAAATTGGCTTCTGCCGAGACAAATTCGGACTTCTCCAAATCCTTCGAAGCTATTCGGGTAAGGTCTTCAGAGGCCTTTAGGGCTCTAGAAGCATCGCGCACATTGTTTTGCCCCATAAGGGAAACAGGTAGCATAAGCAAGTACAGAAAGTGCGTCAATTTCATCTTGCAGTTGTTTTTTCGTTGAACAGATTCAATTTTTTTAGCCAACTGGTCTTCCGTTCCAAGATAAAAATATCTAGGAACAATAGGAATAAGGCGCCGCCAAGAAACCATTGAAATTGATCTTTGAACTCAGCAAACTGTTTGGCTTCGAATTCTTTTTTATCCATTTGCTGCAGGGTGTCCACAATATAGGTAACCGCATCGGTAGTATTTGTGCCATCAATATAAGTGCCATTTCCCGCCGAGGCAATTTGGTCTAGGACCGTTTCATTTAGTTTGGTAATTACCACCTCACCATTCGAGTCTTTTTTAAAACTTTCTAAAATGCCATTGCGTTTTATGGGTATGGGGTCTCCCTTGGCTGTTCCAACACCAATGGAAAAAATCCGAATTCCTTGTTCCACGGCCTTGTCAATAGACTCCTCTAATCCCGATTCCGAATGGTCTTCCCCATCTGAGATAATAAACAAGACGCGATTGGTCTGTTCCTCATCATTGTAGTAGGTTGCAGCCAAATCAATAGCTTCGCCTATGGCGGTGCCCTGTGAGGAAAGCATATCGGTATTCATGCTTTGAAGAAACATTTTTGCAGCACCATAATCGGTGGTTATAGGCAATTGCGGCACAGCCTGGGCTGCATACGCAATGATTCCAATACGATCACTCGCCAATTCATTTATGATTTCCGATACCAGGCGTTTGGCTTTTTCCAAACGATTGGGAGCAATGTCTTCGGCCAACATGCTCTTAGAGACATCTACTGCGAAAACAAGATCTACCCCCGAACGTTTTACTGTCTCTAGTTTGGTGCCCATTTTAGGGTTTACCAATCCCACAATTAACAGACCGAGCACGAAAAGGAAGATTAAAAATTTCAACGAAGGCTTTATAAGGGATCGCTCCGGAGCCAACCTGCGTAATAAGGCGGCATCCGAAAACCTGCGCTGCGCACGTCGTTTCCAAAATAGGTGCACACCGTAGAGCCCGATTAATACAGGCAGTAGCAACAGTAAAAGGAAATAGGCTTTCTCGTCTAATTGAATCATATCATCTAAATAAAACTTCTAAAGAGACTTATGCGCAATAACCACTCTAGCAAAAGGAGCCCTCCTGCTAAAAGCACCCAAAATCGAAACTCTTCCTCGTACCGATAATACTTAAATTCCTCTATTTCGGTCTTCTCCAGTTTGTTAATCTCATTGTAAATGGCCTCTAACTCTTCGTTGTCTGTTGCCCGGAAATAGCGACCGCCGGTAGCCTCGGCAATACTCTTCAGAAGTTCTTCGTCTATCTCTACCTGTCTTAGCCCGTACCGGAATGAACCATCGGGATTATAGGCTACCGGTGACAATGCATTTCCATTGGTCCCCAGCCCAATGGTATAGGTCTTAATGTTAAACTCTACGGCCAAATCCGCAGCTGTTTGAGGCTCAATAAAACCAGCGTTGTTCACCCCGTCGGTTAATAAAATAATTACCTTGGAAACCGATTTACTTTCTTTTAGTCGATTGACAGAAGTGGCCAGGCCCATTCCAATAGCAGTTCCATCATTGAGTTGGCCATAGGTTATTTGTGACAAGGCGTCTAGCACCAGTGCCTTGTCGCTGGTGATTGGGGTTTTGGTATAGCTTTCACCGGCATAGGCTACTAGACCAATTCGATCATTAGGACGGTTTTTGATAAACTCAGAGGCCACCTCCTTGAGTGCAGACAAGCGATTGGGCTTTAGGTCTCTTGCCAGCATACTGGAGGAAACATCAATAGCCATTACAATATCTATACCTTTTGTAGTTTTAGTTCGGGACGAAATATCTTGGGTTTGTGGTCTAGCCAGAGCAATTATTATTGCAGCCAGAGCCAGCAGTCGCAATACGGGAAGTACTGCATATAATTTAGTCATTAAGGTAGGTCTACCAAAGGCTTGCAGTCCGGGCATTAGCAATGTGGCCGCTTGTTGTTTGCGCTTAAACCAAAACCAAATCGCTCCTACCGGCAATGCTAACAAAAGCCAGAAAAACTCGGGATTGGCGAATTGAATGGAACTGTCTGTCATAAAGCCGTTTTCACATCGATTGATTGGAGTATTCGCGAAACAATAGCCTCGGAATCGACATCTCCGCGCTCCCAAGAAATAAATGCTTGCTGAATAAACCCTTTGCCTCCAAAGAGCAAAATATTGTATTCTCCGTCTATAACTTCATTGCTTCCGGGTTTGGGGAAACGTCCTGTGCCATAAACCTTAATGCCTTTAACTCCGGCTACTGTAGTAAATTCTTCCTGCTTGGTAATTATATTCCTAGCACCAGAGGCTTCAATTTGGGTAAGTACATCTTCTACGCTTTTTTCGAAATCAGGTTCCGACTGATTGTTTTTAAGTAAAAGTATAGAAATACCTATTGAAAGATTGGCCTTAGGATGATTTGAAGTAAAAATCGCCATATCCAGAATAGAATCTTTTTGTGCATCGGGTAATGCCAAATCCTTTCTGTAAAGTACTTCAGGTGTTTCGAGTACAATAGGTGGAAATCCATAAGTGCTAGAAACCCATTCGCCTTCAAGTAACGTTCTGGATGGCGATCCTATGAAAGCGTTACGAACACGGTTGTATCCGAAATAATAAATAGAAATACTTCCTGTAAGCAATACGAAACCTAATAAACTCGCGGCGGCAATCCAAATGCGTTTGCGTCTTCGAAGTGAGCGTTCTGCCAATCGAATAGCCTGCAGTTCAAGTAGTTCTTCTTCTGACGGTTCGGGAATGGCTTCCCGCGTTTTAATTACGATAAACTCAACGGCCTTTCGGTCTTGCTGTGCAAAACCAATTTCTGGCTTGGATTTGGCAAACTTCACCAAATCTGCGGTCTCCAAAATCCGCTGAAATTGTTTTAAAGTTTCGGGTTCTAAATTCAACTGACCTGCATCGCGCAACAACTGCAGTTTTTCAATCAGTTGTGCGGTAGTACTTTCAAGGGCTGTTACGTGAACCTCTTCCTCCAAATACGATCGTACAATTCCGGTGAGTTCGGAATAATACTGTTTAAATTCGTCTTGTATGAGGTATCTGGAATCTTCCAAACGCTTTAAATCTCTCATGGCCCGCTCAAAAGGAGGCAATAAGGCTTCTTCTTCCTCTGGCGTGAGACGTTTGGCACGTACGAAAAACCAATAATACCCACCCCCGGCCAGAAGTAGAATCAGAACAATCCATCCCACCCATCTAAGCCATCTCCAGGGATTAGAGGAAATTTCGAGCATGGGCTTAATATCGTACATTTTTTGCACCGTGGTATCTACTGGAATATTGGCCACAGAAACAAGAAGAGAGTCGGTAAAATAGCCCGTGCCATCGATTTCAACGCGTTGGGTTGGCAACAAATAGACGCCGGAATCGAACTGTGTTAAGGCGTAGGTTTTAAGTAAAACGATACGTGCGTCTCTGCGCGTAGTATCTGTTTTAAGGGCTTCAACCATTTCCAGGGGGGAAAAGGTTTGGTCTTCGGGAAAAATTACCTGAGCTGTGGAATCTGCTTCTACCGTGATTTGAAACCGAATTTGCTCACCAATCCGAATTGAGGCGGTGTCTACGGCACTGCTAATTTTGGGTTCGGTTTGTGCCCATCCCCCCCAGCTCAACAAGCAAGTAAAGCCAAGAATTAGGTTCAAGAACCGAACTCTAAAATCAGGTACACGGCGATTTTTTCCCTTTGACATTATCCTCTGCGTTTAAAATAGCCCAACAATTTTTTAACGTAGCTTTCATCTACTCTACAATCGAGAAGGCCACAACCAGCACGGTTAAAGGTTTCCCTAAAATAGTCTACCCTGCTTAGGTAATCTGCAGAGTAATTTCTTCTTACAAGCGCAGACTGTGTGTTAATGCGTTGAATTTTTCCGGTTTCTGCATCTTGTACCGAAATCATACCCACATTAGGCAATTCTGATTCTCTTGGATCGTATACGCGAATTCCTGTAAGGTCGTGCTTACTTCCCGTAATGCGGAGTGTTTGCTCATAACCCGAGGTCATAAAATCAGAAAGCACAAAAACAATAGCCTTCTTTTTCATAACATTCGAAAGAAAGCGTAAAGCTTCCGACAAGTTGGTTTTTTTACTTTTGGGCTCCAACTCTAAAAGCTCCCGAATAATCCGCAAGATATGTCCTTTGCCTTTTTTAGGAGGAATATAGAGTTCAACCTCGTCTGAAAAAAGAATCAAACCGACCTTGTCATTGTTCTGCAATGCCGAAAAGGCAAGGGTAGCAGAGATTTCCGTTAAGATTTCACGTTTAAATTGGGAAACTGTTCCGAATTGTTCGGAACCACTTACGTCTACCATGAGCATTAGAGTAAGTTCCCGTTCTTCTTCAAAAACTTTTACATACGGTTCATTGTATCTGGCAGTGACATTCCAATCAATTGACCGAACATCGTCCCCGTACTGATATTGACGAACTTCGCTAAAAGTCATTCCTCTGCCTTTGAAGGTAGAATGGTATTCGCCACCAAATATGTGATCCGAAAGACGCCGGGTCTTGATCTCAATTTTTCGTACCTTTTTTAAAAGTTCTTTGGTGTCCATTGCCATTAAAAGATTCGCTTCTCGGGTAGGGAATTTTGGGTTGTGAAACTAGAAACAAGGGGGTGCTTAAGGCACTTCAATCTGATTCACTACCCGGTTAATAATTTCCTCAGACGAAACGTTTTCTGCTTCTGCTTCGTAGGTTATTCCTATACGGTGCCTTAGCACATCGTGAACCACTGCCCGAACATCTTCAGGAATTACATATCCCCTACGTTTTATGAACGCGTAACATTTTGCGGCTAAGGCCATATTAATACTTCCCCGTGGAGAAGCTCCAAAACTGATCAGTGGCTTTAAATCCGACAATTGGTATTTCTCCGGATAGCGTGTTGCAAAAACAATATCTAAAATGTACTTCTCAATTTTTTCGTCCATATAGACTTCCCGAACCGTTTTTTGTGCGCTTAGAATTTCTTTTATACTCACCACCGGCTGAATGGTAGGGGCGGTTCCCTGAAGGTTTTGACGAATAATAAGTTGTTCTTCTGTCATTTTCGGATAGTCGATAATGGTTTTAAGCATAAAACG
>JBJOHX010000018.1:0-21531 GCA_046047415.1 Bacteroidota bacterium
CAGCAGCCGGTGATCAACAAGATTTAAACGGCGTATCCTACACCGTTGTGGACGAAACCATGCTAAGGAGTATGGTGGCTAACGATGAAGATGTGACGAAGGTGGTGACGACGTTGGTGACTAATTTGAGTTACTTATTCAATCAGAACTCAACATTCAATCAAGATATTAGTACTTGGGATGTAAGTAATGTTACCAGTCTAGCATATACCTTCAGTGATGCTATTAATTTTTCAGGAAATTTAGAAAAGTGGGATGTTCAAAATGTAGAACACATGGGGAATTTATTCAATAATACACAATTCAATTCTGATATAAGCGGTTGGGATGTTAGTAAAGTAACTACTATGGCCGCTACATTCCGGGAATGTCCATTTAACCAAGCTATTGGAGATTGGGATGTTGCCAACGTCACCAATATGTCTAACATGTTTGATAATTCTGAATTTAATCAAGATATCAGTAGTTGGAATGTATCGAAAGTAACAACTATGAATAGAATGTTTTTACAAACTCCATTCAATCAAGAAATTGGGATTTGGAATGTAGAAAACGTTGAGGATATGGAGGCTATGTTTAATGCTTCTAGCTTTAATTCGGACATTTCTACTTGGAACGTTTCTAAAGTTACAAACATGCGGCAAATGTTCTACGGAACCCCATTTAATCAGGCTATTGGACAGTGGGAGGTAATAAATGTGACCAATATGCAAACCATGTTTGAAAGTTCCTTATTCAATCAGGATATAAGTTCTTGGAACGTTTCTAATGTCATAGACATGTCATGGATGTTCTATAATTCAATCTTCAATCAAGATTTAAGCGGTTGGAATGTTGGTAATGTTACAACCTGTGGAAACTTTAGTACCTCAGCCAACAATTGGTCCCTCCCCAAACCCAATTTTACAAACTGCACAGAATAACTAAGCGAAAAGCGCGAAACCCTTTTCTAAAGGTTTCGCGCTTTTAATATACCCACTGAAGAATGAAAAAACTAATTGGATTTTTAGCCATTGCCTCCCTCTTCACCTGCAGTCAAGACAACCTCTCGGAGGTGTTGGGTGAAAACGGAAGCGGTACCGTTCGGCTCTCTGTAAAACTGGATCAGAGTTTTTTGCCGGTGGCTCTGGGGCAGACTCGCCTTGGGTACACTTATAGCAGGTGGTATTTATTTATTGGGAAAATAGGCGTTTTAGATATATAAAAAAATCCAACTTAGCAAGAAAAAATAGCTGCAATATAATGCTACTAATTTTGCTTGGCGAATTTACACCCACCTAATAAATTAGCTTTTATAAACGGAATATAAAATGGGGAAGCGGAAATCTTATGGATTATCTCAAAAAGGATTTGCCTTAAAGATAATTGTGTTTTTGTTAATCGCCTTATTTTTCTATTTTATGATTGGTGGAAACCAATACGAAACCGCGCTCGCCAAACTTTTGGTATTACTTTTAATATTCATTTTTGTAGGCTACAGTCTACAAAAATGAAGAATCACAAGAAAAAAACCTTAAATCGGGTTTTAATCTCGAATTTCCAATCCAATGGGGCAGTGGTCGGAGCCCTGAATATGTGGATATACCAATGCCGAAACGGTCTTGTTTTTGAAATGTTCTGAGATCAAAAAGTAATCAATCCTCCAGCCAATATTCCGTTCCCGAGCCTTAAAACGGTAGCTCCAATAGGTATAAGTTTCTAAATCCGGATACTGATACCGGTAAATATCGATTAGCCCCTGGCGGAGTAATCGATCCAAACCGTCAATTTCTACTTGGGTGTAACCGGGTGTTTTATTGTAATTCGATTTATCGTTCTTTAAATCAATAGGCCTATGAGCTACATTTAAATCGCCACATAGAATCAAAGGCTTTTCCCTTTGCAAATCCGATAAGTATTTATGAAATGCGGTGTCCCAACTTTCGCGGTAATCCAATCGGGTAAGGCCCTGGCCGGAATTGGGCACATAGACATTAACCAAATAGAAATCCCCATAGTCGGCACACTGAATACGCCCTTCTACACCCAAAAGTTCATGCTCCGGTCCGGAAGTAATTGAGACCGGCTTATTTTTATAAATAATTGCAGTTCCTGAATATCCTTTTTTTTCGCCAATATTGGCGACCACCTGATAATCGGGGAATTCTGAAAAAATTTCGGTTACCGTTTCCGGTTCTGCCTTGGTTTCCTGCAAACAGATAATGTCTGGATTTAGAAATTCCAGAGCTTCTTTTAAATTCTTACCTGCTAAGGCCCTAAGTCCGTTGACATTCCAGGATACGATTTTCATATTGCATTCAATTTTTTCCAAAAATACAATACCCCACCGGAAATTCCGGTGGGGTATCGGCAACGGGTAATTGTGAAGTTTAAGAAACTGCGGCTGGGTAATATCGAACCTTTAGTTCGTTTATTACACGCCTTACCCCTGGAGCACGTAGGGCTGCGTGCTCCGCAGCCTCCTTCTCTATCACAGAACGCACGGCACCTTTTAGAAAAACCGTATCCCCATGAACCTCCACATCTACATCAGATGCATCTACATCGGCCAAGCGTTCTAGGGCACGTTCTATTTTATGCCGTACGTTTACCACCCGTATAGCGGGTTCAATAACCAATTCTCGAGCATATATCTCACGGACACCTTGTATCGATTTAAGGGCATGTAGGGCAGCGTATTTCTGATACCCCCAAGCTACCTTTCCAGATACAAAAAGTCTACCATCTTCCACTTTAATGGAAATTCTGTTTTTGGGTACCGTAACACTCCATGCAAGCATATCTGCAGCTGCTGCAGCAATTTCGGTATCGGACAATTTGTTGCCCCTATCCCAATCTACCCGTAAATCAAGAGCTAACCCGCGTACGCCTGCTACCCGTTTTACAGCTTGTTCTGCAGCTAACTTTTGCGATAGATTGCGCACACTACCCATTAGGGTTACAATTCCCTGTTTTACAACCACCCCAATACCGGTTTCCTCAATTTCGGGTTGGTCTTTTAGGGCTTCCAAAAGATTTCTTTTTATTTCGGAATCAGATTTCATGAGCTTTCCATACATTTCTTTTATGTGCAGATATTCATTTTCCTATACCAAAGCATCGGTGTAACGAACAATCAGATTATTCTTAACCTCATATACACCGGGGGCATTAAAAGCAGTGAATTCGGCCTCTTCCTTTTCTTTTATGGAATGTACTATACCCTCCAAGATTACCACATGACCTTGCGTACTTATTTTAATGCCACGAGCTTCTAAAGCTGCAGATCGCTCAAATGCTGCTTTAATGCGGTTTTTTATTTCCTGAGGCTGCGCATCCTCTTGCTTTATGGTGATACTGTTAATTACACCCTTTACCCCAGACAATCCTTTAACGGCATTTTTAGCAGATTCTTTTTGATATCCCCAACGCACTTGTCCATTTAAATAAACCCATCCATTTTCTACTTTTGGCACAATACTGTTTTCGGGAACAGATGCGTGCCATTTAAGGGCATGAACCACAGCTTTGGCTATTTCTGTGTCTGTTTTTTCGTCTTCCATTCCATAATTTACCAAAATATCTTCGGCAACGGCCTTTACGCCCTTTACCCGTTTTGCGGCGTTCTCGGCCGCAACTTTAATGGCATAACTCCCTACGGCGCCACTTAAGGTAACCACGCCATCTACGACAGCAACTCCAATATGGGTTTCATCTACACTAGGCTCCCAAATAAGTTCGTCCTGAACATCTCGTTTAATTTGCGTATCCGATTTCATAATTGATATATTTTATGCTATTTCTATGCAAGCTAAAGCGTAATGCCGCTAACTGAAATGATTCAAGTCAGCCGATTAAAATTCCTAAATTCAAATGTTTTTTGGGGAGCTAACGCTTGGGTTTCGTAACCTGTGTTACGAACTAAAAATCAATTTCGAACTATCTTGTTCCCCGAAATCCAATGACAATGTTTAAGCGTTTGTTTAAGGGCTGGTGGCCCTATTTAGCTTTTGGCCTAATTTATTTAATACTTACTCTAACCGGCACCCGGGCAGAGGCGTTTGGATTAATTCAGCGTGGGTTGCTATATACCGGATTAATGCAGGCCAAGGTAGATGAATCACCGGCAGACGCGCCAAAATTTCTCAACGCCCGAGATTTGGATCTCCTGCTAGTAGATGCAGACGGGAAATACCACAAACTTTCCGACTTTAAAGGGCAGGTCTTGTTTATCAATCTTTGGGCCACCTGGTGTCCGCCATGTATTGCCGAAATGCCAAGCATTGAGAATCTCTATCAAAAAACCAAAGAAAACGTGGTGTTTATCATGGTATCTAGAGACAGAGATTTTTCTCTTGCCAAAGATTTTGTTTTACGTAAAGGATATTCCTTTTCAATCTATTACGCCATAAACCCGCTACCTGAAATACTTTCCAGCCCTGCCATTCCCACTACCTTTGTTGTTGCTCCAAACTCTCGTTTGGCGTATACCCACAAAGGCATGGCTAATTATAACCTTCCGGAAATTGAAGAATTTCTGCTAAACTTAAAAGAGTAATCGTAAGCCTTTGGTTTAAATAATTACAGCGTAGATTACCCTGCGAATTATTTGAGGTTTGACCCTTGCTTTGGCAGATTTAAGGATACTTCGATTTAAAACTATCGCCAACCCCAGCTAAGAAAGTGATATTCATCATGGAATATATTTCACAAAGGCACTATTTTTCACGAAAAATAACTCAGGGGTTCCAAAGGAAAATACTGTATCTTTAAATCTTAAAGTGTGTTTTATACAATTTAAAAACACCCAGATAACGACACTAACCTCTAAAAGTTTACATTGATGAAAATCCGAAAATTACAAACTTTATTTTACTGCCTTTTACTACCATTATTTTTGCTCACCAGTTGCAAGTCTGAACCTCAGATGCCTGCACCCGGAGCTACACTTTATACCCTGCGCGACCTGATGGGTCAGGATGCCAAAGGGGTACTAAAGCAAGTTGCAGAGATGGGATACGTGAATATTGAGGCTGTAAATTATCAGGATGGCAAATTCTACGGCATGCCACCAGCAGAATTTAAGGCTTACCTGGAAAGCTTGGGGCTCGTGCCGCTAAGCGTACATCAGGGCGGTGTTACGTTGGAAAATGCAGATCAATACATTGCCGATACCAAGGCAGCCGGGTTCAAATATTTCGTAATTCCGGTACCGCCAATGGGTATGTTTACCTTCGATCGGGAAACCATGAGTATGGGTATGAATGGTACCGCTGAAGAAATAACGGACATTCTGATTACCCTGGCTAAGAAATGTAAAGCAGCGGGTCTGGAACTGCTGTATCACAATCATAATTTTGAGCTGAAACCCGATGCCAACGGCGTAGTTCTTTTAGATTATATGCTCGAAAACACCGATCCGGAATTGGTAAATTTTCAAATGGATTTATACTGGATGACCAATGGCGGTGCAGACCCTGTTGCCTATTTTGATCGTTACCCCGGCCGTTTTAAAATATGGCACGTTAAGGATATGGACGATCAAGGCCGTTTTGCTCCTGCAGGTACCGGAAAAATTGATTTCAAACGTATTTTGGCCGCCCGTGAGAAGTCAGGGATGGAATACTATATAGTGGAACAAGACATGACCTTTGACGGCATGGAACCCATGGAAGCCATCCAAATTAGTTATGATAATTTAAAAACCCTGGGATATCGGGAATAGGAATCGCACTTTAATCCCTTTAAATAAATTATGTATTAAACACCAATAAACACTGAACAATGAAAGGTTCCCTCGTATTGGGCAAGGTAGCCGGCATAAAGATTCAAGTTCACTGGTCGTTTACCCTGCTTTTAGCTTGGGTGGCAATTTCCAATATAAAGGCCGGGGGCAATTACGCCTCCGGCCTTTTCAATATTGCCTCGGTTTTGGTGCTCTTTCTATGTGTTACACTGCACGAATTGGGGCATGCCCTAATGGCCAGACGGTTTGCAATTCATACCAAATCAATTACGCTACTTCCTATTGGGGGTGTAGCAGCTCTGGAAAAATTACCGGAAAAACCCGGGGCAGAATTGGCTGTTGCGCTTGCCGGACCAGCCGTTAATTTCTTAATACTTCTTTTGCTTCTTCCGTTTGCATCCTTAAAACCTCTGACTTCATTGAATACCAGCTCATTGGAAACCTGGTTAACCACTCCTTCATGGGACACCTTTCTAATATACTTGCTATTCGCAAACGGGGCTTTGCTTGTCTTTAATCTCATACCGGCTTTTCCCATGGATGGCGGCCGTGTTTTACGCGCTTTGTTGGGATTTCGGTTCTCACGAGCACAAGCAACCGAAATTGCTTCGCGCTTGGGCCAGACCATCGCATTCCTTTTTTTACTGTTGGGGTTATTTTTCAATCCTTTTTTAGTGCTGATTGCTGTCTTTGTGTACTTCGGAGCTTATACCGAAAATCAAATGGTACAGAAAGAAGGCCAACTTATGGGTTATACGGTTCGAGACGCCTTGCTTACCCAATTCACCAGCATACCGCAAAATTCAGCCCTATAAGTCCCTGTTTTTTCATACTTTTTCGAATCAATCGCAATTCGGAATTCAGTGTTTTTGCATCGTGGTGCTGTTGTACGCGAAGACCATTACTCGAAGTTGGCAAATAAACCGAAATACAATTGGGCGACCTGAAATCTGCTAGATATCTCTTTATTTCGGGGTTTAATTTTCCTATGTATGCTGCGGATTGGGAAATCATGACTTGTTGCTTTTTGTTATGGCAAATTAATGCTACAGACTAATGGCCAAAATGATTTGAATCAGTGCGCCTCTAATTGTTGACCTTTTAAAATGAATTAAGTATCTTTTGACAACCAACCTTTATAACGGAATTATGGAATCAACTTCTGACCGCCGCCATTTTCTGCAAGCAATCGCGTTACTTGGTGCTGCCACGAGTATGCCTTTATCTGCCTTTGCATTTAATACCTCTAAAAAACTTCGGGTGGCCCTTATAGGGACAGGCATTCGCGGCATTACCTTTTGGGGTAAACGACTTCAGGATGAATATTCAGAAATTCTGGAATTCGTGGGCCTATGCGACCACAATGCTGGCAGGCTGGAATTTGGCAGAAATTATATCGGTGTAAACTGTCCTGTATATGATGATTTTGAAAAAATGGTCCTTGAATCTAAGCCGCAGCTTATTATTGTGACCACTAAAGATGCCACACATCACCAATTTATTATTAAAGGACTTGAAATGGGATGCGATGTCCTTACCGAAAAGCCATTAACCACAGATGCCGAAAAATGCCAGGCCATAATTGATGCCGAACGCAAATTTGATCGCAAACTCATTGTTGGATTTAACTATCGCTGGAGTCCCTACGCTACAAAAATCAAAGAGATCCTGATGGAAAAACAAATCGGAGAAATTACCTCTGTAGATTTTCACTGGTACCTCAACACCTATCACGGAGCCGATTATTTCCGCCGGTGGCATGGCGAAACCGACAGTAGCGGCTCTCTTTGGGTGCACAAGGCTACCCATCATTTTGACCTGCTCAACTGGTGGATAGACAGCGACCCCGATGAGGTATTTGCCTACGGCAGCCTGGAGTTTTACGGCCGTAATGGCTCAATTCGGGGGAAAAACTGCCGTGATTGCGATTTTAAGAAGGACTGTGATTTTCACTGGGATATTCTGAAGGACGAATTTATGACTAAGCTCTATGTCAACAATGAATCGTATGATGGATATTTCCGGGATAATTGCCTGTTCCGGGATAACATCGACATCTTCGATAAAATGTCGGCCCAGATTAAATACGCTAATAATACGGTGGTAAATTATTCGCTCACCACCTATTCCCCTTACGAAGGATGGCGCATAGCCTTTAATGGAACTAAAGGTAGACTGGAAGCTTGGTTGGATATTCCGTACATGGACTCCCAAACTGCCAATCAAGAAGCGCTGCACCAACGTGAAATGGACCAAAACTCCAATGAAATGTCCTTAGAACCCATAATTGTTCAAAAATTATGGGAAGACTATCAGACCATTCAGGTTCCATTTGACCGAGCTGGACATGGAGGCGGAGACGAATTGCTGCAAGATCAACTCCTTCGTACTCCAGAACAACAAGATCCCTATCACCGAGCAGCAGGCCTCAGAGATGGAGCCATGTCTGCATTAATAGGAATTGCAGCCCGGAACAGTATTAGCCAAAATAAGCCAATACGTATTAATGACCTCACTACACTCGAACCTAGGGCCGAACGTTTAAAAGGATAAAGAAAGTTGGTGGAAAAAAACCATTTACCAACTGCGCAGCCCCAATAATCGTTCCCCCAAAGGTGAAAGTTGGGCCTGAGGATATCGGATTTGCTCCAGTTTTCTTGGATCTCCCGGAAAGGCATAGCCCTCTGGTGCAATCCTGTTTTTCCAGGAATTAATGCGCCACTGACGAAGTGACTCGTGCTCTTCCTGTGCCGGCATCATGGAAATGTATTGGGCGATGCGCACCTTATTTTTGGATCGATTTGGGCGTATACCATGAGGCTCCATACTGTGAAAAATCAATAAATCCCCAGCTTCTAAAGGCACTTTAACAATTTTGTCTTCTAATCCTTTAATATCGGGTTGAAAGGGGTTACGGTCTTTGGGTTGGGTTTGCTTCCAAGTATCGTAATTCCCAAATAACCAAGGGATACACTGAAAACCTCCCATTTCAGGATCTGTTTGATCTGCAAGTGCTAAAACTCCTTGAACATTCTGAGGTCGGGTTTCCGGATCGTAATCCCAATGAATAAATCCTTTGTACTCAAATCCAGGTTTTATTGGAAAATTCAAATTGGCTCGGTCTATGGTGACCCATAGTTTTTCAGTTCCCCAGATATCTACAAAGGCATCGTAAACACGCTGC
Organism: Bacteroidota bacterium; assembly: GCA_046047415.1. Taxonomy (GTDB): domain Bacteria; phylum Bacteroidota; class Bacteroidia; order Flavobacteriales; family Flavobacteriaceae; genus Robiginitalea. The sequence goes on from JBJOHX010000018.1 coordinate 8,910, forward strand.
ATTTGTCGATTATTCCACAAATGTTGGTTGTTGTACACCTCTACCATACCAGTACCTGCTAATTCCTTCATCTGCATTTCTGCTCTGGGGGCGGTATACCATGTTTCAGGTGCATTCTGATCTTTTTCTTCGAATTCCCAGATAAAATTTGCCGTTTCCAGGGCCTGATCACGGGGTACTGCATTTTTAATGACCACATAACCATCGCACAACCATTGCTCCCATTGCGCAATGGATAAAACGCGCAGCGTTTGCGGTGTTGCCTGCTCTCGCAATTTTTGCTGACTACTTTTTGCTGTACTGGGATTGCCTGGTATATCTGTGTGCTCGTTTTGAGGCACGGCCATGGAATTGTTCTTTTGCATCATCGCTTGTTTCTATTGCGTCTGGTCTTTTTGCCTAAACATGGGACAGTCCAAACCTTGTTGAATATCAAAATTGTCATAATTATTTTGAGGACACTATAGCTGTTTTGACTAATTATTGTACAATATTGACCAATTTGGGGTATTTTTAAATCCATTCAACAAAAAAACAGTGAAGGTTCAACTCGAAACACCATTGCGAAAAGGTGAACAATCCTTTGGTTTAATCTTTAACCCCAGGTTGAATGACTTGTTTTACTGGCACTTTCATCCGGAATACGAATTGGTATATATAGAAGCCGAAAGCGGACCCCGTCATGTGGGAACGCATCGCTCTCGCTATACGAAAAATGACCTTGTTCTAATAGGATCCAATATACCGCATCTCAATTTTGATTACGGAGTAGTCGGAAATTACCGTAAAGTGGTTTTACATCTCAAAAAAGAATTGATTGAAAATCAATGGGCTCAATTACCGGAATTGGAACCACTTGTGCAGCTTTTTCAAAAATCTGCCAAAGGATTGGTTTTTCAGGATGCGGGCAAGGCTCAAATTGGTGCACGACTCTTTGCCTTAGAGCAAATGCCTCCTTCAAGACAATATGCAGAGGTCATCAACATTCTGCTGGATTTAGCCGAAAAGCATAGGGCCATTGCCCTACATCCGCAACCAATTACCAATCAATACACCCTTCGAGAACAACATCGTATCCGTGATATCTTTGCATTTATAGACCAAAATTACCACCGTCCGTTATCTCTGGCGGAAATTGCAGCTATAAGTCATCTTTCACGAGAAGCCTTTTGCCGATATTTTCGGAGAATGACTAATGCCTCATTTACAGAATTTTTGAATCGGTATCGTATAAGTCAGGCCAAAAACATGCTTATGGCCGGCTACAGTGTCACCGACGCCTGTTATGCTTCGGGTTTTGGAAGCCTGTCGTATTTTAACCGCATCTTTCGCAAGGTATCCGGCGAGAATCCGAGTAGCTTTCGCAATCGCTACGATTCATAGTTCATTGCCGGGGACCGTGTGATTTTATATTAATATTTAATCCAAAACACCTTTTGTAATCGTATATGTAAGACAGCCTAAATTTAGTACCATGAAACACCTCTTTTTTATTCTAATACTAATAGCAGGAAGTGCCGTTGGTAAGGCTCAAGCCTATAAAGAACGACACCTTATCAAGGATTCAGAAGCCGCAAAAGCCCAACTGCTAAAAACCAACCCGGATTTGCAATCCTACTTTGATAGTGCTGCCGGTTATGCCTTATTTCCAAATGTAGGAAAAGGTGGTTTTTTTGTGGGCGGAGCATCTGGCAATGGAATCCTGTTCGAAAATCAAAAGGCCGTTGGTTCCGCAGACTTAAAACAATTGAGTTTGGGATTTCAGTTTGGAGGACAAGCCATTATTGAAATTATTTTCTTTGAAACACAGGAAGATTTAGAGCATTTTAAACGAGCTGAATTTCAATTTTCTGCAGAAGCCTCTGCCGTTGCCGTAAAATCGGGCATAGCGATTGCCACAAAATACAATGATGGTGTAGCTGTTTTTGCCTTGCCCAAGGCAGGACTAATGGCCAGTGCCGCAATTGGCGGCCAGCGTTTTACCTTTAAAAAATTTTAAATTAAAAACCCGGAAAAACCGGGCTTTTAAATTTCCTAACTTTTCGGGTGTTATACCCGTAAAAAAATTCGTTGCTTATATAGCAAATAGAGAAAGGCCCACTGTACTGCAACTAAACAAATAACCATGGCTACGGAATCGTAGGGCTCCCCGAATAACTGCCCCACCCAACCAAATAAGCGTCTGGTGGTAAAAGACCAATTAATAAAATGGGAAGAAAGATATATTAGAATGGAATTCATTCCGATTACCTTAAAAAAGAAAGCCCATTTTCGATGACCTAATACGTCAATAATATAATAAAACAGGGCCATTAAAAGCATGCTAATTCCGCCGCACTGCAATACAAAAGAACTGGTCCAAAGATTTTTATTAATAGGGAATACCAAATTCCAGACCTGAGCGAGTATGAGGGCACCAATACCCAATACCGTCAATCGTAAGACAGTTGCCACCTTCTTTTCTACAGAGGTAGCCCGCAGCAATTCCCCCGTAAAAATCCCCAACAAGGCCGTAGCTATAGCTGGTAGCGTGGCCATTAGGCCCTCGGGATCGTGAATACCCCTATACAATTTGCCCGGTAAAAGTGTACGGTCTAAATAGGAAACAACATTTCCTTCCATGCTTAAATCTCCATGTACATACCCCGGAGCAGCATGCAAAAACAATAATGCCCAATATCCAAGCAAAAGTCCCCCGATCCAGAAGTACCTTGCCCGACGGTTACTATACAGATAAATAATATTTGCGAACATATACGCCAAACCAATCCGGCCTAGAACACTTGGAAAACGTATCTCGTCTAGGGGTAGGAGGTTGAGTCCGTTGTTATAAATTACGCCCAAGAGCACAAGAATTAGGCCTCGCTTTATTACCTTTCTAAGCAAGGATTTCTTACTTGTACCCTGACTCAATAAATTCCCTAAAGCATACGGAGTAGCAACTCCTGCTAGAAATAAAAATAGTGGGAAAATTAAATCGTAGGAAGTAAAGCCATGCCACAACGGATGTTGGAATTGCCCGGACATAAATTTCCAAAACGGCCCGGGAGCAACTTCTGCCATGCGGTGAAATAATTCTTCGGCACCGATTATCCAGAACATATCAAATCCTCTTAATGCATCTAGGGAGTACAGACGCTCCGAGGTTACTTTTGTTTTCATAGGGTTAGGGTTGGTTTATGGTCCTAATTTAAAAGATTCTTAATTACCATCTGCATTTTTAAGGATCAAACCACAATTAGGTCCGTAACTCCGCTATTTCAAAGGTCCCGAACGCAACGGAATCCAACGGTAGCATTGCGTTCAAATCCCGGAGTAACCCGCAAGAGATGCTGTCCGTAATGTAACTCTCTTGGACCTCCCTGAACATACCACCAGCTAGATGATGGATTAAAATAAGAACCACCCTTGAGTATAATATAATCGTAGGATCCACTGCGATAGACATCGTTGGTCAGTTGCCAAATCGAACCTACCAAATCTTGTAACCCATAAGGGTTAGCGCCCGCCGGATAGGATCCTACCGGGTCCGGCACTCCTGTCCCCGGGTTGCAAAGGCCTTCTGCAATTCCCTTTATAGTGTAACGCGTAAGGGTTTCGGTTACGCGTTCTTCTTCCCTGTAAATATTTCCTGCTTCACCGCCCCAGGGCCACGACCTTAGGTCTTGGGTTTGGGCGGCATATTGCCATTCTACCTCGGTAGGCAATCGTTTTCCCGCCCATTCGGCATAGGCTTGGGCATCCTCATAACTCACGTAGGTTACCGGATAATTTCCGGCAGCCTCTATCTTATTTTCGTTCCAATGCTTTAAAAAATTTACCGTGTCCCGGGGAGCATATCCGGTAGACTTCAAAAAATTGCCATACTCCGCATTGGTGACCGGATAACGGTCCATTAAATAAGCAGGCATCTTAAACGTTTGACCTTCTCGGTAATCCGGATATGGAATAAACCCATCGCCATGCGTGCTGTGAAACTTAAAACTACCTGCAGGAATTTGAACCATTTCCGCACTGGCATCATGCAATTCAGTAGGGCTCACGGTGCTATAAAGTCTGGGCGTTCCTGGTTGAATTTTTGCAATTCGTTCATCAATAAGTTGGTTGTCTTGAAACAGCTGAATAACAATTTTACCCTCATAGCTACCAAAGTGATCTAAAAGGCGAATCGTGTGATGTCCCGAAGTCAATTCCAAAGGTTTACTTTCATATGCAGGCTCCCCGGCCCAGATCCTAATTAAATTTCCTTGAGCAGCCCTGAGGGACAAGACATCGCCCTGTAAAGAAATATCCAAATATTCAGGCAAATGAGCCAGGCAATCTACCGCACCTTCATTATTACTGCCTAAAAATCTAGCATCGAAGGCTGCCGTTTGCACTTCCAGATACATTTTATCCTGAATGTTGACCGGCTCACGTTCCTCATGATGCCATAAATCCACAAAATGAAACCCGGGCTTTGATTTCACTTCAAAAACGGGAGCATAAACCCCGGCAGGCACCAGGCTCAATACGGTATAAACCGTTTTATTTTCTGTGGGCCATGCATTTACATACACACTGTCTTGTAAGGTAGGCAATAGGGGAATATAGGTTTTGGTGTTAAAATTGGCGGTATTTTCTCTCAGAATCCGGGTGGTTTTACCCAGATAGCGATACTGTTCCTCCAACCAGTTCGGTTTCCCGGGGGCAAATTGGTTGATTTCGGTCCCATGCCCATTAAAGAATGCTATAGAAAATTCGCGTAATATGGGTTCTTTATACAATTCGGCTACACGGAAAATGGCGAATTCGGGCTTAATAAACTTATTTAGATTTAATAATGGCGGATAATATAATGCATTGTGCACCCTACCGGCTACAATTCCTTGCATGTGCTTTGGGACCGCCATCCCTTCACTGTACATAATAACACCAGGTTTGGTAGCATCTGCGGCCTGTTGAATTTCTTCGTTAGATTCACCACGAGTATCTAAAATAAGGCCACTACCTCCGGCCTTAGAAAGCAATTCCACCATACCTGCAATATGGTCTTCTTTACGTGTGTCGGCATCCCAGGGATTGTAGGCCATGAACAAAGCGGTGCCTTCCCGTGCTGCTGCCATACTTAATCGATTGATATTTTCTAATCCTCCCGGCAAATCCCGAAACAAATCGAATTGATTTCTCCCATCGAGACCAAGGGTTGGCCAAGTAGGCCAAATGCCTATAACATCGTCTCCTCCATACCATTGCTTTCCCCGCTTTAAAAAATCCTGAAGTTTCCCCCCTCCTAGTTCTGAATTAAAAAAATCACGGTCCCAGGCCATCATAAGATGCATTACATATGCGTGACGCATCCACTCCAGGTCTGTGCGCTCATACAGACGATTATCAAATTCTTCTACGTCATAGAGATAACGGTCCTGAAACATTTTTCGGAGTCCAGATTGCCAATCTCCTACATAAAAATCCGCATAGAAGGCATAGGAAACACTTCCTCCGGGTGGCAACACTGTTTCGAACCTACGACGCACCGCATCCTTATATGCCGTTCGTCGTGTAAGCGCACAAACATTTAAGGTTGCATTGATTTCAAACCCCGCATACCCAAGCTCCCATGAATTGTCGGGAACAATAACATTTACTGGGGCATATCCTGGCCTAAATAAGTGGGTGCGAGACAAAGGGTGATTCCCCAGCCCTGTTATATAAAAATGCTCTGGATTAACTCCAAACGGGACAATATTGCGTAAAGTAAGTGTATCCTTGCCGGTGTTTTTAAACTCTAAATCTCCGGAAATTCCCTGTGCCCCGCCATTAAATTGATGCCAGCTTACCGCTAAGCCCTTCTTTGCCAAAGCATCTGTACTCTTAAATGGTATTCCGTTTATCTCTAGAGAAAATAAAGGCATTTGTGAGTCCGGAACGGTTAAGCCATTGAAAGCCAGAACCTGCTTTGCATTGTCATCCAATTTTAAAGACGATAAGGTTTGGCCATCTAGTAGGTAAGATTGGAATATGAGGCAGAGTCCCACCTGAATATATAACTTAACTGCTGTAGATCTGATTTGCTTTTTACCCATTTCGAAAACCATAAATATCAAATTTCAGATTTTTTTAAATCGAGAATTCGGGTATAAATAGCATAACCCAAAATTTATTTTCGGCCTCTAATATGAGATCATTACATCCCGGACACTTGCTATTTACGAGCGTTGTAATTTGCCTAGGTTGTATGGTAATGCGGTCTTTATTCCCTCCGGTGGTATCCGCACTCGATACTTGAAGATATTTCGCGTTTTCTATAGGCATATATTTGGTTGCCGGCCAAATTCCATTAAGTGATTTCGACAAATTACAAGCAACTGCCAATAGCAATATCGTAATGACCCATAAGTAAACTATACTGCCGTTTTGAAATTGAAACAGTTGCTGTTTCATAAGCTAAAGATTCAAATACATTGCACTTGTTTAAAGCTATGTATTTTTACTAAATTGAAACCGCTAATTTCCTTTAAAACCTTTCACGCTTTACTTATGACATACAAATTAGTTCCCAGCGTATTGCTCCTATTGGGCTTGCTAACCGCTTGTAATACTTCTGATCGCAAAGTAATAAAACTCGCACATGGTTTAGACGTGAATCATTCCGTGCACCGGGCAATGGTTCTTATGGGAGAGGAACTTGAGCGTTTATCTCAAGGGAACTTAAAATTGGAAATTTATCCGAATCAACAATTAGGTACCGAGCGCGAATGCCTTGAACTATTGCAAATCGGCAGTTTAGACATGACTAAAGTTTCTGCCGGAGTAATGGAGAATTTTTCGCCCAAAATGAAGGTTTTGGGTTTGCCTTTTCTATTTAGAGACCGATTGCATGCATTTCAAGTACTGGACGGAGAAATCGGTAAAAATCTATTAGATGATGCTGAAAAATATTGGTTAAAAGGGCTTTGTTTTTACGATGCGGGTAGTCGTAGTTTCTACACCAAGGAAAAACCTGTGTATGAACCTTCGGATCTGGAAGGACTGAAAATTCGCGTAATGGAAAGCGCTACTGCTATGGACATGGTAAGGAATTTGGGAGGCTCCCCCACTCCCATTTCCTGGGGTGAGTTGTATACTTCCCTGCAGCAGGGTGTAGTAGATGGTGCCGAAAACAATCCGCCGAGCTTTTACCTCTCCAGGCATTACGAGGTCTGTAAATATTACACTTTAGATGAGCATACTACGTTACCCGACGTACTACTTATAGGTTCTCAGACTTGGAATCGGCTTACAACCCAAGAACAATTGTGGCTGGAAAAAGCCGTGGCTTTATCCGTGCGAATGCAGCGAAAATTATGGGCCGATTCCGAACATGAGGCCTTGGTTGCAGTCATAGAGGCCGGAGTAAAAATTATTCAACCAGATAAAGACCTCTTTATGAAACAGGTAAACCATATTTATGAATCGTATAAAGGTGAACCTGAATTTTACCGACTCATTCAATCCATTCAAAATGTGCAATAATTAATAGGCGATAAAAAAATTAGTTTGTTTGGGGTTGCACTAATTTAGCAGTTGTTGCCTCACTTCATTTAAATATTGCCGTCCAATCACATATTTTACCCCGTCGATTTGTAATTGATTGGATTCTATACTCTCTATTTTATCGATGGCAATGGTAAACGAGCGATGTATTCGGATAAAGGCGTTTGAAGGCAGTTCGTCTGTAAAACTTCCCAGGGATTGATGTGCAATAAAATTACCAATACTGGTCTTAATACGGATATAGTCCTTCATACTTTCAATAACCTGAATATCTTCTAAGTATATTTTTTGCATTTTCTTTTTGGAAACTTTCACAAAAATGCTAGGACGACATGCCAATTCTACAGGTTCAGCAGATTTTAAATTGAGTAATCCCAAAATACGATTCACAACCTTCACAAAACTTGCAAAAGGAATAGGTTTAACCAAATAGCCGATAGCCTGATACTCGAATCCCTTTAAAGCGTATTCTTCATGGGCCGTTGTAATCACCACAAAAGGTTTTACCGTTAGACTTTCTAAAAATTCAAGTCCATTTAGCACCGGCATATTAATGTCTAGAAAAATAATATCTACCGTATTTTCTTGAAGATAGCTTGCAGCATTTAAAGCATTTTTAAAGGTTTTGAGCAGTTTTAGCTCATCGAATTGTTCTACATAACTCTTTACCACATTGATAGCCAGTGGCTCATCGTCTATTATTATTACGTTGTAGCTCATTTTACTTGAAGATCTAAACTAACCTTAAACACATTGGCTGTTTTATCAATTTTAAAATCATAGGCTGTACTGGGGTAACCCAATTCAAGTCGTTTCTTAACATTTGAAAGTCCTATTCCGCCCTCCTGCGAAGACTCCGGCTTTAAAGGTTGAGGAATGGAATTACTAATTTCAAAGTGCAAATAATTTGCCACACGTCTAAATAAAATTGATATTTCCATATGCTGCAGACTTTTATTTGCCCCGTGTTTAAACGCATTTTCAACTATAGGTATCAATAACATAGGAGCAATTTGGGCATCTTCGAAATCCCCTTCTACATTTACGTTAATTTCCAATTCTTCATCGAATCGTACCCGTTCTATTTCAATGTAATTCTGAATGTGTTCGATTTCACGCATTAAGGGTTGGGTCGATTCTTTGGTAGCGTAAAGCAAATACCGCATAAGATGCGACAATTTAAGTACGAGCTGCGACGCCTTATCTGACTTCTCGAGGGTTAGCGCATAAATATTGTTTAGCGTATTGAAAAAGAAATGAGGAGAAACCTGTGTTCTTAAAAATCGCAGTTCTGTGATAAGCTGTCGTTTTTCCAGGTCGTGAATTTTAGTTTTTTCCTGCAGCCAGTCAATTGTAATTTTAATGGCCGTAACAAAGGACATTACATAAAGTTCACCTATCATCATTTGTACAGCATAATTCAAGGTAATATGATCGATGCGTTCAGGTCCTTCCGGCCATACATTCGAACCCACAAGAAATAATGTGGTATAATACCTGTAATACAAAGCAGCTATCAGACACAGAAAAACTGTTATTCCAAATACAAAAAACTTTTTTTTGTAGACCAGCCGTGGCATCAAAAAGTAAATGTTAAAATAGGCCAGTGGAATATGGCTCCCAAAACTGATAATATTCGTGATAAACGAATATTCGTAATCATCGAAATAGCTCCCCCAGCGCAGCGTATTGAAAATAAAATAGATTAACCAAAATAAAATATGGTGCCAATAGGTAATTCCTTTGCCTGATTCGTCGTTTGTGGACCATAACTCCGATACCGCCGATTGCTTCATTTGCTTTCTTTTATCCATTGCGATTTCGAATCACAAATTACATTATTTACATTCCACTTGTACATTTTCTCCCATTCTTTGCGCAATTCTAAATTTTGTTTAGTCTTTTAATGAGAAATCATAAACATTATCAACGCACACTGCATTTGTTTTTAACTTTAAATCTAAAAATTTTGTCGTTTAGACTTCAAAAATTGCTTTCCGTCGAATAATTTGTTTAAAAACTTATGATTTAAGATTTTTAAGATTGAATTAACAAACCATTAACTTAAAATGTATGAAAATGTCAAACATTTACCGATTTTCCGTTTTGTGGGTGATGTTGCTCGGATTTACGTCCGCAATAGCACAGTCCAGAACGATTTCTGGAACGGTAACCACTGCCGGCGACAATTCACCCCTACCTGGAGTGAATGTTGTGGTTCAGGGGACTACTAACGGAACCCAAACCGACTTCGATGGAAATTACTCCATCAGTGCTCAAGCAGGAGATGTGCTAGTATTCTCCTATTTGGGTATGAAAACTCAAAGTGTTAGCGTAGGCAGCGCCAATCGTCTGGACGTGAGCATGCAAGAAGATGCAAGCCAACTCGAAGAGGTTGTAGTTACTGCATTGGGTGTAAAGCGTCAGAAAAAATCCCTCACTTATGCCACTCAGCAGGTCGAGACAGAAGGTATTGATGAGGCGCGTGCCCAGCAAAACCTTGTAAACAGCCTTCAGGGTCGCGTTGCAGGTCTCTCTATCCAGACCTCCGGTAACGGGGTAAGCGGTGCTTCAAAGGTAATACTTCGGGGTAACCGGTCTATCGCCGGTAGCAGCCAACCACTTTATGTAGTAGATGGTGTGCCGCTGGGAGGAGACATTTCGGACTTGAGCCCAGATGACATTGCATCAATTAACGTGTTGAAAGGGGCAAACGCCGCTGCACTCTACGGTGCACGTGCGAACAACGGTGCAATCATTATCACTACCAAATCCGGTGCTGAGGGAACCATGAATATCGATTTCAACTCTACCCTTACTGCTGAAACCGGAAACATCATGTTCAAATATCAAAATGAATTTGGACAAGGTAGTGGTGGCACCTACAATAAAGGTGCACTAGGTTCTTGGGGACCAAAATTAACCGAAACACAAGTAACCAACTGGTCGCCTAATCCAGGTTTTAGCGCAGCTTTACCTTATTCCCCTCAACCGAATAACGTAAACGATTTTATGCAAACTGGTTTTAGCCAGGCCTACAACGTTTCTGTTCGTTCAGGTACCGAGAAAAATAAAACTTTCTTTGGTTATACTCATGAAGATCGCAAGGGTATAGTTCCTGGAAATGAGCTTACCCGTCATAATGTAAATCTTAAGATTGACAATAGCTTAATCGACAACAAATTGGATTTGAGTGCCCGCGTGAACTACATCTGGACCGGAATCTCCAATCAGTTAGATACAGGTGAAGCCTTTTCCAACCCTTGGAGACACGCCTATCGTTTACCTCGTAACATTCGCACTGAAGATGTAAGTGTATACGAATATATAGATGCTGCAGGTAATACGCGTCAGAACTACTGGGATCCTGGAAATAACGGGGGAGCAAACCCATATTGGACCATCAATAAAAACCTAAAGGATATCGAAAACAATCGGGTGTTGGGATATGTTTCACTTACCTATAAGATTACAGACGACTTGAGTTTTATGGCTCGTACCGCCGGAGATCAGCAATCGTCTTTCCGGGAGGATTTCTTACACAACGATTCCTATATCATTGCAGATAATGGAAATTACGCTACTACAAACGCCACAAGTTTGGAGTGGAACTCAGATTTCCTTTTGAATTACACCAAACAGATTACGGATAATTTTAATCTGTCTGCTAATATTGGTGGGAACTCTCGTTTGGCTAGAAACAAATATGTAAGCACTTCTAACAACGGGCTTAATGCTGCTAATATTTTCGCAATTAGCAACGCACGTAACCTTACTGCATCTCAAGATATCAGTAGAAAGAAAGTAAACTCACTATACGCCTCTGCCCTTGCCTCTTTAAATGACAATTTATTTATTGATGCCAGTTACCGCAGTGATTGGAGTTCTACGCTACCAATAGACAACAACCGTTTCGATTATTACTCTGCCGGATTAAGTGCTGTAGTATCGGATATGGTAACTCTACCTGAAAGTTTCTCCTACCTTAAATTAAGAGGTTCGTATGCAGAGGTTGGTAACGATACCGATCCATTTAACTTGACCCAGGTAGCAAATTTGGTTGCCGGTGGATTTATTCAATTAGGAACCGTTCTTCCAAATGCGAATCTACGTCCAGAGCGCACCAAATCGCTTGAATTTGGTTTTGACGCCCGTTTCCTAGACAGTCGTTTGGGCATTGACTTTACCTACTACAAATCCAACAGTATCGACCAATTGTTCGGTCAGCAAGTACCTCAAGGTTCCGGAGTATCTACCCGGTTTATTAACGGTGCCGATATCCAGAACAAAGGGGTAGATATGATTATTACTGGAACACCTGTTTCTACGGCAGATTTCAGCTGGAACGTTACATTTAACTTCAACAAAAACAACAGTGAGGTTTTGGAATTGGCCGAAGGGCTTGAAACCTTATCGTTTGGTGGGGATTTCTTCCGCCGATTTGAACTCAATGTAGGCGAGCCTTGGGGTAATGTTTATTCTCGTGGATTTGTTCGCAATGCCTCAGGTCAGGTGGTAGCAGCTGCAGATGGTACACCAGAAGTAACCTCAGGTCAATCGGTATTAATCGGAAACTTCAACCCAGATTGGTTGGGTGGTATCCTCAACGATTTCACGTATAAAAACTGGAACTTTAGCTTCTTAATTGACATTCGTCAGGGGGGTACAATTGGCTCCTTTACCAATGCAATTCTCGCTTCCGACGGTGCTTTAGAAAAAACATTGGCCGGTAGAGACGGTAGCTTGGTCTTTGGTACAAACATCTTTCCAGAATTGGATGTAGTTAAAGCAGACGGTTCACCGAATACCACAACGGTTGGCGCAGAGCAATTCTGGGCAAAAGTAGGAGGTCGTAACTCACCTGTTGGTGAGGCCTTTGTAGAAGATGCATCAAACATCAGAATGCGCGAAATTGCATTGGGCTACAGCTTGCCTCAGGATATACTCGCTAAGACACCGTTCCGCCGAGCTAAGTTCTCTTTGGTGGGTCGTAACCTCTTCTTTATTTCCAATAATGCCTCTGTAGATCCAGAAGTGGTTACCAATACTTCTACCGCTGCAGATGGTTTTGAATCGTTCGCACCACCTACCACCCGGTCTTTAGGAT
>JBJOHX010000019.1:0-13989 GCA_046047415.1 Bacteroidota bacterium
GATTGTAAATATGCCTAGATAAAGCATCTTTATAGTTTTCTGTAATCATCAATGCTGTATCGCTTTGTTCAATTTCATTTACTACAGCATGGTTAGCTATTTCAGAGAAAAGGGCCACTAAATAACCTGCTGCCAAATCTAACCGAACACCATTTTTATTGTTCAACAACCTTTCCAATCGGCGCATTAAGAATAACACATTGTTTTCAACAGTTTCATTGATCTTGATTAGCGGATTCCCAATAAAACGAAGAAATGCAAATTTTCTTAGGAGTTGTTGCGGGGTGGTAAGTTCATTGAATATATCAAGATTAAAATGACAAAAATACCCCTCTATATCATCACTCATAAATTTGTGACTAGTAATTTGAAAGGCAGGTAAGAAAAAGAATTGGTTGGGTTCTACTGTGTATTTGGTTAGGGCCTTACCTCTTATTGTAGAACCCTTAGTAACAAATATAAAGTCATAAACGGGTTTACGATGCGGAGGCAAAGGAAAAGCAATTTTATTTGTGATACCTTGTAGCCGGTTAATATGAAACCTTGGGCTTGAATTTGCAAATTCAACTGGAACTGAATTTGGGCCAAAATGCCTAAAATTCATTTCGGTAAACTCCCAAACTGGTATGCAATCAGGTCTTGACAACGTATCTTTTTCCACCAAGATACTGCGTTAAATTATTCTTCCAAAATGGCAACTGCCCTTGTCCAACCTGCACTAGCACCTTTTATTTTTGCAGGAAAACAGGCAACCTTAAAACCATAGGGTGGTAGCTGATCCAAATTTGCCAACTTTTCAATTTGGCAATACTCTTTTTCAATGCCAACATAATGGGCCTGCCAGATTACACCCGGTCTCGGGTTATTCTTATAATCGGCCGCTTGTAAATGTAGTGGAATATCCCAGCCCCATCCATCAATCCCCATCACTTTTATTCCTTGGTCAATCAACCAATGCGTGGCTGCAGCGGAAGCCCCGACATGGATTTTGACGTAGTCCTCATGATGTATACGCTTGTCGGCATCACATCGAATTAAGACAATATCAAAAGGCTTTAAGACATACCCAATATCGTTTAATTTTTCTTGTAAATCCTCTGGTTCGAACATATAACCATCTGGCTTATCGGTGAAATCCAATACCACTCCATCCCTAAAGAACCAGTCTAAAGGCATTTCGTCAATCGTTCTAGAGGGTTTACCTTCACAAGTTGGAAAGTAGTGATAAGGTGCATCAACATGGGTTCCACAATGACTAGTTACCGTGAGCATTTCACCGGCCGGACCATTATCTTCAATAAAGCAATCTGTCATTCCCCCAAAAAGTGCAGCACCTATTTTTTTTGCCCCCTCTTTGTGATTTTCGTATTCGATTTTTGTTGGAAGAGGCTCTTTAATGTCCTCTGAAATGGTAACGGAAAGGTCGATTATCTTCATCTTTTTTGTCTAAAATTTATTATAATGTAAAACTTCTGGTGCCTCCTCAAAAAACGATCCAATCAAGGCACGCCATTCCTTGAACAATTCCGATTTACGGAAACCTTCCGTATGATCCTCCAAGCTTTTCCATGTTATCAATAGAATATAGTGGTTTTGTACTTCCACGCATTTTTTGAATTCGTGGGAAACATACCCCTCGGCTTGTATTAATATGTCTTGTGCTTTATTTATGGCGTTTTCGAAGTCCTGTTCTTTGCCATGTATAACTTTTATGCTCGCAAGTTCTAAAACCATTACTATACCACCTTATTTCTTAAAACGCCAATACCTTCAATTTCTATTTCTACCACATCACCCGGTTCAATAGGTCTGTGTACCGAAAAATTATTTTCTATCAAGCTACCCCATCCAACCGTTCCACTACCTATTATATCTCCCGGCATTAGGGTTACTCCATTTTCAGAGGCGCGTTGCATCATTTGGGGAAAGGTCCAATACACGGTGCTATAATTGCCTTCGCAAATCGTTTTCCCGTTTATTCGGGCTTCCATCTTAAGATTAAAACGATGTGCTGGATTTAATGGAAATCGTAAATGTTCTGGAAATGTGTTTTGTGTTACGGTAATTTTTTTGGATTCAAATTCATCTTTCGTAACGATACAGGGTCCAATTGCATTGGCAAAATCCTTGCCTTTATGAGGGCCCAACGGAACAGTCATTTCATGTTTTTGTATTGCGCGCGCCGTCCAGTCATTAAATACGGTATATCCAAAAATGTAGTCATGGGCATCCTCGATTTTAATATCGCTACCCTTCTTGCCAATGATAACAGCCATTTCCGTCTCTAAATCCAATTTGGTCTCTTTGTCCGGGCGTTTAATCTCATCCTCAGGACCAAAAACGGCATGGTGATTGGTAAAGTAAAAAATTGGCACTTCGTACCAGGCATTTCCTACCTGGTGTCCAAAAGATTTAGAAGCGTTAAGCATGTGCTGTTCAAAGCCAATATAGTCCCTAAAACTTCTAGGATTTGGTAATGGCGCCAATAATTGCACCTCCTCTAAGCTATAATGTGCAGGAGAATTTTCAATGCTTTGCGCTAAGGGTAATAACCTCTGATTGTCATCAATAAAGGACAACATATCAGTAGGTAAATCGGAATGTGCCTTTTGCATATCTACAACCCCATTTGAAACTAACCAGCCTGTTCTTGATTCTGTATTTTTTGTTCTGTACGTTATTAATTTCATGCGTTTTTAATTTAGAAAGGAGCAATTAGGCCACCAATTGTCTTACCCATCAATGCCCCTGGGTTTGCTCCTTCTGGCAACTGCTTTCCTTGAAATTCGAGTAATTCCCATTCAGCTAGCTTTTCTGAAGCATCGACTACCATTAAACAACGTTGATACCTTCGATCCATAAAGTTTTTGAAGGCTGTCTCAACCGAATCGGTTTTTTGCAATTCTTCAGCAATTACTACACCATCTTCCAAGGCAAGAGCTGCTCCAGATCCAAGTTGAGGTACAGTAGCATGGGCCCCGTCACCAATAATAAGTATATTTTTTTTGTACCATTTATCTGGAATTCGGACCGCTTCTAAGGGACGATAATTGACAAGATTTGGATCTGTAATCTGTTTACTCGCATCTTGTGCAATCTTTACAGGATATTCGCTTAGATAATCACGCAGCATAGGTATGTATTTATGCCTGTCCAACCAATAATTTTCGCCTTCGGCACTAACCAAAAACATATACATGGAGTCTTCACTCATTGGAATAAACCCAATCTTGCTTCTTTTTCCGTAATAGATATAACCAGTATCCAAATCTTTATGGCGCGGAAATGCATAGCGCCATACCGATAAACCCATATACCTAGGATTGATTTCACCAAAGACCATTTTTCGGGCCATTGAATTAATACCGTCAGAGGCAATCATAATATCATAGTTTGCTGAAGTTCCATCTGTAAAATTCACTGAAACACCCTCATTTCCATTGTCTAAGTTTTTAATAGTTACCCCCATTCTGTAGGGAACACCCAACTTTTGCGTTTCTTCGTACATAATTTCATGCAGGACCCTTCGTGATATCCCATTGTGACTTGGAAATCTTTCCGAGGGTGGTGCACCAGCCAAACCGATCAGATGTCCTGCAGCGGTGTTCAATTTTACCTGCCCATACGCATGGCCCCTATTTAACGTTTCCTCGGCAATACCCAAACAATCAAGGGCTCTTAGGGCATTTTGCTGTTGAATTATCCCGACTCCGTATACGTCAAAAGATTCTTGTATTTCGATGATCTCAACTTCAATTCCTGCCTTGGCCAATGCAATGGCCACTGCTTGTCCTCCAATTCCGCCTCCAAGAATCATCACTTTTTTTACTGCTGCCATAATTAATCTTTTTAATTATTTTCCAAGTACCCTTCCACCGTCAACATTTATTATACTTCCTGTGCTAAAAGTCAAATTTTCCGATACAGACCAAACTGCTCTTGCGACATCCTTTGCAGATGCCAATCGATTAAGTGGGGTAGCATCTTTCTGCGCTCTTATGTAATCCGGATCGATGCTTTTGGTATAATCACCTAACACCCAACCCGGTGAGACCGAAATTACTCGAATTTTAGGTGCAAGGGCTCTAGCCAAGGACCTCGTCATGCTATCTACGGCAGCCTTTGATGCGCAGTACGCAACATTGCTGCCGATACCGAACTGAGCGGCGATAGATGAAATGTTAACTACTACTGAAGATTGATTGGCATAATCGGCCGTCTGTTCCAGTAGTCTTCTAAAGGCTCGTACCATGGCAAATCCTCCTCTAAAATTCGTTTGCATTATACGGTCTATCCATTCATCGCTAAGCTCGTCCAAATTATCGTGTGCAACTGGAGTCGTAATACCTGCATTGTTCACCAAAACATCCAGTCTGCCATAATTTTCTACAATAAATTGTTGAAGTTGATCAATTTCAGTTTTATTGGTGTTAGAGGCTTTAAAAACGGCATGACCTTCCCCTTTAAGAGTAGCTAACATTGCATTGGCCTTTTTTAGGTCTGAGCGATAAGTGGCCACTACGCAAAATCCCTCTTGGGCATATTTGCGACAGATAGCCGAGCCTATTTCTCCACCCCCACCGGTTACCAATACCGTTTTCATGGTACCAATGAAATTAATTATTCTTCTACCTTTTGCTGTCCATATTTTCTGACCCTAAGATCTGCTTGTGCCTTATGTCCCTTAAAGTTCTCAATATCACAAAGTCTAGAACAATACGCACCAATCATGGCAGACGCTTCTGGAGTTTTTACCTCTTGGTAGGTGCAGGTTTTCATGAACTTACCAACCCAAAGTCCTCCCGTATACTTTGCAGCCTTCATTGTAGGCAATGTGTGATTTGTACCAATAACTTTGTCCCCATAGGCCACATTGGTCTTATCGCCCAAGAACAATGCACCATAGTTGGTCATATTCTCAAGAAAATACCTCGGATTCTCAGTCATTACCTGAACATGCTCGCTGGCAATACGGTCAGCTTCTTCTACCATTTCATCTACGGTATCGCACAAAATCACCTCACCGTAATCACGCCATGAAACACTGGCCACATCTGCAGTTGGCAAGGTCTCTAATTGTTTGGCTATTTCTGACTGTATGCCGTTTGCAATGGTTGTACTTGTGGTCAACAAAACTGCAGGCGAAGTTGGTCCGTGTTCGGCTTGCCCTAATAAATCGGTTGCGCAGGTTTCCACATCAGTTGAATCATCTGCAATAATCAAGGTTTCCGTTGGGCCCGCAAACAAATCAATTCCAACCTTTCCAAATAGTTGCCTTTTCGCCTCAGCAACATATATATTCCCAGGCCCAACGATCATATCTACCCGCTTACAGGTCTCTGTTCCCAGAGCCATCATCGCAATGGCCTGTACTCCACCTAAGATGTAAATATCATCGGCACCAGCAAGATGCATAGCCGCAACAGTTGCTGCGGGAATCTCACCATTAATAGGAGGAGTGCATGCCACAATACGTTCAACACCGGCCACTTTAGCCGTAAGTATACTCATATGTGCCGAGGCTACCATAGGATACCGACCTCCAGGCACATAACAACCAACCGAATTCACAGGAATGTTTTTATGGCCAAGAATGACCCCAGGTAAGGTTTCAACCTCAACATCCTGCAAGCAAGCTTTTTGAATTTTTGCAAAGCCTCCTATTTGTTTTTGGGCAAATTTGATATCTTCTATAACTTGCTCAGGTACAGATGCTAAAATATTTTCACGCTCTTTTGCAGACAGTTTAAATGACTCAGGAGACCATTTGTCAAATTTTTCAGAATATTCCCTGATGGCGGCATCCCCATGATCTTTAACATCTTCCAATAGCTCTTCTACAATAGCTCGAACTTTTGGATTAACCTCTTGGGTATCGCTGGACTGTTTTGATTTTTTTAAATATTGTATCATTATTATTCCTTTATTTTTTCCGAAATCCAATCGTACATATCCAAAGTGGGCATAAAGTTATCTACTTGACAGTGTTGGGATCCACTTACCCCTTCAGGGACAATTTTCATTTTATGCTCACAGGTCAAATGCTTTTCAAGTGTAATGGCGTGTTCTACAAAGTTTTGTTTGTCTCCTCCGCCATGCATTACAAAAGTTGGCATCGATATTTTTTCGGCTACCCCGTTTTCAAGAGTAAATCCTTTTAGTTTTTCCAGTACTTCTTCATAAGACTTGGCGTCCATTATGTGCATCACAATTTCCGCCAAAGGATGTTTACCACTTCTGCCTGCCCAAACCGAATAGTAGGACCATACGGCGCCAAAAATCATACATACCTTAAAACGAGGCTCAAAAGCTGCACAACGGGCAGCCATATAACCCCCCATAGATACCCCAGCAATGCCCACACTTGAGATATCCACTTCGTTTGAAAGATTTTCAAGGACCCAGTCCAAAACCGCAGTTCCCGCTACATTGTAATCATGTCTTGAATGAATATGATTCAGTCGTAAAGCGGCGCCTTGCCCCGGTCCATCCATGGCCAACAGCGCAATACCGCGTTCCATGAGATGGTCTCCAATTCCAAAGTAAAGTTCTTCGGCCAGACTGTCCAATCCACCGAACATAACCATAACCGGAGGATTTTTAACCCCCTTGGGTTTGAATAGATATCCCGGTAGAAAAGAATTTTCAAAAGGCACTTCTACCTGTAAAGGTTTTTCCTCAAAATATTTTGTGGCCTTGATAAAAGCTTCTCTGGCTTTAACATAAGTATCTATTTTTCTGGAATCGTGGAGATTCATGAAAAATTCAGCAGTTCGCAGGTAGTTAAAAGCACGTAAATAGGTTCTTCTGGCGGATACGAATTTTTGGTTTTTTTCATACTCCTCTGCCCATTGGTAAACCTCATTACCTTTTTTAAGCCACTCTGCATTAAAGGTTTCCCTATTGTCTGGGTCAATATTCCCGGCAACTTCTAAAATTTCGGCAAATTCACCACCGCCATAATGTGCTTGGGTCAATGCCCTATTCACTTGATATGAGGGCATGTATTTGCCCGGAAAAAAATGCCACATGATGTTCTTCTCTTAAATTCCTTAATTAAATATCTACTGGCTTCACAACACCATCTTCACTAAGACCAAGTTTTTTTCCTTTCGCCATTTCGGCAAATGGGTTTACAGAACCCCAAGCATCGTTGGGGTTATCCTTCAAGTAATGTACATCTTGATGATCAGGGGCAAATACCAAACGGGCGCAAGCATAATATTCAAATAGAATACCGCTACCTGGATCTTGTATGTAAATAAAGAAGCCTTCATCGGCTTTATGCCTTGTTGGAGACCCCATTACACTCTTAAAGCCTTTTTCCAGGAAATAATCCAAGGCCAAGAGCACCTCTTCGCGGCTATCCACATTCCAACAAATGTGGTTCAAAACCGCTTCACCTTTACCAATATTAGGGTCTGTAAACACAGCGATATCATGGGATAAGTTGGCAATGGTCCACAAACCGCCAATCGGTGGTTTTTCATCATCGATGCGAATTTCATCAGGATTTTTCAGTCCAAATCCCTGCCAAAACTCTTTTTCCAGTTGGTACATTCCTTTAGATACCATGTAAGTAACATGGTCAAAGCGACGAGGGTTAGCACCTTTTAAACGATTGCTAGCATATCGATCAGCATAGATACTTCCGCGTTCACCCTCTTCACGTAACCATTCTACATCCCAAAATACTTCATGTTGGTGCCCTTCTGGTGATTTAAAACGATATGCTTTTCCGTGGCCCAGATCGCCATCTATCCAACCTTCCCCGGCACCTATTTTTTCAAGGTATTTGGCACAAGCCTTCAACGCTTCTGGACTATCTGCCCGCCAACCCAAATGTCCGAGACCAGAGGTCTCACTTTGAGTTAGTTTTAGGGTATGATGAAAATAATCCCCCCATGCCCTAAGGTATACAGATTTTGCTTCTCTCCCGGTTTCATCCATACCCACGATATCGCGAAAAAATGCAACGGATTTATTCAAATCCGTTGTGAGCACTTCAACATGTGCAAGCTGTGATAAATAATGCGGATTACGTGCCATTTAAATAACTTTTGTATGTAAACGCAAAATATTAAATGTATACCTTATTTATTAAGCGATAGCACTCCAATAATATGCGATATCAATCACGGGTTACTTGTAAAAGAATCCAATCCGAAATGACCTTTAGGGCTACAGGTGAAAATGTTTGTTCAATTTGGGCGTATTCGCTTGGTGATCCGGTGGTGGATTCCTGAAAAAGATGATTTAATCCGGGTAATTCGGAAAGGGTAACTGCTTTATTTCCGCCGGAATCCAGTGCTTCTTTTATAGCTTTTAAATTTATGCCAGGGGCAACCTGTAGATCTTTTGATCCATTGATGGCCAGCACCGTGCACGTAACGGCTTCCAAATATGGCTTAGGATTGTGCATTAAAAAATAGTGCATCCAGGGTGTTACCTGTTTTAGCGCGCTTTCGGTATACGATTGGAGCGTTACCCCTTCGGATAACAGATTGGAATCTGCGGTGAAAGCTTTTTCCAATTCCGATGCTAGATCTAGCTTTATTGCTTCGAGATCTTGTTCTTGAGAAAGTTCTTCCAGAAAAATATTCAAGAGTTTGAGTTCTTTGGCAATTTGTGCTTCATTCATGCCATTTGCCTTGGCGATATCTTCCGTTTGAAGTCTTAAAATTTCACCGCCGGATACTCCGGGTCCGGCCATAAGTACGATAAAATCTAAGGTGCTATCTTCTGCTGCAACCATTGGTGCTATCAAGCCACCCTCGCTATGACCAATTAACCCTATTTTAGTGGTTTTAATATCTGTACGACTCCGAATATAAGAAACAGCACTGCTTACATCTTGGGCAAAATCTGCCGAGGTTGCCTGTCCAAAATCGCCCTCGGATTGTCCAACACCCCGATCGTCGAAGCGCAAAACACCAATTCCATTTCTGGTGAGGTAATCGGCAAGGACCAAAAAGGGTTTATGTCCCATTAGCTCTTCGTTCCGATTTTGAGGCCCGCTGCCGCTAATTAGAATTACCATTGGAAATTCATCTTGGGATTCCGGCAGGGTAAGGGTGCCTGCCAACTTAATTTGATCCTTCGGATTATCAAAAAAGATATCTTCTACAACATAGGGAAGCGGTTCCTTGGGTTCTTGAGGTCTTGTGGTTATTTCCCGATTTGGTTCGGTTTTGGAAAGGATTAAAGGCATTTCCAGCGGGCCTTGTTTAAAAACACCAGAAATTACGTCTTGCTCCAAGGTTCCGGAATAAACAATTCCGATGTTGCTGACTTCCAATACAACATCCGGTTTTTCGAATTCAACCTTTGTGGCCGGGATTCCAAAAGCACCTTGGTCCGGACTATCCATTACTGCCGTTAAACCGGTATCGGAACTATTAATGTGAAATACCAGTCTTAGTTTAATACCCTGAATTTCTAAAGCACCATACCAGTTGCCTTCAATATTTTGGCCCGAAAGGCAATGTATACCAACTGAAAATAATAGTGCAAAAATGATGCTCGATCTCAGATTTGGGGTTTTGAAGCTCTTGTTTTTCATCAAATCGGGTATTTGGACAATTAATGGGTAATTGGAAAAATGAATAGGATTAAATGTACTTATTTTGGATGACGTTGCACGGGAACGTATTTTATGATTTTGGAAAATCTGTAACATATCGCTTATACTGCCGACAGAATAAGTAGTAAAACCAATGTGCCCGTGATATTTGTAAAGCGATTTCTGAAAGTTTTATTTTTCTTGATGCTGTTCTTGGTGGCTTTCGTTTTAGCCATTTGGATTACCGATAGCTATCAGACCCGGTATTTAAACCTGTCTGAAAGCGTAGCCCAAAACAGTTTCCTGCTCACAAATGTTCAGATCCTTCCCATGAATCGGGATACGGTACTGTCTAACCATGCGGTACGGATTGAGAACGGAATAATAACGGCTGTGGGTGAACAAGTATCGGATAACGGTTTGTCGGTTATCGACGGAAAGGGAAGCTATCTTTTGCCGGGATTAACCGATATGCATGTGCATGTATGGGATAAATACGAATTGGGGTTGTATCTGGCAAATGGGGTAACCGCAGTGCGCAACTTGTGGGGGCAGCCCATGCATTTGCGATTAAAAAAAGCCTTGAATGCAGGGGAGTTAGCGGGCCCCTTATTTTTTAGCAGCGGTCCAAAACTGACCGGTCCGGAATTTATCGGGGACGACAATACCCAACTGAACAGCATTTCCGAATCACAAGATGCCGTGGATGCGGCCAAGAAAGCCGGTTACGATTTAATCAAAACCTATTACAACCTGCCGGCAGACTATTTTGAAGCCATACGGCAAAGAGCCGGGAAACTGAAAATGGATATTGCTGCGCATCCTACGCCAAACGTACCCTATACCGCACATTTTACGGAAGGCATTGTTACTGTAGAACACGCCGAGGACGTGGTGCAGCAACCCTTACGCTTTAATTTGGATTCGGTAAAACTGGATTCCGTGGTCCGGGCCATTGGTGGCGGTAAAGGGACTTCGTTTACGCCAACCCTCACGGTTTTTCATAACATTTATGAGATGTTGGATAATCCGGATATTCTGAATGCGCCTCAAATGGATTTTATGAATCCGATGATTCGTAGGGTAGACAGTAAGGCCCAAGTAGATCGATGGGTCGGTAGTCTTTCCCGGGATTCCACTCTTGCAACC
The DNA here is from genome assembly GCA_046047415.1 of Bacteroidota bacterium. Classification (GTDB taxonomy): domain Bacteria; phylum Bacteroidota; class Bacteroidia; order Flavobacteriales; family Flavobacteriaceae; genus Robiginitalea. Next base: position 10,712 of record JBJOHX010000019.1, read on the forward strand.
CGGATTTTGGAGCAGCATAAATTTCATCTTAAAATAGTTGAGGCGTTTCATCGTTCGGGCATTAACCTGGTGTGCGGGACAGATGCGGGTATCGGAATTACCGTACCGGGAAATGCATTGCATCAGGAATTGCAATTCTACAAGGAGGCCGGGTTAACCAATTTTGAGGTACTCCAAACTGCCACGTTTAATGCTTCTAAAACGCATGAATTTTTGAGCGATACAGGCTCAATTCAGGTGGGTAAAATCGCCAATTTGGTTCTCCTTTCAAAGAATCCGATGGAGCAGCTCGAAAGCCTTAAAAATCCGGATTATGTATTTGTTCGCGGAAGGGTCTTTTCGTCCGAGAAACTGGCGTACTTTCGGGAAAAAGGAAGAGATCGGCCAAATTTGCTAATGTCCTTTTTGCGCTATGCGGAGTATTTGCTTTCGAAATAAGGGTTAATCCTGTTTTTTTACGCGATATTGATACGGGTTTCGACCGGGTCGGTCTTTAGCAAGTTCAGGAAGTCTCTCAAAGATCCCGGAGCTTAGCATTTTTTTCTGAAACCGACTTCGATCCAACGTTTCTTGGAGAATGGTCTCATGCAGTTGGTGCAGTTCGGGCATGGTAAAGGTATCGGGGAGTAGGTTGTAGGTGATATGGGTTAGACGCATGTCTTGCTTTAAGCGTTCCCTTGCGGTCAAAACTATTTCTTTGTGATCCATCCACAGCTCTGGCAGGGTATCCACATCAAACCATCCATAGGCGTCATCTATAGTGCTGAGGTGGGGTTTCGCCTCATCGATTTGAATGAGCGAGTAGTAGGCAAGGGTTATAAAACGGTCTTTTATCCAATTTTCATTTTTTAGACTGATTCCAATATTGCGACGCAATAGCTCCCAATCCTCCCCGAATCGTCGGTCGGCCGATCCAAATACAGAAAGGAACTGAAGATGCGGATCGACTAAGCCGGTTCGGGCCTCCAGTATTCTTGTAGCGGCATCATCTATTCCTTCTTTACAGCCAATATATCCTCCCGGCAACAGCCATTTTGACCCAATTCGCAACAGTAAAACCTTTAATTTATTATCCTCAAAACCTAATATTACCACATCGATGGAGAGATTAGGAATGAATTGTAGGGTATCCAGTTGCGGGCTTTTCGTAGGTTTCATAATGCAAAAATATAATTTGTGGCGAAAAGTCACAAAAACATTTTATATTTGTGGCGAAAAGTCACAAATTCGAAATGTCATGAAAAAGGGTATCAAAATCACCTTAAAAATTTTAGGTTCACTTATCGTTCTAATCCTATTGGCTGCGGGAATTGGATATTGGTATGTATCGTCCCGATTTTTAAACTTTGAAGGCGATTATCCCGAAAACAAGGAATTACAAACCCTAACCCAAAGTGGGTATACCTTTGTAGACCGAAATGGAAACGGAACCCTAGATCCTTATGAAGACGATCGGCTCACTATCGAGGTGCGGGCAGAGGATCTTTTGAACCGGATGACCTTGGAAGAAAAATTACACTTATTAAAGGGATCTGGCTTGGGTTCTGCCATGGGCCAGGGTGAGAAAGGTGAGGGTATTCCCGGTGCCGTTGGGACAATAGTTCCCACACCGCGACTTGGAATTCCTACGGTATATCTATCCGACGGGCCTGCCGGGCTTCGAATTGAGCCGTTTCGGGAGGGGGAGGAACGTTCCTATTATTGCACGGCATTTCCGATTGGAACCGCTTTGGCCTCTACCTGGAACACCGAATTGGTTGGCATGGTAGGTACGGCTATGGGCAATGAGGCGCTGGAGTACGGGATTGACGTAATACTCGGTCCTGGTGCCAATATTCACCGGCATCCGTTTTGCGGAAGGAATTTTGAATACTATTCCGAAGATCCTTTTTTAACCGGTTATATAGGAGCCGCCATGGTAAATGGCATTGAATCGAATGGGGTAGGTACCTCGGTGAAACATTTTGTGGCCAACAACCAGGAAACCAACCGAAACAATAATGACGTCCTAATTTCTGAGCGGGCACTTCGCGAAATTTATCTGCGGGGATTTGAGTTAATTGTTCGCGAGTCTCAACCCTGGACCATTATGTCTTCCTACAACAAGATTAATGGAACCTACACTTCCGAGAGTCCTGAGCTTTTAACCGATATTCTTCGCAAAGAATGGAATTTTGAAGGATTGGTGATGTCTGATTGGTTTGGAGGTAATGATGCACCGGCCATGATTAGGGCCGGAAATGACCTACTAGAACCGGGAACAAAATTGCAGTGGAATGCTCTCATAGCCGCTCAGGAAAGCGGACAGCTTTCCGAAGAGGCTATTAATAACTCAGTTAAACGCATATTAAAATTGATTTTGGGTTCCCGAAAGATGAAAGCGGGTACCTACGGAAACAATCCAAATTTGGATGCGCATGCCGAAATTACCCGACAGTCTGCTGCAGAAGGCATGGTGTTGCTAAAGAATAATGATGTTCTTCCCCTCAAACCGGCTCAGCGAATTGCACTCTTGGGTGTGACGTCATTTGATTTTATTGCCGGCGGTACGGGTTCCGGAGATGTAAACGAGGCCTATACGGTGTCTTTGGAGACCGGACTGTTAAATGCCGGTCTGGAACAGGAAGATGGCCTGGGGGGTATTTCCTTTACCATCAATCCGGCTGCCAAAAACGCATTTCAGAAGCACAAAGATGCACAACCCGAAGCTTTTGAAAAGCCTGAAGGTCTTAATGCCATGTTTGTACCTTACAATCCGCCCCAGCTTGCGTATTCGAGACCACAAATGGAAGAAATTGCCGACGGAAGTGATGTTGCGGTTATTACGATTGGTCGAAATAGCGGTGAAGGAGGTGATCGGAGAGAGCAGGACGATTTTTTACTGACTGCGGCGGAGCAGGAGATTATAACATTGGCCACCGATGTGTTTCACAAGGCCGGAAAATCGGTTGTGGTAGTTTTGAATATTGGAGGCGTTATTGAAACGGCTTCCTGGAAAAACAAGCCGGATGCTATCCTGCTGGCCTGGCAAGGCGGTCAGGAAGGTGGAAATTCGGTAGCAGATATTCTTAGCGGGAAGGTAAATCCTAGCGGTAAATTGCCCATGACTTTTCCGATAAACTTAAGCGATCATGCCTCAGATGCCAATTTCCCGCACGAAGGAAAACCGATGAGTTTCTCTGATATTTTGAGTGCCGGAAAGGCAAAGGATGCTTCCGAACTAATTCCAAATGAAGACTTTACCCGTTACGAAGAGGGGATATATGTTGGTTACCGTC
>JBJOHX010000020.1:0-3090 GCA_046047415.1 Bacteroidota bacterium
GGTAAGCTGGCAGCACAGATTCGGGAAGGGGCACCTTTTGATGTGTTTGTATCTGCAGATATGCACTATCCGGAATCTTTGAGCCGGGAAGGTTTGGGCAGGGGAACTCCTAAGGTATATGCCTATGGCTCTTTAGTTTTGTGGTCTGCAGATCGGGAAATTGATACCACTTTTGAGGTTTTAAGCCATCCCGAAGTCCGGCATATTGCCTTAGCCAATCCGCAAACAGCCCCTTATGGAAATGCCGCAATAGAAGTGCTTCAAAACCTTGGTTACCTGGATTCAGTTTCCAATAGGCTCGTATATGGGGAAAGTATTGCTCAGGTAAATCAGTTTATGTATTCGGGTGCCGCAGAATTGGGATTTACAGCAAAGGCTTCCGTTCTTTCGCCTCCAATGGAAGCAAAGGGGTATTGGCGAGAGCTGCCCCCTAATTTATATACCCCGATAGCCCAAGGTGTTTTATTGCTTAATAGGACTCAAAATCAATCCCAGGCTAAAACCTTTTTTGATTATCTTTTATCTTCGGAGGCTACCGATATTTTGAAACGATACGGTTATGGGATTAATTTGGCGGAATCGTCAAAATAAAAGGTAGATGTCAAATTCTGATGGCCTATGAGTTGGGAACCCTTACTACTTACTTTAAAATTGGCGGTTCTAACCACTATCGTATTGTTTGTATTGAGTCTTCCCCTCGCCTATTGGTTGGCTTATTCTCAGGCGCGTCTAAAGCCGGTTGTGGAGGCCTTGGTGAGCATGCCTTTGGTGCTGCCACCAACCGTAATTGGGTTTTACTTTTTGATCGCTTTTAGTCCTGGAAACGCATTTGGTGAGTGGCTAAACGAATGGTTTGGGATTCAACTGGTGTTTTCGTTCTCAGGATTGGTGGTGGCTTCGCTTATATATAGTTTGCCCTTTATGGTTCATCCGTTGCAGTCCGGATTTGCCGGTTTACCAGAATCGTTGCGCGAAGCCGCTTCTCTGATGGGAAAATCCCCATTTCAAATCCTTACCCGAGTGTTATTGCCCAATATCAAACCGGCGTTATTAACGGGATTGGTGTTGGCTTTTGCGCATACCATTGGTGAATTTGGGGTAGTCCTAATGATAGGAGGCAGCATACCGGGGCAAACGCGAGTCGCCTCCATTGCCATTTACGATCAGGTAGAGGCCATGAATTATGGAGCTGCCAATTTGTATTCCGGGATACTTTTTGCCGTATCCTTTGTCATACTATTGTCCGTGTATGTTATCAACGGAGGGTATCTAAAGCGATTTTGGAAATGATTTCGTGCCAAATCAAAAAACAACTTTTCGATGCGCAGGGTATTATGCCGCTGGAAATGGATTTTACCATCAATTCGGGAGAACGAGTGGCCTTATACGGTTCTTCGGGAGCAGGTAAAACCTCTGTATTGCGAATGCTTGCCGGATTGATGAAACCCGATTCCGGTGCTATTGAAGTGGGGGGTGCATCTTGGTTCGATTCCGATCGTAAATTTCATCTTAATCCGGGTAAACGAGGCTTGGGTTTTGTCTTTCAGGATTACGCCCTGTTTCCCAATATGACGGTTCTTGAAAATCTTGAATTTGCTCAAGGTCCTGATAAAAGCGGTATGATTCTCCAGGAATTGCTGGACGTAATGGAATTGGGGGAATTGCGAAACAGCAAGCCGGGTTCGTTGTCCGGCGGGCAACAACAGCGTGCGGCTCTGGCACGAGCATTGGCTGGGAATCCGGACATATTATTGCTTGACGAACCCTTTACGGCCTTACATGCCGAGATGCGCATTCGACTATCCGAATATTTGCTTCAAATTCATAAAAAGTCAAATCTGACTGTAATTCTGATTACCCATGAGCTGGGGGATATTTTTAGAATTTGTGATCGGGTAATGGTCCTTGAGCGCGGAAAAATAATAAACAATGGCACTCCCGAAACGGTATTTTTGGGAGATTCATCAAAATCGGAACTCAGGATGCACGGCATTGTATTACGAATAGTTGACGAGGGCCAAAAAGGAAGAGTGAGCGTTCAGCTGCAATCGGAAATACATGAAATTGAAGTAGATCAAGACCGAATCAATTCGTTTTCGGTTGGGGATGAGGTGTATTTTTCGTTCAATCTTGAAAATTCGGGTCAACTGCATCTTAGGCCATATCCAAATAATTACAAGAATAGCGTTTAAACCTTTTATGTGGAAATCCGTCTAAAACCTTGTTGCCAATAGCGGCAGCATTTTTAAAAATTAAAAAACAACCTAAGCCTTATGCAATTCAACAATCGACAAATCAGCAATCAGTTTCGGGTATTTCACCGCTATCTTGGCTTTTTTCTAGCCGGTATTATGGCTGTTTATGCCATTAGCGGCATTGTATTGACCTTCCGTAATACGAATTACATGAAAAGCGAGGTGGCCGTCAATGTTACCCTTGAAAAGGGTCTGGACGGTGATGCCTTGGGAATGGCTTTACGGCGACGCGGCTTTGTTGCCCAAAAGACGGAAGGCGATGTAATCTATTTTGACGGAGGCACCTATAACACGGTTACCGGAGAGGCGAGCTATTCCGAATTACGGTTGCCGGCGGTATTTGAAAAAATGAATAAACTGCATAAAATGACTTCGGCAGATCCGCTATACTGGCTGGCTATTTTCTTTGGAATCGCCCTCCTTTTCTTTTCAATTTCCGCCTTTTTTATGTTTTTACCCGGAGTTCCGGTTTACAAAAAGGGACTCTATTGGGCAGCTGCCGGTTTTGTGCTGACGGTAGTTCTTCTCTTTGTATAATTTTAGATTTTGGTTTACGGGGGGCTAATCAAATTGAACGCCCCCCGAACCAATACCTTATCCTGAATTTGCAATCTGCTTCCCTTTTGCAGGGCTGTAAACGTATCTCTGGATGTGCCGGCCTCTACTTCCACTTGCCGAAAGGTAAATCCCTCTGCCGTTTCTTGTTCCAGCACCAGAATGTGAGTCGTATTCCCGGTTGCGATAACAGCAGTTTCCGGCAGTGCCATTATCGGTTCCTTAGATTGACCGTCGAGTTCTATGGAAGCCCGAACAAACATGCCAACCAGAAAATTGG
>JBJOHX010000021.1:0-25520 GCA_046047415.1 Bacteroidota bacterium
ACTTAAGTATTTATGTATGGTTCCTTTTAGGAAAGGCAATACCACTTGGCTTATTAACTATTTGGTTTTTCACCTGTAAACATTGGTGGTATCATATCATTTTAATTCCACTTTGCATGTATGCCTTTCAAATTTTTGAAGTTGTTTTTTCTCAGGATGATAATTACGTAGACACTGAAAATTTAATTTGGCTTTTGCCATTATGTATGATTGTAATTCCTTTTGTTTATCTAGTAAGAATTAAGTTGTTTGATAAATACGTACACGGAATTGATCTAAATGCATTGAATGCCGAATTGGATTATTATAAAAAGAAGGAAATTCAAAAATTCAATAATCAAATTAATGATGTAGATGAAATCCAAACACCTTCAGTATTAGACCTCTCCGATGAAACACCAAAAAAGACCTTACAACAGATTTTTAGTGGGTTAAGAATGTCATTGAGGAGTATGTTTTAATCTATTTAAGAATAGCATAAGTAGAGGGCCAATTGGCCCTCTATTTTTTTAGATGCGTTTGAAATTGTCGTATTTTTGATTACAAATACGGAGTATACCAAAATTTCATGAAGCATCCCTCCTCCCCTTTTAGTAGGCAGCAGCTAATACCCCAGGAAGAAAAGCTTGAAATCGCGCTACCTAAAGGTGAATTGTTCATAGGAATTCCAAAAGAGAGTCAATACCAGGAAAAAAGAATTTGCCTGACTCCTGATGCCGTAAACGCCATAACAGCTCACGGTCATAAAGTTTTGATTGAATCCGGAGCAGGTGAAGGTGCTGGTTTTACTGATGTGGATTACACTCACGCCGGGGCTCAAATAAGCAGAGATTCTAAAAAGGTGTTTGGCTGTCCAATAATACTAAAGGTTGAGCCGCCCACATTGGCCGAAATGGATCTGATTCATCCCCAAAGCACGCTAATATCTGCCTTACAGATTAAAACTAGGGATAAATTCTATTTTGAAGCCTTGGCCCAAAAGCGAATAACAGCTCTAGCCTTTGAGTATATTCGAGATGTTGAAGGCAATTACCCTGCAGTAAGATCCTTAAGTGAAATAGCTGGAATTTCATCTATCCTTATTGCTGCAGAAATAATGGCAGCCAACGAGGGAAATGGATTAATGTTTGGAAATATTAGCGGGGTGCCACCTGTAGAAGTTGTGATTTTAGGTGCCGGAACTGTTGGTGAATTTGCAGCTCGATCTGCATTAGGATTGGGCGCAAATGTCAAAATATTTGACAATTCAATAACCAAACTGCGAAATGTTCAAACCAATTTGAATCGAACACTTTACACTTCTACCATTCAACCCAAAAATCTTTTAAAATCGCTTAAAAGATGTGATGTTGCAATTGGTGCAGTACGCGGCAAAGATAGAGCGCCCATTCTGGTGTCCAAAACCATGGTAGAGCACATGAAAAAGGGTGCAGTAATCATAGACGTGAGTATAGATACAGGAGGTTGTTTTGAAACCAGTGAATTGACAACACATTCAAAACCTACTTTTGAAAAGTATGGTGTTGTACACTATGCTGTTCCAAATATTCCTGCCAGATATCCTAAAACATCATCGATCTCCATTAGCAATATATTTACTCCTTATCTCCTTGAAATTGGGGAATCGGGCGGATTGGAAAATGCCCTTCGGGTTGACAAAGGCCTTAGAAACGGACTTTATATGTATCACGGAATTTTAACCAACCAGGCCATTGGAGATTGGTTTGGTTTGAAATCAAGCGATGTTAACTTCTTAATATTTTAAATATGTCGTTTTTAAAACGATTTGGATATTACCTCATTGGGCTATCTATTGGCCTTATATTTTTGGCGATTTTCTTAAGAAAAAAATCGGAAAGTACCGGAGCGGAATTTTGTTATTTGCCTAATTGTAGGGTACTTAAGTCCCTTAGGTCTAAGCCTATAAGATATTCTGAATCAATAGGTATTTCCGCAGACACTACATTGGTTCATTATCTTTTGGCAGAAGGCGATGTTATTTTTAGTTCGAGTCAACCTAGGGAGAAACCATGTGGGATTTTTGTGGTACAAGGAGAATCCATGGGTAAAGATTATAAAATAACCTTACGCAATTGCGAAGAATTTACAGAAGTCACTGCAATTGCCTCTGGCAAGCCTTGATTTATAATTTTCTTCTGAGCCTTTCCTTTTTAAGAAGTTCCAATTCCCTGTTGGTTTGTCCGGCAACAGAAGTGTTTTCCTCTGCTCTGCGAATAAGATATGGCATAACGTCTCGCACTGGGCCAAAGGGTAAATATTTGCATACCTGATAACCGGCCGACGCCAGATTATAGGAAATATGGTCACTCATGCCGTATAATTGACCAAACCAGATTCTACTATCATTCCTTGAAATTCCACGGCGCTCCATTTCTTCCATTAATTGGTATGAACTACTTTCATTATGTGTCCCGGCAAACAGTGAAACTCGATCCAAATTGTCTAAACTAAAACGCATTGCGGCATCAAAATTTTGATCCGTTTCGGCCTTCGATTTACAAATCGGAGAAGGATATCCTCTTTCTTCTGCCCGGAGATTTTCTTTTTCCAGATATGCTCCCCGAACAATTTTTATACCAAGTTGAAAATTATTGGAACGGGATCTTTCCAAAAGTGATTTATAATATTCCATCCTATCCCAACGATACATTTGGAGGGTGTTATAAACAATCCTATCTTTTTTGTTATACTCTTGCATCATCTCCTCAACCAATTGGTCTGCAGCATCTTGCATCCAACTTTCTTCTGCATCAATCAACAAGGAAATTCCCAAATCATATGCCTTTTTACAAGTGGTGTCGAACCTTTTTACTACCCTTTCCCACTCGCTTGTTTCTTGGTTGGTTAATGCTATTCCGGAACTTATTTTTTGAAAAAGCGCAAATCTCCCATATCCTGTTGGCTTAAATACCGCAAATGGCATTTTGTTATTTAGCCTCACAAAATCCATGATTTCAAGTGTTTTGGCCAAGGCATCATCTAGCGGATCCTCAGTATCTTTTCCTTCTACCGAATAATCCAAAACCGTGCAGACTCCGGCCTTACCCATTTTATCAATCACAGGCATACAGTCCTCTTCTGTAACACCTCCACAAAAATGATCAAACACAGTGGTTCGAATAAGGCCTTCTACCGGCAAATTTGCCTTAATTGCGAAATTTGTCAATCCTGTGCCAATTTTGACCAAGGATTCGTGGGATATTAACTTAAATAAATAATACGCGCGCTCTAATTCTGCATCCGATTTTAAAGCAAAAGCCGTTGCAGTATTTTCAAAAATTCGTTCCATTTTTATGAATATCTCAAGGGTGCAAATATACTCCTTGAATTTCGAATCATTTCTTGAAAAAATCGGTTATTTTCGAAAGCTCAAAGGTATTATGGAAGCTATTAAAACCGAATCATACGCTGTTCACTTCTCGAATGCGGCATACGTTGCCTTAGGTGAACATTTTTCGTTACATAAATATTCAGGTGTATTCTTATTGATGGATACCAACACAGCCAATGCATGTTTTCCGGTATTTGTAAAAGCATTTCCTGAGGCTAAGCATTGGACTGCAATTACAATTCCTGCAGGAGAAAGTTATAAAACCATTGAAAGCTGCATGGAGGTTTGGACCAAATTATCTGATTATGGTGCAGATCGAAAAAGTTTGATTATAAATCTCGGAGGGGGTGTTGTAACGGACTTGGGAGGATTTGTGGCCTCTACGTATCAGCGTGGGATTAACTTCATCAACATCCCTACGACTCTACTAGCCATGGTAGATGCTTCTATTGGCGGAAAGACCGGAGTAGATCTTGGGGGGTTAAAAAATCAAATTGGGGTTATTAATCAGCCACAAATGGTTTTGGTAGACGAACAATACTTAAAGACTTTAAGTCAAAGAGAACGACGTAGTGGATTTGCAGAGATGCTCAAACATGGTCTCATTCAGAATTCCTTATATTGGAAAGAACTTTTAAGTTCTAATTATCAGAAGGTTACAGCTGCACAAATACACACCTCTGTTAACATCAAAAACCGTGTAGTCTTAGAAGACCCAACAGAGCAAAATCTTCGTAAGATTTTAAATTTTGGCCATACCTTAGGACATGCAGTAGAATCATACTATTTAAACAGTAAACACCAAAACACGCTATTACATGGTGAAGCCATAGCTGTTGGAATGGTGCTAGAGGCATATTTATCTGTGCAGGTTGCCGGATTGGCCGGGGCCGATTGCGATGCTATCAAAGAAGCACTATTAGCTATTTATTCAAAAGTCCATATTCCAGATTCCGACCGGCTTGAAATTATAAAACTCCTTAGATACGATAAGAAAAATGCTTTTGGCAAGGTATACTTTAGTTTATTGGATTCTTTGGGGTCTTCAATATTTAACCTTGAAGTTACCAATGAAATGATAGCAGAGGCATTTAGTTACTATGCTTCTTAAGGATTTTACTACAAAATCCCAGTGGTTCACAACTCTGCAGATGTACGCCAAATAATTTAAACTAGATTCGGTTAAACAATTGAACATCAATTCAAAACTAGCCGAAGCCTATGAAACGCTCAATTATTGACTACAAAAAGATTACGCCTGAAATGGCGGCATTATTGTTGGAAACCTATCCGTCGGGTTATGGAGATGAAGATATTATTTCCTTTAAAAACGCTAAAGGTGAATGGGTAGAAGCCGTAGAACTTCAAACCGGAGATGTCCTATACTTGGTAAAAGTTGGCGCAAATTTTAGCCAATTACTAGGTCATATTGAAGAAATTGAATCGGGACACGAAGAAGCCGGAAACCTGGAGACAATAGACACGTCGTTTGAAAACGAATATGATGGTTCCTTGGAATCCGAAGATTTACACTAACAATAAGCTATTAACCCTTTAAGTATTTAGTTCGGATTAAATCACGGTGATGCCGTTGATGGCCACATATTAAAAATCCAAGAGCGCCTAATGAAATTTGTTTTTCGCTAGAGATTCCTTTGAATTCAAGATCTAATGCTGTAAAATTCTTGAATAAATATATGGTAGATAAGCGAATAGCTCTATACTCTTCAATAATTGATTGAATATCGCGCCCTATACATTTACTATTAGGAACCCACAGGTCCTGATCAAAACCTGGCAGGGAGGTGCTATCCTTTCGTCCAAATACCAAAGCCCGATATTGGAATACTCTTTCTGTATCTAATACATGCACCAACGACTCTAGAAGACTCCATTTGTTTGGGAGGTACCGAAAATCTAATTTCTCGGAAGGAATGGATTGCAAGAATTCAGGGAAGTTCTCTAACTGGTTCTCCAATACCTCTAAAAGCTCCACGTTTTCTGGTAGGTTGTCTAAGTAAGCATGGTAATAAGAAGGACAATCCAGCCTATTGAGTTGGTTCAATTTCATACCCGGAGGAGTTTACATTTCATTGAAAATGGTATGCATTAACCTTTTTTTATCATTTATGCTCTCTTCGAGCGAAATCATCGTTTCAGTTCTGCTAATACCATCGATATCATCGATTCTAAAAATGATGTTTTTGGCATGTGTGGTATCTCGCGCTCTGATTTTACAAAAGATATTAAATTTTCCAGTGGTGATGTGCGCTACGGTAACATATGGAATCTCTGCCAAGCGCTCCAAGACAAATTTGGTTTGATGCGTTTTCTCTAGAAAAATTCCCACATAGGCAATAAAGGCGTACCCTAACTTAACATAATCCAAGGTTAAGGAACTGCCTTTGATAATACCAGCATCTTCCATTTTCTTAACCCTAACGTGAACAGTTCCTGCAGAGATTAACAATTTTTTAGCAATATCCGTAAAAGGAGTACGGGTATTGTCAATTAGCATGTCTAAGATTTGATGATCAATCTCATCTAATTTAACCTTGCTCATAGTCGTTTAATTTTTTTTTGCAAAAATAAGGCCTAGGGAGAATAATATCTACTAAAAACAATTTTTTTTTGAAATAAACTCAATAAAATCACAAAACTGTTCAGAATAATATTAGAGTAGTGAGTGTGTAGAAATCCAGTTTCGGTCTTGCTCTATTGCACAATTCACTATACGATGCGCAAAAATTCCGGAGCCACTAGTGGCCTCTAAATATTTGGGTGCGAAAACAATATTATTATGTTGCAGTTGTTCTTCGTACTGCAATTTTAAAACACTTTCGGGTCCTGCTTTAGGATCGATAAGATGAGGATTAAATACGTGAATATCCACGAAATTTTTTTCATTTTCCGGGATTTCGAAATATTGATGCACAGTGAATTGATCAAAAGAACTTTTGGAAATCAAACAGAATGCCTCTAAAAATGCATAGAACAATAACTTACGCGTAGTTGCTCGATCGTAATCTTGGGCATAGTGGCCTGCCTCGAAAAGTATGGTAGGAACTCCTTGCATTTGAAATTGGTCTCCAACACAATTGGGATTAAAACTATCGTCGAATCTGCCAATGCCCCCTGGAATTAAACTATTAAGTCTATCGTGAATGCCAGCAATAATTTGCATAGCCACTGCACGACTATTAGTAATTTCACGAGACAAATTGGCCGAAGGAGCAAGAAAAGATAATGTAGCAGCAGTACCTGTAGATCCTACGCCAAAAATGCTTCGTTGATCGTGCAGGTTAAAACAGTAATCGGGGCCAATATCGTCGAAGACACGACGTAAAACCTCACTTTCGGGCTGTGACATTTCTAAAGCATCACGATTTAAATCTATCCCATTTCTGTTTACTCTTGTAAACAATTGTGAACCATCTGGATTGAGTTGCGGTATGAAGGTAATGGTGAGGTGTTGGAGTAATTCGTTAGCTAATTCGTGTTTGTGATTTAGAAAATTCAGCACATCCAAAAAGGCACGCGTTGTAGTGCTCTCATTCCCATGCATCTGAGACCAGAGCAAGATTTTTAGAGAGCCAGATCCTATTTTAATGCTATATATTGGCCGATTAAGGCATGATTTACCTATTATTTGGACAGGGTTTAATAAACCTATAGCATTTAGTATGCTATAAGCAAGTTCCGGAGGTAAGTAACGACCTTTCAAGCCCGTTACTGCATACCTATCGTAGTTTACGGATTGGATCTCTAAATGCACAAAGCAAATATACGGTTAGTGGAGTTTACAAATGTAACAAGGTCAAAGGTTTACTTTTTTGTGAAATTATTTTACATTTGTAACGTCTTTTTTCACTCAAAAAGCTCAATACATATACTGAGTTTTCAAGTTTATTAGGAGTGATTTGCTTAATAATCATTAATTCAGTACAACAATATCAGCGAGAACTATAATTATTCAATCTTGAACGAAGCAATTCTTGTTTACATTTGTATACAATTGTAAACTCAGATAGATTTATTTTTATTTAAATATCTGAAAATCAATTTGTTAGATTGATATATTTAAATTAACAGTTTACGTTTTTTTGGATTTATCTTATTCGTTTAATTATTTCATTTATGGACAGTATTATTATCCGTTTGGAGGAGTTATTAGCGCATTATGATTTAAGCGCCAGTGCATTTGCAGAAGCCATTGGCGTTCAGCGTTCTAGTATTTCGCATTTAATGAGTGGACGAAATAAACCTAGTTTGGAATTTGTATTAAAAGTCATCTCCAAGTTTCCTGAGGTAGATTTGTATTGGCTATTATTAGGACTTGGAGAAATTAAGAAACAATCATTTACTGAAACACAACAAATACCGAATCTTACAAATGAAGATAACATTGTAGCTCCCGATTTACCATTAGCGGCACCAACTCATCAAAAATTATTTTCAAATGAGAGCGATGCCGAACGTATTGTTTTCTTTTTTAAGAACGGTACTTTTAAAACTTACACTCCACAATAATTTATTTAAATCCGAAACAACCGACTATACCGTATCTTTACAAAATGAAAATGAAATTCAGTCTTTTAATCCTTTCCGTACTTCTCATAGGTTGCTTTGCACCAGAAAGAAATTGCGAACAATTCAAAGAAGGCTCATTTGAATTCACTTCATTGGTTGGCACAAAGGAGGAAACTTCTATTTTTACGCGAAAGGGGAATTTGGAAATATCCGTTTACAAAGGAGTTACGGATTCGGCCAGTGTACGATGGATTAATTCCTGCGAATACATCTTAACAACTATAAATCCCAAAAATCCCAATCAAAAAAAACCATTGCATTTTAAAATTCTAGCTACATCCGCAGATTCATATACCTTTGAATATAAAATTGTAGGGACTTCTGTCGCTCAAAGAGGAACTGCAATCAAAATACCTTAAAATGTTTGAAATTTTTTCTAGTCCAGATGCCTGGATTGCTTTATTGACCCTAACTTTTCTGGAGATCGTTTTAGGTATAGACAATATAATTTTTATATCTATCGCGGCAGGTAAACTAGAATCCAAGCAACGCAAAAAAGCCACCAATATAGGTTTAGTGTTGGCTATGATTATGCGGGTAATGTTGTTATTTGGACTAAGCTGGCTTACCCAATTAAATGTTCCGTTTATGCATTTCGACGCCGATTGGTTCTCAGGGGGCATTAGCGGTCAGGCGCTTATATTATTCGGAGGAGGACTTTTTCTTTTGTATAAAAGCACTAGAGAAATACATGAAAAGGTAGAAGATCGTGGGCACGACAAACGAAAAATTAAGTCGAATCAGTCTTCGTCACTAGTACAGGCAATTGTTCAAATCACAGTAATTAACATCATATTTTCGTTTGATTCCATACTGACTGCAATCGGAATGACCAATGGTATTTCACCAAATCCGAATGACGCCTTACTACTTATGATAATTGCCGTTATCTTATCGGTTTTGGTTATGATGCTCTTTGCATTGCCGGTAGGAAATTTTGTAGATCGACATCCTTCTATTCAAATACTGGGCCTATCGTTCCTAATACTCATTGGTTTTATGCTCATTACCGAAGCCGCGCATCTCTCCCATTTGGTTGTATTTGGCAATGAAATTGGAAGCATTCCCAAAGGTTATCTTTATTTTTCAATAGCCTTTTCCTTGGGTGTAGAGTTTTTGGACCTGCGCCGCCTTCAGAATGTTACCAAAACCAACGGTCAAAACCAAGATTAATTAGGTTTAAGAGAACCCGGGTATTAAAATAATGTTCCCTGTCCTGAATCTTTAGGTTTATCCGATGCATCGGGAACGTCATTATTTTCGGACTCGTGCATCAATTCGTCTTCTTCAACCACCTCTATTTCTTCGACTTCAATTTCCGGCGGTTCTTCAAAAGGAAGAGGCTCCAAAATTTTAATTTCTAAAACTTTTTCTTTAGAAACTTGATTTCCCAGAGCACCAATTCCTTTAACCGCTATAAATTGTTCTAGATCGATTACCAAATTGGCCTTGCGTTCCTGACCTCGTTTTTTAGCAAACGAAACTTCTGCTACTGGCCTATAATCGGTTAAGCAAGTCTCAATATACGACTTGGGGTGGTCTCCTACTACCTTCTCTTGTTTGTCTGGATTTTCGATTAAAAATCTTTTAACATAGTGAAGATCCTTTTCGCCTTCGTAATAAATTACAGAAAGGGGTTTCGAAGGTTTCCACTTTTCTAGCGCCATTAAATCATCCTCAAAATGCATATTCATGTCCGGAATAACTGTTCGAACTAACCCTTTTTTGGTTATGATTAAAAGTCTATCCTCTCCGGTAAATTCGCCCAATAGTTTGCCCCGCTCATCTACATTCAGACGCATAACGGTTTCATCAATCCAAATTTTTCTTGGTTTGAGTGTAGAAACTCCCTTCTCTTTTAACTCGATTCTCTTAACAGGATACTTAGTTACCAGATTCCCTTTTGCGTTTCGGCCTTTGATGAGTACATCCGCAAAATCCAAGTCCCATTTTAATTTTTTGACACTGCCTGATTGCCTCAAATTTACTGTTACGACCTCTGCCTCACCATTTGGGTTCGCGCTGAAGTATAAAATTTCTGAATTTGGCTTCTCGTTGGTTAGATCATAAAATTTGTCTCTGGTAATGGCGGTAACATTAAAACGTTTAATGAAGGTAGGACCTCCCTTACCATCTTTATACATTATATTATAAATGGTACGTTTATCTTTTTTCTTAAATACCGCCACATGTATAATATTCTTGCCTATAAATGTTTTGGCGTCTACCCGAGTAATCATCATTTGCCCAGATTGGGTAAAAACAATTACATCGTCGATATCGCTACAATCTGCTACGTATTCGTCTTTCTTTAAAGAAGTACCCACAAAGCCCTCTTCGCGGTTTACATATAATTTTGTATTTCGAATAACAACTTTTGTCGCCTCAATTTCATCAAATATTCTTATTTCGGATTTTCGATCCCGACCTGGCGCATATTTTTTCTTTAAATCCTCAAAATAGGCAATAGCATATGGAATGAGGTGTCCTAAATGGTGTTTTGTTTCCTCTATTTTTTCCTCGAGTATGTCCAATTGCTCCTGAGCTTTGTCTAGGTCGAATCGAGAAATTCTTTTGATTCGAATTTCAGTCAAGCGCACAATATCTTCCTCGGTTACCTGACGCTTTAAATTTACTGTATGTGGAGCTAAACCATTATCAATAGCTTTAATTACACCCTCCCAAGATTTTTGCTCTTCAATATCGCGATAAATCCGATTTTCAATAAAAATTCGCTCCAAAGACGCGAAATGCCATTGCTCTTCCAGCTCCTGAAGTTGAATTTCAAGCTCTGCCTTAAGCATTTCTACTGTATGATCTGTAGAACGTCTAAGCATTTCACTAACCCCCATAAATACGGGCTTGTTATCTTCTATAATACAACCTAAAGGTGAAATAGAAGATTCACATAATGTAAAAGCGTAGAGTGCATCTATCGTTTTATCTGGTGAAAGCCCCGAGGGTAAATGCACTAAAATTTCAACTTCGGCAGCAGTGTTGTCTTCGATTTTACGAATCTTAATTTTCCCTTTTTCGTTGGCCTTTAAAATGGAATCAATTAAGCTGGAAGTATTTGTGCCATAAGGTATTTCATTAATTACCAAGGTACTTTTATCCAATTGAGAAATACGCGCACGAACCCTTATCTTTCCGCCGCGTTCTCCGTCGTTGTAGTTTGTAACATCTATTATTCCACCGGTTGGAAAATCCGGGTACAACGTGAATTTCTTTTGTTGTAGTTGTTTTATAGAAGCATCTATGAGTTCCTGAAAATTGTGTGGCAATATTTTGGTAGACAATCCAACGGCAATGCCTTCCGCACCTTGAGCCAATAAGAGCGGGAATTTTACAGGCAGGTTTACCGGCTCTTTTTTTCTTCCATCATAGCTAAGTTGCCACTCCGTAATTTTTGGACTAAATACAACTTCTAAAGCAAATTTTGACAATCGTGCTTCAATGTAACGAGAAGCGGCTGCCCCGTCACCGGTTAGAATATTACCCCAATTCCCCTGTGTATCTATCAGTATATCCTTTTGCCCAAGTTGCACCATGGCATCGGCAATACTGGCGTCGCCGTGAGGATGGTACTGCATGGTATGTCCCACCACATTGGCCACTTTATTATAACGACCATCATCCAATTCCTTTAACGCGTGCATAATGCGTCGCTGTACCGGCTTAAATCCATCTTCTATAGCGGGTACCGCTCGTTCTAGAATTACATAGGAAGCA
Source organism: Bacteroidota bacterium (assembly GCA_046047415.1). GTDB lineage: Bacteria > Bacteroidota > Bacteroidia > Flavobacteriales > Flavobacteriaceae > Robiginitalea. Next base: position 11,675 of record JBJOHX010000021.1, read on the forward strand.
TAATCTAGGAACCAATCCTTATACATCCCAGTAACTCGCGTTAAGGTCTCTTGCCCGGAATCTTGTTCCGGAATGAAATCGTTTACCGATTCGTTATCCTCCATAATTACGTAAAGTCTTCAGCACTATTCTACTATGGGAACCAAATCCAATTCTACTTTCAAGTTGTCAATTATAAAATCTTGACGCTCAGGGGTATTCTTACCCATATAAAATGTCAGTAATTCTTCAATTGACATTGCCTTATCCAGCATGATTGGCTCGAGTCTAATGTCGTCTCCAATAAAATTTCGAAATTCATCTGGAGAAATTTCTCCCAGACCTTTAAATCGTGTAATCTCGGGCTTCCCTTTTAATTTATCAATCGCAAGCCGCTTTTCTTCATCACTGTAACAATAAATTGTTTCCTTCTTGTTACGCACTCTAAAAAGAGGGGTTTGCAAAATATACAAATGTCCTTCTTTAATTATTTCAGGAAAAAATTGCAGAAAAAACGTAATTAGTAAGAGTCGGATATGCATCCCGTCAACGTCGGCATCTGTTGCAATAACAATATTGTTATACCTCAAATCTTCTAGGGATTCTTCAATATTTAGTGCAGCCTGAAGTAGATTAAACTCTTCGTTCTCATAAACGATTTTTTTACTCATTCCAAAGGAATTGAGTGGTTTACCTCGCAAACTGAATACAGCTTGGGTATTCACATCTCTCGATTTTGTAATAGACCCAGAGGCTGAGTCACCTTCGGTAATAAACAAGGTAGATTCAAGTCTTCGGTCTTGCTTCATATCACCTAGGTGAATTCTACAATCTCTTAATTTCTTATTGTGTAGACTCGCTTTTTTTGCACGATCTCTGGCCAACTTTCTTATTCCGGACAATTCTTTACGTTCCCGTTCGGCCTGAATAATTTTACGCTGAATTTTCTCGGCTATTTCGGGATTCTTATGCAAATAATTATCTAATTGCGTTCCTACAAAATCATTGATATAGGTTCGCACTGAAGGTAGGCCATCCCCCATTTCTGTTGAGCCCAACTTGGTTTTGGTCTGACTCTCGAAAACAGGCTCCATAACCTTAATAGAAATTGCAGAAATTATGGATTTCCGAACGTCCGAAGGGTCGTAATTTTTACCGTAAAAATCCCGAATGGTTTTTACTAATGCTTCCCTAAAAGCGGCCTGATGCGTACCTCCTTGGGTGGTGTGCTGTCCGTTTACAAAAGAATGATATTCTTCGCTGTACTGCGTTTTGCTATGAGTTAATGCCACCTCTATATCGTCTCCCTTTAAATGTATTATGGGATATAGCAAGTCTTCCTGTGGATTATTTTCTTCGAGCAGGTCCTTTAATCCATTCTCGGAATAAAATTTTTCGCCGTTAAAAACAATCGTAAGACCGGGGTTCAAATACACATAATTTCGCAACATTCTTTCGATATATTCATTGCGAAACCGGTACTTCTTAAAGATAGTTTCGTCTGGCGTAAAGGTTACCTTGGTCCCTTTACGATTGTTAGTTTGCTCGATAAATTCTTCATTTATAAGCTCTCCGGTTTTAAATTCAGCCGCCTTGGATTGACCATCTCGCGTAGATTCTACTCGAAAATAGGAAGACAGGGCATTTACTGCCTTTGTACCAACACCATTTAGTCCTACTGATTTTTTAAACGCCCGGGTGTCGTATTTACCCCCAGTGTTCATTTTGGAAACCACCTCTACAACTTTTCCTAGGGGAATTCCGCGACCGTAATCTCGCACGGTAACCAGCTCATCCTTTATCGTAATTTCGATGGTCTTACCGGTGCCCATAACAAATTCGTCGATACAATTATCGACTACTTCTTTCAGCAAGATATAAATGCCATCGTCTGCAGAAGAACCATCGCCTAATTTTCCGATATACATACCAGGACGAATACGGATGTGTTCTTTCCAGTCCAGTGAACGAATGTTGTCTTCTGTATATTGGGTTTCAGCCATAGCAAAAGTTTGACTTGCTAAGATATAATTTAGGGCTCCAATTAAAAATCAGGAGCGGGTAAAGAAATCAACAATGGCTAAAAAATGTTGTTGATTACTGATTGAGGCCGAATAAAACTATCCTTTAAACGTTAAAACGGAAATGCATAACATCTCCATCTTGTACAAGATATTCCTTTCCTTCTACACGCATTTTACCAGCTTCTTTAACGCGTACCTCGCTACCGAATTTAACGTAATCGGCATAAGCAATTACTTCGGCTCTTATAAAACCTTTTTCAAAATCTGTGTGGATAACGCCAGCAGCCTGAGGTGCGGTATCCCCTACTCCGATTGTCCAGGCTCTAACTTCCTTTACCCCAGCAGTAAAATAAGTTTGCAGCTTTAGTAGATTATAAGCAGCACGTATGAGTTTTGATGCCCCAGGTTCATCTAATCCCAGATCTTCCAAAAAAAGTTGACGTTCTTCATAGGTCTCTAGTTCGTTAATATCTGCTTCGGTACCTACTGCAAGTACAAGGACTTCTGCATTTTCATGAGACACTGCTTCGCGAACCTGATCCACATAAGAATTTCCAGACTGTGCAGCGGATTCATCTACGTTGCAGACATATAAAACAGGTTTGTCTGTAATGAATTGAAGCGGCTTCACAAATTCACGGTATTCTTCGTCCTCAAAGGACAAAGCCCGAACAGAGGTACCTGTTTCTAGGCCTTCTTTAATGCGTTGCAATACTGCAGCCTCCTTTTGGGCCTCCTTATTGCCGGTTCGTGCGGCACGGCCAACTTTTTCGAGCTTTTTCTCTACGGTTTCTAAATCCTTAAGCTGCAATTCCATATCAATGGTTTCTTTATCTCGTAATGGATTTACAGATCCATCTACGTGTACAATATTGTCATTGTCGAAGCAACGCAACACATGTAAAATAGCATCTGTTTCGCGAATATTTCCCAAAAACTGATTTCCGAGTCCCTCGCCTTTGGAAGCTCCCTTAACTAATCCGGCTATATCTACGATTTCAACAGTTGCAGGGATTACGCGCTCGGGTTTAACCAAAGTTTCCAAAGTTTGGAGCCTTGGGTCTGGAACGTTTACCACTCCAATATTTGGCTCAATAGTACAAAACGGAAAATTGGCGCTTTGGGCCTTTGCATTAGAGAGACAATTGAATAAAGTAGACTTTCCGACATTTGGTAAACCGACGATTCCTGCTTTCATTAGTAACGAACTGAGTGGAGCAAATTGCAACTCCTGATTTAAGGGTGCAAATATAGTTTATCTGCTTACAAGTACACCCAGTATAATAGAACTGATTTAAAGGAAAATTTGGATAGACAAGGCGTAACATTATTTCTTTGCCGTCGTCCTAAGAGAAAATGTAATGAAATGCAAAAATTAACTTTAATCTATTTTCTGTTTTTATATTTTGCCATGCAAGCGCAGGAATATACGTTCGTGATTGTAGATGTAGAAACCCTTAATCCCATACCGTTTGCCAATATACAATTTGGATCAGGTCAAGGTACTATAAGTAATGAGGAAGGAGTGTTTCGATTGAATTTGGAGCAATTAAAAAGCTCAGAAATACAGATCACTTGCTTGGGCTATCGGCCACAAACCATCGCAATAAATACGCTTTTATCAGGATCCGAAATGATAACGATGCAGCCAGAAAGCATCGAACTTAACGAGGTTCAAATTGGCGGGGCCATTCCAAGTGTAGCAGAAATTATTCGAATCGCAAAAGCTAATCTGGCTCAAAATTACGGGAATACAGAAATACCTTACCAACTGTTTTATAGAGAAGCGTCTGGTATGGAGTTGCATGAAATAAACTTTGAATTGGATAAAGATTCAGAAATAAATCGTACCGAAAAAGAGCAAGTCAACAGACAGTTGCAGGAATTAGGTGCAGACCTTAAACGGGCAAATTATCGGACCTACTTTGATATTAACGGCGCTGTAGGCATTGGTAAAGACACTGTTTTACCCTATGAGATTTCAGGTGTATATCAACTTACCGACCACAAAGGTGGATTTGATTTGGAACAGCTCCAAAATAGAGCCAAAACATTGATTAGCAAACATTTGGACGGCACTACAACGTACGCCTTAAAATCAGGTATTTTTAAACTTGAAGACAGCCTAAAAACCCAGTCTACAGTTGAAACTTCCGAGGCAACAGACAGCTTATCTGTAAAGGCTTTGACACAGAAAATGAATACCCCAATTGGAATTGCTACCTGGAATAAAAATTCTCGTTTCGTTTCCTTTCTGAATCCTAAATTATACAATCATAAGTGGGAAAACACAACGTATTTCGACGGTAATTATGTATATGCGATTTCTTTTAATCCACGCAGCGGTAAGTCCAATTATTCTGGTATGCTTTTTATTGACGCCAATTCATTCGCCATTTTAAAAGTGCAATATGGGTACGCTACCGGAAAATCGGGTAAGAAAGTGAATTTTAAATTCCTTCTAGGTATAAAATTCGAAGAAGATTTAAGTTCAGGCACAGTTATTTATAGAAAGAATCCGCTTTCCGATAAATATCACCCCTTTATAATCCAGGAAAATGCCGGTTCTAGTTTTTATCTTCACAGAAATCTAAAATTCATTGCGAACAGCAAAAATCCCAGAAGGTTAAAATTCGATATGCTGCTAGATGCAAATTATAGACAATCCACATCCGTTTGGTTACAACCGACTAAAAAAACACAAAAAAAAGTATTGGAAATGGTAAAATTTCCAATAATTAAATCCGATCGCTTTAATCCGAATTTTCATAGGCAAAAACAAGCCATGGAGCCCATAGAAGCCATGAAACAATTTGGAATCCCTCAAAATTAATTTAATCTTCGGGGTGCATAAATCGTTGCTTCGCCAATAAATCTTCTTCAGATTCTACGTTATTGTCATCGGGAATACAACAATCTACGGGACATACGGCTGCACACTGTGGCTCTTCATGAAAGCCTTTACATTCAGTACACTTGTCCGGTACAATATAATATACTTCGTCACTCACCGGGTCCATTACTGCATCTGCATCTACTTGTTTTCCGCTGGTAAGGACCACGCTACCTTTTAAAGAGGTTCCGTCGCTGTATCTCCATTCCTCTGCACCTTCATATATTGCATTGTTAGGACATTCGGGCTCACAAGCCCCACAATTGATGCATTCGTCGGTAATGATAATTGCCATGAAATCGAAATATTATTTTGCCAGAAAGTAACCGTATTTGTTGTTTATGGAATCGGCTACGAGTATTTTTGCACAAAGGTAAGGGCTGTTGCTGTAGTGCACAACTATTATGACACAACTAGATCAGTTAATTCGTGGCCTCTCGGAATATGGGGTATATATAAAATATATCCTAGGGGAATATGAACGTGAAAATATTGCCTTAGGAACTACTCCAGAGAATCTGGGTGCCTGGAAGGATACGTTCAATGCGGTGGCCCTTCAAAATCCATGGTTTACAGAAGAACAGGTAATTTATGCATTAAATGAATGGTCGGACCTTTTAAGGGAAAGTACACTGCAGAATTGGCTAGACCCATATGGCATTGCAGAGGTCCAAAGACCTAAAACCATTGCCTTAATTCTAGCCGGAAACATACCTCTTGTAGGCTTGCACGATTTGTTATGTGTTTTGGCCAGCGGACATAAAGCTTTGATTAAATTGGCATCTAACGATATGCTGCTACTTCCCTTTATTATCGGGGAACTTCAGAGGTTCTTACCGAATTTGGCAGAGCGTATTCGTTTTACCGAAGGAAAATTGGAATCGTTCGATGCTGTTATTGCCACAGGAAGTAATAATACCAGCAGATATTTTGAGTATTACTTTGCAAAATACCCCCACATTATACGAAAAAACAGAAATAGTATTGCCATTTTAGACGGTACAGAAACTCCCGAAGTTTTAAAGGGTTTGGCAGAAGATGTCTTTCGTTATTTTGGAATGGGCTGTAGGAGCGTCTCTAAGATTTTTGTTCCGAATGGATATAATTTTGATCCTTTATTTCAGGCCTTTTTTGATTTCAAGGACCTTATAAACCATCAGAAGTACGCCAATAATTACGATTACAACAAGGCTGTATATCTCATGAGCGGCTCACCCATGTTAGACAATGCGTTTTTACTTTTAAAAGAGGATACAAACCTGGGGTCGCCCATTGGAACGCTATTTTACGAGTACTATGACGATATAAATAATGTAGTCGCAAGGCTTAAGCACGACAAGGATTTACTGCAATGCACCATTGGGAACTCAGGAATTCCGAACGCCATTCCTTTTGGCAGCAGTCAACGGCCAAGTTTAGCGACTTATGCAGACAATGTAGACACTATGAACTTTCTAATAACAAACGTGAGCGGCATGTAGGTTTAATACCATGGCCAAATCTTTTTAAACTTAACTTATTTAATTAAAAAATGAGCAAACATAATTTTAGCGCAGGGCCCTGTATTCTTCCTCAAAGTGTGCTTCAGAAGGCTTCTGAAGCGGTGGTTGATTTTAATAATTCAGGTTTTTCTTTAATTGAGATATCGCACCGCAGCCCTGATTTTGTTAGCGTTATGGACCGTTCCCGTGCTTTAGCTTTAGAATTACTCGGATTAGAAAATCAGGGATATGAGGCACTTTTTCTACACGGCGGTGCCAGTCTTGAATTTTTAATGGTAGCCTATAATTTATTAGAAAAAAAGGCAGGGTATTTAAATACCGGTACTTGGAGTGCAAACGCTATTAAGGAAGCCCAGTTATTTGGCGAAGTGATTGAGGTGGCCTCCTCCAAGGACCAGGGATATAATTGTATACCCAAAGCCTATGCGGTTCCTGAAGATTTGGATTACTTACATATTACCACCAATAATACAATTTATGGAACACAGTTTAAGACTTTTCCAAAAACTACAGTTCCACTGGTGGCAGACATGAGCTCAGATATATTTTCCCGCTGTCTGAATTTTAGCCAATTTGATTTGATTTATGCCGGTGCTCAAAAAAATATGGGCCCAGCAGGAGTTACTTTGGTGATTATTAAAAAGGATTTATTGGGCAAAGTTACCCGTGCAATACCCTCGATGTTGGATTATCGCGTGCATATAGCCAAAGAAAGTATGTTTAACACCCCACCGGTGTTTGCGGTTTATACTTCAATGCTTACCTTGGAATGGTTGCAATCGGTAGGTGGGATTTCGGCCATTGAAGCCATAAACAATCAAAAAGCGGAATTGCTATACAATGAAATAGATATTAATCCCCTTTTTAAAGGGTATTCAGAAAAGGAAGATCGCTCAGTAATGAATGCCACCTTTAATTTGGTAGAACCAGCACTTCAAGATCGATTTGACGAATTATGGAAAGCTGCCGGAATCCTGGGTCTAAAAGGACATCGTTCTGTAGGTGGGTATCGGGCCTCTATGTATAATGCCTTATCATTGGACAGCGTTACAACATTGGTAGACGTAATGAAGGAATTGCATCGAATTGCCTAGGTAATTAAAATTTTAAGCTAAAAGAGGCACCTATGAAAAGAATATTGGCAAATGACGGCATTTCAGAAGCAGGCGTGCAACTTTTAGAGTCTGCCGGCTATAAAGTTCTAAATGTAAATGTTGCACAAAATCAGCTCAATTCTTTTATAAATAATGAGGACATTTCTATCTTAATAGTTCGTTCAGCTACTCGTGTAGATAGCGCATTAATAGATTCTTGTTTGAACCTAAAAGTGATTGCTCGTATTGGATCCGGAATGGATAATATTGACGTTGAATATGCCAAAACCAAGGGGCTCAAAATCATAAACACACCGGGTTCCGGGGCTCAGTCTGTCGCGGAACTTGTTTTTGCCCATTTATTGGGCGGAACACGATTTTTACACGAATCAAATCGCAATATGCCTTTAGAAGGAGATCAACATTTTAAGGTTTTGAAAAAGGCTTATTCCGCAGGGCAGGAGATTCAGGGTAAAACCCTTGGTCTAATTGGAATGGGGCATATTGGTAAGGCAGTTGCACGTATGGCATTAGCCTTGGGTATGGAGGTTTGCTATCACGACCCCTATCTAGACCAGGTAAGCATCCCCTTTACGTTCCAGGGGGGCACGTATAACTTTGAAATTACTTTTGAAAACTCCCCCCTGAATGAACTTTTGGCAAAATCTGATTATGTAAGCCTGCATTTACCTGCTCAGAAAAAACACATTATTGGAGCTCCTGAATTAAAGATAATGAAATACGGTAGCGCAATAATCAATACTTCTCGAGGAGGTCTGGTAGATGAAGTGGCGCTCCTAGAGGCTTTAGATTCCGGGCATATTAGATTTGCTGCTTTGGATGTTTTTGAGTCGGAACCAAACCCGGAAATTCAGCTATTAATGCGGCCGGAATTATCGCTTAGTCCTCACATAGGTGGTTCTACTCCAGAGGCGCAAGAGCGGGCTTCAGCCGAAATTGCCAATCGGATTATCAGTTTGTACAGTAGTTCTATTTGATTTTGTGAAGATGGCATTTGGAAAACTAAAAAAGCGTTGGGCAATCAAATCGAACCTGCAAATGGCATTAATATTCATTGTTTTTGCAATTACTGGGTCTTCTTCTGTATGGGTAGCTAAACCATTTCTGCATTGGGTTGGGTTGGAATCGTTAAGGGACGGGGCAAATTTTGGGGGACATTTGCTATACTGGACCCTGAGAATTGCACTGATTTTTCCCTTTTATCAGGTACTTTTATTAATGTACGGCTGGCTCTTTGGACAATTTAAGTTCTTTTGGGCATTTGAGCGAAAGATGCTCACTCGCATGGGATTAGGCTTTTTGGTTTCCAGATTTTAAGATTTCATTAACAGCTTCTATTCAATTATGCGCTAATTTTAGGCATGCTTCGGAGTTTAATCGCCTTTCTGCTTCTAATAAGTCTTACCGTTCCTTCGGTCCAAGATTGGCATCACTTTTTAGAAGGTCATAAAGAAATTCACTGCGATTCCGGAATTCCCAATCATGTTCACCAAGCTGAGTTCGATTGTGAATTTCACAAGTTTCATTTCTCCTTTGCGCTCAAAGTTGAAACATTAGAATTTGAGCTAAGCGCGACTCCAATATCCAAAGGCGTCCCAAATACGTTCTATCCTTCTTTTTCCAATTCAGTTTCAACCTTAACTTCCGGGCGCGCACCTCCTGTAGGGATATCTATTTAATCTCATCTTGGTCGAATCGTGAATACACGGTTCAAATTGATTAATACACCCTAAAAAAACAGGATATTCATGCGTAAATTATTTTTTTTAGCCATCTTTTTGGCTCCCCTTTTCGCGATGGGCCAACATGCCTTAAAAGGTCGAGTACACGAGAGCGAAAGCAATACAACACTGGAACAAGTAACCGTATATTTTCCGCAACTGGAGCGCGGAACGGTTACGGACGATTCAGGATATTTTGAATTTAAAAACCTACCTTCCGGATCCTTCAAATTGCTGGTTTCCATGCTGGGTTTTGAGACATATACCATAACCGTCAATACGGAACTTCAACTTGATGACTTACATATTTCACTGATTCCCAGTGCTATTGAAATGGAAGAAGTAATAGTTTCAACCCCTTTTCATAAACTTGAACGGGAAAATGTAATGAAGGTAGAACAAGCTCCGATAAAAGAACTTCGACGAAACGGGGCAATAACCCTTGCCGATGGAATTCGGCAGCTTCCTGGTGTTGAAACCCTTTCTACCGGTGTCGGTATTGGCAAACCCGTTATACGGGGTTTGAGTTCGAACCGAGTGGTTGTTTACACTCAGGGTATTCGTCTTGAGAATCAACAATTTGGAGATGAACACGGGCTTGGAATTGGCGATGGCGGTATTGAGAGCGTAGAAGTAATAAAGGGCCCGGCTTCCTTGCTCTACGGATCGGATGCGCTTGGTGGAGTACTCTATTTGAATCCGGAGCGCTATGCCCCTTCCGGATTAACCCGGGCAAACATTCGAAATCAGTATTCGAGTGCGACCCTTGGAAATATGGCACAAATTGGGGCTGGATTTTCAGGTGAATCTTGGAAGTATTTAGCCAGAATATCACGGGCTTCACATGCCGATTACAAAGATGGAAACGGAAATCGGGTTACCAACACCCGATTCGGGGAATGGGATTTTAAAACCGGGCTCGGATATTCAAAAGGAAGATTTAAGAACGATTTACGCTTCAATTACGCCTATTCCCTGCTTGGTATTCCCGAAGAAATGGGTGAGCAATCTCGAGATCGTGTACCCCTACTTCCTTATCAGGAGATTACTTCAAATATTTTAAGCAATTCCATTGAGTGGTTTTTTACCAACTCAAGCCTAAAGATAACGTTAGGTTACCTCAGCAATAATCGACTTGAATTTGAGGAACATCACCACGAAGAAGAGGAGGCCTTGGAAGAGGGTGACGAGGAAGAGGGCCCTGCCTTGGATATGCAGTTGAACACCTTCAATTACAACCTACAGTATCAATTTTCAGGAAATGAATCTAAAGTACAGACCGTAGTTGGAATTCAGGGCATGCTTCAGCGAAACACCAATGCTGGGGAAGAGGTACTGATACCGGATGCAAGAACCTCCGATATTGGTTTAATGGGCACCACCCACTATCATTTTAAAACCAGTGATTTGCAATTTGGACTCCGATATGACCATCGCAATATTACGGGTGAAGCAACCGGGGATCCAGGAACCGAAGCCTTTATTCAGGCACTTGAGCGTAATTTCGGTAGTTTCAATGCAGCCCTAGGTTATCGCTTCGATTTAAATCCTAACTGGATTGGTCGGATTAATATGGCATCCGGCTTTAGAGCACCTAACTTGTCAGAATTATTATCGAACGGGACACATTCCGGAGCAAACCGATTCGAAATCGGTAATCCCGATTTAATTCACGAGCGTAATATTCAACTCGATGTATCGATCGAATACCAGACCGAGCACCTCGAATTTGGCCTGAACGGCTTTAGAAATTCTATAAACGATTTTATTTTTCTGGCCCCAACCGGCGATTTTTTTGAACTGGATCCAGTTTATCAGTATTTGCAGGAAAATGCACTCCTTTACGGTGGAGAAGCCGTATTACATATACACCCGCATCCCATAGATTGGTTGCATTATCAGAGTAATATTTCGTTGGTAATCGGAGAACTGGACAGCGGTGGAAATTTACCGCTCATTCCACCCTTTAGCTGGAGGAACACCCTAAGATTTGAATTCGACCAATTGAATAATTGGGAGCGGGTATACCTTTTTACGGGTTTGGAAAGTTATTTTAAACAAAGTCGGATAAGTGAATTTGAATCGGAGACACCCGGATTTAACTTGGTAAACCTTGGGTTTGGTGGTCAAACTCAAATCTTTGGTAAAAACCTGGAAATTCAGTTTACCGGTACTAATTTATTTGACAAGGCCTATTTTTCACACCTGTCTCGCCTGCGGCCGGATGGAATTTTAAACATCGGCCGCAATTTGAATCTGGGATTAAGCCTTGATTTTTAAGCAAGCCGTTTTCAATTATTGTATCACCCGAATCTGCAAATGCGGTTTCGGGTTATTTTTTTTAGAATAATATTATTTCCTGCGCTTTAAAAGGTAAGTAAATAGCCACATCAAGCCAATTGAAGGTATGATATCCGTTCCCTGAATAGGTTAGACGTGTTGTTTGGTCGTTAATGTTGTATTGTTTACTTTCAAGGTTTTGAAAAAAGTATGATTAAGGCCCAAAATATTCATAAATTTTACGGCGATCTCGAAGTACTAAAAGGAGTAGATCTCGACATTAAAAAGGGGGAAATCGTTTCCATTGTTGGGGCTTCCGGTGCCGGAAAAACTACCTTGCTTCATATTTTGGGAACTCTTGATATTCCCAGTCATTATACCGATACAGTACTGGAGATTAACGGAAAAACACTCAACGATTTATCTGGCCCGAGACTCGCTCAATTTCGCAATAGACATATTGGTTTTATTTTTCAATTTCATCAATTATTACCGGAATTTACAGCTTTGGAAAATGTATGTATTCCCGCTTTTATTTCGGGCATGGAATTTGCCGAGGCCGAATCGCGTGCAAAAGAATTAATGAACTTTTTAGGACTTCAAAACCGTTTGTATCATAAACCGGCTGAGCTGTCTGGAGGAGAACAACAGCGAGTAGCCGTAGCCCGGGCGCTCATAAATAGGCCCGATGTTGTACTCGCAGACGAACCGAGTGGAAATCTTGATTCTACAAGTGCAGATAGATTACACCGTTTATTTTTTGAATTGCGCGATAAATTTGGACAAACCTTTGTGATTGTTACACATAATACGGAACTAGCAAATATGGCAGACCGCAAACTAACCATGTCGGATGGTAAAATCATTTGAATGCCAAACCCATGGAGCTTGAATCACTAAAGGATTTTTTAGACGCAAAAGTTAATTATTATCAAAAGCCTGAGTTCCTTGAGTCTGATCCCATTCAGGTTCCGCACTCATTTAATAATAAACAGGACGTTGAAATCTCGGCCTTCTTAACAGCAACAATTGCCTGGGGAAATCGTAAGAGTATAATAAATAATGCCTTTGTTATGATGGAACATATGGACAATAGTCCGTATGAATTTGTCTTAAACGCTTCAGAAGGAGACCTTTCCCCCTTGGACCAATTTGTTCATCGCACTTTTAACGGAACAGATTTACGGTATTTTGTATTTGCCTTAAGGCGGGCATACACTCTTCATGGAGGCCTCGAATCGCTATTTACCCCTCTAAATCAGGAACTGTTTTTGAATCAAACCATAGAAAGTGCTCGGGAGAAATTTTTTGAATTACCACATTTGTCTCGAACGGAAAAACATTTTTCCAACCCCGGCAATGGGTCTGCTGCCAAGCGATTGCATATGTTTTTAAGGTGGATGGTGCGTCCGGCACAAACCGGTATTGATTTCGGAATCTGGCAAAAAATTAAACCGAAACAATTATCTTGTCCTTTGGATGTGCATAGTGGCGCCGTAGCACGAAAGCTCGGTCTGCTTAAACGAAAACAGAATGATGCCAAGGCCTTGATGGAATTGGATACAAATCTGCGCTTAATGGATCCGTTGGACCCCGTAAAATATGATTTTGCATTATTTGGACTCGGGGTTTTTGAAAAATTTGCCTCAAATTAAGTACGCCAATCCTTCGTAATGGGCGTTTTAAGAAAGTTTAATTCCATGCTTTAAAATTGAATTTAACTACCCAACTCAGGACCAATATTTTGTATTTTTAAAGAAACTAAATCCAACCCTTATGAAATTTAATGTGTATTCCCTTTGCGTTTTACTGCTTCTAATGGGCATTAACCAAGTAAATGCGCAATCGCGTTCAATTCCTGTAGATACCACTATAATTACGCAACACAGTGTAACTGCCAATGGAGAATCCTTTACTTATACGGCAGAAACCGGCACTCAACCCGTATGGGACGCCAACGGCAATCCAATAGCTGCGCTGCATTATACCTATTATACTCGCAACAATATTAAAGATAGGGCTGCACGCCCATTGCTAATTTCTTTTAACGGCGGGCCAGGTTCAGGATCTGTGTGGATGCATTTGGCCTACACCGGGCCACGGATTTTGCGCATAGACGACGAAGGTTATCCTGTACAGCCTTATGGGGTTGATCACAATCCCTATTCGGTATTAGACGTAACTGATATTGTTTACGTGAATCCGGCAAATACAGGATATTCCAGAACCATACCGGAGAGTGGAAAAGAAGTGAATCACGACACTTTTTTTGGTATTAATGCCGACATTAAATATTTGGCTGAATGGTTAAACACTTTTGTAACTCGACACA
>JBJOHX010000022.1:0-6556 GCA_046047415.1 Bacteroidota bacterium
TATTTCCAATCCAAAATTTGCCCTGATACTTTTCTACAAGCTGGCTCAATTCAATTAAGCCATAAGTACGAACCGAATCCTTCTCAAATGAGCCGTTCTCCGTGCTAAATGTGGCGCATTCAAGCAACTTTATGTTTAATATTTGATCGACATCTGCCTGTTGCTTAAATACTTTAACCAAAAGTTCTCCGGTATTTAAATCAGAAATTCGAGTACCGATAAGCTTCATAAGCAATTCATAAAATTGTGAAGCACTGCCATATATAAACTCAGGTAAGTTAGCATCTACCTCAAAAGTTAAACTCAAATGGTCCGTTGTTATTAGCGTATTACCAATAAAATCTACTTGATCAATTACCTGTTTCGGGCTGAAATTTGGTACTTGTTTCTTTTGAGATGCCGCTTTAGTGAATCCCCTTTCGGTGGTTAGCATTTCAACCTGATTTAGGCTTAGTTCATCCAAAAAAGTTCGTACGGCTTTAAGTTGGTTTACTTCGTAAGTATTATGATTTTCTGCCTGCAACTGATCAATTAAGCTGTAAAGGCAATGTATAGGCGAATTAACCTTAGATTTATTTAAGTCATCCTGTTTTGGGGGATCCTCATAATTTTCAGGTTTTATAAGGGAATTAAAAGTTGAATTTTGTGCTTCTATGCCAAGTCCCCAAACTCCATTTTCTAGATTAATAAAAAAGTTGTCGAAAGAATGTTTCAAAGCCTTGGCCTCGGCAATTGTCAATTCATCGAATGAGAATCCTTGCAATGCATCTTTTAGTTGTGCAATTTGGTCTAGAATTTTGCGGGAACTGGATCTTGAAGCCATACGAATATTCGCAGCGATAAGCGTGTTTAATTAAATAGAGGTAAAAATCAGCTTATAAACTACCAAGGGCAATAAAATGTTCCCTATCTTTCCTAACATGTTGCCAAAATGCCGTTTTCGGTGGTAAAATCAGAAACCATGAAAAAATATGCATCCTTACTCCTGTCGGTCCTGTTTCTTTCCTGTGGAATTAGAGATTCCGAGTCTACAAAAACCGTCGAGGAAATAGCTCACGCTATTCACAGACAAGTAATTACTATCGACACTCACGACGATATTAATGTCAATAATTTTACAGATAGTGTAAATTATACTCAGCGACTAGAAACTCAGGTGAATTTGCCAAAGATGAATGAGGGTGGATTGGATGTTGCCTGGTTTATTGTGTATACCGGTCAGGATTCAATTAATGAAAGGGGATACGCCAAAGCGGCTGAAAATGCCATGTCTAAGTTTAAAGCCATTCACAGATTATGCGATTCTTTAGCCCCCGATGCCATTGAATTGGCACGTACCTCCGCAGACGTGAGGCGAATTCATGCATCCGGAAAAAAGGTAGCTATGATTGGAGTGGAAAATGCCTATCCCATGGGAGAAGATTTATCCAATTTTGAATTGTATCACAAGTTAGGTGCACGCTATGTTTCTCTTGCGCACAACGGACACAGTCAATTTTCTGATTCCAATACTGGTGAAGCAGACGGTATATGGCTTCATAACGGACTAAGTGATTTGGGTAAAAAGGCCGTTGCAGAAATGAACCGTTTGGGTATAATGATCGATATTTCTCACCCCTCTCGAGAAGCTGTGCTTCAAATGCTAGAATTGTCAAAGGCCCCTATTATTGCATCGCATTCTTCGGCCCGGGCACTTTGTAATCACAGTAGGAATCTCGATGATGAACAACTTATGAAATTAAAAGCCAATGGAGGTGTGGTGCAAACGGTGGCTTTTGGCTCTTATCTTAACACGGAAAAGAGTGAGGCCCGTAATGCATATATGAAAGATTTGCGCAAAACCATTGCAGATTCTTTGAAAATACCCTTCGCAGATTGGTCTGAGTTTCGTTCTCTAGATGCCAACCAACAAGCCATTGTAATTGAGAATTACCCTAAAATAACCGCCATGGCAGATGAATTAGCAGAAAATCGTGCCGATGCTCCACCTGCAGTTGGCGTTGCTGATTTTGTAGATCACATTGAATATTTGGTTGAAAAAATGGGGATTGATCACGTAGGGATTAGTTCGGATTTCGACGGTGGAGGTGGAATTTCAGGTTGGTCCGATGCTTCTGAAACCTTTAATATTACACTGGAGTTGGTTAAACGCGGGTACAACGAAGAAGAGATTGGTAAGTTATGGGGAGGTAATTTACTTCGAGTGCTGGATAAGGTGCAAGAGGTGGCCCAAAGTTTGTCGGGTAATTAATTCGATTTTTCCAAACGGTCGTCCAGATACTTACGATTAAGGTTTTTTTGATTTTATTTCCTTGGAATTAACCCTTTTTGTGGTATTGAATCACACAATTATATATTGTACAAAAAACTTTAGGCCTATTGGATCTCGATAATAATCCGTCTTAAACCAAAGCATTATTAACTTAACGATAATAGCCTTTTCTAACTAAAGTTTTCTTAAAGTTTACCTAGAACTTAAGGGGAAGAGTTAAGTTTGGCATTAACAAAGAAATAATGACCACAATCATCAAGGCCGTCGTAGTTTTCACCTTAATCGTAATTGATATTTTAATTTAAATATCAAGATTGATAAATCGTTTTTATGTTGACGAATTCGCGAATCCCAGCAGCAGCTAATTCTCTTCCATACCCAGACTGTTTTACTCCTCCAAAAGGTAGCCTCGGGTCACTTTTTACTAAATCATTAATAAAAATTGCTCCTTCGTTCAATACCGAAATAAAGTGATTGATTCGTACCTCGGAACGGGTAAATATAGAAACCCCCAGGCCAAAATCAGAATTTGAAATTAATTCCTCTGCCTGAGAATCTGAATTAAAAGTAGACACTGCCAATAACGGACCAAAAGTTTCTTCGTCGAAGACTGACATACCTGGGACTACATTGCTCAGTATAGTAGGTTCAAAATAAGCGCCTGAACGTTTTCCGCCAAGCAGCAAATTGGCTCCTTTTTTTATTGAAGATAGCATTTGTTGCTCGAGTTCTTTGGCCAGATCTTCACGAGCCATAACACCCACATAGGTGTTTTTATCCATTGGGTCGCCTGATTTTAAATTTTTTACTTCATGGATTAGTAACTTTAAGAATTCATCGGCTATGGCTTTATGAAGCAAAAGTCGTTTTCCTGCAATGCAGCTTTGCCCCGTATTTTGAAATCGAGCATGCACGCAGCTCACCACGGATTGCCGGATATCGGCGTCCTCGAAAACCACAAGGGCATTATTTCCTCCCAATTCAAGGACCGATTTCTTAATAACTCGCCCAGCACAAGAACCTACGGCAGCGCCGGCAGGCAGACTACCCGTAAGACTTACTCCACGTACGATAGGATGTTCTATAATTTTATTTACCAAGGTGTTTCTAATGGGAAAAAATTGAAATATACCCTTAGGATAACCTGCTTCATGAAATAAAGCTTCAATAAGCACTCCGGATTTAGATACATTTGATGCATGCTTTAAAACGGCACCATTTCCTGCTGTTAATGTTGGAATTGCAAACCGAAAAACCTGCCAAAAGGGATAATTCCAAGGCATTACTCCCAAAATAACTCCCAACGGATCGTATCGGATAGCACTTCGCTTTGCGTCTGTAGCTACATTTTCAATTTTTAATTGCCCTTCTGCAGCCGTAGCATAGTATTCACAAAGCCAGGCGCACTTTTCAATTTCGGCTAAAGATTGAGTGATTGGTTTACCTACCTCTAAGGTTATGGTATTTGCCAAAACCTCCTTTTTATTGCGTAAAATTTTAGCTAAAATTAGTAAAAGACTGCACCGATGTTTTATTGGTAACCCGCTCCATGACTTTTGAGTTGCGTTTGCCTGATGTAATCCTGTGACTACGGATTCCCAATCCCATTCTTGAATTTTAAAGATTTCCTGCCCGTTGTACGGATTTATTGAATTCAGCATACAATGATTTAAAGGGTGTACTAATCAAAAATAAAATTAACGAATCCACGTACAAGAATCAACCTATAGCTTCTAAGACCTTTATATATAATGTGTATTTCTAGTGAAGAAATTTATGGACCATCTAGTTTAAACCCCATCTAAAATTAATACTTTTAAAAAAAAGCACCCTATGGAACTCCGATCAATATCGCTTACAAATATTCGACCGACGTTGGATAATTTGAAGAATTCTCAGGATATGACAGCAGATGAACATTTTCAAAATTTCACGTTACGCCCTATTTTGAAATTCCAAAATGACCTGATAATCTCAGTTTTTCGAAATTATATTGAAAAGCATAAGGGGGCATTTTACACCTTGAATCTCAGTCGCAAACTTCATTATATTGAACACGCTATTCAAAAGGATGTCAAATTTAGAAATTCACTTAAAGGTATTATTATTGGACATTTTACCTTGGAAGAGTACGAGAAATACACAAAAAATGCATTGGCCATAAACAAACGCATGATGACAATGTTAATCGAACGTTTAAAAGACCAAATGCAGTTGTTGGAAAACACCATAGAAGCAGGGCTTCCAATTTCTTAAACGACCAAAATAACCCTAAATTTGTAATCAATTTTCAAAATTGATGGAGTTTGCTCATATTGTTAGGCAAATAGAAGTACACAAGAACAACCCTTGTCTAAAATATCGGTTAAAATCAATAACCGAGGCTTTTACAGACGATTTGTTTATGTGCCTATTTGATCAGGAGACCCCTGTGGAAAAGCAATTGACACGATTAAAAGAGCGTTTCCAGCTCTTAATCGAATTATCATGCTGGAAAACTTCCCTAACCCCAGAAGAACTCTGGTTGGGTTATGTAGAATTATTACCTGAAATATTAACCAATTTAAATTTAGATGCTCGTGCAATATGGGAAGGTGACCCTGCTGCAGAATCCATTCAAGAGATCTATATGGCCTATCCTGGTTTTTATGCCATTGCTATTTATCGGTTAGCACATGAACTTCACACCTTAGGATTTCCCTTGGTTCCAAGACTGATGACAGAATATGCCCATGGTAAAACCGGAGTCGATATTAATCCCGGGGCCAAGATTGGGAAATCTTTTTTCATAGATCATGGTACAGGTGTAGTGATTGGGGAGACTACCTGTATTAAAGATCATGTTAAGGTGTATCAAGGTGTTACTCTTGGAGCACTTTTTGTAGAAAAGGAACTAAGACAAACCAAACGTCATCCAACAATAGAAAATGGTGTTACAATTTATGCCAACGCTACGATTCTCGGTGGTAATACCGTTATAGGCAATAATTCAGTAATAGGTGGTAATGCATGGGTGACCGAATCTGTTCCTCCGAACTCCATAGTGTTCCACACTCCAGAGATTAAAATAAAAACCAAAGATGAAAACCAAATCCCTAATTGATTTAATTGGAAATACGCCTTTGGTTCAAGCAAAATCAATTTGTTCCAATCCAAACGTGTTTTTATATTTCAAGTTAGAGGGTCAAAATCCTGGAGGAAGCGTAAAGGATAGGCCTGCATTGTATATGATACGCGAGGCGCTTAATCGGAAGCAAATAACCTCTAAAAGTAAATTAATTGAGGCTACTAGTGGAAATACAGGAATTGCCTTGGCCATGATTGCCGGGTATTACGGTATTTCGCTTGAAATAGTTATGCCGAAAAATGCCAGTAAGGAGCGCGTGCAGACCATGCGTGCTTACGGCGCAAAGGTTACACTTACCCCTGCCGAACAAGGAATGGAAGGTGCTCGAGACTATGCTACACATAAAACGCAAACTTCCGATTTCCAAATGTTGGATCAGTTTGCTAATCCCGATAATTGGAAGGCCCATTATCATACCACAGGACCAGAAATCTGGAACGACACCAACGGTGCTATTACGCATTTTGTTTCCTCAATGGGCACTACAGGCACCATTGTAGGTACTGGAACTTTTTTAAAAGAGCAACAATCCAAGGTCCAAATTGTGGGTGTTCAGCCAGAATCTGGTTCTAGCATACCAGGTATTCGAAAATGGCCCGAAGCTTATTTACCCAAAATTTTTAATCCCGAGGTAGTGGATCAAATAATAGAGGTTTCTGAAATCGAGGCCCGACAAATGAGTAAAAAATTAGCTAAGAATGAAAGCATTTTCGCAGGGATGAGTAGTGGCGGAGCTACTGCAGCAGCTCTAAAGCTAGCCACTACCCTCTCTTCTGGGGTTATCGTTTGCATTGTTTGCGATCGTGGAGACCGATACCTGTCTACAGATTTATTTGATTAACAAAAGGCGATTTCCAGAAGTTTATTAAATACGCAATCTATGGGATTGGGCGCTAAAATATATGTTTAGATCATGATTCAAGACCTAAAACCAGCGTTTTTTCTTGAAATACAATATCAGTGCTATACTCACCAACAGCATAAATCCTAAGGCCATAAAATACCCGTATTTCCACTCCAACTCGGGCATGAATTGGAAATTCATACCGTAAATTCCTACGATAAAGGTCAATGGAATAAAAATAGACGCCATGATAGTGAGTACCTTCATAACTTCATTCATTCGATTACTCATACTACTCATATACATTTCCATA
>JBJOHX010000023.1:0-21242 GCA_046047415.1 Bacteroidota bacterium
CCAAGGCATGTGCTCGTCCAAAGTCCTGTTACAGGGGGTTACCCCAACAACACAGGTCTACCTTTGCGGCCCCATAGCACTCATGCAGTTGGTGCGTAGCTTATGGGTAACAAAAGGCTTACCGCCTGAAAATCTTCGATTCGAAACCTTTGCGAGTTCAGGGAATTTTCCAACTCAAAAATTTACAGTACACCTTCCTCGTTTTAATACCTCCATAGAAGTTCAGAAAAATGAAACCTTGCTTCAGGCGCTCGAAAAGGCAGAGGTCCAGATCCTTTCGGATTGTAAAAAGGGCGAATGTGGCCTATGTCAGGTAGATATTTTGGAATATACTGGCCAAATAGATCACCGCGACTTGTTCTTTAGCGATATCGAAAAGTCCCAGAATAATAAGCTTTGTGCTTGCGTTAGTCGTATTTCAAACGGTTCAATTACGATTGATACCGGATTTCGGGAGTAGCCCCCATTTTTTCTTTAAAAAGCAATTGAGCGCCTCGCCATGCTTACCACTGCACCTATACGTTTCATTTTACACTTTTCTATTTTATTTTCAACGCTTTATTATTGAACCGCTTACGCAGATTTGATCTGATTATATAAATCCGAAGCCTTCAGGAACATACTTAAAATACTATAAACCGGTATGAATTAAGAAAGTTGCAAAACAGATTCACTGCTTCCTAATTATAAAATAAACAACTAAGGGAAAAGGAAATAAAAAAACTCCGCGACATTGCCTGGCGCGGAGTTAAACTTTAGTCTAACAATAAGTATTAAGGTGCTAACTTATTTTTTATAAAAATTAATTCAGAAAAAATAAAAGTATGCCCAAGTCTAATACTCTACCACCATCCCTTTTTTGCCAATGCGCAAGCTTTTAGGACGATCGCTGAATGAAATTTTAATGCCATTCACTGTATAATGGTAATCTGAACCCGAGTTTCCGCTAAATACATTGGCGGTTTTAGCTATAGCAGCTTTTTTTACAGATTTAGGTTTACGCCCCCTGTTGTCTGGAAATTTATCGCCATGTTTTTTAAAATAAGCTTTGTAATTGTTAATGGTTGCTGCAGAAACTCCCATTATGTCTGCCGCTTGTGCAGCAGTATTTCCTGCAAGTAGTAATTCACGTACTTTATCTATTTCCGTGGTTTTAAGACGTTTTCCGGCCATTTTTATTTAAATAAAATAAGATAATTGAAGGTGTAAAAATACTCATATTTATTTAGTATTAAATTTTTATTTTATAAATTTTGCGGAAACCCGTATTCCGAGTGTTGGTCCTATTTCCACTGTTAATCAGTTCTTATCTCCGAGATTATTGTGGATTTTTTAAAGTTATCACCTTTTAAATTAAAACAGAAAGTAAAGCTTTTTATAATGTAAATTTCATTAAAAAAAATTTTTAAATGTACCAGAAGAGGCTATTACTTTACAATCAAAAACTGAAATTCTACACGTACTTTTAAATACCTTTGAAAAAAAATCCGGAGTATGAAAATCACTTATCTCGGGCATTCCGCCCTCCAAATTGATATCGATACTACGCAGTTAGTAGTAGATCCTTTTATTACTGGAAATCCATTAGCCAAGGATCAAATTTCTCTTCGGCAACTAGCTCCCAATTATGTATTAATTACCCACGCCCATCAAGACCATATTTTGGATGCCGAGACGTTGGCCAAACAATCCGGAGCTGTTATTGTAAGTAATTTTGAAATTGTACATTATTATAAAGCCAAAGGCTTGGAGGGTCTAGCTATGAACTACGGCGGAACCCTGCGTTTTCCATTTGGCTGGTTAAAATATGTGAACGCAGTACATTCTTCGTCTTTTCCCGATGGTACCTATGGCGGGCAACCCGGCGGTTTTCTTTTGCGCGCAAATGGAAAAACCATTTATATTGCTGGTGATACCGCCCTTCATACAGACATGAAGTTGATTCCGGAATACGGCGCTGTGGATTTGGCTGTACTGCCCATTGGTGATAATTTTACCATGGGCGCAGAAGATGCTGTTCGTGCCGCCGGTTTTGTACAATGCAATCGGGTTCTGGGAGTGCATTACGATACTTTTCCGCCCATTAGAATTGATCGTGAAAAGGCCGTGTCTTGTTTTGTAAAGGCTGGTAAAAAACTATTACTTCCCAACATAGGCGAAACACTAACCGTATAATTAGACCACTTGGCTGCGCAGCACCACACGGTGCAATAATTTGGGAAAGAACCGTTTTAAGTAAATTCCAAGAATTTCTTTTCCTCCCAAATAAACTTCGAATTTACTTGCTTTTACGGCACTCCAAAGTTTACGCGCAAATAGATTGGGGTCCATACCTGAAGCTGTTGCCGTGTCTTGGTATCCTTGTAATGAACCGTCTGAGACCACTGCGTTTCTGGCAATATTGGTATTTACAAATCCAGGGCAAACCAGAGTAACTTTTAAACCGTCTTTTTCATGTTCCATACGCAAGACATCAAAAAATCCGTGTAAAGCATGTTTTGCTCCACAATAACCAGAGCGCAATGGGGAACCAAAACGCCCCATTAAACTTGTTACAGTAACCACCTGGCCGGTTTTGCGATCCAGCCAATGGGGGAGTAGGGCCTTGGTTAGGGCAACCGTGCCTAGATAATTTACCTCCATGAGTTTTACATACACTGTCATATCCGTTTCAGCAATTAAGGAACGTTGACTCAATCCGGCATTATTTATTAAAATATCTACTCCACCAAAACAGCCAATAGCGGCTTGTACAACTTCGTGCATATTTTGCCATTCTGCCAAATCCATTTGTACAAGGGCAACTCGCTCTGTAAAGGCGCATTTGGACCGCACGGATTCCAGGCCTTGTAAATTTCTAGCAGAGATAATAATGCGGTATCCTTGTGCACTTAAATAATAGGCAAGAGCTTCTCCAATTCCGGACGATGCACCGGTAATCCACACAATGGGAGTAGATTCAAGCATAAATTCAGTTTTTAGGGAGGCAAAATATACGTATTTTTAAATCCCGAACGATGAAAGCGCATCACACGCCATACCAATTAAATTTTATTACCCCAGGAGGTACTTCCCGGGGTGTACTTACTCAAAAGGAAACACATTTTATAACCCTTTGCGATGGCAAAAGAACAGGTATTGGCGAGTGCGCGGTATTTCGGGGATTATCCCGAGACGACCGGCCCGATTATGTGCAAACCTTGCAATGGGCATGCGAACATATCGATCTTGGGCTAGAGGTCTTGCGGGAAGCCCTGCAAGATTGGCCTACTCTCGTTTTTGGTTTGGAACAGGCCTTTTTATCCCTGCAATCGGAACATCCCATGGAGCTCTTTCCGTCGGCTTTTACCCAAGGGGCCGGGATACCCATAAACGGGCTCATCTGGATGGGGAGCATTTCCGAGATGGAATCCCGGATAGAAGCCCGCCTAGCCGAAGGCTACAACTGTCTTAAGCTTAAAATTGGGGCGCTTAATTTTGATCGGGAATTGCATCTGCTCAAAGCCCTTCGGGATCGTTTTCCGGCCGATAGCCTGGAGGTTCGCGTAGATGCCAATGGGGCATTTGCCCCAAATCAGGCCCTAGAACGCCTCAAACAACTGGCGCCTTTGGACTTGCACTCCATCGAACAGCCTATTGCTGCCGGGAATTGGGAGGCTATGGCCGGTTTGTGCCGGGATACTCCCGTTCCGATCGCCTTAGACGAAGAACTCATCGTTTGGCCCCACTCCGAGCGCAAGGAGGAGCTGCTGGAGTGTATTGTGCCACAATTTATTATCTTAAAGCCGGCATTGCTCGGGGGGATTCTGGCTTGCAACCATTGGATTGAGCTTGCCGAGGCCCGAAATATCGGATGGTGGGTTACCAGTGCACTGGAGAGCAACATCGGCCTCAATACCATTGCGCAATGGACGGCCACCTTGGGTGTAAAAATGCCTCAGGGCCTGGGCACCGGTTCGCTTTTTTCAAATAACTTTAACAGCCCGCTGCAAACGGGTCTGGGGCAATTGTGGTACAACCGCAATACCCCCTGGGAAATACAAAAACTACTGCAACCATGTATATAGAACAGGGCTATCGGGGCGATTTGGGCCTCTGGAAGTATTTATTTTTACCGTTGGGATTTATCTCCCTCATGGCATTCAATTATATCGCCACGCTGGCTTCTCCGGTACCGGTGGAGGATATGATGGCCGATATGATCAATACCTTTGGATCCAATCTGGTTCTCATCATGATGTTGTTGCCTCTGGTCTTGGGGCTGCCCGTAGTGCTGGGTTGGACGCGGTTTATTCATCCGCAATCCATTCGATCCCTTACCACTTCACGCAAAAAAATTGATTGGGGCCGGGCCCTATTTGCTTTTTTGCTTTGGGGTGTTTTAGTGATTTTGCTCACCGGTATTGATATTGTGCTTTCACCAAACGATTACGTCTGGAATCTGAATTGGTCGGCTTTTTTAACGCTGGCCGCAATCGGTATTTGTCTGATTCCGCTGCAAACCAGCTTTGAGGAATACCTGTTCCGCGCGCACATGATGCAGGGGCTGGGGCTTATTTTTGGGAGGCGCTGGGTGCCTTTGGTGGTAACTAGCACCCTTTTTGGTCTCATGCACATTGCCAATCCCGAGGTAACCAAACTGGGGTACGGTATATTGGTGTTTTATATTGGGACCGGGTTTTTTCTGGGAATCATTACCCTTATGGACGAGGGGCTTGAGCTGGCTTTAGGATTTCATGCCGCCAACAATTTAATAACGGCTCTACTCGTAACGGCAGACTGGACCGCCTTTCAAACAAACTCTATTTACAAAGACATTTCCGAGCCCACCTTGGGCTGGGACGCTATTGTACCGCTGGTGGTGATATACCCGCTGCTGCTTTGGATTTTTTCCCGTAAATACGGTTGGACGCATTGGAAAGACCGGCTCTTCGGTAAGATACGCTCAAAAGAGGAGGCCCTTGCTGCCTTTCAAAGCGAATAGTTATGCGAGAAGCCTATCATCCTGCCTTTCGATTTCAGGGAAAAGCCTTTGCCTATAACGATCTTTGGGACATTGCCTACAGTTTGGTGAAGGAGGGCAATGCCTTTGAGCGCGGTCTCGGTGATTTTGTTTTAGACTGGGTTTCAGATAAGGAGTACATTGAGCAGCGCACCTCCGGCTCTACCGGAACCCCCAAACTGATTCGATTAAAAAAATCACATTTGTTGCACAGCGCCAGAGCTACCGGTTCGTTCTTGAATTTGGGGCCGGGTACCAAGGCCTTGGACTGCTTGCCCTTGGCGGCCATTGCCGGGAAGATGATGTGGATAAGGGCCATGGTACTTGGTTGGGATATTACCGGCATTCCGGCCGTATCCGATCCGCTTAAAGAGGTGAGTGGAACCTTCGATATAGCCGCCATGGTACCGTTGCAGGTAGAAAAATCCTTGCCCTGGCTGTCCCGCATAGGCACCGTGCTCATTGGTGGCGCACCAATTTCACCGAGCTTGTTCTCCCGATTGCCCCAAAATCACGATGGTTTGTGGCAAACCTACGGCATGACCGAAACCTGCAGCCATATCGCACTTCGTAAACTCAGGTCTGTCGCAGAAGGGATTGATCCAGAAGCTGCGCTGCCTCCATACACCGTTTTTGAGGGCATACAATTCCGTTTGGACAGCCGCGGTTGTCTAGAGCTGGATGCACCGGGCTGGCTGGATGGGCCCTTGCAGACCAATGACTTGGTAGAACTGGAATCCGACACGGCTTTTCGCTGGATTGGACGGTTCGATCGGGTTGTCAATTCCGGTGGGGTCAAAATAAATTTGGATGATTTGGAATTGCGCTACAATGCCATTGTTGCGGGACCCTTTTTTCTGGCATCCGAACCCGACGACCGACTGGGCCAACGCCTCATTTTGGTCCTCGAATCCAATAGTGTGCCCGCCGATTATTTAGCCCGGTTGCAAACTCATCCGGACCTGGGTAATTACGAAAGCCCAAGAGAAGTATACGCAGTGCCTCATTTTATGCATACCCCATCCGGAAAAATCGATCGAATTACCACCTTAAATCTTCTAAAATCTTAATCGTATGATACGTTTGTTTTTTGTTTACCTATTTTTAGCGGTATCCACGCTTTCTGCTCAGGTAATTTTGCCCGAGTCCGAACGTGCCGAACTGGTTAACGAACTGCTGGAAGAACGCCTCGATTCCCTTTTGCCGATTCTGATGGATCGCAGCGGTATAGACATGTGGATTCTCATTTCGCGCGAGTACAACGAAGATCCGGTACTAAAAACATTCTTACCGGCAACTTGGCTCAGTGCTCGTCGCCGCACCATATTGCTTTTTTATCGGGACAAACAAACCAATACCACAGAACGCTTGGCTGTAGCTCGTTACAACATCGGAAAGAGCATTGTATCGGCCTGGGATAAGGAAAAGCAGCCCGATCAGTGGCAGCGACTCATCGATCTGATTCTGGAGCGCAATCCGCAAAAAATTGGACTCAACTTCTCCGAAGATCACAATATTGCAGACGGTTTAGACAAAACCGATTATGATGCCTTTATGGCCTATTTGCCTAAAAAGTATCACAGTCGGGTGGTATCGGCAGAGCATCTGGCCGTTAGCTGGATCGAAACGCGCACACCCCGGGAAATGGCTCTTTATACCACCTTGTCTCGCATAACCCACAACATTATTGCCGAGGCCTTTTCGGAAGCTGTAATTATGCCGGGTAAGACTACCACCACAGAGGTAGAATGGTGGTTTCGCCAAAAGGTTACCGATTTGGGACTCAATACTTGGTTCCATCCGTCGGTCGATATTCAGCGCAGTGCCAATGCGCTTAAAGGGCATTTGTATTCCTTCTCGGATCGGCCCCAGCAGCAGATCATTATGCCTGGCGATCTACTCCATTGCGATTTCGGAATTACCTACCTTCGTATGAATACCGACTGCCAGCAGTTGGCCTATGTCTTGCGTCCTGGCGAATCGGAAGCGCCGGACTACCTCATAAACGCCCTGGCAGCCGGAAATCGGGTTCAGGACTTACTCACCACCAACATGATACCGGGCCGGGTTGGCAACGACATCTTGGCCAAAGCCTTAGAAGCCGGTAGGGCAGAGGGTTTAAAACCCGCCATTTACACCCATCCCTTGGGAACCTACGGGCATTCGGCCGGAACCACCATTGGCATGTGGGATGCCCAGCAAGGTATATCCGGAGCAGACGGAGCTGCGTACCCTCTTAATCCGTCTACCCTATACGCCATTGAGCTCAATACCACGGTGCATTTACCCGAGTGGAATACCGATATTCGGGTTATGTTGGAAGAACCTGGTTTTGTGAGTCCCGATGGATTCTATTATCCAGATCCCCGTCAAACCATGTTACATTTAATTCCCAGACCAAAATAAATCCTTAAAAGGACGTTAAATACGGATTAGCCAAGGCAACCCGGCGTAATTTTCTGTATCTTTTAGAGTATCTCAGTTTGTAGTCCTGCGTAACTCTACCTGTATTTTAAAATGAATGGTATGCGTTTACTTTTGTTATTACTAATGCTTCCTGTGTGCTTGATTGCACAAGAATCGCGAATCCTACAAGGAAAAATTACCGATGGCACCGTGCCACTTCCAGACGTTACCGTTGTGATTGAGGGGGCCAGTTCCGGCACGTACACCAATGCTCAAGGTCATTTTGACATAGAAGCAAGAAACGGGGATATACTTGTTTTTTCCTATACGGGAATGGTGAGTCGCCGGATTCGTGTGGAAGAGGTAACGCGTTTTGTGAATCTGGCATTATCGCCCGATTACACGGAACTAGAAGAAGTTACAGTGTTGAAGCGACTTAAGACCCAGGAAGAATTGAGCCGGGAATACGCCTCCAACAAGGATGTTATTCGAACTGCTTTTGGATTTATGGATGCGGTAAATACGCAGTCGCGCATTCGGGTAATCGATGGAACTGAAATTAATGCCATTTACCTCTGTATTTCTGATTTTCTCAAAAACAGATTTGCCGGCGTATTTGTAAACGGATCTTGCCCTACCGGTGCGGTGTATATTCGAAATATAGGTTCTATTAATAATCGTGTTCCTGTAATTTATGATATTGACGGTCAGGTGTTTACAGAAACTCCAAATTGGCTCGATGTAAATTCAATTTATCGTATGGCTATTGTGAGCAGTTATGCTATGGGTACCCGTTATGGCAGTCAGGGGGCCGGAGGTGTGATTGTAATCAATACAGTGAATTCCAAATATGTTGCCCAAGGACTTGCTAAGGTTACCCCAAAAGTAGCTCCTAATGCCCTAACCGAAGCCGAATTATTGGCCAATGGCCCCACTTATCTTCAAGCCTTAAAGGGAGCTCAAACCACCGAACAGGCGCAAGACCTATACCGGAATTTTGAAACACAATACACTGCTTCTCCCTATTATTTTCTGGACGCCTACAGCCATTTTTATGAGGATCGGAGGGATTTTGATTTTGCAGATAAGCTTATATCGGATCACCTATATCTTTTAAACGGCAATCCGGTTTTATTAAAAGCCCTAGGGTATATCTATCAGGCACAGGGACGCTTCGATCGGGCCCTAGAAGTGTTTAAAGAAGTATTTATGCTCCGTCCGCAGTACAGTCAATCCTACCTGGATATGGCCAATGCCTATAGAGATAACGGTGAATACGCCAAAGCGGCCTCAATGTTTGGAAGGTATCAATACCTATTGCAGGAAGGATTATTGTTAGGCTCAGATACCTTTTGGCTCATGCAGCAGCACGACAGTGACAACTTATTTGCAACCCGTAATCAGGATTTCGGAAAATTAGCAAACCGTTTGTCTACCGATCCGTATCTGGAGGGGGCTACCCGATTGGTATTTGAGTGGAATGAGACCGGAGCTGAATTTGAGCTTCAGTTTGTAAATCCCAACAATCAGCACTATACCTGGGAGCATACATTTGCTAAAAACGGAACCCGAATGGACGACGAGCAAATGGCCGGCTATGCCATGGAGGAATATGTTATTGACACCGAAACACCGGGGAATTGGAACGTAAATGTCACAAACTATGGCAATCCTTCGCTCTCACCAACCTACTTAAAAATGACCGTTTACCGCAATTATGGCACTCCCGACCAGCGAAAACAGATTCGCACGTTTAAATTATTCTTAAAGGGAAGTAATCGGCATTTAATTACAGTAAACGTTCCAGGACCGACGGGTGTACAAAATCCGTAAGGTTTCCATAAAAGCCCAATCATTTAGGCCCTTATGCCACTAGACCTGTAGCACCCCCATATTAAACGGCTTTTCTATAGGTGCATTGTTTGCAGCTTCTATACCTGTAGAAATCCAATTACGGGTTTGCAAGGGATCAATTACGGCATCGGTCCAAAGCCGTGCAGCAGCGTAATAAGGTGAAATTTGATTGTCGTAACGCTTTTTAATTTCACGGTAGAGCGCTCCTTCTTGGGCCGGTGATAATGTTTCACCTTTTTTCTTGCGGGTGGCGGTTTCTATTTGAAGCAGTACTTTTGCTGCGGCATCTCCGCCCATAACAGCCAGTTCGGCGCTTGGCCAAGCTACGATTAATCTGGGGTCGTAGGCCTTGCCGCACATTGCGTAATTCCCCGCCCCATAGCTATTGCCGATAATTACCGTAAATTTTGGAACTATCGAATTGCTTACGGCATTTACCATTTTAGCACCGTCCTTAATAATGCCTCCGTGTTCACTTTTACTGCCTACCATAAAACCGGTAACATCTTGTAAAAAAACTAAGGGAATACGCTTTTGATTGCAGATGGCTATGAATCTTGTGGCCTTATCTGCCGAATCGGAATAGATTACGCCTCCAATCCGCATTTCACCAGAAGCGGTTTTGGTAATTTTACGCTGATTGGCAACGATGCCCACGGCCCAACCGTCTATGCGGGCATATCCGCAAAGCAATGATTTTCCATACCCTTCCTTGTATTGCTCGAATTTAGAATCGTCTACCATTCTTTCTATTAACTCAAGCATGTCGTAGGGCTCGGTTCTTGAAGCAGGTAGCATCCCAAAGAGTTCCTCCGGATCTTTTGCAGGTAGAGCGGTTTTTTTACGGTCAAATCCGGCGTCTGGCGTCCGGCCCAATTTATCCATTAGCCTTTTAATGCGATCCAGCGCATCTTTGTCGTCTGTGGCCTTATAATCTGTAACTCCACTGATTTCACAATGCGTACTGGCGCCTCCAAGTGTTTCGTTGTCGATGTTTTCTCCTATAGCCGCTTTAACCAAATAACTTCCGGCTAGGAAGATACTTCCAGTTTTGTCTACAATTAGTGCTTCATCGCTCATGATTGGCAGATAGGCACCCCCGGCTACACAACTTCCCATTACTGCAGCAATTTGCGGAATGCCCATGCTGCTCATTTGGGCGTTGTTTCTAAAGATTCTGCCAAAGTGCTCTTTGTCCGGGAATATTTCGTCTTGCATGGGCAGATACACCCCGGCACTGTCTACCAGATAAATGATAGGCAGTCGGTTTTCCATAGCAATTTCTTGTGCCCTTAAATTTTTCTTACCGGTTATCGGAAACCAAGCTCCGGCTTTAACCGTGGCATCATTTGCCACCACCACGCAAAGTCTTCCGCTAACTTTGCCAATTTTTACAACCACCCCTCCACTAGGGCAACCGCCGTGTTCGGCGTACATGCCATCTCCGGCAAACGCCCCAATTTCCAAGGCTTCATCCGGAGTGTCGAGCAAATAGGCCACGCGTTCGCGAGCGGTTAACTTCCCTTCGGCGTGCTGCTTTTCTATCCGGGATTTTCCGCCTCCCAATTTTACTTGAGCCAGGCGATTTTTTAGGTCCGACCGCAGCAACTTATTGTGGTCTTCGTTTTTGTTGAATTTCTCATTCATGGTACAAGGGGTTTGCCCATTCAGTTCCAAAGATACGCAGGATTTTATCATTACCTTTGGTTGAAATCAAATCCAAAATCATGTTAAATACCTACAATTGGGGTATCATTGGCCTCGGTAAAATAGCGCGAACCTTTGCAACGGATTTGGCTCTTGTTCCCCAGGCTAGATTAGTGGCGGTGGCCTCAAGAACAGCTGCAAAAGCTCGGGATTTCGCAATGGATTTCAATGTTGCCAATGCCTATGCCTCATATGCCGAGTTGTTGGCGAATTCCGAAGTACAAGTGGTGTATATTGCCACGCCTCATACCGAACATTTCCAGCACAGTTTAGCCGCCTTACGAGCAGGAAAACATGTCCTTTGTGAAAAACCTTTAGGTATAAACAAGCAAGAAGTACAGGAATTAATTCAGGCCGCTAGTGAAAATGGTGTGTTTTTAATGGAAGCCCTATGGAGCCGCTTTATCCCGGCTTTACAAGAGGTTTCTAGAATTATTACCTCCGGTCAAATTGGGGAACTGTCCTATATGAAGGCCGATTTTGCTTTTCCCGGTCTTGATCGCGATCCTAAAGGCCGGCTATTGAATCCCGATTTGGCAGGTGGTTCCTTGTTAGACATTGGGATTTACCCGTTGTTTTTGGCCTATTGGTTACTAGGTACTCCTGATTCCTTTTTGGCCACGGCCAAGTTTCACCATACCGGGATTGAAAAACAAATTGGTATGATTTTGGAATACCCCAATGCCATGGCTATGTTGTACAGCGGATTAACCTCACTTTCAGAGATGCGGGTTGAATTGTCGTGTACTCGGGGTAATCTATATATTTTGCCTCGTTGGCACGAAACGGATGGTTTTGAGATTGCAGTAGATGGAGCAATCCAAACCGTAATGAAACCCACTCTTGGAAAAGGCTATACACACGAGGTGTTAGAGGTGCATAACTGCTTGCAACTTGGAAAATTAGAAAGTGAACAGTGGGGGCATGCAGATAGTATGGCTTTGCATAGCCTATTAGATGCCATTCGTGAGCGTTGTGGCATACGTTTTCCGTCGGAGAACGGGAATTAATTTTCATTATTCCGAAAATTGCGATATTTGCCGACCACCAAATTTTGAAAGCATGGGAATGAATAAAAACACGGTGCTGGCTTTTGCCACACTCATTATGATAGCAGTAGGCCTAATTTTGATTGCTCTAGGTGCCTTTAGGTATAATGATATTGCCGGTTGGGGCTTTGCCGCAGTTGGTCTGGGCTTTTTTGCAATAGCCTGGGTATTTAATGCACTCAAAGGCCGCGTATAATTTTCCCCCATACTACCCTTAACTAGATGTTTTAGACTATGTCAGACGATAAGAAGGTCATTTTCTCCATGTCCGGAGTGACCAAAACCTATAAAAATGCCAATGTACCGGTATTAAAGGACATCTATCTGAGTTTCTTTTATGGTGCCAAGATTGGAATTCTTGGGCTTAACGGTTCAGGAAAATCAACCTTGCTGCGTATTATAGCTGGAAAGGACAGCAATTATCAGGGCAATGTAGTGTTTTCGCCCGGTTACAAAGTGGGAATTTTGGAACAGGAACCTGAATTAGATCCAAACAAAACCGTAATGGAGGTGGTTCGGGAAGGAGTATCCGAAATTGTAGATGTGTTGGATCAGTACAATGCTATTAACGATCAATTCGGACTTCCCGAGGTATATGAGAATCCGGATAAGATGCAGCAACTCATGGATAAACAAGCCAAGTTGCAAGATCAGATCGATGCAATGGGCGCCTGGGATTTGGATTCCAAATTGGAGGTAGCTATGGATGCTTTGCGCACCCCGGAAGCAGACAAAATGATTTCAGTTCTTTCCGGTGGCGAACGTCGCAGGGTAGCTCTTTGTAGACTGCTGTTGCAGGAACCCGATGTACTTTTGCTCGACGAACCTACCAACCACTTAGATGCAGAGTCTGTGCATTGGTTGGAACAACATCTTGCACAATATAAAGGAACCGTAATAGCCGTGACTCACGACCGCTACTTTTTAGACAATGTTGCCGGTTGGATTCTAGAATTGGATAGGGGAGAAGGTATTCCTTGGAAAGGGAATTACTCCAGTTGGCTAGATCAAAAGTCCAAGCGGTTAGCGCAAGAACAAAAGCAGGCCAGCAAACGTCAAAAAACTTTGGAGCGGGAATTGGAATGGATTCGTCAGAGCCCTAAAGGAAGGCATGCCAAGCAAAAAGCTCGTCTAAATAATTACGATAAATTACTAAGTCAGGACCAAAAGAAATTGGATGAAAACTTAGAGATTTATATCCCCAACGGACCACGTCTTGGAACCAACGTTATTGAGGCCACAGGTGTGAGTAAGGCCTTTGGAGACAAATTGTTATATGAAAATTTAAATTTTAAGTTGCCACAAGCCGGAATTGTTGGTGTAATTGGTCCCAATGGTGCTGGTAAAACCACCATCTTTCGTATGATAATGGGTGAAGAGTCCCCGGATTCGGGAACCTTTCAAATCGGTGAGACGGTTAAAATAGCCTACGTAGATCAAAGTCATTCAAACATTAACCCAGAAAAGTCGATTTGGGAAAATTTTAGTGACGGGCAAGAACTGGTTAATATGGGCGGGCATCAGGTAAATTCAAGGGCCTATTTGAGCCGCTTTAATTTTTCAGGAAGTGAACAGAATAAAAAAGTAAATATGCTTTCTGGTGGCGAACGGAACCGATTGCATTTGGCAATGACGCTCAAAGAAGAAGGAAACGTATTGCTCTTGGATGAGCCAACCAACGATTTGGATATCAATACACTTCGTGCCTTAGAAGAAGGGCTCGAAAATTTTGCTGGTTGTGCAGTGATCATTTCCCACGACCGTTGGTTCTTGGATCGTATCTGTACGCACATCCTGGCTTTTGAGGGTGATTCTCAAGTTTATTTCTTTGAGGGATCTTTTTCCGACTACGAAGAAAATCGGAAGAAACGTTTGGGCGACACCGGACCGAAACGCATTCGCTACAAAAAGTTAACACGAGACTAATGAAATACCCGCCTTAAGGCGGGTTTCTTATTTAAAGATTTCGGAAAAGTGCATCCTTCTGAAAACATTATTGGACAGACTTTAGTGTATTTCAATAACATTTAGCTTGGCCTAAAATGCATAAAGGATAAACGAACCAACCCTGAAGGGTTTTTAAAATCCAATTTTTAAAAAATTATGGATTAAAAACATCTAAAGGATGTAATGTGTCGTATATAAGAAAAACTAAAACGCCCGAGGGGCAACACAATTTTAAAACTATGGCAGAACCTGCAAACAAAAACGGTCTTAAAGTACTGGTAGGTATATTGGGTGCAATCTTATTGGGTACCCTGGTGTATACAATAACTTTATATCAGGAAAAGAAAGAAAATGAAGCGATTCTAACGCAAGAACGCGATTTAGTGGTAGAAGATCTAAACAGTCTTAAATCCGAATACGACAAAGCAATTCTTGAGAGCAACGCCACGAATGAGGAATTGGTAGCAGCACGGAACACTATTGCGGTTTATATTGACTCGGTAAAAACGATGAAAGCAAATCTTGCAACACTCTCACGTTACCGTCGTCAGGTAGATGTACTTAAAAAAGAGCGCGAAGAATTACTTAAACAAGTAGCTGAGCTTCGTGAATCCAATGCAATGATTACCATGCAACGCGACAGCACGTATGCGGAATTGGAGCGTCAAACCTTATTCAGCGATTCTTTGGTCGTTCAAAACACCCAATTGGCAGATGTAGTTGAACGCGGATCGGCATTGAATTTGAATCGTTTAAATGTAGATGCGGTACGTGAGCGCAATACCGGCAAAATGGTTTCTACAACACGTGCTTCGCGCACAGATAAAATTAAGGTGTGTTTTACCGTAGCAAATAATGCTATTGCTCAGGCAGGCGACCGCGAATTTTATCTTGAAATTCTCGATCCCAAAGGAAATGTAATGGGTACAGGAAATACCCAATCCGGAGCAAATGGTCAAAGCATCACCTACACAAAATCAACAAGCTTCTATTATGAAAATGACAGCCTGGATGTTTGCGATTATATCAGCAGTGCCAGTGGGTCTTTCGCACAAGGAAACTATATGGTAAATGTGTACGATGATAAGTTGAGATTACTTGCAACCAATAAATTTGAGTTGAAGTAATTTACTAGTGCAAGCACTAAAAAGCCGCTTCTGAAGGGAAGCGGCTTTTTATTTTTAGCCTCTGGAGAAGCACTGTCAAAATGATTAAAAGACTACTCGTTTTTTAAATTACCTACCATATCCTCGGGCCGAACCCAAGCATCGTAATCATCGGCGGAAACATAACCCAAGCGAACTGCTTCTTCTTTTAAGGTTGTTCCGTTGGCATGGGCAGCATTCGCAATTTCAGCTGCTTTGTAATAGCCGATTTTGGTATTAAGAGCGGTTACCAACATCAACGAATTGTTGAGTAACTTTTCAATTACGGGATAATTGGGCTCAATGCCGCTTGCGCAGTGTTCGTCGAAGCTTACACAGGCATCTCCCAATAACTGTGCCGATTGCAATACGTTGGCAGCCATAACGGGCTTAAACACATTGAGTTCGTAATGTCCCTGAGCACCGCCTACGGTTACGGCAACATCATTGCCCATAACCTGGGCGCAAACCATGGTTAAGGCCTCACTTTGGGTAGGATTCACCTTGCCGGGCATGATGGAACTTCCGGGTTCATTGGCCGGTATGATAATTTCGCCAATTCCGGAACGGGGCCCGGAGGCTAGCATGCGAATATCATTCGCGATTTTATTCAAGGAAACGGCAAGTTGTTTTAAGGCGCCGTGCGTTTCGACCAAAGCATCGTGGGCAGCTAGGGCTTCGAATTTGTTGGCAGCCGTTTTAAACGGAAGGCCTGTAAATTCCGCAATATACCGTGCTACCGTTATATCGTAACCTTCTGGTGTATTGAGGCCGGTACCTACGGCAGTTCCGCCGAGGGCCAATTCACTGAGATGTTCCAAGGTATTTTCTAAAGCCTTTATTCCGTGATTGAGTTGGGATACATAGCCGGAAAACTCTTGGCCCAGGGTAAGGGGAGTGGCGTCCATTAGGTGCGTACGACCAATTTTAACCACATTGGCGAACGCTTGTGATTTGGCTTTAAGCGTATCGCGCAGCTGTTTTACTCCGGGCAGGGTCACTTCGGCCACTTTTTTATAAATGGCGATATGCATGCCGGTTGGAAACGTATCGTTCGAGGATTGGGATTTGTTGACGTCGTCATTGGGTTGTAAGGTTTTCTCACCCTCGCCGATTTTTTTTCCGGCCAGTTCGTGCGCCCGGTTGGCAACTACCTCATTTACGTTCATATTGCTTTGGGTTCCCGAACCCGTTTGCCAAATAACCAGGGGAAATTGATCGTCCAGTTTGCCGGCAAGAATTTCCTCGCATACCTGCGCAATAAGATCCCGCTTGCCTTCGGGTAGTACGCCAAGTTCACAGTTTGCATAAGCCGCAGCCTTTTTGAGATACGCAAATCCGTAAATAATATCAATTGGCATTGAGGCCGTTGGCCCGATTTTAAAATTATTTCGGGAGCGCTCGGTTTGGGCGCCCCAGTATTTATTGGCGGGAACCTGTACCTCGCCCATGGTGTCTTTTTCGATGCGGTATTCCATGATTTAAAAATTTAAGCAAAGGTACGGATTCGGCGACTAAAAGAAGGCGATTCTCAAGGGCCGCATCACTTAATTTTTACAATTTGACTTGGTGTTTTTATAAGAATCCTGTTATCTTTGCATACCAAAGAATACACTTATGTTTGAGTTTGACCAATACCTCGGATTCTTAGCTTTTCTCACTATTGTAACTATTGGCTTTTGGCTAATGATGTTCCTGCTAATGTTCGTGGTACCTTACTGGTTAGGCGGTAATTTGATGGAGCTTTGGAAAGAGCGCCGTGAAGCCCGCAAAGCGAAGCGCGAGCAAGCGTAGTACTATATTTCTTCATTACATTATTAGGTTTTAAGGTTTTCAACCTCAAATGTGACCTAATATTTTTTTGTCGTCAGGTTTAAATATATTCCCTCTTGTTTTAAGTATTTAGACGTATAGATTAGGTAGGTTACTATCTATAAGTGGCTAATTTTTGGTGATTGACTTTTCCCATTCCGTTACGACCAATACGAATCGGTTCCTGCTGTGTCATCTCATTTTTGAAGAATGAGGCCTGCGCTATGAGGTGCTTTAGGGTTCACCTATTCGATTATTTTGTAATAAGGCAATAGCAATTTGATGCTATCAGGTCGCCCCAAGCCTATTAACGTGGTACACCCAAAAGGCTTACATCGGGAATGTCCAAAAATGCAAAGGCGCACAAGTACCAGGTACATTGCACGCCTTCACGCTGACGGGAATCTTAATTAGGTATAGGTGTTCATTAGGTCTTAGCCTTAAAATTAATGAATTACATTAGCTTCTAAACTGTCCTTCTTCATCTTCATATCCACCTCCATCTCCTCTACCTGGTCGTTGTTTTTTCTGTTCGTTAAAACGATAAACAAATGCCATGTTTATGGTGCGCACCCGCCACTGAAAAGAACTGTCTGAGGTAAAAAATGGTGTTTCTGTAAAGGATCTGCGGATTCTGGAATTGAGCAAGTCGTCTGCGTTTAACGTAAAGGTTCCGTTGCCTTTAAATGCATCTTTACTTAGAGCCATGTTTAAGGAAAACATGCCTTTAGATTTGGTTTGTGCATTTTGACGCGGGCCAAAATAGAATGCATTGGTCTGCCACTCAATTTTTGCAGGCAAGGTAAACTTGGAACTGTAACGGGCAAACCAACTTGTGTTGGAGGCTCCGTAATCCACACCGTTAAAAGTACCTTCGGTATCGAACTTAAAGATGTTAAAACTTCCATTTAAGCGCAATTTACGGGAAGGGTTAAAGAGAATGCTCGCCTCTCCGCCATAACGTTTGTTGGTAGACAAATTAATGGTTAAAGAGCGAATAATGTCAATTCCATCTGTTGTCGTCTGACCTGTAGCTTCTTGAACCCGTTCAAATGCATCGGTCTCCCTTTGAAAATAAATAGACGAGGTAAAGGTTACCTTTTTCCAACGTTTAAGGTATCCCAAATCAAAGGCATTCGAAAAAGCCGGGTTTAGATCGGGGTTTCCCTGAAAGATATTGGTCCGTGAACTTCTGGAAGGAAAAGGATTAATAAACCAACCTCTCGGGCGGTTTATTCTTCGATTATAGCCCAAAGAAACGTTTTCGGATTCCGAAATTTCATAAATCAGATTCAGGGTAGGGAACAGGCCCAGATAGTTCTTGTCGAAATTGGCATTCACATCAATACCAAATTCGTCTTGTAAATCGGCCAAATCAAATTCAGAATCCAATTGGCCCTGTAAATGAGTGCCTTCCAAACGAAGGCCCATTAAAAATGAAAATTCACCAAATTTATTCCCGTACTGCGTATACAAGGCATATACATCCTGATTGTAGGTAAATAGGTTGGTCAGATACTTATTGGTTACAAAGGCATTAGATGCTCGATCTAGCGAATCTAATTGATAATCGGTAACGTTTTCTTCCATGTTTACTCTAAACCCAGCTTCGAACTGCGATTCGCCCATGGGGAGCACATAATCTGCTTGTAATAAAAGTTCTTTCTGCTTTTCCTTCTGAAATACATTTTCTAAAGCTACCAGTCCGTCTTGAGGAAAAGTGGTGCGCTCTTCAATTACAGTATTTTGGTTTTCACGATTTCTCGAAACTTGGATGTCTGCGGTGAGTTTTTGACCTTTATCGTCAATGTTATTGGTGTAATTTAAAGACCATTGCCGGCTTATATCGTCTTCTTGCTGATCCTCTTCTCGAAGCGTTCGGCTGTTTACCAATCCTGAAATATAGCGTGCAGTGTTGTTTTGCGTATTGTCTTCGTTGTCGCCCTTACGCATAAAGAAACTACCGGTTACACTGGAATTCTTTGTGAAAAAATATTCCATTCCCAAATTAGCATTAATGCCATTGTTGAGGCGTTGGGTTTTACGGTTTTCCGTAATGCGTGGAAAGGCACCGGAAACATAGGTGTTATCAAAATCTCCATTACCAGGAGCATTCCGATAGCGATACCCCACAGTGCTGAAAAGGTTAAAATTATCACTTCTTAGGTTACCGTTGGTTGTAATACCGGCATTTGATGGAGTACCCGCATAGGTGTTCACAGAGCCGTTAAAACCTAGGGTTTTTTCGCGTTTGAGGATAATATTTAAAATCCCTGCAGAACCTTCCGCGTCATATCGGGCCGATGGACTTGTAATAACTTCTACACGTTCAATAGCATCGGCAGGAAGTTGTTGAAGTGCCGCAGTAGAACCAAAACCGGCAAGTGCCGAAGGACGACCGTTAATAAGAATACGCACATTTTCATTTCCGCGTAAACTTATTGCACCTTCTACATCTACAGAGACTGAGGGCACATTGTTAAGGGCGTCTGAAACAGTAGCTCCACTGTTGGTAAGATCCTTCCCAATGTTGTAAATTTTCTTGTCTAGACGTACTTCTACAGTGGTGCGCTCTCCAACCACCTCTACGGCATCCAATTCGGCGACATTGACCGACAATTTAATCTGACCAAAATCCTTGGACTGAAACAGGCGCTGATTTTCCATTGTAAGCGTCTTGTACGAAAGAAATTCAAAGCGAACATTGTAAATTCCAGGAGCAACGGGAATATCGAACTTGCCATCCAAATCGGTGATCCCACCGGTAATGCTAGAAGGGTCATCTGCCTTTTGAATCACTACAGTAGCGTATTCCAGAGGTGCGCCAGATTCCTCATCCACTATGGTTCCAGAAAGCGAAATTATCTGATCTATTTGTCCGGTAGGACGTTGAGAAAATACGGTTACCGATACGATTAAACCAAGCAGGATAAGGAAGTGTTTCATTAATATTTAGGTATTTTTCTTTTTCTTTCGTTTTTCTTTTTCAAGTTTCCGGGTGTCGTATCCACTTTCTTGCAGTTTTTTAATGGCCTCGTATTTCTCTGCAGGTAAACCGGCTTCCAGTTCTTCCCGGTGTTGTAGATTGATTTTTTCTAACTTCTCACGCATGGCATCGGGCTCAAGTTTTAAGATGTCTAACTCAATGCGCTGTTGTACGTAATTCGTAAGTGCCATGCGAACAACGGCCTCTTCGAACGCGTTTAATTCGGCAGCCTCAACAATTTTGGGCAATTCGGCATTTACAATGTCGTCTGCCGTCTGTGGTTCGGGTTTCTTATCGGGAGTTTGGGCCTGGGGAATGGCACTTCTACCCCGATAACCTCCATAATATCCGCCGTAACCACCGTATCCGCCATAACCACCGTATCCGCCATAACCACCATATCCGTTATAGCCGTAGTACTGGGCTTCTCCCACAAATGCGCCCCCGAGGATTAGTAAAAATAAGAAGATTGTTTTTTTCATGATTCTCGATTTTAGATGGGTTTAAGATAAACAGGTTTAACCCGTGGTGGTTAAAACTTTGTTAAAATAAACAATGTTGTTGATTTTCAGATTATTTGGCTTCGAAAAGCTCTCTACACATCTCAGGCGGACGACAAATTACCGCTCGATTACCGGAAACCAAAATTGGCCTTTCCATAAGTCGTGGATGTTCTAGCATAAGCGCAATGCAATCCGAGTCGTTAAGATTTTGGTCTTTATAGATTTCTTTCCAAAGCGATTCGTTACTTCGTATTAAATCTCTTGCAGAAATACCTAATTTCTTGACAAGGTTATTTAATGTTGCACGGTTTAGCGGTTTCTTTTGGTAATCGATAACTTCATAAGGTAATCCCGAGGCAGCTACAAGTTCTAGTGCTTCCCGACTTTTTCGGCACCTGGGGTTGTGATAGATTGTTAACATGGACTTTCCAAAATATGTTATTCATCTGCGCGCTGCCCCATCATCATAAGATAGGCTTTTAGAAATGTATCCAAATCGCCATCCATTACAGCATCTACATTTCCGGTTTCCGTGCCGGTGCGCACGTCCTTAACCAATTTATAAGGGTGCATTACATAGTTCCGAATCTGGGAGCCCCATTCAATTTTCTTTTTGGCCGATTCAATGGCATTTCTTGCCTCTTGTCTTTTCCGCAACTCAATTTCATACAATTGAGATTTGAGCATCTTTAGCGCTGTGGCCCGGTTGTCGTGCTGGGAGCGCGAATCGGAACACGAAATCTGAATACCGGTGGGCTTGTGGTAGAGCTGAACTTTAGTTTCTACCTTATTTACGTTCTGACCACCGGCTCCACTAGAACGGGAAGTCGT
>JBJOHX010000024.1:0-88323 GCA_046047415.1 Bacteroidota bacterium
GTAACGCTCTTGGGTGATACCGCTACCTATACTCCGGATGCTAACTACCACGGTGCAGACAGTTTTACCTTTACCGTTTCAGACGGGGCGCTGACTTCTTCGGCAGCCACAGTAAGCATAACGGTAACTCCGGTAGCTGATTTAGAAGACGATGCGGCACTAACCTATGAATTGGAATGGGTAGAAATAGATGTGTTGGCAAACGATAACGATGTTCCGGAGCAAGGCACACTTACGGTTGCCCAAGCCCAAAACGGTCTTGTAGAAATACTTGACAACGACACCCCAAATAACCCATCCGATGATCGTATTGTATATACTCCAAATTCGGGTTTTACAGGTGAAGATATTTTTACCTATACTTTATGTGATATTTCGGGACACTGTGAATCGGCATCTGTAGTAATAACAGTATTACCTATACCTAAATCATATAACGACTATACTTTTACCAAAGAAGCAATTCCAGTAGAGATTGATGTTTTAGAAAATGATATTGCAGTTCCTTCTGTTGGAATATTAGACGTGGGTGAAGTGGTTCACGGAACCGTATCGGTTAATACCAATGGTACCCTAGAAGATCCTTCAGACGATACCATTATTTATGTTCCTGAATCAGGATTTACCGGTGAAGAGAAATTCACATATGAGCTTTGTGATGATCTTGGACACTGTTCAACGGCAACAGTTTCCGTTACGGTTATTTCAGGTGATACAGGTGGCTCGGTAGATGACAGGGTTATTGTATTTGAATTGATAACTCCTAACCAAGACGGAAGAAACGATTTTCTATTTATTCAAAATGTAGATAAAACCACCAATAATTCGCTTCAAATTTTTAATCGATGGGGAGTTTCGGTGTATGAAGGTAAAAACTACAACAATCAGAACCGGGTATTCGATGGTAGATCTAGGAACAAGACTAGTATTAATGCTTCGAATTATTTGCCATCTGGAGTTTATTTCTATGTGTTTGAATACGAAATGAATCAGCAAAAAAATGTGATTCGAGGCTATTTATATCTCGGGGCCAACTAGTTCAATTGTCTATGAAAGTAACCAATTACATACTGATTGTTTTCGGATGCTTTGCGCTTCAGCTG
The DNA here is from genome assembly GCA_046047415.1 of Bacteroidota bacterium. Lineage (GTDB taxonomy): Bacteria > Bacteroidota > Bacteroidia > Flavobacteriales > Flavobacteriaceae > Robiginitalea. The sequence continues at coordinate 1,104 of JBJOHX010000024.1, forward strand.
CATGCGCAACAAGATGCGCAATACACGCAGTATATGTACAATACAATGAGTGTGAATCCTGCCTATGCCGGATCTCGCGGGCAATTGAGTATGACCTCATTATATCGTTCGCAATGGACCGGAATTGAAGGTTCACCTCAAACCTTTACGCTAAATCTACATAGTCCGATTCGAAATTCCAGTCTGGGTTATGGCGTCTCGATTGTCAATGACAACATTGGTAATGGGGTAGTGCAGGAAACCTATATGGATGCCGTTTTGTCTTATACGCTTAATTTGAATCAGGACGCGAAATTGTCTTTTGGCTTAAAAGCAGGGGGTAATTTTCTGAGTCTGGATTTTAATGGTTTAAAAAAATATCAGCAAGAACTAGTAGACTCAGACAATATCGACCGCAGATTTACTCCAAATTTTGGATTGGGGGTGTATTATCACCACAATCGGTTCTATACCGGAATTTCTGCGCCGAATCTAATGGAATCAAAACACTTCAATAATTCCGCAGGTAGCGCCAATGACTTCTTATCCGTGGATCGCGTCAATTTTTATTGGATTGCCGGGTATGTCATGGATTTAAGCGGGACTATGAAATTTAAACCGGCAATATTGACTAAGATGGTTAGTGGAGCGCCGTTTCAATTGGATTTATCCGGGACCTTCTTGTTTCAGGATACCTTTTCTTTTGGCGCCGCATATCGCTTAAATGCAGCCATTAGTGGCTTGATTGGTTTTCAAGTGAGTGAACAGGTCATGTTAGGTTTGGCATATGACAAGGAGACCACGGACTTAGGTGGAATGCGATTTAATGATGGATCTCTGGAATTCTTGCTCCGATGGGAGTTGTTGAAATCCTACAAGCGTGTAATATCTCCACGCTTCTTTTAAACTAATTGGATTATGCGGCAGCACTTTTTAATTATTGTTTTTCTGATTATTGGTATTTGCGTCCATGCGCAACAGGAAATCGCAGTTGCTGAACGGAAATACGAGTCCTATTCCTTTAAGCCCGCACAGGATATATACGAGCGCTTGCTTGCACACGGTGTAGTAAATGCTGAACTATTAAAAAAGCTAGGGAATACGTATTATTTTAATGCAGAATACGACAAGGCAGCAGAAAAATACGCGCGTTTACTTCTGGAATTTGAAGGTGAAATGGATGCGCCATTTTACTTTAGATATGCTCAGGCACTTTTAAGTTCCGGACAGCCAGATCTGGCTGCAGAAATGCGCTCGAGATTTACAGCGCTCACCAAAGGAACGGCAGATAAACGGGTCAATTTTTTTGAAAATTCTTTGGAATTTCAGGCAGAGATTGAATCGAATTCAGGACGGTTTGAGTCACAGTCATTTTCGCACAATTCGGAGTATTCCGATTTCGCTCCGGCTTTTTATAAGTCCGGGTTGTTATTTGCATCGGACCGGGATACCGGCAATCTGGCGAGGTATCGACATACCTGGAATCAACATGATTTTCTTGATTTATTCTCGGTAAACAATATTTCTGATGCAAGTAAGCCGGCAGAAAAATTCAGTCCTCTAAATTCCCGGTTTCACGAATCGACGCTTGTTTTTAGCAAAGACGGTAAAACAGTTTATTTTACGCGCTCGGGTCCAGAGAACGGAGGCAAGAAAAAGGTTGCACAACTCAAGATATACCGGGCCAAAGAAGTTTCAGGTATATGGTCGGAACCTGAGTCATTGTCAATAAATAGTGAGTTTTATTCTGTTGCCAATCCCGCCCTGTCTCCCGATGAGCGTACCTTGTATTTTGCCTCGGATATGCCGGGAGGTTTTGGTGAATCCGATCTGTGGATGGTAGCTATTCGTTCCGATGGTACTTTGGGAAAACCCAATAATTTAGGATCAAACATCAATACAGCATCCCGGGAAACCTTTCCTTACATCACATCGGAGGGTATCCTTTATTTTGCATCTGACGGTCATCCGGGTTTGGGTGGATTGGATGTTTTTGCAACCCAAATTGCCAATTTACAGCACGGTGGTAAAATTTTAAATGTCGGTAGCCCTGTGAATTCTTCACAAGACGACTTTACATTTATTATCGATGACGAAAGTCATTCGGGATATGTTGCATCGAATCGTGAGGGCGGTCTTGGAAAAGATGATATTTACGCATTTAAAGAAACCATTCCCCTATCTTTTAAATGTGTTCAAATCATTTCTGGTACCGTACGCAATAAAATAACCAATGAAGTTTTGGCAGGTGCCACGGTTCGGGTAATTAATGAAGAGAACCAAGAAGTGGGGTTGGCAATTACCGATGCCAAAGGCAATTATACAATAGAACGCGACTGTTCTCAAGGTAGTTTTATTCGCGCCACTCGCGATGGCTTTATTGCTTCGGAAGAATATCTTGTGCCCTCCGGTGGCAAACCCAGAACAATTGATTTTTATCTTGAGCCCGATACTATATATGCCGGTTTTGGCGATGATTTGGCTAAATTATTCCAGCTCAGTACCATTTATTTTGATTTTAACCGTTGGGATATTCGACCAGATGCCGAGATTGAGATATTGAAGATTATTGCAGCAATGGAAAAATACCCAAGTCTTAAGGTAAAAGTGAATTCTCATACAGACAGTAGGGGTAACGATGCGTATAATCTGCGATTGTCGCAACAGCGCGCCAACGCCACAAGAGATTACATGATATCAAAAGGGATTGCAGCTGACCGACTTACTGGTGAAGGATACGGTGAAACACAATTAATTAATTCCTGTTCCAACGGCGTGCGTTGTTCGGATTTGGAGCATGAACTAAATCGAAGATCTGAATTTATCATTCAGGAATAAATCTTTTATTTTACCGAATATTTTATTGTATTCAGGTTTTCTTGGGCTTCAAATGCTTGGATTTGATGTTTTTTTGTTCGAAACCGAAATAAACATCCTAATTTTGATTCATGCGTGAAGAAGAAGTTATACTAGTAAACCCAGACGACCAAGTAATAGGTACCATGCCCAAAATGGAAGCCCACGAAAAAGCTGTGCTTCACAGGGCGTTTTCTGTTTTTATCTTGAATGAAAAGGGACAATTGATGCTGCAACAACGTGCGGCTCATAAATATCACTCGCCTTTATTGTGGACCAATACCTGTTGCAGCCACCAGCGACTTAATGAGAGCAATATAGATGCAGGAAAAAGGCGTTTACAAGAGGAAATGGGTTTTGTGACTGAGCTCCAGGAACTGTTTTCATTTATTTACAAAGCCCCTTTTGACAATGGTTTAACAGAACACGAATTGGATCATGTCATGTTGGGATATTATAATGGATTGCCAAACATAAATGGTCAGGAAGTAGAAGATTGGAAATGGATGGATTTGGATTTGGTTGCTCTTGATTTAAAACAGCGTCCTGAGTTCTATACTGCGTGGTTTAAAATTGTATTTGATCGGTTCTTTACGCATATTAAAAATAAATCATCGTAGTTATGGGTGTCAAGGTTAGCCGTAAAGCTCATTTTAATGCTGCGCATCGGTTGTTCAATGCTAAATGGGACGATGCCAAAAATTTAGCTGTTTTTGGAAAGTGTAGTAATCCCCGATATCATGGGCATAATTACGAATTAATTGTAAGTGTAACGGGACCGGTCGATCCACAAACGGGTTTTGTGATAGATATGAATGTTCTTCGGGATTTAATCCGGAATCAGGTAGAAGAATACATGGATCATAAAAATCTCAATGAAGAGGTTTCGGAATTTAGAGAATTGATTCCATCTGCTGAAAATATTGCAATCGTAATTTGGAATAGATTGCGGCCTTGCATTGCGGCTAGCCTGGAGCTCGAGATTCAGCTTTTTGAAACTCCACGAAATTTTGTAACCTATAGCGGATAGAAAATGAAACTTATTCCAGGAGGTATTGCACCCGATTTTGAACTTAAAGATGCGGAGGGACTGGTGTTTAAATTATCGGAGCACCTAGGTAAAAAGCCTATTGTCCTCTTTTTTTATCCCAAAGATTTTACTCCGGGTTGCACCGCAGAGGCGTGCATGTTTCGGGATCATTATCAGGATTTTGTAGCTGCCGGTGCCTTGGTGGTAGGCATTAGTTCAGATTCGGAGCAATCCCACCAGCGCTTTGCATTTCGGTATAGTCTGCCCTATACTTTGCTGAGTGATGCTGGCGGAAAGGTTAGTCGATTATTTGGAGTGCAAAGAAAGTTGATGGGCTTATTGCCAGGACGTGAAACTTTTGTACTGGATAAATCCGGTAAGTGTATTATGCATTTCAACAATATGGGTGCGTCAGGACATGTTAGAAATGCACTTAGTGTATTAAAATCAGACTTATAAAATGGCTTTTCAGGTTTATCCACTAGGCTTTCATCCTATCTTTAAGGAACGAATTTGGGGTGGTTCCAAACTTAATTCCAGATTGAACAAAGTGGTTTCCGGTGATTTCATTGGGGAAAGTTGGGAAATTTCGGGAGTGCCGGATAGTGAATCCGTAGTCTCCAAGGGTGTCTATTCTGGTCGCACACTCACTGAGCTTTGTAACACCTATCCCAATGAATTATTAGGTAAACGTGTGGTACAACGGTTTGGTGCTGAATTTCCATTGTTGATAAAGTTTATTGATGCCCGGGAAGATCTTTCTATACAATTACATCCAGATGATGCAATGGCCAAAGCGAGACACGGGTCATTTGGTAAGACAGAAATGTGGTATATCCTAGATGCTGATCCCGGTGCCAAACTTATCGTTGGATTTGATCGCAATGTAACAGCACAGGAATATGAAGCTGCACTGTCACAAGGGAAATTGACGGAATTGTTACATTATCAGCAAGTTGCTTCAGGAGATACTGTATTTATACCGGCTGGAAAGATACACGCCATTGGGGCAGGTGTATTGCTTGCCGAAATACAACAAAGTTCCGATGTAACTTATCGTGTTTATGACTTTAATCGAAGGGATGCTTCCGGCCATCTGCGGGAATTGCATACCGACCTTGCATTGGATGCAATGGATTTTGCATGTAGGGATGATTTTAATGTAAAATACAACCGGAACAATCCGGGTAATCCTGAGTTAATGGTGGAAAGTCAGTATTTTACTACACGATACTTGCGCCTAGATCAAATGTACACTACAGACTTGAGCAGCAGGGATGCTTTTACAATTTTGATCTGTGTGTCTGGAAACGCGAGTGTTCAAATCGGGGATCAACCGACGGAACTTTTTCAGGGACAAACTGTTTTAATACCTGCAATGGCTCAATGGATTCAAATAAATACTTCGGGTTGTGAATTGCTTGAGGTGACCATCTAATTAATCTTTCGGGAAATCACATTGGAAACCTTACTTTTGCAAAAAAATATTTAAAACTATGGCAAGTATTCGCAATCTGAAAAAGGACATCAACAACGTACTAGGAGATTTAATCGACGCGGTTTATTTTGTAGAACAAGGATTGGGCAGAGAAATAACACAGGAAGGAGAAGCCATAATAGACAAGGCTATTACGGTTTTTGATGAACTTATTGTTGCCGTAAATCAAAAAAACATTGAGCGTCCTTCAGGCCATTTTAAAAATATCCGCAAATCCCTAATGGAAGAGGCTACAGCTCTTGTAGATCGCATCAACAATCTCGCTTAATTCGGGCTTACCGATTTTCCAATAGAGCTTTAAGTTTTTTACCGTATTTAGACTCAGCAACTTCTGGGTCTAATGCGTTGTATATGGAATCCAGATATTTAGGATTTGCATCGGACACCTCAGTATAGGCGATATAAGGTGACAGGTATGAATTCTTATTGTTTAAGGCAAAATTTAAAGCGTACAAATAAGAACGAAGTGCTAGGCGGTTAAGAACAGTTTCCAAAGAATCCATTTCGGTTTGTTGTTCCGGTAGGCTTAGGGCCGCCATTTTGTGGGCCACTTCCAATTGTGTGACGTGAAAACGAGATTGATTTTGTCGAAATTCACTGTATTTTTCCTGTAGTTCAGAGCCGGTAATTTCGGCTTCTGTCTCAAAATTATTCCAGCGGGTTTGAATGTTTATAGCCCCTGGCCCGGTAAAAAATTCAATGCGATCGTTTATAGTATTGTTGTCTGCTTTGTTCAAATACAGATAAAAAATATCCGGTTCCGAGGCCGATGCAGTAAGCTCAAAGGACCCCTGGTTTCCTACGACCATAGAATCCAAAGTTATCAAGGTAGAGTCCTTTACCTGTTGTAGGTAAATTGTCCCTTTTTTTAGCCCTTTTACCTGTCCGGAGACTAGCAGTTCGTTAGCCCCGTTTCCGGAACATCCCAACACAAGCAACAGCAATAAAACCAGCGCGAAATATCTTTTCATGTTTTTATTTTGAGTGGCAAATATCTGTTTTTTTTTGAAAATAATCGGCGGCAACGTTTTAGGTATTTGTACAGTTAATTTAAACCGGGGCTACTAATTCCATGAGATAGGCACAGAGCAAGGCCCCTCCGGTACCAACCACATAACCTAATACAGCAAGGAGTACGCCAACGGAACTTAAGGAAGGATGAAATTCTGCAGCCACAATTGGTGCCGAAGCAGCTCCACCCACATTTGCCTGGCTGCCAACTGCCAGGAAAAAGAAGGGAGCTTTAATCCATTTGGCAACTAAAATTAAAAGTAAGGCGTGAATTGCAATCCAAATTAACCCTACCAGGACCAACCCTGGATTTTCTATCAATCTACTCAAATCCATTTGCATTCCTATGGTTGCCACCAAAATATAAACAAAAACACTTCCTATTTTGCTGGCACCGGCCCCTTCTAAATTTCGAACTGGGGTAAAAGAAAGAAATATCCCAACTGATGTTGCGATTACAATCATCCAGAAAAAATCGCCTCCAAGGAAGGATAAAAAATGCCTTGGATTACTGATCATTTCAGAATGGGCTTTGAGCTCAGCGCTGAGTTGCCCTCCGGAAAAATGGGCCAAACCTACAGCAGAAAAGGCAATGAACAACAGTAACATATAATCTCTGAGCGATGGAATCCTGGAAATTTTCGCAGAAAATGAGGAAACTTTTTCTTTTAAAGTTTCTATAGAAGAAACATCGGCCTTTAGCCAACGGTCAATTTTACCCGATTTTCCAATGCCAAATAGAAGTAATGCCATCCACAGGTTGGCACAAACAATGTCCACCAGTACCATTTCGCCAAAGCGCTCTGGATTAAATTTAAATATCTCAAGCATTGCAGCCTGATTAGCTCCACCTCCAATCCAACTGCCTGCAATAGTAGACAAACCTCGCCAAACGGCTTCGAATCCTACACCACCAACAATTTCAGGTGCTATTGCAGAAACGATAAGAATGGCTACGGGCCCACCGATTATAATTCCCAGTGAACCGGTCAAAAACATAATCAGTGCTTTAGGACCCAAATTCCGTATTGCCTTTAGATCGATGCTTAAGGTCATCAAAACCAAAGCCGCGGGCAATAAATAACGGCTGGCCATAAAATACAATCTGGAAAATTCATCTGATATAATTCCCAAACTTGTAAGTAGGGCAGGCAAAAGGTAACACATGAGTACCACAGGAACCCAGCTGTAAAATTTTTTCCAAAATCCCTTGGTAAATCCGGAGGTCAAAAATACCAACCCAAGACAAAGGGTTAATAGGCCAAATACTATGGTGTCGTCTGTGATGAGTGGCTCGTTCATGGTTTGGATGGTTTTGGTTTAATAGGGAATTTGGGCTTCCACGAACTCAAATGTTAAGCCAATAAGTTAATTTAAGATTTACCGACCGGTACCGCGGTGAAAATCGGTCTACATAATAATTGTCTGTGTACACCAAAAACAAGTCGGAGAGTGGAGCAAATCGCCACTGAAGCCTTGAATTTACACCCAAATTGTCGCGTTGATTGCTGTATTGAATTAGGGTGTTCCAGAATAATGACTTAGAAAAAGTAATCTCAAACTTTGGGCTAATCAGCCAGATATTGGCCTTAGAATAGGGTTCGGGAAGGGAAATCCGGTCGTAATTCATCATAAGAGATACAAAGGTTTTGGGTTGAAATCTCAAGTTTAATGTCCCTTGTAACGAAAACACGTTTCCATTGTAAAATTGTCCTATTGTATTTTGAAATTGCACAGCCACTTTTTTGCGTAAATCCGAATTGTATTGCAAGTCCAGACTATTATAGTTATACGTACTGCCAGCAGGTAAGGGTATAGCGCCATCTACCCGGGTTGGGTCAAAGTCGTCAAAAAGATAGGTGTATTCATGATTCCAACGTACCTGTGTCCCGGACTGATTTTTAAATTTGGCTTCCCATTGAAATCGCATATTCGAATCCGTATTTTGAAGGGAAACGCTAGGTCTCCAAATCCAAAAAGGAGTAAACTCAAAACTATGACTGTTAAAGATGCCTCGTTCTGGCCAAAAAACACGGGCTACACTCGTTACACTTTTTAACATGTCGGTTCTACGGACAAAACCCAGATCGGATTGAAAATCTTCACCTAAATACACCCACTTGGCAAAGCCGTTCCAATTTCGGGAGTTATAGCGAATCGTACTTCCAGCAGAGGCATCCTTGTCTTTTTTTTCGGGACTAAAGGATTTGTGAAAATAAAATTGACCGCTCCAGACATTATTAGATGATATCAGATTGTAATCGATCCCAGCAACACGGTTAAATCGTTCGTTTGGGTCTATTAATGCTGCCTTGCCCGTAGCTTCCCGATTCAGCACAAAAAAACCTACATTGGATCTTGAAAACAGTAAATGTTGCAGTGCAATCATACTGTTGTTATTAGAGGCAATTTGATTGGTTGCGTCGGCCTCGGTTTGAATGTTAAAGAAGCCCAATCTTAATCGGTTGTTTAATTTTCCGCTTAAACGTACACCACCAATAATTTTGTTTTCGATTGTATTGCCGGAAGTGTCACGGGCAATACCAATGCGTCTTGAAAAAAATGGGTTTGCATCGCGCTGATCTCCAAAACCAGAGAACAAATCGCTGTTGTCTATAAAAAATTGACGTTTTTCCGGTAAGGAAACCTCAAAGCGCGTAAGGTTGGTCACCTGATCGTCTACCTCTACTTGCGAAAAATCGGGATTGAGTGTTACATCCAGATTCATACTATTGCCAATGGAAATTTTGGCATCGCCTCCGGTCTTAAATACGAATTGCTCAGTGCCAGCGTCAAAATCATTGGCCTTTCCGGTGTTGATAAACGGAATTAGCGCCATTGGCATACGAGATTTTCCAAGTGGTTTTTCGAAAACCATCTCACCCATAAAGGTCAATCCGTAAATATTCTGATTTTGAGGAATATGTACCCACGTACTACTTTCATTGGATTGAGTGTCGAATCGGTAACTGTTAAAACGCCAACGCCGCTCACCTTCACGAAACTTAAAGGCTGCCATAGGAATGATTAATTCTGCCGTGTAATAGGTATCGTGAATTACCGCCTCTGCTCTCCACTTGACATCCCAAGAGATAGAAAATCCAGTTAAATCTAGGCCCCCACCTGCTACAAGCCCTTCTCGTTGAACACCATAGGGATTGGTACCAAAAAGAAAGGCGTTATTTCCATCATTAAAAGTGTCAAACAAAAGGGTGATATTATCGGCATTTCCGGCTCTAAAGTCTCGCCTAAGTGACTGAATTGCAAAATCTGTACCTGCGGTGTATACTTTCATACCAATGTAAAGGTTGGTGTCGTCATAAAGCATTTTAATTTCCGATTGTTCCTTTGCATAAATACTGTCTGCTGGAAAATATTGCCAGAATTCACCGGCTGTATCGGCGGTATTCCAAATTACTTCATCTAAATTCCCATCTAGATAAATTTCCTGATTTATATGTCTGACCTGAATTGTTTTAAGTTCTGGATCTTGAGCTTTTACGGCAAGAATTGCGAAAAAAAACGGTGCGAATTTTAAAATTTGCATGTAGTATTAATTAATGAGCGTCTTTCAAAAATACACCTTCAAATGTTAATTCTACACTCATGAGGCAGATATTAGTTTATTAGACAGGTAATTTTATTTTTTAATATTCTTTTTAATCGGGTTTATCTAATTTTAGATTCTAATTTGATTGCAATGAAAAAAAACATTTGGATCTTGCTAATGATGCCCCTTTTCCTTGTTAGTGCCAAACCATTTTGGTCGGCAACGGGACATCGCGTAGTAGGTCAGGTTGCCGATAAAAATTTAAACGTCCGTGCCCGAAAAGAGGTGAATCGATTGCTGAAAGGGCAATCCTTGGCCGAGGCTGCTACCTTTGGAGATGATATAAAATCTGAACCCGCATTTAGAAAGTTTAGTCCATGGCACTATGTTAATCTCACTCCTGATGGAACCTATGAGGAAGTAAAGGACAATAAGGAAGGTGATATCGTTCAGGGTATTGCCTATTGCATTCAGGTTTTGAAGGATAATGCTGCCTCAGAGGCCGACCAGGCCTTTTATTTGAAATTACTGATTCATTTCATTGGAGATTTACATCAACCCTTACACGTAGGACGGGCAGAAGATCGCGGTGGTAATCAGATTCAATTGCAATGGTTTGATCGTGGTACTAACCTGCATCGGTTGTGGGATTCCAATCTTATTGATGACTACGGTATGAGTTATATGGAACTTGCTGAAAATTTACCAAAATGGTCTAAGGCGAAAATTAATGATGTGCAAGGAGGCGAGGTGCTAGATTGGGTTTATGAAGTGCGAACGGTTGTCAATCGAATATATGATGGTGTAAATACTGGAGATAAACTATCCTATCGTTATAGTTACGATTGGTGGCCCACAGTAGAAGATCAATTGTTGCGCGGCGGGCTGCGTCTTGCAGCCGTACTTAACGCGATTTACCAATAAGGAGCCTTAATAAATTCGCCTGAATGTGAGGTTGATTCGCGGAGTAACCTTTTGTTTCGTTTTTGCAATTTGGTGCAGCCAATACTCCTGGGTTTCTCCACCCATGATAAGCAAACTACCAGGTTCCAAAAGTATTTTTAAGCGCTGATCCTTTAAAGTTCTGTGTTTAAGATGAAAATATCGGGCTGCGCCCAGGGAAACCGATGCAATAACCGGATTTGGACCAAGTTCTCGTTCGTTGTCTGCATGCCAGCCGTTGCTATCCTGACCATCGCGATACAGGTTTAAAAGCACACTACTAAACTGCACCCCGCTTTGATTCGAGACCAATGCTCTGAGGTCTTCCAAATCAGGTGTAAAAGGATTTGGGTGCATGGTTATACCGGAATACGAATACGGCTTTCCTGCTTCACCATAGAGCGCGGTTAATCGAGGTTGGTTATATGTTTTTCCAAATACAGTAATTTTGTCCGCTCGCCACGGAACTTCCCCCAAAAGCTTATTGAACAAACTAGCCGCGATTTCCGAAGGTAAAAATTGCGGAATGTACCTCAATGCACAATTCGGAAGTTCTGAGAGTGAAAGTTCCTGATTGCTCATTTTGCTGTTGTTTTTAGCCGATTTAATTACTCAGACATATTCATGCCTGTAAAAGTATTGCAGGATTTGTTGAAATGCGAAAAGTTATTTAAGCCATTTTTTTAGCAAATTTTATTACCCTGTAAATAATTTTAGACAAATAATTTTTGAGTGTGCACCATTCGATTTGCTTTGAAAATGTTTTAGATCCAAATAAGGGGTTGTAAGTGGGATTTGTATCTGATAGAGACGGTATAGGAGACTTAAAGGGGATAATACAAGAGCTCGATTATTTACAAAGCCTTGGAATTACAGCGGTTTGGCTTAACCCGATCTATTCCTCACCCAATGCCGATAACGGATACGATGTTAGTGATTACAAGGGGATAATGCCTGAATTTGGGACCATGGAAGATTTTGAAATGCTCCTGGAAGGCATGCATAAACGCGGACTTAAGTTGATTATGGATGTGGTGGTTAATCACAGCAGCGATCGGCACCCGTGGTTTTTAGCCTCACGCAATTCAAGGGATAATCTATATCGGGATAATTACCATTGGTGGCCGGCCGAAAAGGGAACCCCTCCCTATCGTTACAGTCTGTTCGATGCCGATGGAGACGCCTGGAAATACGACTCCATTACAGATTCATATTATTTGCATTATTTTTCATTTCAACAGCCCGATTTAAATTGGGAGAATCCCATTTTACGACAAGAGGTTTATGATATTATGCATTTTTGGGCCCAAAAAGGAGTGGATGGGTTTCGTTTAAATGCCTTTCAATTTGCTGCGAAGGACACTACGTTTCCTGAGTTTCCTGAAGGCTATGAACGCGATTTTATTCAGTATTACGCAATGCAACCGGGCTTGCACGATTATTTAAAAGAAATGAATCGCGAGGTGTTGCGGAAATACGACATTTTAAGTGTATCTGAAGGTGCGGGTCGAAATTTTAAGGAAGCACATGAATTGGTAGATGCCGAGCGCGAAGAGTTACAAATGGCTTATGCCTTTGAGGGGGTTGACTTGCCTAAATTTGAAGGGTACGCCTTAGATAGCAGGAAAGCTGTATTTGGCAGATGGGATACCGAGTTTGCCAATAAGGGTTGGCTTTCCATCTTTTTGTCGAATCACGATCAAGCCCGAATGGTAAGTCGTTTGGGCAACGACAGTCCTGAATTTCGAAATGCATCGGCCAGCTTGCTCAATACTTTTATCTTGAGTATGCGGGGAACTCCTTATTGTTATTATGGCGATGAACTGGGAATGACCAACATTGATTTCGATACTATTACACAATACAATGATATTGCTGCAATTAATTCCTATCAGAAGGCCTTGGCAGCAGGAACTGCCATGGATGATTTTATGAAGCGATTAAATTTTACCTCTCGGGACAATGGAAGAACCCCAATGCAATGGACCGGTGCATATCAAGGTGGTTTTACATCGGGAACTCCTTGGTTGCCCGTACATGAAAATCATAAATTTCTTAATGTTGCAAATCAAAACCACGAGCCTGGTTCGGTTTTAAATCACTTTCGATCACTAACCCGATTACGGCGGGAGCATCCTGTTTTGGTACACGGCACGTATGGATTGTTAGACGTATTTAATTCAAAGGTTTATGCCTATTTGCGAACCTTGGGTTCGGAACGCATGTTGGTTTTGTTGAATTTTAGCGACGAGGTATCAGAGTTTATAGTACCTGAGGAATTTAAGCCTGCAGCTAGACTAATAGATAACTATCCGGATTCAAAAATGGATTGGGGCCGACTGGAGCCCTGGCAAGCTCAGATTTATCAATTAAAATGAATAAAAATAAAAAAGCCGACCTCGTTTAAGATGGCCGGCTTTTTTATTTAAAAGTGAAAATTATTTCACCATGTCATAGCTTCTTTTAATAAAGCGCGTAAGTGCTTCACCCTTTAAGAGCCCCTTGGACAAGCGCGCTAAATCCAATGATTGTTCAATAAGGCGTTGCCGTTTTTTATCGGTTTTACTTTGCAGAATTTCACCTACCAATGCATGGTTGGTATTTACCACCAAGTTGTACATTTCTGGCATATTACCCATTCCGAACATACCCCCTCCAGTTTGCTGCATTTCCTTCATACGCCGCATAAATTCCGGTTCGGTGATTACGAATGGTGCTGCTTCACTGTCCATAGGTTCTAATTGAACCATATAGGAACTCTTTTCGCCCAACACGCCCTCAATTTGGGTTTTAAGTGTCTGTTGTTCGTCTTCTGAAAGTTTTGAAATCTGAGTTTCTTCTTTGGCAATTAATTTATCGAGGTGGTCTGCATCTACCCTTGCAAAGGTAATTTTATCCTTGCTGGTTTCCAGTTTTTGCATCAGGTGCGCCACAATGGGGCTGTTCATTAAAAGAACCTCGTATCCTTTGGCTTTAGCAGCCTCTATGTAGGAGTGCTGTGCTTCGGTATCTGAGGCATAAAGCACCACCAATTTACCGTCTTTGTCCGTTTGGAGCGGTTTGAGTTTTTCGGTCAATTCCTCGAAGGTATGGAAACCTCCGTCTATGGTCGGATAAAGTGCAAATGCTTCGGCCTTTTCAAAGAATTTTTCATCGGTAAGCATGCCGTACTCAATGACAATTTTAATGTCATTCCATTTGGTTTCAAACGCAGCCCGATCTTCCTTAAAAAGTGATTGTAGTTTGTCTGCTACCTTTCGCGTAATGTAGGTCGATATTTTTTTAACTGCGCCGTCGGCCTGAAGATAAGATCGGGAAACGTTCAATGGAATATCAGGTGAATCAATTACCCCGCGCAACATGGTCAAAAATTCAGGGACAATACCTTCTACATTATCTGTTACAAAAACTTGATTTTGATAAAGTTGAATCCTGTCTTTTTGAAGATTGATCTCGTTGTTCAATTTCGGAAAATACAGAATGCCCGTTAAATTGAATGGGTAATCTACATTGAGGTGAATGTGAAAAAGAGGTTCCTCAAATTGCATGGGGTAGAGCTCCCGGTAGAAAGACTTATAGTCATCGTCTTGTAAGTCTGTGGGTTTGCGTGTCCATGCTGGCGTAGGGTTGTTTATAATATCGTCTACTTCTTGAGTAGGCGCTGGATCTTCCGCTTTGGCACCTTCTGGTTTAGGTAAGGTTTCCGTACGGGTTCCAAATTTGATTGGAACCGGCATGAATTTATTGTATTTCTCTAGCAGTTGCCGGATTCTGGAGTCTTCTAGGAACTCTTCTGAATCTTCAGCGATGTGCAGAATTATTTCTGTTCCCCGGTCTTGCTTTTGGGCGGGTTCAAGTGAAAATTCGGGATTGCCATCGCAAACCCAATGTACGGCGTTTGCATCTTCACGAAAACTTTTGGTTAGAATTTCAACTTTTTTAGCCACCATAAATGCACTGTAGAACCCCAAGCCAAAATGGCCAATGATTCCGGCTTCTTTGCCTGCATCCTTGTACTTGTCTAAAAATTCTTCGGCACCAGAGAAGGCAACTTCGTTAATGTATTTCTGAACTTCATCTTCGGACATCCCAATTCCTTGGTCGGTGATATGGATTTTTTTTCCTTCCTTATCTATACGAACTTCAATTTGAGGATTCCCAATTTCAATCTGTGCTTCCCCTATTGCTGCTAGATGTTTTAGCTTAAGCGTGGCATCTGTGGCATTTGAAATAAGTTCGCGCAGAAAGATTTCGTGGTCGCTGTAAAGGAACTTCTTGATCAGCGGAAAAATGTTGTCAACAGAAACGTTGATTTTACCGGTTGTCATGATATTTAAATTTTGTTTTCAATTTAGTTTCAAAAAAAGTACCAAGAGTGCCGAACGTGACAAACTGACATTTAGTTGTACAAGATGTCTATTATTTTTTTAATTTTTTTGTTTAATGAATTTGCATATTAATTAAACATTTTTATCTTTGTGGTATTGATGGGAGTTCAAAATTGCTATGAAAAAGGCGTTTTGGAATCTGTATTCAGATTTTTAATTGGTTAGGTTGTTTGAAAAGCGTGTTTTCGTAGGAAAGCACGCTTTTTGTTTCACTATTACATCAGGTTGTTCACATGTCAGAAAACACTTCTAAACAAATGCAAGCCGAATCACCGAACAAAGAAAATTTAATTGCAGCCTATATGCAGCAGGTTTTGGAATCCGAATCCTTTCCTACTTCGGTCTATGCTTTTTGTGCCAAGCACAACTGGCAGGAATCTCAATTTTATGCTAACTATGGTTCGCTGAAAGCCCTCAGACGGGATATTTGGAATGTTTTTTTGCAACAAACTTTGGAACGCTGCAACCATTCGTCAACACCCCACGAAAGCTTACGTGAAAAGTCTTTAAACTTTTATTTCACTTTTTTTGAGTTGCTTTCGCTTAATCGCTCCTATGTGCTACTCGACTTACATCAAGCCGGCAATCCTTTGCCCCGTCTAGATCGAATTGAAGGGATGAAATCTGGGCTAAATGCTATGGCAAAGTCATGGTTTGCCGCTGTTCCACAATCAAGTTTCGGCAAATTACAAGAGGCCAAGCCGTATGTTTATGCTGCAGGCATGTGGGGTCAACTGCTTTTTTTGATGGATTTTTGGATAAAGGACCCATCTTCAGACTTCGAAAAGACGGATATGGCTATAGAAAAGTCAGTAAACACCATTTTTGATCTTGTTGATTCTGCCCCGTTGGAACGTCTAATAGACTTTGGCAAGTTCTTAGTACGCGAACGATTTTCTTAAGGCTGTAATTACAAAGCCATGAAAACGTTAGACAAAATTCCGGTAACCAAATTTGAACGTGTTGGAACCTTGGTACAAACCGGTGTTAAGGTAGGCGGGAACTATTTTAATTATTACGGAAAAAAAATTATAAAGGGATCAGACGATAGGGAAAGCTTAAACCAAAATAATGCACGTGACGTTTATGAGGGTTTAAAAACCTTAAAAGGGTCTGCTTTGAAAGTTGCTCAAATGCTGAGTATGGAGCAGGAATTGCTTCCACGTGCTTATGTGGAGCAATTTTCGCTAGCGCAGTTTTCGGTTCCTGCACTTTCGGGCCCTTTGGTGCGCAAAACCTTTCGCAAGTATTTTTCTCAGGAACCGGCAGAATTTTTTGATGCATTTGAGGAACAAGCCGTTCATGCCGCGAGTATTGGACAGGTGCATCGGGCCATTAAGAACAATTTAAATCTCGCTGTTAAAATACAATATCCGGGGGTGGCAGACAGTGTCCAATCCGATTTGGCATTGGTTCGCCCTTTTGCCTTGAAAATGTTGCAGCTCAGCAAACACGACCTAGATAAATATTTTAAAGAGGTAGAGGAAAAATTGCTAGAGGAAACAGATTACCGCTTAGAACTCTACCAGGGACAAATGATTTCGGAGGCGTGCAAACATCTTAAAGGTATTCGGTTTCCCAAATATTATCCTCAATGGTCTTCTGAGCGCATTCTTACCATGGAATGGATGGAAGGTGTGCATTTGGGAGCGTTTGTAAAAACGAGTTTTAACACAGAAACCGCCAATCAAATAGGTCAGGTGCTTTGGGACTTTTATATGTTTCAGATACATCACCTACGTCAGGTTCATGCAGATCCGCATCCTGGCAATTTTTTAGTAGGTGTCAACAATGAACTAATCGCAATAGATTTTGGTTGTGTAAAGCAAATTCCGGATGCATTTTATTTCCCTTATTTTGAATTGGCTCGTGTGGAGGTTCTTGAAGATGATACGCTTTTTACAGAGAAACTTTTCCAGCTCGAAATTTTAAAAGTCACAGATTCTCCCAAAGATCGGGAATGGTATAAAGCATTGTTTAAAGAAATGCTCGCCTTGTTTACTTTGCCGTTTCAGGCAGAGTCTTTCGATTTTTCATCGAATGAATTCTGGAGCCAAATCAACGCACTTGGGAAACGAATGGCGGGAGATTCGGATTTACGAAAAATGGATGCTGGAAGGGGTTCGCCACACTTTCTTTATATAAATCGCACGTTTTTTGGTTTGTATCACTTGTTGCACGATTTAAAAGCTACTGTATATACCACTACTTACAATCAAAATTAAGCGTTTTTAAAATTTTGCCAGTACCTTTCATTTGGTGGAATTTGGGTAGTAATGAACGCCGATAATGTCTCAGGATCTAGGAAGGCCTTACAAATATGAGTACCTTTACCATTGGCGACCTAGTGCCGCCTGCAGAACCTTAAAGAATTTGACATGTACAATTCAAGAATATCAGGTTTGGGATTTTATGTGCCGCAACGGGTGGTTACAAATGAAGAACTTTCAGAAATTATGGATACCAGCGATGCCTGGATTCGAGAACGTACTGGTATTGAAAAAAGGCATTATGCAGATCCAGCTGTAGATACCACTACCTCTATGGGAGTGCAGGCCGCGCGGCAGGCCATAGAACGCTCAGGCCTAACTCCGGAGGATATCGATTTTATTGTTTTTGCCACCCTTAGCCCGGATTATTATTTTCCA
Organism: Bacteroidota bacterium; assembly: GCA_046047415.1. Lineage (GTDB taxonomy): Bacteria > Bacteroidota > Bacteroidia > Flavobacteriales > Flavobacteriaceae > Robiginitalea. The sequence goes on from JBJOHX010000024.1 coordinate 19,006, forward strand.
GGCCCGGGAGTATTGGTTCAGCGCGATTTAGGCATGCCCACGGTAGGTGCTTTGGATATTCGCAATCAGTGTTCCGGATTCGTCTACGGTGTTTCTTTGGCAGATCAATACATTAAAACTGGAATGTATAAGCACGTGCTGGTTATTGGTTCTGAATTGCACTCCAAAGGACTGGATATGACTACCCGAGGACGTGGCGTTTCAGTTATTTTTGGCGATGGAGCAGGGGCTGCCGTGTTAAGTCGAGAAGAAAATCCCAACAAAGGAATTCTCTCGTCGCATCTGCACAGCGAAGGACAACATGCCGAAGAACTTTCACTTTTGGCTCCAGGTATGGGGAAAAGATGGGTAAGCGATATTTTACGTGATAATGACCCAGAGGACACTTCGTATTTTCCGTATATGAACGGACAGTTTGTTTTTAAAAATGCCGTGGTGCGATTCAGCGAGGTCATTAAAGAAGGTTTGGCAGCCAATGGCCTAACGGCCTCAGATATAGACATGCTTATTCCGCATCAGGCAAACCTGAGAATATCTCAGTTTATTCAGCAGAAATTTGGTTTGGCAGACAATCAGGTTTTTAACAATATTATGCATTATGGTAATACTACCGCCGGTAGTATACCCATTGCCTTAACAGAGGCCTGGGAACAAGGAAAAGTCAAGTCAAACGATCTGGTGGTTTTGGCTGCATTCGGAAGTGGTTTTACCTGGGGTAGTGTAATTATCCGTTGGTAGTTTTATAGCGTTGCTGCTCAGGTAAAATTTAAATTTAGTCCACATCCTTAATGAAAAAAACACTGGTTTTTGGTGCTTCTTTAAATTCAGAGCGCTACAGTAATCTCGCACTAAAAATGCTTGCAGATCGCAAACTCGAGGCAATAGGATTCGGACCCAAATCTGGATTTGCCTATGGAATTCCCATCTATTCGGATTTTTCTGAATTGCAGCATCTGGAGATTGATACCGTAACGCTGTATTTGAATCCAAGGTTGCAATCTCAGTATTATCAGAATATTTTGGATTTAAAGCCCAAAAGAGTGCTATTTAATCCGGGAACGGAAAATCCAGAATTTAGTAAAAAGTTGGCTGCAGCGGGAATTGAAACCTCAGATGCCTGTACTTTGGTTCTGTTAACTACAGGGGTTTATTGAGCCTTATGCCTGTTTTTTGCGTATCAGGAACAAACCTAAAAAGGTGATTAATCCATTAAAAGGGAGTAATTCGTACCCAATTTGGTATCCACCCAATGCCGCAGGGGGTAGGTTTGCAATGGTACTCACAATCAGTAATACGGCTAGGGCAACAATCCAGACTTGCCGATCTTTGATAGCATATTTGGTGAGTATTCCAAATGCAAAAAGTCCTAAGAGCGGTCCATAGGTATACGTTGCAACTGTGAGCAGGCTATCTATGACATTGCGATCTAAAATATATTTATACGCAATTACAACCACAATCAAAAGTCCACTCATGGCGAGATGTACCTTTTTTCTAAGTTGTTTTTGACGGTTTTCAGGTTTTTTATGAATCCTTAAAAAATCAACACAATAGGAGGTAGTAAGTGCGGTTAGCGCACTATCTGCACTGCTATAGGCTGCAGCAATCAATCCAAGCATAAAGGTGACACCAACAATTGATGGTAAACCGCTGTTTAGCGCAATCTCTGGGAAAAGGAGATCCGATTTGGGACTTCCATCCATTAACGGCGTGGTTACTCCAAATTTTTCTGCGAAGATAAAAAGCAGTGCACCCAGCATTAAAAAGGCCACATTTACCAAAACCAAAACCAAACTAAAGGAAATCATATTTTTTTGTGCATCTACCAGATTTTTGCAGGTTAGGTTCTTTTGCATCATGTCTTGATCCAGTCCGGTCATGCAGATGGTAATAAACAAGCCCCCTAAGAAGGATTTGATGAGGTGATTTTTTTCAGTAATGGAATCAATTTGCCAGATTTGACTGTACTTGTCAAAAGATTCCGAATTCCAAAAATCACTTAGGTTCCAGCCTAATGCTTGATTAATGAAGTAGATGGAAAATCCAACAGACACAAGCATAAGTAAAGTTTGCAATGTATCTGTCCAGACAATGGTCTTAATTCCACCCTTATAGGTATAGACCCAGATCAATGCAATGGATAGAATTACAGTTAGTTCAAAGGGAATTCCCCAGGCCTCAAATACAAATTGCTGTAAGACCAGTGCTACCAGAAATAACCTGAATGCCGCTCCCAAGACTCTGGAGATAAAGAAAGATAAGGCTCCTACACGGTAACTCATCCACCCAAAGCGCTGTTCCAAATATTCATAGATAGAGGTAACCCCCAAGCGATAGTACAACGGAAGAAGTACCCAGGCAATAACAAAATAGCCCGCCAGATAGCCAAATACTACTTGCAAATAGGTGAATTGAGAACCAGCCACCCATCCCGGGACCGATATAAAAGTAACTCCCGATAAGGATGCGCCAATCATGCCGAAAGCCACCAAATACCAAGGTGATTTTCGTCCTGCCTGAAAAAAATCTGCATTTGAATCTGATTTGCCGGTGAAATAGGATATCAGTAAAAGAATTCCAAAATAGGCGGCGATTAATACTACTATATATGAAGGGGTCATGGGCTTCTGATTCGTATTTTGGGAGCTATTATAATAAATGGGTTAGCGAAACCAATGTACAAAACTTAAAAGAACTCTTCATTACAGGGTTATCTGAAATTCTGAACATCACATTTCATTTAAAACATTGTGATATACGAAAAACTCAACTCGTGTTCGTAATTTTGCGACATGGAAATCACCTCCAAATTGTTGGAACGGGCTGTTGCCGAAATTTCACAACTACCGGGTATAGGTAAAAGAACGGCGTTGCGCCTGGCATTGCATTTACTCAAACAGCCGGAATCTCGGACGGAGCATCTTACACAATCCCTATTGGAGTTGCGGACTAAAATCCGGCATTGCAAGGCATGTCATAATATTTCAGATACTGAAATCTGTGAAATCTGCAGTAATCCAAGGCGGGAACGTACTACAATTTGTGTGGTGGAAGATATACGAGATGTTATGGCTATTGAGAGTACGGGTCAGTACCGTGGGCTTTATCATGTTTTAGGAGGTAAAATTTCCCCGATGGAGGGGGTGGGCCCGCAGCAACTAAGTATTGAATCCTTACTCAATAAAGCCAAAAATGGTGAATGCCGTGAAATAATCTTTGCACTAAGTGCCACTATGGAGGGGGATACTACCAATTTTTATATTTACAAACAACTCCAAGGATTATCCCTTATGCTATCGACTATAGCGCGAGGTATTCCTGTGGGAGATGAGTTGGAATATGCGGATGAGGTAACATTAGGGCGATCAATTGTGCAGCGTGTGCCATTTGATGGCGCATTCAAATCATAGATTACATGGTGAACATCAAAACCGATAGTGATTTTACTACTTTTGCAAAAGCAGCATTCAATTAAGTATTCAATATAGAAAGATGTCTAGGTTCGAATTGAAGTTACCCCAAATGGGAGAAAGTGTGGCAGAGGCTACCTTAACCGCATGGCTCAAAGAGGTGGGCGATCCGATAGAGGCCGATGAGGCGGTTTTTGAAATTGCCACCGATAAGGTCGATTCGGAGGTGCCTAGTGAAGTAGAAGGGGTACTTGTAGAAAAGCGATTTGCGGTAGACGATGTAATTGCTGTGGGAGCCGTAGTTGCTGTTATTGAGCTGTCTGGGTCTAAAGTCGAGTCTGCGACTATTGCAAAGCCTGCCGAAAATCCTGAACCTGCTGTAAAAGTTGAGCCCGAGGTAGTGGCACAGGTTGCCAAACGTGTTGAAGTAGCTCGGGAAGTAGTGGCATCCAACACACCAATTTCCGGAGATCGTTTTTATTCTCCCCTGGTTCGGAATATGGCACGTGAAGAAGGAATCTCATTAGCGGAATTAGATCGTATACCGGGTACAGGTAAAGAAGGCCGGGTCACCAAAAACGACATGTTGGCATATTTGGATGGCCGTAAGCAAACTAAAATTTCTGAGCCTGCGACTCAGACTTCTCAAGCCAGTCCTGAACCAAAGGCAATTGTCCCAGCTCCTGTGTCCGCTGCGGCTACAGAGGTTAAGGTTGTCGAGAAAGAAAACCATTGGCCCGAAGGCGACGAAATAATTCCCATGAACCGCATGGGTAAGTTGATAGCCAAGCACATGATGGACAGTATTTCTACCTCTGCGCATGTTCAGAGTTTCGTAGAGGTAGATGTAACCAACGTGGTGGCCTGGAGAGAAAAAGTGAAACGGGATTTTGAAATGCGTGAAGGAGAGAAGCTCACCTTTACACCACTGTTTATGGAGGCCGTGGCAAAAGCGCTTAAGAAATTTCCCATGATGAATATTTCGGTAGATGGAGAAAACATTGTTAAGCATAAAAATATAAACCTTGGAATGGCTGCAGCCCTAGCAGATGGCAATCTGATTGTTCCTGTAATTAAGAATGCCGATCAGCTCAATCTCGTAGGCATGGCGCGCGCGGTTAATGATTTGGCAAAAAGGGCTAGAAACGGGGCGCTAAAACCAGATGAAATTAAGGAAGGAACCTACACGGTAACAAATGTTGGAACGTTTGGCAGTATTTTTGGTACTCCAATCATTAATCAACCTCAGGTGGGAATTCTGGCCTTGGGTGCAATTCGCAAGTTGCCATCCGTAATCGAAACACCATCGGGCGATTTTATTGGCATCCGTTCTAAAATGTTTCTCTCACACAGCTACGATCACCGTGTCATTAATGGGGCCTTAGGAGGTATGTTTGTGCGTGCAGTGGCTGATTATTTGGAGGCATGGGACTTAAACCGAGAGGTTTAATATAGAACGCTAATTATAGCAATAACTGGTACTAGCGATATGGAATTAAAACTTACAAAGCCGATGTGTTTCTTTGATTTGGAAACCACCGGTACGAATATCGCGACCGATCGAATTGTTGAAATTGCCGTATTGAAGGTTTTTCCCAATGGAAACAAAGAGAGTAAGACCTGGTTGGTAAATCCGGAACAGCCAATTCCGCCGGAGGCATCTGCAATTCATGGGATTACCGACGAAAAGGTGAAAGACCACCCAACATTTAAGCAGCTATCACACGAAATTTTTCAGCTTATACGCGGGAGCGATTTGGCGGGTTTTAATTCCAATAGGTTTGATATTCCTTTACTTGCAGAGGAACTTTTGCGAGCTGGGGTAGATTTTGATATGAAAAGCGCTGTATCGGTAGATGTTCAGACCATTTTTCACAAAATGGAAAAGCGCACATTGGAGGCTGCTTATAAATTTTATTGTGGAAAGGATTTAATTGATGCTCACAGTGCTCTAGCAGATACGGAAGCCACTTTTGAAGTTTTGTGCGCCCAATTGGATCGCTATCCCGACCTGCCAAAAGACATAAAACAATTGGCTGCCTTTTCTGCCCATAACGAGTCTATAGATTTTGCGGGCTTTATCCAGCGCGATGAATCCGGTAATCCTATTTTTGGATTTGGAAAACATAAAGGGAAACTAGTACTTGCTGTTTTGGAACAGGAACCGGGCTATTTCGGATGGATGTTGAATGCCGATTTTCCCCTATATACCAAAAAAGTGCTTACCCAAATTAAACTGAGTAATTTTTCCGGGGGATAATGGTTTTTGACCATGCCACGGGTAACACAACTTAATTATTCGCTGAAGTAAATGAAATTAATTTGCGTAGGGCGCAATTATGCTGCTCATATAGAGGAGTTGTCCAATCAACGTCCGGATTCACCGGTGCTTTTTATTAAGCCGGATTCGGCCATTTTGCCGAATCAACAGGATTTCTTTATTCCGGAGTTTAGCAACGATATTCATTACGAAGTGGAGCTTTTGTTGCGCATTTGCAAGGTTGGTAAGCATATTGCTCCGGAGTTTGCACACACGTATTACGATGCTTATTCTGTGGGGATTGATTTTACCGCTAGAGATTTGCAGCAAGAATTAAAGGATAAAGGATTGCCTTGGGAAAAAGCCAAAGGATTCGACGGTTCTGCTGTGATTGGCAGCTGGGTGCCAAAATCCGATATTGCTAAAGAAGCCTCAATACATTTTGGACTTAAAAAGAATGGTGCCTGGGTGCAACAAGGCAGCACCGACTATATGCTTTGGGGTATTGATGCTTTAATCAGTTACGTATCACAGTTTTTTACCCTTAAAAAAGGCGATATACTCTTTACCGGTACCCCTGCCGGAGTTGGTAAGGTAAGTCCGAATGATTATCTTGTAGGGGTGTTGGAAGGCCAGGAGCGATTTGCAATAAAAGTCAAATAATGATATATAATCTGGACAAGATCAATGAAATGGCAGAAGGAGACAACGAGTTTGTGCTATCTGTAATTTCGGTATTTCTGGAAGAGGTACCTGAAGATCTTAAAAATTTGGAGTCTGCTATTGAAACCGGTGATTATGAGCAAACATATAAGTTGGCGCATAAAATTAAGCCTAATGTTGATCTTTTAGGACTGGAACAGGCGCGACTTTCTGCCCTGGAAATAGAAACTACAGGAAGAAATTCTGGTGATTGGGAATATATTCAAAAACTTTTTCCGGTGCTTAAAGCCGCAGTAGACCAAGTTATTGAAGAACTCCGACGTGATTTCGATCTTGCATGAAGGCCGAAATTATTACTATTGGCGATGAAATACTCATTGGCCAAATTGTAGATACCAATTCCGCTTTCCTGGCTACAGCCCTCCATAAAATTGGAGTGGCTGTATATCAGATTACTTCCGTTCAAGACAATCGAACACACATCCTAAATGCCCTTAAAGAAGCTGAGTCTAGAGTCGATATTGTGCTAATTACGGGTGGTCTTGGGCCCACCAAAGACGACATTACGAAACACACACTTTGCGAATATACCGACGATTATTTGGTAGAGGATCCTCAAGTATTGGCTCACATCGAAGAATTGTTTCGGACACACCTTAAACGGCCGGTTACTGCACTTAATAGACAACAGGCACTTGTGCCCAGCCGCGCTACCGTGCTGCCAAATCTAAACGGTACAGCACCTGGAATGTGGTTAAGCGGTAAAAAAGCTGTTTTGGTGAGTATGCCGGGTGTACCCTTTGAAATGAAGGCGCTCTTTACTACCGAGGTAGTTCCGCGTATAACCCGCGATTTTAAACGCCCTGTGCTCATGCATCAAACCCTAATTACCTATGGAATGGGGGAAAGCACTATTGCAGAACGTCTGGAATATTGGGAGGCAGCATTGCCGCAAGGTGTTAAGCTTGCTTATTTGCCAAACCTAGGTAAGGTTCGGCTGCGGATTTCGGTAACCGGATCCGATGCTTTAGCAGTTCAAAACACATTAGATTTTTATATAAGGGGGCTTTCCGCTTTGGTTAAAGATATTCTTTACGGCATGGAAGATGGGGAGACTCTTGAAATTAGTCTTAGAAACCTCTTTACGGCAAAAGGATATACCTTATCTACAGCAGAAAGTTTTACTGGAGGATCCCTTGCGGCCGCCTTGTGCGCTGTTCCGGGCGCTTCGGCCTATTTTCAGGGCAGCATTGTAAGTTATGGAACGGATGTAAAAATGGAGGTATTAGGTGTATCTCCAGATTTGATAGCAACTCATTCTGTAGTGAGTGCTGCAGTTGCCAAAGCTATGGCAGAAGGCGTACAACGTCTAATGCACACCGATTTTGCTATAGCTACGACAGGGAATGCAGGGCCGTCTAAAGGCGATTCAGATGCTCCTATTGGCAGGGTTTATCTAGCTATTGCCGGTCCTGATCAAACAGAAGTATTTACCTTTGACATGGCTGGAGATCGGGAGCGGGTTATTAAGCGATCTGTAAACAAGGTGCTAGAGCTTATGTGGCATAAAATTTCTCGCTTTGAGGAAAAATCTGTGACTGAAGGAAAATTAGACCTACCCTGATTATAACAAGAGGCCTTATAAATAAGGCATTTAAATCCGTTTGGAAAGATTGTCAAAATTCTGCTTCAGAATTTTGCGGGTACGCTAAAAATGACATAAATTTGCAGCCTGTTTTGAATCATGTAATAAGTACGCAATGTCAAAAGTTTGCGAAATAACCGGGAAAAAAGCTCAAACTGGAAACAACGTTTCCTTTTCGATCAATAAGACTAAAAGAAAGTTTGATGTAAATCTCACCAAAAAGAGATTTTATATTCCTGAAGAGGACCGTTGGATTACACTAAAAGTGTCTGCCCGGGCTATTAAAACAATTAACAAAAAAGGTATTTCCGCTGTGTTAAAAGAAGCGCAGCAAAAAGGAAATCTGGTTTAATTTATCGGCGAGTTAATCGGTTGAACCATGGCAAAAAAAGGTAACAGAGTACAGGTTATATTGGAATGTACAGAACATAAGGAATCTGGGATGCCAGGTACCTCAAGGTATATAACTACCAAGAATAAGAAGAATACGCCAGATAGAATGGAGCGGAAGAAATTCAATCCAATTCTTAAACGCGTAACAGTTCATAAAGAGATAAAATAAGGTAAAATGGCAAAGAAAACGGTAGCATCCCTTCAGACATCATCCAAAAGGTTGACTAAGGCTATAAAGATGGTCAAATCGCCTAAGACGGGTGCGTATACCTTCGTGGAGGCTGTAATGCCACCTGAAATGGTAAATGACTGGTTGAGCCAGAAATAATCCACGCTCAATACAATATTTAAAACCGCCTTTTCAAGGCGGTTTTTTGTTTTTGTGCCCAGGTCAACTCCTGTCCAAAGGATGTAATTGTAGTATCTTTGTGCTTTTAGGAAAAAAAATGAAACCGTTTAAAAATATTTTTTCTACAGAGAAAAAGGAGTCTTTAGACAAAGGCCTCGAGAAAACAAAATCAAGTTTTTTCGGAAAATTGTCTAAGGTGGTTGTTGGGAAGTCCAAGGTAGACGAGGAGGTATTGGATAATTTGGAGGAAGTTTTGGTCTCTTCCGATGTAGGGGTGGCTACTACCTTGAAAATTATCGACCGTATTCAGGCTCGTGTGGCTCGTGACAAGTATATGGATGCTGCAGAGTTGCAACAGGTACTTCGGGAAGAAATAGCCGGTTTGTTATCCGAAACAGGTAAATCGGAAGCTTCAGAGTCTGTTATTCCTAAGGTTTCTGGTCCTTATGTGATAATGGTTGTTGGAGTCAATGGAGTGGGAAAAACAACAACTATTGGTAAATTGGCACATCAGTTTTCACGGGCCGGAAAGCAGGTTGTATTAGGTGCAGCAGATACCTTTAGGGCAGCAGCCATAGATCAATTGGAGGTTTGGGCTACCCGAGCAGGAGTACCACTTGTAAAACAGCAAATGGGAAGTGATCCGGCTTCCGTAGCTTATGATACTTTGAGTTCTGCCCTTTCACAAGGAGCAGATGTGGTATTAATCGATACGGCGGGTCGCTTGCACAATAAGGTCAATCTTATGAATGAATTAAGTAAGATTAGACGTGTTATGGATAAAATTATTCCTGGGGCACCTCACGAGGTATTGCTTGTGTTGGACGGTTCTACCGGGCAAAATGCCTTTGAACAAGCCCGCGCGTTTACGCAAGCCACTGATGTTAGTGCACTTGCAGTAACCAAGTTAGATGGAACGGCCAAGGGCGGGGTGGTACTTGGCATTTCCGATCAATTTCAAATTCCGGTAAAATATATTGGTGTAGGCGAAGGTATAGACGATCTTCAGGTATTTAATCGCTTTGAATTTGTAGATTCCTTTTTTAAGTTTCAAGGATAATGATTAGTATGAGTTGGCACCGAATCTTGGATAGGCAGGCAAATGTACACGCCTCTGCCGTATCTAATTCAGTATGTATTTGGAGTACATTACTATTGCTCCTGATTTGTTTTTCCTCTTGTTCAGATACCGCCCAGAAGGGTGAATCGATTGGTAATCAAACACTTTGGAAATCATATGACGAAACCGAAGAACTTAAGGCAAATGCAGAACACCCTATCCTGCGGATGCGTTTTAAACGTATCCAATCTAAGATATTAGATCGAAATGCACTTTTTTTACCCCTTTATGCCGAGGCCTTAGTGCTTGATTCCACCACCTACAAACGTTTGTTGCCTTTAATTCTGGAACAGCCGATTCCGGTCCTACAGGATCACATACGAGCTGGTGATTTTAGTTATGAGGAACTTACCCGATTTTATCTCTATAGGATTTACCGTTATGAGCTAAATAGGGCCACAAATCTGAATACAATTGTAGCATTAAATGCCCATGCTATTGAGGCCGCAAAAAATTGTGATTTAATTTTAAAAGCCTTGCCCCATGAAAAAAGGCATCCGATTTTTGGCATGCCCATCTTGCTAAAAGATAATATAGGGACGGCCGGAATGCCCACTACTGCAGGTGCGGCAGCATTGCGGGAGCATAGGTCCGATGACGCTTTCATAGTACGCCGTTTAAAACAACAGGGCGCTATAGTTTTGGGTAAGGTAAACTTGAGTGAGTGGGCTTATTATTTTTGTGAGGGTTGCCCAGTTGGCTATAGTGCAATTGGCGGTCAGACCCTTAACCCATATGGTCGCGGTCGCTTTGAGACGGGGGGGAGTAGTTCCGGAAGTGGCACTGGGGCAGCAGCGGGATACGCTGTTGCAACCGTCGGTACAGAAACCTCGGGTTCCATATTATCTCCTTCGGGTCAAAACAATATTGTTGGGCTTAAACCCACCATTGGATTGCTCAGTCGCAGCGGTATAGTTCCTATTTCAAGTACGTTAGATACTCCCGGGCCCATGGCTCGCAACGTTATTGATGCGGCAATTTTACTGGATGCTATGAAAGGAAATGACGCAGAAGATCCGTTGGCAGGGAAGTACTATTTGGAAGGCACAGGATTTGTTCCCCGTAATTACAGTTTTACGGATAAAACTTTTGGGGTGTTTGAAAACCTTATGGTTCAAGATTCGTGTTATGCAGCAGCTGTGGAATTACTGCAAAAGGCCGGAGCACGAATTATTCGTGTTAACCCAAAGCAACCGGATTTAAGTACCTTTTCTACCCTATTAAATGCAGATATGAAAAGGGATTTGTCCGAATATCTCATGCGATACGTAAAAGATACCACGGCGGTGCGGATAAAATCAGCCTTGGATGTTTTGGAATTCAATCGACAGGATACTGCCCTATATGCCCCTTACGGGCAAGCTCGAATGCAAGGTGTGGCTTCGGATACTACCTTGTCTACTGTACTTGAAGATGTTAAATTAAAACTTCTCCAACAAGGACGGCAGTTCTTTCAAACAGATGCCAAACAGGGTAAAATAGACGCATTTTTATCAGTAAACAACCGTCATGCTGGAGTAGCTGCTGTAGCCGGATATCCTGCTTTGGCAGTCCCAATGGGCTTCAGAAAATCGGGTGAGCCTGTCGGATTGACTTTTATAGGTAAACCATTTCAGGAAGAATTACTTTTGGATATGGGGCACGCCTTTGAACTACTGCATCCGATCCGACAAATGCCAACTGATTTCAAGGATTAAACTCCGTATTATTATTATGGGTAAGGTCCCTGTTCATTTCTTTTAAACTAAATTATGCGCACTCGTTCTACCAAAAAAAATCGAATCAACGTAATTACGCTCGGATGTTCAAAAAACCTTTACGATTCAGAGGTTTTAATGGGACAGTTACGCGCGGCTCAAAAAGAGGTGGTACATGAAGCTTCTGGAAACATTGTAGTTATTAATACCTGTGGATTTATAGCCAATGCTAAGGAAGAAAGTGTGAACACAATTCTCGATTACGTGCGGCAAAAAGAGGCTGGGTTAATTGATAAGGTATTTGTGACCGGTTGTCTAAGTGAGCGATATAAACCCGATTTACAGCAGGAAATTCCGGATGTTGATGCTTATTTTGGTACTCGGGAGCTACCTGCCCTTCTTAAAGCGCTAGGGGCCGATTATAAACATGAGTTGGTGGGTGAGCGCCTTACTACAACACCTTCACATTACGCCTACCTTAAAATCGCAGAGGGTTGCGACCGGCCCTGCTCGTTTTGCGCCATTCCCATAATGCGTGGTAAACACAGTAGTCAACCCATTGAAAATTTGGTTGAGGAGGCAAAAAAGCTGGCAGCGCGTGGCGTGGTGGAATTGATATTAATTGCCCAAGATTTAACGTATTATGGTCTGGATCTATATAAAAAACGTGCCTTAGCAGATTTGTTGCGGGCTTTGGTTCAGGTAGAAGGAATTTCATGGATTCGTTTGCATTATGCTTTTCCAGCAGGTTTTCCTGAAGACGTTTTAGAGGTAATGCATTCGGAGCCTAAGATTTGTAATTATATAGATATTCCCTTACAGCACATTTCCGATCCTATTCTAAAAAGTATGAGGCGTGGAACTACCCGGGCCAAAACGAATCAATTATTGGAGAAATTTCGTGCAACAGTTCCGGGAATTGCAATTCGCACTACTTTAATTGTGGGGTATCCCGGAGAAACTGAAGCCCATTTTGAAGAATTGTACAATTGGGTTCGTGAGATGCGATTCGATCGTCTTGGATGTTTTACCTATAGCCATGAAGAAAACACCCATGCCTACGATTTGGAAGACGATGTTCCCGAAACGGTTAAACAAGAACGAGCCAATCGAATTATGGAATTGCAGTCTGGAATTTCCTGGGAATTAAATCAGCAAAAAATTGGCAAGGTTTATCATTGTCTCATAGATCGTATGGAAGGTAGTAACTATGTCGGAAGAACTGAATTCGATTCACCCGATGTCGATAATGAGGTGTGTATAGATGGTCTTAAAAACTACCTTAGAATTGGGGCATACGCAAAAATTCAAATCACCGAGGCTTCGGACTACGATTTGTACGGTGTGCCAGTGGATTAAAAATCCTATTCTTCCTGAGCTTCCGATTCGGTACTTTCTTCTCTCCTAAGACTATTTCGCATAATGTTGAGGGTCTTGAGTTTGTCTTGCCAGTCCTCTAAGGCTGCTTGTCGTTTTTCCAGATTGGCTACCACTTCCTGATACAGGGGATTTTGGCTGCTTTGATTGGAAAAGAAAAGTAGGTTGTTTTCCAGTTGAATGATTTCAGATTTTACCTCGTCGATTTTTTTACGAATGATTTGTCGCTCCTGTTCAATGGCTCTGTTGTCTTCTGCACCTTCCAACTCTTGTATTCGATCTTCATACCTCATCATTTCTGCCTTTTCCTTATTTATTCCCGATTTACGCATAAGTGCATCGATGATTTTCTGAAATCGGGTATTCAAATGCATTTTATGATGCGGAAGGGCTTCGGATATTTCGCTCCAGTCCGTATAAAATGCTTGTATTATTTGGAAATCGCTATCTCGATTGCCACTGAGTTTAAATTGTTTTAATTGGTCTAATAGCGCGGTAGCTTTCACGAAGATTTTATTTTCTTGATTTTGCGTTTTGCTTCGATTCGCGTTATAACGTTCAAAATACGTGTTGCAACAATTTTTAAATTGCTTCCAGATTTTATCTGAAAATTTATGTGGGACATGGCCAATTTCTTTCCACTCTTGTTGAATGCGCTTAAATTCAGGGGTGGCAACATCCCAATCTACACTGTCTTGTAAGGCTTTGGCCCGATCTAACAAGGCTTGTTTTTTGGTTAGATTGTCTTGCTGATCCCTTTTAAGGTTTCTGTAAAATGCATTTTTTGCTCGGTTGAACTGACGTGTTGCACCCTTAAAGGTATTCCAGACGGTCTCGTTATCTTTTTGAGGTACTTTGCCTGTTTTAAAAAATTGATCTCTCAGTTTTTCAACTTCGTGAATCTGAGACTGAAGTTCCTTGTGGTTGTTGGCCACTTCGGCGGCAATTGCCTGAATACGAGTAATAAGTTCAATTTTAAGAGCCAAATTACCCTCGTAGCGTTTGTCTAATTCGTGTAAGTGATCTTGTCTCCTTTGGTGAAGAACTTTGGTTGCATTGCTAAAGCGTTCCCATATTTCATCTCGCAGCTCTCGGGCCACCGGGCCAATTTCTTCTTTCCAGATCTTGTGTAAAAGTTGTAATTCGCGGAATGCCTTATTTAAGTCGGGTTCTTGCCCCAGCGCCTCAGCTTTGGAGACTAATTTTTCCTTTTCTTCTAGATTATGACGAAAATCCAAATCACGAAGTTCACGATTCAGGTGTAAGAAATCGTAAAAAATTTCTACATGATGTTGGTAATTTCTCCAGACATCGTTGTAATTGGATCTAGGAATGGGGCCGGCAGCTCTCCACCGTTCTTGTAGGTCTTTAAAGTTTTTATAGGTGGAGTTCATGTCCTCCTCCATATTGACCAATCCCTTTATAGCCTCAATGATGTCTAAACGGTCCTGTAAATTTGTATGTAGTCTTTCTTCTAGTGTTTTATAGTATTCATTCCGTTTTTCACGATACTCCGAATATAATTCGTTAAATTCTCGTTTGGCCACGGAATTGTATTGGAATTCACTTTCCTCTCCGCCCCGTTCTAGAAATTCTTCCTTTTTTTGTTCTAAAAATTCTTGGAACTTTTGATCGAATTCTTGTTTAATGGCGTCTACATGCCTCTTGATGGCCTGCACCTTTTCATTTCGAAGCAACCTTTGAAATTCCCCAACTAAATTTTCTACGGAAAGACTTTGGTATTCCAAAAATGGAATTTGATGCCTACGCTCGTTCTCGGAGTCTTCTGCATCTTCTGCGTTGGACTCATCTATTTCGGTGTCTGAATGGTCTTGTAAAGGTTTTTGTTGTTCGTTGGTTGGGCTAAGAGCTTCTGGTTGGGCGGTGTTTGATTGGGGATTTACAGCTGCTCCTGCATGTTCGGTATCTTGCAGCGGGCTTTCCTCCAATTCAGGTTTATTATTGGAATCACCGTGGTTGCCTTCTAGGGCTTTGTGTTCTTCATCCGACATTGCGACGAGTTTATACGTGATAGCACGTTGTTAAAACCAAGATAGTAACAATTGTTTATCAAACAAAGTGAACTTTGGCAACAGACGATTTAATTAGTAGGTAGGGTTGGTATTATTCCACAGTTTCCAGGCCGCCTCGGCTTGAATCTGGAGCATTTCCAACCCATTTTTTATACGTGCACCCCTTTCGAGACCCCGCCTAAGAAATGCTGTTGTTTCCGGGTTGTAAATTAGGTCGTACAACAGGTGATTGGGGCCAATCGCCGCGTAGGGCAGGTTTGGAGCTTCCTCAATATTTGGGTATGTGCCAACGGGTGAACATTGCACAATCACGGAATACTCCGAGAGTATCTCCGAATTTAAGTCGTTATAAGTTAATTGATTCAATTTTAAACTTCGCGACACATAGGTAAACGAAAGATCTAATTGGTTTAATGCATACGCCACTGCTTTTGAGGCACCTCCGGTACCTAGGATTAACGCCTTTTTATCGTGGGCTTTCAGTAAGGGGCGCAAAGATTCTCTAAAGCCAATCAAATCGGTATTGTATCCTTTAGTTCCGTTTGGTGTTAGGCATATGGTATTTACCGCTCCAATCTCTTGTGCTTCTTTATCCAATGCCTGCAGAAATGGAATTACAGCTTCCTTATAAGGAATGGTTACATTGAGGCCAATGAGGTAATCTTGTTCAAAAATTTCGGAGCACTTATCGATTGCTTCTAGATCAAAGTTTTCATAGCTATGCCGACTTAGGCCAAGGGAATCAAATTTTTCAGAAAAATAACCTCTCGAGAAGGAATAGCCAATGTTTTTGCCTAGTAGACCAAATCTATAGTGCGCGTCGTTGCTTTTTTCCATACCATTCCAATAAAATAAGTAAAGCCAGCCCTATGCCAATCATGACAATAGCCAATTGGTTTTCGAGTTCGCCAAAATTCGGCCAATACCTTTGATAGTTTACTATAATTCGATTTCCATTGGAATCCAAGACCTGATTCCCTGCGGTGTCTATCAGATACAGCGTATGTTTCCAGGGCCAAACAACACCAAGAGAACCGGTAATAAAACCTATGATAACAGCTGTAGTCAGATGACGGAAGTGCTTTAAGACATAGGCCAACAAATGCGATAAGGTTACCAATCCAACTGCAGATCCAGCTGTAAATACGGACAAAACCAAGAGGCGCCTTAATCGAAGGTCATTTTGGGCAAATGAAAAATCACCACGGATTATCTCTGCTAATGTGTCGTAAAGGGCATTTACGGCATCTACCAAAAGGAGAACATAATTGCCCAGTAGTATTAGGATAAAAGAACCCGAAAGCCCGGGTAGCGTCATTCCGGATACACTGATAATACCGCAGAGAAAAATAAAAATAAGGTTGTCGTTTTCCCTTGCCGGGCTTAAGAAGCTAATTGAGATCCCTAAAAATAAACCCAATAATCCTATTGGAATGGTCTTTCGATTCCAGTATTGAAAGTCTTTGGAAATGTAGTAAATAGATCCTATAATCATTCCAAAGAAAGTTGCCCAAACCAGTAGTTCGTGGGTTGCCAGAAAATAATCAAGCAATTTAGATATGCTGAAGTAGCTAAAAAGCATCCCCAGAATAAGGGCAAAGAGAAAGGGACCGTTTACATACAAGTAGAAACTACGAAATCGACCACCCAGTATTAATTTAAAGGCTTTAAGATTAAATTTTTGAAGCGAATAAATAAACTCTTCGTAAAAGCCAACAACAAATGCCACAATACCACCGGAAACCCCGGGGACCTTGTTTGCAGCCCCCATAGCCAGTCCTTTAATAAAAAGTAAAAGCTTTTCCGACATTGTTCTTGTAGGCGAACTCATTAGGCTGCAGTATTCTTGCGCTTAGCAAATCCTTCAAGGATAAAAATGATTGAAAAACCCAATACGGCAAGAACCACCGCCGTTACAATTTGTGGGTTTCCATCATATGATAATGGGGAGATATTTGCTTCGCGCACAACCAAGATTTTATCGCCGAATTCTCGCGTTTCTAAAACTTCTTTCCAAGGCCAAATTTTTGGAATGGAACCCAAAATAAATCCGGTAAGCAGCGCTAATGTGGCCTGTTTGTAACGCTTAAACATCCATTTGAGTAACCTCGCGAAACTCAGTAATCCAAAAACAGCCCCGGCAAAAGTTATGAGTAACACCTGTAGGTTGCGCTCGTGAACCGCATCCAATATTGTTTTGTAGGAGCCCAATAATACCAAAATAAATGCGCCGGAAATGCCGGGCAGAATCATGGCACAAATTGCCAGTGCTCCTGATATGAATAGATAGGGCATACCTGCTGCCTGATCAGATACCGGTAATTGCAATACACCATAGGCGATGAGTACCCCCAAGAGTCCCATAATCCAGATAACAGGTGCTTTGGATTTAATTTCGCGACCCACAAAATAAATGCTAGCTAAAACCAGACCAAAAAAGAAAGACCAGACCAATACAGGTTGGTTGGCTAGTAACCAGCTTATAACCTGAGAAAGTGTGGCCACGCTTAAGGCAATTCCACAAAAAACGGCAAGTAGAAAGTTCCCGTTTGCGGCTTTCCAAAAGGCCTTCAATCCCTCTTTTCTTAAGCTGCCGGTAAGGGCAGGAATAAAAGCGTTGATGGATTGAATAAGTTCTTCGTATATTCCTGATATAAAGGCAATTGTTCCACCAGATACTCCGGGCACAACATCTGCGGCACCCATGGCCATGCCCTTTAGGAATAGCCATATATGCTTTAATTGAAAATTTGAATTATTCATGTAATAAATAAAAGCTAAAATACGCTTTTATTCCGATGCCTTCTGACTCTCTTTAATGATTCGTTGAACACTGGGAGTAGAATAAAATTCCGGATACCCCTGCCGGAATTCTTTTAGGTTTTCGGGTTCGAGCTGAATTGCAGATTTTAACTGATCATACGCTTGGGGTTCCTGACCGAGTTTGTGGTACATGCCTGCTAGGGCATACTTTAGGGCGGCTTTTTCCGGATGAAATTCTAGCCCTTGAAGCAATACTTCTACAGCTGCTTCTAGTTCGTCATTCGTGCAAAGGACCTTAGACCAACTCAACCAGGTATCCAGTTCGTAATCTCCGAGATCCACGGCCTGACTAAATGCGAAATCAGACTCGTCTAAATCTCCTAATGTGCTGTGAATAATGGCGCATCGTTTCCAATAAGTGGCATTTTCTCCGTCTATATTGATAGCTTTGTCTATGTATTCCTTGGCTTTGTTGAATTTTTTCTGACCGATGTAAAAATCAGTGATTGCCAACCAGCCCTTATCTAATAGCGGGTCTTCGTGTACTGTGAGATAATAGTAATGTTGGGCTTGTTCATAAGCGCCCAGTTTTTCATAACACCTTCCCATTCTCAGGTATGCCTGGGAGGTAGGATTGTCCAACTCCATGGTTAGTGAATAGTTTTCAATGGCCTCAGTATACTGTTTTAATTGCTCTAGAACCCTACCCTTTTCATAATAAGCCCCAAGAAAAGTGTCGTCTGAAATTATGGCATAATCAAATGCAGAAAGTGCTTCTGGGTACATTTTTGCCTCGTAGTATTGCTTTCCGAGTTGGTGCCAGGCAACCTGACAATAAGGATTGCTATCTAAATAATTGTTTAAATAAGTGATGGCGCCTTGGTTGTCTTCGAGGTATTCAAAGCAAAAAATCAGGTTATACAGGGAGGTGTAATCTTCGGGTTCTATGTCCAAACAGTGTATAAAGCACATTTTAGCCCTTTGGTAGTCGTCTAAGAAAAGATACTCCATTCCGAGTAGTGAATGAATATCGAAATCGTCTTCTGTTAAAGCAAGGGCTTGGTACAGTAAATCTATCGCCTTAAGGTGATTGTTTTGTTTAGAGCAAATATTGGCTCGTTGAATAAAAATTTCCTCATTTTGAGGATCAATTTGTTGCAGTCGATCCAATAAGGTTTCTGCTTTTTCGAATTGATTTTCAAAAACCATAACCTCAACATCTAGGAGCTTAAGTTCAATGGAACCGGGATGTTGTTGCAATCCCATCTGAATTGCTTTTTTAGCCAAGGAGAGTTTTCCTTCGTTGAGGTAGTGATGTATAATCTCCTCAAAATCTTCTGCGTCAAAAAAATAGACCGCATCTGTTTTGAGCATGGCTTCAAATTTGGTTACCGACTGGTGGGCTTGTTCATTCGGTTCGTACTCCATATATCCGTATTGACTTCGGTACGCCTTTAAAAGTATTTCTTTGTGGAGTCAAAAACCGAAATTGTAGGGGTTTCTTATCAACAAATTAGTGAACAGTTTCGTTGGAGTAGTCGTTCAAAACCTCCAGGATAATAGCACAGCCTTCTTGAATCTCTTCCATTGAAAGGGTAAGTGGAGGACTTATACGAACGGCGCGGGGTTCAAAAAGGAGCCAAAAAAGCAAAAGCCCTTTGCTTAATGCTTTTAATATTAGGTAATCTGCGGTTTGAGCTTCTTTGAAAATTAATGCCAACATGAGCCCTTTTCCACGCACTTCTTCAATTAAGGGATGCACAAGTAATTCCCGAAATAACGCTTCTTTCTCGAGGGCTTTGGATATGAGGTTCGAGTTTTGTAATTCTCTTAACGTAGCTAAAGCAGCCGCGGCCACCACCGGGTTTCCTCCAAATGTGGTGATGTGTCCGAGTTTTGGATTTTGGCTCAGGGCATTCATGTGCTGTAAAGATGCTGTAAATGCCCCAATTGGTAATCCTGAAGCCATGCCTTTTCCCATTACCAAGATGTCGGGTGTGCACTTAAAATGCTCAAATGAAAATAATGCACCCGTTCGTCCAAATCCCGGTTGAATTTCATCTAGAATAAGCAAGGCACCCACTTCGTTGCACCTTTTGCGTACGGCCTCTAAATAACCGTTTTCGGGAAGTATAAAGCCGGCGCCTCCTTGAATGGTCTCTAAAATTACACCTGCCGTTTTGGTAGTAATTTGCGCCAAATCGGAAAAATTATTGTAATGAATATGACTAATTCCTGGTAAAAGCGGCCTAAAAGGAGATAGCCTGCTTTCGTAATTCATAAGGCTTAGGCTTCCCATGGTATTTCCGTGGTAGGCCTCGTTGGCACTAATTAATTCGTAACGCCCGGTTACGCGTCGGGCCAATTTTATGGCACCTTCAATGGCCTCTGTACCCGAATTCACCAAATAAGTTTGTTCTAGGGGTGGAGGAAGCGCTTGAGCCAACTCTTTGCATAGTGTAACTGCAGGTTCCAAGGCAAATTCACCATAAACCATTACATGCATGTAGGTTTGTGTCTGTTGCTGAATCGCTGCTACCACCTCCGGATGGCAGTGTCCGAGAGTGCATGCGGAAACTCCGGCAACAAAATCTAAATAGGCTTTGTTTTGGGTGTCATAAACAAAACTTCCTTGGGCTCGTGAAACGGTTATGCCCAAAGGATAAGGGCTTGTTTGTGCCTGAAATTTTAGAAAATCAGTGTTCACGGCAATAATTGCTTCTGATTAGATTTTTCGGACGATTTAATCTTCGGGAGGGCATTGGGTTTAGCCTTGAGTTTGGAGTCCGCTTCAGTTTTAGGGGAATTGGATGTGGTTTTGGCCAGTGCTGGATCTATGGCCTGAGTTATTCCTCGTATTTCGGGCAAGGTGAGGGTATTGTCCGTTTCGGAGAACAAATCTTGGGGACCAAAAATACGTTCCGATCCCCGCCAAATAAAACCCTCCAATTTTCGGCTGTCTTCCGGAAACTCCCATTCTGGAAACAACGTTCCGTCCGGGTTGGTATAAAAGATAATCTCCTTAATATCGTTTTCTTCAATAATGAGACGAATTTTACTGCAAATGGTTTTGTTGATTCCCATTAAATCGTCTTTATCGTCGTACATGTAGTAGACCACTTCGGTGTTTCCTATAAGATCTGCGGTACGCAATGCATTTTCAACAAATTTACCAAACAGAGTTTTGCCTTTGGCCTGGTTGTAGCCCTTATGGCCTATAGTGTCTTCTGAAATGATAAACGCATTTCCCAATACTTTTAGGGAGTCTAATTGTTCCGTTTCTGCATGCGATAAGAGCAAAATGCTGTCTCCGGTCATCTGGTTTTCCATGTTCCACAACACCGGATTTCTAAACAGTTTAGTAATCCCCGATTGCTCGTCAAAATGAATTGAATCACTTTTTCCGCTAAGGTCCTTTTTAAAAAAACGCGCATCACGAAATGCCCGTAACACTCTTAAATCTGCAGGACCGGTTACCATTAGGGTGTCGCCGTGTAAGTAGAGAGAATCTTGTTCAATGAGGCTTACCGAAACCGCTCTTTTTGTGGCAAACAAGGAATCTTTACTGCGGTGCATTTCGGCATAGTGTGCCCGAATTATGGCCTTGTTAATGGTGTCCGTAATTTTGATGTTATTGGTAGCAGATGCAAATTCGGAGGCCTTATTAAAATACACGCTATCACCTTCAATAATTCGGTCGCTATAATGAATTTCGGTATTTTTTATGCCGTATCCCGTTTCTGAGGTAGTGTCGTAATAACCGCGTTCGCAATACAGGGTGTAATCTTCACCTAAAATGGTCGATGGTCCGTACATATAAGCCTCTTTTGAGGTGGTGTAATAATCTAGTCGCGAAGATTTTAGCGTGTAATCCGGGTTAATGATATGCACCGAATCCTGGAATTGGTATTTTTTGAGCACCATATCGTAACGCCCTACCCGGCTGCTTAGGGTATTGACAGAATCTACAATAACCCCGTCGTGGTTATAAAAGGCTTCTTGCTTTTCCCGATCCAAATATAAGGTGTCGGTGTTAAGGGTCATTGTTCGGTTGGTTAATTCTACCGATTTAAAAGCTTTCGCAAGTTTAAGATTCCCAAAGTATTCGATATAGCCCCCAGTCATAACTACGGAATCGCCTTGTTCCATCCTTACATTACCAATTGCTTCCAGCCTATTCTCCTGTTGGTAAAGCAAGGCGTAATCGCACCAAAGATCTGCTCCCTGATGTTGGAACTGTACCTGTCTGGCATCTTTGCTGAAAATGGAGGCTCCTGGAACTTTTGCTTCGTCTTTGGTAAAGGTGCCGCCGTAAACTATAGTAATGCGTCTTCCAGGGTTGATTGCCGTTTGAGCAGCACTGGAAAAGTGAGTCACCCACCCCAACAAGGCAATTAGAATAAGCTTTACCGTTGGTTTCATGTTGCGTATTGCCATTTTATTCCAAATCAGCGGTGCCCGAGATATTTAAATCAGGCCTGCCGGTGAATGGTTTGTTTTCGATCGGGACCAACAGAAACTAACGTAATAGGGGTCTGTAATTCCTGTTCTAAAAACACAATATAGTTTTGCAGGTTAGCAGGCAAGTCCGATGCTTGATCTAAATTGGTTAAATCCTCCTGCCAGCCTGGCATTTCGGTATAAATTGGAGTAATAAGTTCCGGGTCTAAAGTATAAGGAAGATGATCAATTTCTCGGTCTTTGTAGCGATACCTAGTGCAGATTTTGATTTTAGAAAATCCACTTAGTACATCTGCTTTCATCATCATTAGCTGGGTAACACCATTTATGCGAACAGCGTATTTCAGGGCAACCAAGTCCAACCAGCCGCATCTTCTAGGTCTGCCAGTGGTTGCACCGAATTCACGACCTACCCGGCCCATGGTAGCTCCGTCATCGTCAAAAAGTTCGGTTGGGAAGGGCCCACTTCCCACCCTAGTAGTATAAGCCTTAAAAATCCCAAAAACTTCGCCAATACTTCCTGGTGCAATTCCCAGTCCCGTGCACGCTCCAGCAGCAGTGGTATTGGAGGAAGTTACAAAGGGATAGGTTCCAAAATCGATATCCAACAATGATCCTTGGGCTCCTTCTGCCAGAATTTTACTTTTTGACTGCATGGCCTCAAAGAGATATTCTTCGCTGTCGATAAAAGTTAAAGTCTTAAGGGTCTCTACAGCCTGCATGAATTCGGATTCCAATTCTTCCAAATTATATTGAATATCTACATTGTAGAAATCAATCATGGCCTGATGCTTATCTGCAAGCGCGCGGTAACGATCTTTCCAATCTGCGAGTTCCAGGTCGCCTACTCGAAGTCCGTTTCGTCCGGTTTTGTCCATATAGGTAGGGCCAATCCCTTTTAGCGTACTACCAATTTTGGCCTTGCCTTTGGCCGTTTCGGAGGCGGCATCTAGGAGTCTATGGGTTGGTAGAATAAGATGCGCTTTTCGGGAAATTAAGAGGTTTTCCTTAATGTTCACCTTAAATCCAGCCAACTTTTCCAGTTCTTTTTGGAAGATTACCGGGTCTATCACCACACCGTTTCCAACAATGTTTTTAGCATTGGGGTGGAAAATACCAGAAGGGATGGTGTGCAAAACATGTTTTATGCCTTCGAACTCTAGTGTATGACCGGCATTGGGACCTCCTTGGAACCTTGCAATAATATCGTAATTTCGGGTAAGGACATCTACAATTTTTCCTTTTCCCTCGTCGCCCCATTGCAGGCCGAGTAGTAAATCTACAGACATTTGAATGAATAACTAGATTAGGTGCCTATTCTGCGGAATCACGAGTTCCATAAAAATAGAGCGAATGATTATTTATCTTTATGTTAAAGACCTCTTCTATAGTTTTTTGGATGGCTTGAATCCTGGGGTCGCAAAATTCAATAACCTCTCCGGTATCGGTAAGAATTACGTGATCGTGTTGCCGGTCAAAATAAGACTTTTCGTACTGCGCCTGGCTTTTTCCAAACTGGTGCTTTCGAACCAATTTGCAGTCTAAAAGCAAATCTATAGTGTTGTAGAGCGTAGCACGGCTAACACGGTAATTCTTATTTTTCATTTTTATGTAAAGCGATTCCACATCAAAATGTTCCTCGCTTTCGTAAATTTCTTGGAGAATTGCGAAACGTTCCGGGGTTTTGCGGTGCCCATTGTCCTCCAAAAAAGAGGTAAATACATTCCGAACGATTTCCTGATTTTTACTGCCCATAGTGGTGGCTCATAATCCGGCATCAAAAATAAGCTTTAAATTAGGATTTTACCTGTTAGGTATCTCTTTTTAGGTAATAATGTCTTGTTAACCTCTAGAAACCTTGTCGATGCCGTTAATTTTTTGAAGATTGGTCAATAATTTCTTTAGGGTGTTTTTATTGTTGACCACTACCGTAATCTTTCCTGTAAAGGTTTCGCCTTCTGTACTAAAGTTAATATTGCGCATATTTACGTGCATTTCATCCGATATAACTTCGGTAATGGCATTGATCAGCCCTAAATTATCTATACCGCTCATTCGAATTTCTGCAGTAAACTCCTGCTGTGACGAGTCTACCCATTTTGCTGCAATTATGCGGTAGGCATAATTGGATTGTAATGAAATCGCATTCGGACAATTTTTTTTGTGCACCTTAATACCTTCATTAATACTAATGAAGCCAAATACCTGGTCGCCGGGTATGGGGTTACAGCATTTGGAAACGGTGTAGTCTAAGCGTTCTTCTTCTTTGCCAAAGACAAGCATATCGTATTTGGCAGTAATCTCATCCCGATCGATGTCTGTAGGAACCTGTCTACGTCTGATTTTGTTTTTAAAGAAACTGACAAAGGCATTATTGTAGTTGGATGCAAAGTCACGCAAAGCCTGGTTGTCGATAGCGCCATTACCTACTCTGTAAAACAAATCCAAACTGGTCTGGAGCTTAAAGTAAACAACCAGTTTGTTAATTACGTCTTGACTTAGGGATATCTTTAAAGACTTGAGCTTGCGTCGCAAAATTTCTCGTCCCTCTTCTGCAAGTTCTTTTTTCTCTTCTCGTAAACAAGAACGAATTTTAGAACGGGCCCTTGCGGTTGTGGCATAATCCAACCAGTTTTGATTGGGCTTGGCGATTTCCGAGGTTATAATTTCTACCTGATCACCGCTTTTTAAGACGGTACTAAGCGGCACTAATTTTCCATTTACTTTTGCACCACGGGTATGCATTCCTACCTCGGTATGAATGTTAAATGCAAAATCTAAAGGGGTTGCCCCTTTGGGTAGCGATTTAAGCTCTCCGTTGGGGGTAAAGACAAAGATTTCCTTGGAATACAGGTTTAATTTAAACTCCTCAACAAAGTCAACTGCATTTCCGTTGGCGTTTTCAAGGGCTTCCTGCAATCGGTTTAGCCACATTTCAATGCCTTGCTCTTTTTGTTCACCGTGTTTGTATTTGAAGTGAGCCGCATATCCTTTCTCTGCAATCTCGTGCATGCGCTCGGAACGAATTTGCACCTCTACCCAACGCCCTTTTGGCCCCATTACAGTAATGTGCAATGCCTCGTATCCTGTGCTTTTAGGGGAAGAAATCCAATCCCGCAATCGTACCGGATTGGGGGTAAAGTGATCGGTTACGATGGAATAAATTTTCCAAGCTAGGAATTTTTCTTGTTGTCGATTGGATTTATAGATGATCCGAATGGCGAATTTATCATAGATCTGATCAAATTTTACATTCTGATTTTGCATTTTTCGCCGAATGGAATAAATGGATTTCATTCGGCCTTTTATAATGCAATTGAGCCCCTCCTGATCTAAAGAATCGCGAATTACATTCGAGAAGTCTTTAATGTACTGTTCGTTTTCTTCCTTTGTGTCTTCAATGCGGCCCATAATGTCTTTATAGACCTCGGGCTCAATATATTTTAAGCTCAAATCTTCGAGCTCCATTTTAATGTTATACAACCCTATTCTGTGAGCCAATGGCGCATAAATGTACAGGGTCTCCGAGGCAATCTTTACCTGTTTGTACTCCGGCATGGCGTCCATAGTAAGCAGGTTGTGATAGCGATCGGCAATTTTGATGATAATTACCCTAACATCGTCGTGCAGGGTAAGCAGCATTTTGCGGAAATTCTCCGCTTGCTGCGATATGTTCATGTCCTTTTTGAGGTGGGCTATTTTTGTGAGACCATCGACAATGCGCGCCACCGTTTCCCCAAACATACGCTCAATATCGTCTAGGGTGTATTCAGTATCCTCTACTACGTCATGGAGCAATGCTGCGGCAATAGATACCGCGTCCAAACCAATTTCAGAAGCCACAATTTTGGCCACCGCAATCGGGTGAAATACATAGGCCTCACCTGATTTACGACGCTGGTCCCTGTGGGCGTCTACTGTAATGTCAAAAGCATGGCGGATGAGCTTTTTGTCATCTTCTGAAAGGGTTTGGTAGCTTATGCGCAGCAATTCTTTGTATTGCTTCGCAATTTCCTTGTTCTCCTTTTCTATTGCGGCTTCAGAAGGCATCATCTTCTAAAATTAAGATAAATTTACGGGGTTAACAACAACAATCGTGCCCGTATTCTTTGGTGCCAGGTCAACCCTAATCTTTTTGAGACTCGCGAAACTTCCACTTCGTAAAATCCATTTGATTCCACGGTTGTTCGTTTAATTAAAATCCAAATAGGTGTCAAAAAAAGGAAGCATGTCGTTGGGAACTCTGCCTGCTGTTGTGAAGATATCACTGGTATGCGTCCCGATATATTCTTCTGCGAAATGTTTGATTCCTGCGTTTTCCAGGCGTTGGCTAAACATATCGCATTGCTGAGTGAAACGTTCTCCGGCATTTCGTCCCCAATCCAGTTTTATAGCCCTTAACTTTTTTAAATTTTCCAAGTACTGATCTATCATATGCATGGGCATATTGGCATACCATTTGTCTAGTACCTCAGGCACGCCAGCCCAAGCACCAGATTCTTGTTTAAATGGTAAATCGCAATAAAAAGGTGGATTGTTGGGATTGGGAGACCAAGATTTTGCAAAGGCAACGATTACTTTGGGGAAGTACGTTTTTTTCAATTCTGCCTCGTCTTGAATTTCGGCAAGTTCGTTAAAAGTAGAGCTGTTTGGACCGTATTCTCTCACAATGGTCAGTGCTCCTGGACTTAATGCATAAACACTGCCAAAAATGTCCGGATGTTTCATGGCCAATTTAAGTGCGCCATAACCTCCCATACTGTGTCCGGTAATGCCTCTGCTTGCCGGAACAGGAAGGGTTCTGAAATGGGTATCCATATAATTTACCAAATCAAAGGCCGTGAAATCTTCCCAATTTCCGAATAGCCCTGAATTACTGTAAAAACTGCCGTCATAACTGGTGCGTTGGTCTGAAACCACCAAAATAAAGGGTCTTATTTTACGGGTGTTTATGGCGAAATCCAGAACGCTAGCCATCTCTTGGGTAATGGCATGGTTATTTAAAAAGCCGTGCAGGTAATATATTACTGGGTACTTGTCTTTATTGCTGTCGTAAGCAGGAGGCAGATAAACCGACAATGCTCTTTTGGGTAGCTCACCCATTTGGTTTTCCAAATTTTTGGAATACAAGGAATCAATAAGCACGCGCCCTTTTAATTGGGATTGCGCTAGATTTCCCTGAGAAAAAAGTAAACCAAAGATTAAGAGGTAAATACATCGAGCCATTCGAAAGGGTTTTAGGTCTTAAATATAATTCTAAAATTCCCATAAATAGAGATGGTCTTTAGGTACTTTTAAAACCAACAGAAAAAGGCCTACCTTAGAACCGTTAGTAAAAAAAAATGTTGGCACTTCTTGGAATTTTTACCATTGTCCTCTTATTGGTGCTCATTATGAGTAAACGTATTTCTGCTTTGGTAGCTCTAATTTTGGTTCCAATAGGGACCGCGCTAATCGGCGGTTTCGGGAATCAAACCCTCGATTTTATAACCGAAGGCATCAAGGCGATTGCCCCTACCGGGGTCATGTTTATTTTTGCTATTTTATTTTTTGGAATCTTGACCGATGCTGGTACATTTCGCCCAATTATCACCCGGCTATTGCGTGCAGCTGGAAATGATCCGGCACGTATAGCTGTTGCAACGGCCTTATTGGCTATGTTGGTGCATCTTGATGGTTCCGGAGCCGTTACTTTTTTGATCACGGTGCCGGCCCTTTTGCCGCTTTATGATGCTGTTGGAATGCGTAGATCTACCTTGGCTACAATAGTAGCTTTGGGCGCAGGAACCATGAATATATTGCCTTGGGGCGGACCAACCTTGAGAGCCGCCTCGGCTTTGGAGGTGCCCGTTACTACCTTATTTAATCCGCTATTACTCCCGGTACTCATTGGCTTGTTATTTGTTTTGTACCTGTCTTATCGTATGGGTAGGAGGGAAAGGGCTGCTTCCAATGATCGGACCGAGATTGCGATTGCTGATTTGCAACTGGCACAAGAAGTGGTAATAATGGAGCGGCCTAAGTTGTTGGTTGTGAATATGACTCTTATACTTTTTACGGTAATCGGCCTTGTTTCAGGTATTGCCCCACCACATGTTTTATTTATGCTGGCATTTGCAGTAGCGCTTACCCTAAATTATCCCAATCTAAAAGAACAAACCGAGCGAATAAACTCCCATGCGAAAGCCGCCTTATTAATGGCGGGTATTTTATTTGCTGCCGGATGTTTTACCGGAATATTAAAAGGAAGCGGTATGATTACCGCTATGGCAGACGGTGCAGTTGCCGTAATCCCAAGTGAAATAGGAAGCCACTTGCCTGTCATCACTGGAATTTTGTCGGTGCCGGCGAGCTTACTTTTTGATCCGGATTCGTTCTATTTTGGTGTGCTTCCCTTGCTTTCTGAAACCTATGCCTATTTTGGGGGGCAAGGTATAGCAGTTGGTCAGGCAGCTATAATGGGGCAAATGACTACCGGTTTTCCGGTAAGCCCGCTCACCGGATCCACCTATTTGCTTATAGGACTTACCGGAGTTGAATTGGGTGAGCATCAACGGCGTACGCTGCCAATGGCATTTTTGGTTACTGTGGTGATTCTTTTGGTTTCTATTATGACCGGCGTAATACCTGTATAAATGAAAAAAATCCGAATAGGAAGTGGGGCCGGCTTTGCAGGAGATCGATTGGATCCGGCACTGCATTTGATGCGCACTGTGGATCTGGATTACATCGCTTTTGAATGCCTAGCGGAACGTACGGTTGCCCTTGCTCAGCTGGAAAGATTGGAAAATCCCAACAAGGGTTATGATCGTCTGTTGGATTATCGGATGCAGCAGGTATTGCCTCTAGCGGCCGAAAGAGGAATTCGGGTACTCAGCAATATGGGCGGGAGTAACCCCGAAGCGGCCTTACAACGGATTACTGCGTTGGCTCAAAATGCTGGATTAAGTGGTATGAGATACGCTGCTGTATTGGGCGATGATGTGCTTGAACAGGTACTCCAAAATCCTAACCTCAAGCAATTGGAAAATGGCAGGACGGTCGATGAAGTCTTCCCAACAATCATTTCGGCTAATGCTTATTTAGGAGTCGGGCCTTTGGTTGAAGCCCTTGCAAATAATGCGGATGTGATTCTAACAGGTAGGGTTGCCGATCCATCTTTGTTTTTGGCACCACTCCTCCATGAGTTTGGATGGCGAGGCGACTCCTGGGACCTCTTAGGAAAAGGCACAATGATTGGGCACCTATTGGAATGCGCCGGTCAAATATCGGGTGGATACTACTCCGGTCTATTTGGGAAGGTTGTGCCTGATTTATGGAATTTAGGTTTTCCCTATGCAGAAGTAAACGAAGTGGGGGAGGGCTTTATTTCTAAGGCCCCAGGAACCGGTGGCTTGGTAAGTACGGCTACATGTACAGAGCAGTTATTATACGAAATTCACAACCCGGCCTGTTATCTCACCCCGGATTGTACGGCAGATTTTTCTAGGGTCAACTTTAAAACTTTAGCATCTGACTGCGTAGGGTTTTCAGGGGCAACCGGTACGCCGGCTACGGATTCCTACAAGGTTTCCGTAGGATACAGAAATGGATTTTTAGCAGAATGTCAAATCAGTTACGGGGGTTCCGATGCAATGGTTCGGGCAGAAATGGCAGCAGATATCGTACGTAAACGGCTATTGGTACTCGGGGTTGGGGTCTCGGATTTAAGAACTGATTTTATAGGATACAATGCCATAAATCCCTTAACGCCAAATGAGTTGGCAACTCCAAAAGAGGTGCGATTGCGCGTGGCAGCACGCGTATCGAACAGGTCCGATGCGGAGCTGCTTACCCATGAGGTAGAAAGTCTTTACACCAATGGACCTTATGGAGGTGGAGGTGTGGTAAAACGGATACAGGAATTAGTGTCCATTACCTCTGTGCTCTTGCCGAAAGCTGAGGTTACACCTAAAGTTATTTATCAAACCATATGAGGGATGAAGTTGTATGAAATTGCACATTCCAGAACAGGAGACAAGGGTAATATTTCCAATATATCGCTCATTGCCTTTAAGTTAGAGCATTATGAAATTTTAAGTCGAGAGATTACCGACAACCGCGTAAAAGCATGGTTAGGTAAATTGGTGAAAGGGGAGGTGCAGCGCTATGAGCTTCCGCAATTGGGAGCACTTAATTTTGTGCTTCACGATACCCTATCTGGCGGGGTAACAGCATCCACGGCATTAGATCCACATGGCAAAACACTGGGAGCTTTTTTGCTCGAGATGGAGATTTCTGTTGGTAGTACTGAGCTGTGATTGCGGTATGCTGGGTTATTTTTGCCGCGGGGATTTGGGGCTTTCCCCTGGCGTATTACGCTAGATTTTTGCAGGTTCGGAGGGTAACTTCGAATCGGGGATTTGGGGTGTTTCCCCTAGAAACAAAGCTGCTTGCAAAATGCATTGGGCAGGGGTAAATTTAAAATGGGGGTTGGGGATTAATCCCCTCCAATTACCACCGTCCAAGGCCGGACGCGCCATTTTCGGATTAGGCCGTTCCTGACGTACGGATCATTTTTAGCAAAATTTTCTACAACCTCGGCACTGTCGCACTTAAAAATTAAAACAGCCCCATCTGCCGGTTCCGCTAATGCCCCAGCCATAATAATCATTCCCGATTCGCGCGCTTCGCTAGCCAATCTTAGATGTTCTTCACGGTACGGCTTGCGCAGTTCTACATAATCTTCTACCGTTTCGTAAAAAAGAATGAAATACATATATGCTTTGATTTATAATTGAAACGGAGCATGGCCTATTCCCGGACTAAGGGAATCAACCATTCATCTTTAGTACTGTCATAATTACCAGCCGCCAAGTCTTTAACCACAAGATCAATAATTGATTGGCCCATTTGGGCCATATTTTCAAAGGTATCTATGCCATTATCTGGAAAATTTTGACGGGTTCTGTGGATATTGAACCGATTTGAAAACTTCCGATTGAAGGTGGCCTCAACACCCGACTTTCCGAGCATAAATCCGAGAAGTCCGCCCCAGGTTGCGGTGGGATTATCGGAATCCCAACCACAGAGCACCCCAATTTTTAGGGTTTCTTTGAGGTCGCCTTCTCCATAAAAAAGACTTACTAGACTTGCTGCGAAATTGATTCCGGCAGCAAAGCAACCATTGCAATAGAGATTGCGAGAAGTTACATCATAACCATCTTCACCTTTTACCTGATAGCGCTCGTAAATCGCATCGCGTGCGGCTTCCCAAGGGATTCCAGAATCGTATTGCGCCTTCACAAAATCGTACATCTTTGCCGGAAACTCATTTTCCGGAAGATGCTCCCTCGCTTTTGAGGCAATGGTAAATAATCTTTCTTTCATCGATTTACTGGAATGCTCAATAGCAGCAAGGGCATGCATGTGGACATAAAATTCCGAAATGGAGGCCGCTTCCTTTCGAGCCGTGGTTCGGATCGGTAAGTATGCCATTTTTAATCCGAGATCGGGTCTTCCCGGAGCAAGTAATCCAAAAATTTCTGTTGTAAGCTGAGCGTCTATCATATCGTAATCCGGATTAATATCCGGGTTGCTCGTTTCTGGAGGGATAATGCCTTCCTGCATCAAGTCCAAAGCTTGCTGATTGGAAACCCAGAGATAATTTTCCTCTTCTGTTCGAATGTGCTTTAACCAGCCTTCGCGTATTTGATTCCCGGAAAGGACTGGTGTATTTTGAGTTGCCATTAAATACTGGTACATGTATTCAATATCCGTATCGTCATCGGCTCCCCAGATTTCATCGGGCCCTCTAAACACGAAATCTATAGTTTTGGACCATGGACTGATATTTTCTGGGTCAAAAATACTAGGCTGATCCGGCTTACCCCAATCTTCTCGGGTATAAAAATCACCGGTTTGAATTTCTCCAATGTTTCCGATTTTGTCCATCTCGGTTACGAGTCCAGTCCAGTTGGCAATACATTCTGCCAGCCAGAAGCCCTGTAATTTTTGGCCATATTCAGTACGGGATAATCGAAGGGTATCCGTTTGAGAATTAAGGAAAAGAGGAAGGATTAACGAAAAACGCAATAAGGATTTGAAGCCGAAATTCATAGTGAAATTTAAAATGATTGAATCTAAAGATAGAAAATTAGCAGTTTTATAAAGAAATACCTTGAAGTATAATCTTATTTCTAGGGTAATAGAACCCAGGAATATTTGTATATTTCTAATTCAAATACTTTACATGAAAAAGTTTACTCTTGCTATTCTAACTGTTTTATTAATCGCCTGCGGACCGGCTTCTAAGGAAGCCAAAACGACCTCCGATAACGAAGGTTTTTCACATAGTCAGGAAGTTGGAATTTTTGAAATGCGCACCTATTATTGCTATCCGGGAAAATTGGAGGCGCTTAAAACCCGATTTCGGGAGCATACCTTAAAGCTTTTTGAAAAACATGGCATGGTCAATATAGGGTATTGGGAACCCCTAGAAAATTCAGATAACAAATTGATTTATCTTATGGGATACCCCAATAAAGCGGCAAGAGACAGTTCGTGGACGGCATTTTCGAACGACCCGGAGTGGAAGTCTGTGTACCAGGCCTCACATGTAAATGGACCTATTGTAGATTCGGTCGTAAATGCTTTTTATCACTACAGTGCCTTTTCTCCTGAGCTAAATAAGGAAGATCAGAGTCCGCGTATTTTCTCCTTGCGAACCTACTATACCAATCCGGGTAAACTTGAGGCACTGCGCAATCGTTTTGCAAACCATACGTTGGAAATTTTTGAAAATAATGGGATTCATAACTTGGTATATCTGGATTTGGATAGTACACAAGCAGGTGCAGATCATATTCTAACCTATTTAGTCACTTTTCCGGATACAACCGCCCGAACCCAAAGTTGGAATGCCTTTAGAGCAGATCCAAAATGGCAGGCAGCCTATAGCGAATCCATTCAAAACGGAAAGTTGGTAGACTCCATTACAGATGAATTACTTTTGGCAACCGATTTTTCGCCTATCAAATAAATCGGGAATAATACGGAAGATATTGTTTGGCGGCCTCAGGTGCGTTCTATACGAATAATGCGAACTGGACAATTTGCGGCTGCCAGAAGGTTGCCTTCGTATTCATGATCGTCGGCCAAAGCAAGGTAAAACCCCTTGTTTTCGGAACTGCCAACTAGGTTGCTTTTTCCGTCTTTTCGGGATATCCGCCAACGTTCGGGTGCAGCCTCTACACAGCCGTTACACCCAATGCATTTGGCTCGTTGAAAATGAATTCTGACCATTAAGCAGGAACAATTTTATAGAGTTTAGACGAAGGACGAATCCGCTGTTCGGCTTTTATGGAGAATATCGCACCTTTCTCCACGCTTTGTACCGCCTTATTATCTACTCGGATTTCTTGCGCCACGGTTTTGATAACTCCAAAATCCGGCCCCGTTATCATTAGGGTATCTCCGGTTTTAAGCGTATGCGATTCCAATCGGAATTCCCCAACAGCAATATTTGGGTAATATTTAACCCCGCGTCCGATATAAATTTTTCGCTCCGTGGCCTTAGATCCATAGGAATTGTTCCATTCGCCCATTTTGCGTCCGAGGTAGTATCCATCCCAGAACCCCCGGTTGTAAACGGTAGCCAAGCGTTCCATCCATGTATTCAGTCGGTCTTCTGTAAAGGAATTATCCTTTAGCGCATCAACCGCTTCCCGATAACAGCGTACCGTCGTATCCACGTAATCTGCAGACCGGCCGCGCCCTTCTATTTTTAATATACTTACTCCTGCGTCCAAAATCTTATCCAGAAACCCGATGGTGCACAGATCTTTGGCACTCATAATGTATTCGTTGTCTATGGCCAATTCTAAACCGTCATCCTTGCTGGTTACGATGTATTCCTTGCGGCAATTTTGGATACACGCTCCCCTGTTGGCGGAGGCGTTATGCGAATGCAGGCTCAGGTAGCATTTTCCGGATACGGCCATGCACAAGGCCCCATGGGCAAAAACTTCCAGACGTACCAATTCCCCAGAAGGCCCCTTAATATCCCGCCTTTTGATTTCACGGCTTATGTCTGCCACCTGTCTAAGACTGAGTTCCCGGGATAATACCATAACATCCGCAAAGGCAGCATAAAAAGCAACCGATTCAATGTTGGTTACATTCGCCTGCGTAGAGATGTGCAAGGGCATTTCAATCTGGCGGCAATAAGATAGCACGGCGTGATCGGAACCGATAATTGCAGAAATACCACTCGATTTAGCAGCATCCACTATGCCTTTCATCAGGTTAACATCGTGATCGTAAAGTATGGTATTTAAGGTCAGGTAGGATTTAATCCCTCGTTTGGAACACCGATCGGCAATTTCTCCTAAATCGTCGATGGTAAAATTAACGGTAGACCGCGCGCGCATGTTGAGTTGTTCTACCCCAAAATAAACGGAGTTGCAGCCAGCATTTAAGGCGGCTTCGAGCGATTCAAATGATCCAACCGGAGCCATTATTTCCGCATGGGTATAGTTGGTGGTATTCATAGTTCCCATCGTCTTGAAAGTAAGAATTTTAAGCATCGCAAAGATAAGGCTACAATGCGTATTGCAGAATAGCCCTCGGCGTATTTGTGAATGCCTGTTGGATTACCGCCGTTTTAAGGTGGCAAAATAAAATTTTTGGATGCTTCCACCCGGTGTTTTGTGATCGGTTTCTTGGTAGTGTAAAAGTTCAAAGTATGCTCCGAAGGCCTCCATTAATAAATTTGAATCGTACTGGCGGATGGGCAAACCACTACATTTGGTGGGGCCGTTTACCGCAAAGGTGCCGAGTATCATAAAACCGCCGGGTCGGATGGCTTCTTTTGCAATTTGAACATAGCTTTTGACGTCCGAGTCTGTAGTAAGGAAGTGGAAGGCCGCCCGGTCGTGCCATAATTCCAGAGGGTGAACCGATTTAAAATCGAGCACATCCGATTCAATCCAATTGATGGAATTGGCTTTATCGCCTAATCGCTTTTGGGCTCGTTGTAGCGCCGCACCTGAAATATCGAGAACCGAAATATGACCGTAACCTTCGCTCAAAAGATGTTCCGAAAGCAGACTGTCACCTCCGCCCACATCTAGAATGCGGCTGTCTTTGGCTAATTGAAGATCTGCTATCAGCGACAGGGAAGTGTCGGGGAACGACTGATACCAGCTTACGGTTTCCAGTGGTTTGGTCTCATAAATATGTTCCCAGTGCGATTTTTTGGGATTAGATTCGGTTGTCATGGTAATGCAGTATTTAGATCCGCAGTAATTTAATTTTCTGCCCTGGATTTTATTTTTTCGAGTGCTTTTGGAAAATGCTCCTGGAAAAAGGAAACCGTCTCTTTTGTCGTTTCTAAAGTTACGGTTAAAACCGTTTCGATTTCATTTGCTTGAAGGCTGTATTCTTCTCGAAATCCGCACCAGGGTGCCGATTCTTCGGTAGCCGGTTGATTTACGAAACTTTGTACGGCACCCAAATGTTTGAAAATTATGAGTTTATTGGGCTCGTGTTTGGCTATGAAGCTGTAAATCCCATTACCCTTCTCGGAAAGGAACTGAACCAAGGTACCCTCTTTCCAATCCTTGGATTCCACATAGGAACCCTCGGCAAAGACAGCACTCCAGTTTCTGTAACCGGCATCGCTCCAAAGCGATTCCCAGATAGCCTCGGCGGTTGCCCGGATTATAATTTCAAATTGTAACCGTTTCATTTAAAACTAGATGATTTTTTAGGTGTTTATGATGAGACTGGGAAAAATATCAAACAAAGAGCATCCAAATCTGGGTGGTAAAAAAACATACAATCAACCCAAGGACAATGGGGAGGAAGGTAGATGCTAGGGTCCATTTAAGACTGTGTGTTTCCTTGTAAATGGTATAAATAGTTGTTGAACACGGATTGTGCAGCAGGCTAAACAACATGAGATTAATTCCGGTGAGCACCGTCCAGCCTCCGGATTTAAGGATGTTGGCGGTATCCGAAATGGAATCCAATTCAAAAAGCACTCCCGATCCCGATCCCATATCGGTGATTTTTGCACTCAGCACAGTTAGCATCAATATGGTCGGAATTACAATTTCATTGGCCGGTATGGCGATAATATAAGCCAATAGAATAACCCCATTTAATCCAAACAAAATCGCAAATGGATCTGTTGCCTGAATAAAATGTTCCGCAATGCTCAATTCGTCAATCTGAACATTGGCAACCAGCCAAATTACCATACCTGCAGGAATAGCAAAAACCACGGCCCGCCAGAGTACAAAAAGGGTTCGGTCCAACAAGGAGGTGTATAAGGTCTGAAGGATTCGCGGTGGCCGATATGGGGGGAGTTCAAGACTAAAGGCAGAGGCCTCTCCTCTCAAGACTGATTTGCTCAATCCCCAGGAAACCAATAGACTGAATCCAATACCCAATACGGCAATACCAACTACAGCTCCTGCCGATACAAGACCGGCCAATCCGGCTGGGACTAAACCACCTATAAATATGGTTGCTATGAGAATTTGGGTAGGCCAGCGCCCGTTGCACAACGAGAAATTATTCGTGATAATGGCGATTAGCCGTTCCCGAGGACTGTCGATCACCCGAGCTGCGATAACGCCGGCGGCATTGCATCCAAATCCCATACTCATGGTTAGGGCTTGTTTTCCATGGGCTCCCGCCTTTCTGAACAGGTTGTCCATATTAAAGGCCACCCTAGGCAGGTATCCAAGATCCTCTAATAGCGTAAAGAGCGGGAAAAATATGGCCATCGGCGGTAACATAACCGAGATTACCCAGGCCATGGATAAATAAGCGCCATCGATGAGAATGCCACTTAGCCACCACGGAAATCCAAGGCGCTCTGCACCGGCATTCAACCAGGGGTGAACAGCATCAATTAGGACAGACGCCAGTAAACCTGAAGGTACATTTGCACCGGCTACGGTTAGCCAAAAGACCAACGCCAATAGGAGCAACATAATCGGGAAGCCGGTCCATTTACCGGCAATAATACGGTCAATTTTTAAATCTTTCAGAAACGCCTTACGATCATTTTTCGATTTGACATTTTCGCGGGCAATTCTGGAGGCATCGGCATAAAGGGATTCAATAATTGAATCGTGAAAATTTACCCCGAGCTCCCAGCGTGCCGCATTGGCGGCCTCCAAGAGGTCGTCGGATTCCGATTTTACAGTTTTCGATTCCATACTTTTATTTTTTCAGACCGATGGAATTTCTGGTGAAACTTCTAAGGCGCCCAATGCTCCGGATCGGATGGCTTCAATGATGCTATTGTCGCCTTCCAGCAGTCGCAGCGCAACCCATTTGGTATTGGGAAGCCCTGGATATGAGGCGTTTAGTTTTTCACTCAGTTGAGATATGGCGTGCTTTAATTTGGGCGTATGGCTCTGAAACCGATGGGGTTTACATTTGTATGATCCGGTAGCCACGGCCTGAATAGCACTGAGCAGTTCTTCCATGCCTTCTCTTTTGCGGGCCGTTACCGGAATTACTGGTATTCCCAGGGACTTTGATAAACCACGCACATCAATTTCCAATTCGTACCGCTTTGCTTCGTCCATCATATTGAGGCAAAGTACGGCCCTATCGGTGATTTCTAGAACTTGTAAGGTCAGGTTCAAATTGCGTTCCAAGCGGGTGGCGTCCGCCACAATAACCGTAACATCGGGTTGACCGAACAAGATAAAATTCCGAGCAACCTCCTCATCGGTGCTGGTAGAAAGCAAGGAATACGTTCCGGGTAAATCCACCATTTTATAACGGTTGTTGTTATAACTAAAGGCACCTTCGGCCCGGCTTACGGTCTTCCCCGGCCAATTTCCGGTGTGCTGCCGAAGACCAGTAAGGTTATTAAATACGGTACTTTTCCCGGTATTTGGATTGCCTGCGAGCGCAAGCACGAAATCAATATTTTCGAGATTAACCCCGAGTTTATGCAAATTGGCCTTGTGATGGACCGGGCAGGATTCGCAGGACTCATTCGTTTTCATGGCTGTAGGTAATTACTGAGGTTATAAATATCAATTCGGCTTGTTGCTTGCGAATACCAATTGTGGTACCCAGAATGCGATAGGCCGTAGGATCTCCGGAGGCGCTTTTTAATTCCGCTGTAATTTGGGTACCTGGGACAATACCCAGATCCATTAATCGCCTGCGTTGTTGCCCCCTGCAGTTAGGTGAAATTCCAGTAACTTCAGCGGTTTGGCCTATTTGTAGCGAGCTCAAAGATATTTGTTTTCCGGTCGCCGGTAGTTTGCCAACTAAGGGCTCAACAGCGATGTGCGAGGCAAACAGCGGGGTTAGCACACACTCATCCCCATCGGTTGCGAAGGTGATGCGATTTTCGGCCACATCCGTCACATAAAGGGTCATGCCGGGATACAATCCTTCAACTATCAGTTGTTCGTATATGCTTTTGGGTTCATCTTCGATGTGGATGATTCTTCCGAAATCTCCTTCCTGCAACCGGCTTAGGGGTATGCCTCGATTTTCGGGAAGATTACCGGCAACGCTGGGAATTGGGTCTCCATGCGGATCATAAACCGGATTACCCATCTGGGCCGCTAAGATTTCGGTGGCCTCTGGTGTAACTTCGTGTTCGATTCGATCGGCTTCATTATGCCAATCTGCCTGAGCTATCCCGGTTTCGTCTGCAAGGTAACGTTCCCAAATCCGGTGTACCCGAATTACCCGAAGTGCATAGGAACGCCCCGTATCGGTAAGTGCAATGTTTTGATTTTCCAGATTAATCAGGCCCAATCGTAGAAGCTTTTCAACCAATCGGCTGGCCTTGTCCATTGAAACGCTCAGGTTGCCGGCCAAGCTGCTCAATTCGCACGGATGCTTCCGATACTCACAATCGAACAGAAATTTCAGCGCATCCTCAAGGATTACGCGCTGATTGTTAATTTTCCCTCTTTTTAATCGGGCCCAGATTCCGGTGGATGGCCAAAACATCCAAACAAGCACTCCGGTAAAAAGCAAACCATACACAATCCGAATCCCCGCACCGGATTTTAAAGCCATAAGAAATAAGGACAACGGGAAATGCATGATTTAGATTTGGTTTTTAGGATTTAGGATTGTTGAGATGTCTTCGCTCTCTATGGGCCGTACAAATACGGTTTGGGTCATGCCGGCATGGAGCAATAAAACCGTATCATCCATTTCAATTTCGGTCATTCGCGGACTGTTTATTTGCTGTTTAACGGTGATGCGCGCCCCAAGGACTAGCCCTCGGGATTGGCAGAAATCGAAGAAGCTTTTATCTGTCCCGGATAGCCGGCTTATTTCATACAACCTGTTGGGTTGTGAATTGGACAATAGAATCAATTCTGGAATTTCGGGGTAGGCTCCTGCAGCATCCGGAATGGGATCGCCGTGCGGGTCTGCGGTCGGATGTCCTAAAAAATGACTGATTTTTTCGGCAAGAAAATCGGAGGTCAGGTGTTCCAGTAATTCCGCCTCTCGATGGATTTCGTGCATGCCCATGCCGAATACCTCAAATAAAAAGGTTTCCCATAACCGGTGTTTTCGGATAATGCCCAAGGCCATTTTTTCACCGGAATCGGTCAATTTCAGGGCTTTGTATTTTTCGTAAGTGATCAATTCCTTTTTAGCCAGTTTGCGCGCCATATCGGTTGCAGCGGCGTTGGAAATCTGCAGCGCTTTTGCGATAGATCCGGGTCGGGTATCTTCACCTCTGTGCCGATCGAATTGGTAGATGGTTTTGATGAAATTTTCCGTCGCTATAGAAACCGGATTTTTCACGCTTATAAAATTTAAGTATACTTAAAAATATATTCAAATATACTAAATAAATTATTGCGGTTTGCATAAAAAAAGTGAGGCTTTTGGCCTCACTTTAGATGTAATGTGTATTTGAAATGGTTTTAGTCCAGATTCTTAATAAATTGATAGGTAAACCCAATGAGTTCATCGAAATTCGATTTAGAAATTTTTTCATCGATACCGTGAAAACGTTCCATGCTTTTGGCGCCCATTCGCACAGGATAGAATCGGTAAACGTCATCGGAGACTTCATAAAAATATCGGGCATCGGTTCCCCCACCTACAAGGCCGGGAATCACTACCGTTCCAGGAAACAAAGATCTAATGGTGTGTTCCAAGGTTTTGAAGCCTTCGGAATCTACTGACGATACTGGTGAAGGATTGGTTAAAAATCCCACCGGTTCTACTCGAATAGCTGGATTTACAACCGATTCAATGTGCGCTTGAACAGACTCAATGGTTTCTCCTGGCAAAATCCGGAAATTTATGGTAGCCTCCGCAACGGTGGGGATTACATTGTTTTTAACCCCCCCTTCAATAATGGTCGGTGCGGTGGTAGTATGGGCATTCATGCCTTTCAATATAGGTCCTTTGAATAACCATGGATTTGCAAAGGCCAGGCGTTGGGTAAATGGCAATTCGGGCCCAAGATACTCTAATTGATAATCAACAGGATTCACCAGTTTGTAGGGGAGTTGATTGTTTTCCAGGTCAACAATAGCCTGCGCCAACATACCAATGGTATTCTCTCTGGGCGGATTGGAGCTGTGCCCGCCGTTGGTTTCAACTATCAGGCGAAACGATGAAAATCCTTTTTCTGCCAGGTTAATGAATGCCACCGCTTGGTCTACACCGGGTACCATTCCTTCTGCGATATACCCCCCTTCGTCTAAAGTAAGCAAGGCGTGAACTCCCATTTCCTTGAGGTGTTTGGCCAAGTAAGATGCCCCATTTCCGCCCCCTACCTCTTCATCATGCCCAAATGCCAAATAAAAGGTCCTAGCTGGTTTGTAGCCCTCTGCGAGTAATTTTTCAACACTTTCCATTACGGCAATAAGTGAACTTTTATCGTCTAGCGTACCCCTACCTATAATTTCTGTTTCGGTTATGGCGCCTTCGAAGGGACCTGCTTCCCATTTTTCGAGAGTGGGTTGATCTACTGGTACAACATCCTGATGCGACATGAGTATTACCGGCAGCTGCTTGGGATCCGTACCTGACCAGGTATAGAGGAGGCTGTAATCGTGCACCAAAGTTTTTTGCAAATTGGCGTGAATTAATGGATAAGTTTTTTCAAGATATCTGTGAAAACCATAAAATGCAGTGGAATCCGGTACAGCATCTTCACTGTAGGAAATGGTTGGAAATCGGATGGCACCTGCAAGGTGTTCATAAGCAGAATCCGGCACTTCTGGGAGTGCAACTGGGGGAGCTTCTATTTGTTTGCTGCTGAGGGTGAAAGTGTTAAATAGTAAAATGCAGGCTAAGATTGTAACTAGTGCCAATACGGCCAAAAGAATTCTTTTCATAAATAACAGTTTATGGTTGCTTCGTAAGCGTTTTATCCGCTAGGGCATTTAAAAACCCCGTTAAAGTACAAAAACGGAAATTAAGATTAGGCTTTGTGCCGTGTCGTTCTGCCGCTATACGGCAATCTTCCCTAAAATTTATAGGAATAACCTATACGTATAACCTGTGTTTCATAATAGTCCTTACTAGTATATGAAAATCCATCGCCTTGTATTTCTTTTTGAATTACGAGGGTGTTAAACAAATCCGTGGCATTGATGAACCACTGTCCACGACCATTTTGAACATTTTTTTTAATTCCGATATCCATTGAATATCTTCCATTGGTTCTTCCTTGTGGGATCAGATTAGGGGCCAAATAGGCAGAGGCCATTTGAACATTCCAGGTATCGCCGACCGACCAATTGGTAATTAATTTTAAATTGCCTGTCCACAATTCTTGCTTTGTGGCCTCAAAAAGGGTTGCTATCGGATATTTATTGATAACAGAATAGGCTTCAATGGTGTTGCGATATACATTCAGATTTGCCTGAATACTTAGTTTTGGGCTTACTTTTTGATTGAGTAAAGCTTCAGTTCCTGTGTTATAACTAAGACCTGCATTTTGAGAGACATTGTAAATAAGGTTTTGAGAGGCCACACGTGTCGCTATCCGTGTAATGGTCCCGTCCGTTGTTTTGTGGTATAAAGCTGCGTAAAAATCACCATTGCTCCATGCATGCCGGTAACCCGCTTCCACCGTAGAGGTAAACTGGGGTTTCAGGGCCGGATTACCAACTTTTATAATCTCGGCATCGTCGTATTTTGGAAAGATACGGATATCTACCTCGTCTGGTCGGTCTACCCGCTCATTATAGAACAGTGAAATCCGATCTTGGTTACCAAGATTATAGGAAAGGCGCGTGTTAGGGAATAGTTTGAAATAGTTGTACCCGTCACTGCGGTAGGTATTGTGATTCGGATCTACCTCGTAATTTAAGGCCACGTATTCCATGCGCATCCCAAGTTCTGCAACCCAAAGATTGGTTTCATGGGTATAATTTCCATAGGCAGCAGGTATGGTTTCTTTATAAGTCGCAGCGCCGTCTGCATTTATATCCAAAGGGGAGTTTAAACCCGGATTAAATTGCATGTTTGTAGGAATATTCCTTCGTCTAAATTTTAAACCGGTTTCCAGCATACCGGTTTTGAGCGGTTTGGAATAATCGAGGTTTACATCTGCAACCCGTTGATCTGCAATGAGTGCAAAGGACTCTGATGAGGTGTAGTTCGGCAGCTGATTGTCAAAAAAGTATTTTTCATCTTCCCGATCGAAGGTGTAGCTGAATCCAGCTTCTAATTTATGACCCGGCTGCGGATATACATGAACAAAATTGGCCGAACCCATAATTGCGGTAAGTTTTTCATCTTCTAAAAATTGCCAAAGACGAAGTTGATCGGTGAGATTTGCATTGTAAAATGGTTGATCACCGCGGTCCATAATACCTTCCCGGCTAAAAAATCCCGATACCGTAAGCGTGTTGCGTTTGTCTAAATACCAATCCAATCCAGTTCTCGAGGTAAATAGGTTGGTATTGCGGTTTCGTTTCATCTGTTGACGAATAATCGTCCCATCGTCATAGGTCCGGGTGGTATACTCGTTTTTGTTTAGCGTCTGAGTATATAAATTGTCGGCCTGCAAGAAGAAATTGATATGATTCGTAGTATAATTTAAAGCCACATTGGGATTTATTTTAGGCGTGGCTTGATACTGCCTTCGAATTCCCGGAAGGTTTTCCTTACGCTGCCAAAGCGCACCTAAGCCACCGGTTATACCTGCTTTGCCGTGCAATCCGGCAGAGGTTTCCTTGGTTAGGACCAGATTAATTATGCCAGCATTCCCATTGGCATCGAAACGTGCAGAAGGATTATTTATAATTTCAATGCGATCAACCGCCGAGGCAGGAAGGTTATCCAAGCCGTTTTGGTTGCCAAATCCCGTAATGGCTGTTTGTTTTCCATCTAATAACACCATTACCCTAGAATTACCTCTAAGTTGTACCTGTCCGTCTTGTATCGTTATTCCCGGAAGATTCTGAAGACTTTGCAATACACTGCCGCCATTTTGGCTAATCTGTTGATCGACGGTGTATGTTTTTTTATCCAAGCCTGTTCCCAAACCTTCTCGTTTCCCTTTTAGTACGACCTCGTCTAATTGTTCGGCTGAAGCTTCCAGGGTGATTACTCCCAAATCAAGGTAGGGTGATGTACTTCCAATAAATACACTTCGTATTTGACTCGTGTAGCCTATATAGCTAATTTCTAATTGGTAATTTCCTGATGGAACTCTTTCCAGCCTAAAAATACCAGCCTCGTCGGTAATGGTGCCAATGCGATTGTATGCTTTTTTGTTATCTTCCAAAACTACATTGGCATAGGGTAAGGGATCGTGACTTAGCTTATCATGGAGGGTACCGGAAAGGGTAATTCCCGATTTTTGTCCAAACATGGTTACTCCAAATACTAAGAAAACCAATTGAGTTATTTGTTTCATAATGTGAAATTTCCCATAATTACTTTGTGGAAATACGGAATAAAGCTAAATGTCTGGACCAAGGTTTTCAACGGCCTTAATTCAAGGTTATTAAATAAAAAAAATGTAATCGGTTTATTTTAAAGTTTCTCTATCGAAAGGTGAAACCTGTAAGTTCCCACATCGCCATAGACACAGGTATATTCCCCATGTCATTTAGTTGATTTAAAAAATCGCTAACTTTAAAAGTGGTGCCTTTGAGCTCGCAAAGGCGAGCATACTCCATCATTGCATCTTCCAGAAGATATTTTCCGGTGATATAGCTGGTACCGTATCCGGGTTGACGCATGTACAGATGCTGTTCAAATTTCACCAATTCCTTTTCTGTTTTCATCCACCCTCTGGGGGTATAATCCAGATGAATTCCACCGGCTTCTTCCATGGTTAGAATATTATCCTGAGCATAAAGAGAGCCAAGACCACGGGCCGCGCGTTGTGCTAGCAGTATATAAACAATTTCCCGAGATCGGGGGGCATCGTCATAAAGACCTGCCTGCATAAAATATTCTTCTACGGCGGTTGCCAAACCTTCATTTCGGGAATCAAAAATATTATACAAGAGCGGTTCTTGTCTTATGGGATTGGCGT
Organism: Bacteroidota bacterium; assembly: GCA_046047415.1. GTDB lineage: Bacteria > Bacteroidota > Bacteroidia > Flavobacteriales > Flavobacteriaceae > Robiginitalea. The sequence goes on from JBJOHX010000024.1 coordinate 63,684, forward strand.
TAGGCTCCTTATCCATTCGGGCCAATTCAAACCAATGGTAAAAATGCGAGTACAATGGCCGTGGATCGTGATGGGCTGTAATCCAGAAGAAATTTCTTTTATCCTCAGGCACAAAAACGCCGAGGTGTTTTTTTAAGGCGGGTTCAAAATATGGCTTTACGGTAACTATTGAATCTTGAACCATGAAATCCACCAAACTTCTAGCTCCTTTTTCGGCGAGTAGCCTGTAGGCTTCCGGACTAGCGGCCGGTTTTATCTCAGGTAAATTTCGGTTGCGGTGTTCCTCAAGTTTAAGCGCAGACCAAGCACGCGCAAGTTCACGTTTTAAAAGCATTACTTCTTCTTCCCATGTAAGTGGAACAAGATGCACATTTTGCTGGTACCAGGTATAATGATCTCTGCCTATACCCGAAGGTCCCGTTTTATTTGAAGCCTCTGCCTCCAGCCAGTTTGCCAGATCTGTAGTAGCTTTTTGAGCCAGATCTATAGCCTGTACTAATTTTCTGGTTTTACTTACGCCTGAATAGGATTTCAGGTCCTCTAAATCTGTAATTTGTTGCCGAATGTCCCGAATGCCTGCGACCCATAGTTCACGTGCGTTACCCGTTAGGTTTTCAAGTGCTTGGGCACACAACGGCGGAATTACAGATAAATCCTGAATCAGTTGTTCGGATTGAGGTTTGGAAAGGGGAAAATTATATTTCCATAGTTCTGTAATCCCATGGTGGGTGGGTCCTTCATGAGCAGGTACGTCACTTTGGTCTGTCCAAATCGATTTATAAAATGCAGGGTCCCGTTCCCAGGGTTTAAGCACATTTTCATTAAATGCATACCCATTCATTTCGGCCCAGATTAATGTCCAATCCACTTTTTTAGCAATGGGCCAACCAGTGGTATCAATTTGCTTCAGTCGATTTTGGAACTCCCTAAATTCTTGGTTACGCATTTGCCATGTTTCCTTGCGGTAGTCGGGGGCTCCATTATATAATGGCGGTACCTCAAACGTTCTCCAGGCTTTGTATAAGGTTTCCAAATCCCAAGTCCCGGATTGGAATTGTGTGTCTTGAGAAATCCCCCAATAACAGGAAAATAGAAAACTTATGAGCAAGAACTTTTTAAAAATTGTTTTTAGAACCATAATTTGGACTATTGGTTTGTTACTATCTCTGTAGCTTTATTATTAAATGGTAACCTGCTATTTTTTGCGTTTTTGCAATTCAAATAGATCGGTGCGCCTGTCCTTTAAGTTACGGACACTCCCGTATTGATGCAATTCACTTAGTAAATCAATGTCTACTTCAGAGATTAGAATCATCTCCGTATTTGGAGTGGCTTCTGCCTTGATTCCTGTGGTAGGAAATGCAAAATCACTAGGTGTAAATACCATGGATTGTGCAAACTGAATATCCATATTGTGAACTTGCGGAAGATTCCCAACACTTCCCGCAATGGCTACATAACATTCATTCTCTATGGCCCTGGCCTGGGCGCAATAGCGCACTCTAGAAAATCCGTTCTGCGTGTCGGTCAGGAAGGGTACAAAGAGAATTTTCATGCCTTCGTCTGCCAACAATCGACTGAGTTCTGGAAATTCCGAATCGTAACAAATCAGAATGCCGATCTTACCGCAATCAGTATCAAAGGCCTTGAGCTCGGTTCCTCCTTGCATTCCCCAGACTTTTGATTCATCTGGAGTTACGTGAAGTTTTTCGTAGCGATCCACGCGCCCGTCGCGTTGACATAAATAGCCCACGTTGTATAGAATGCCGTCTACCATTTCGGGCATACTACCACAGATAATATTAATGTTATAGGATACGGCAAGCCCTGAGAATTGCTCTACAATTCCCGAGGTGAGTTTTGCCAATTCCCGAATGGCTCCTGCTTCCGATAAATGGTTAAAAGCGGCCATTAATGGGGCATTGAAAAATTCTGGAAAGAGCGCAAAATCGCATCGGTACCCGGAAACGGCGTCTATAAAATACTCCGCCTGTTGCATTAAATCTTCAATCTTATTATAAGGGCGCATTTGCCATTGAATCAGCCCCAAACGAACAATCTTTTTAAGACTTCTTCCGCCATTTACGGGTTCTTCATAATAAATATTATTCCACTCCAGGAGTACGGCGAATTCTCCTGAGTCCGCATCCCCTTCCAAATAACCCTTTAAAACCCGGATGGGGTGAAAATCGTTTGATATTTGAAAATTAAGTACCGGATCGTGAATTTCTCTAAGCCTTACCTTTTCGATATATTCTTTAGGGGCTAGACTATTTTGATATTTGTGATAATTGGGGATGCGCCCGCCAAAAACAATACCTTTGAGATTCTGTTTTTCACAGAGTTCCTTGCGGTAATCGTATAAGCGACGGCCCAAGCGAAGGCCTCTGAACTCTGGTTTTATAAAAACATCTATTCCGTAAAGAATATCTCCTTGGTCTTTGTGCGTGCTAAAGGTATAATTGCCGGTTATTTCCTGATAGGTATGACTGTCCCCAAAGGCATCGTAATCCACAATAATCGACAAGGCACAACCCGCAATTTGTCCATTTACCTTGATAACAGCCTGACCGTCGGGAAATTTTCGGATTAAGGCGGCAATATGAGATTTACCCCAATACATGTCTGGCATGGTATGGTACGAAGACTGCATCACTTCATGTAATTCGGCATAATCCTGAAGTTCAAGACGATTTAATTCAATATTTTCAATGTCTTCAAGTCGCATAGGATGACAATTAAGGATTTGCCTGGAATTAGCCGTTCAGAAAACGATTTGTGAGCCATCTGCGCACGGGTAGGTCGTACAACCTCATACCGGCATATGCAATACCAATCGTAAGCAAAACTACGAAAATGGCGGCAGGCCATGCGGCAATTAGGGATACATTATTATCTGTTACCCATGCCATAAAAATGTAAATTATGGGATAGTGTATGATATAAAGCGGATATGAAATATTTCCCAGGAATTTACAAAGGGTGCTTGTAGTTTTACCGGATTGGTAAGACGAGGTCCCAACAAAAACGACCAAAGGAAAAAAAACTACGACGGTAAGAGCGTCGTATATCCCATTTAACCACAATTGATCCGTTCCGCCCAATCTAGGCATAAGTAACATCAAGAGCAACATTAGGCTTCCGGTCAAAAATCCATGTCGAATGTTTGTTGGGTTAAAGATGCGCGACATTAAAAGTCCCGCTAAGAAAGGGTACATCAAGCGTGTAAATCCGATACGCATTTGGGTAGGGTCCAATGACCAACCGCCTATGATGTCTCCATACGGGCTCGTAATTCCCAAATGTATTAAGGCGGCCCCGGCTATAAATACAGCAATAGCCAGTCCGGTATTCGACAAGCGTCTGATAAAAAGGGCATATAAGATGTTGGCTAAATATTCAAAAAACAGGGTCCATGCCGGTCCGTTTAACGGATGCATTTCGGCCCATCCACGAATATCCATTTGCGGAGGCAAAGGCAGCAAGGTGAACCCTACAAGCATAACCAATATTACCATCCAAAATGGGGTGTCCGCAATTGCTGGAAACAGGGTGGGCGATGCGCTAAAATAAAAGCAAATTCCTCCTATTAGCATACCCATAATAATCATAGGATGAAGCCGAATTAGACGGCGTGTAAAAAAATTTTTGAGCGTCATTCTGGGCCATCGGTCGTCGTAGGCATACCCCATTACATAACCGGAAAGCAGGAAAAAGAAATCCACAGCCAAATAGCCGTGATTTAACATAAGTTTTTTATGGTCTCCACCTGCATAGACTTCAAGGACATGAAATAGTACTACTACAATAGCGGCTACTCCGCGTAAGCCATCGAGTACGGGAAAATGCTTTTTGGAATCTTTAAAAGTCGTGTTGGATTGGGAGGGAAAATTCATGTTAATTGTAAGCTTAATTGGTTATAAACTGTTGTGATTTTGAGATTATGATTTCACTTATTATTTCTCTGTATTAGGGCATATATCAGTCATCCGAAACCCGCTTTACGTTGAAGTACAATGTCTTCCAAGATTATTTTTCATGCATGTAGATATACTATTTTTTGGAATTTACTGATAACCCGGATAATAATAGGTTCGGTTCACTACCTCCATCCCTCCCTCTACAGCAGGACGTTTTGTTTCCACAACGAGTTGGGCCTCCCAAGGGGTACCGCTTGGAGCTTCTAGCCATAGCGTTTGAATTTGTTGCGCTTCTCGCCAATAGTTTTCCAAATCCCGATAATAATACGTAGTAGAGAGAACGAGTCGGTTCTGGTCCCAATGGCCCGAAGTTATGGGGGGGTGATCACTGCGCCCCATGGTTATGGCACTTGTTGCAGAGCCACCTAGAAGCGGAAAAGTCCAGCGTTGTGTGGGTTGAATTTCACGTGCGGTGAAAAAAACACGTGAAACCTCGAGCATTTCTGTACTCTGTTGAATGTTTAAACGGTCTCCCCAGCCGCTGCCCAAATCAGGAACCACGGTTTCTGCTTCCCTGTTAATTACAGACACGGTATGCCGCGCAGTAGTAGACCAACTCCCAGAAAAATCCGGATTTGGAATTATGCGTTTTGGATCCTCAAGAGGAATACGATCCTTTCGATTAAAGGCCGGTTCGGCTTGTGTTTTAAGACCGTCGGGTCCTGTGTACGGCTCTGTTTTATTCGCTGCCGCGGGAACTCTGGGGTAAGCCTCTAGTGAATGTTCGTAAGCTAAAGCAATACGATCCATAATTCCTATTACCCAGGGGTAGTAGTCCTTGACATCCGTTTCTTCTCTGGGATCGGTGTTAAGGTCAAAAAGCCTAACCCTGTTTTCCGGAAACGGATCGGGTAGCTCGGTTTTAAAATCGTACCAGAGCTTCCAGTTTTGCCATTTAATGGCCATTATTTTTCCAAATCGATTTAAAAACAGGACACTCTCTCTTTTCGATTCGGATTGAGCTCCGGTTAAAAAGGGCATCTGATTTACCCCATCGAGGATTCGATCTGCAGCTGTCTCAGAGTTACCGCCGGCGGCAGCAACTATTGTGGGAAGTAAATCGGTTTCATGAATCACCGCATTGGAAACCCTACCTGCCGGTATTGTTCCAGGCCATTGAATGACTGCGGGAGTGCGAACCCCCCCCTCCATTGCGGAGTTGTAATACCCATTCCAGGGACCGGGGTTTCCCCTCCAAGGTCGTCGGAGTTCGGCCCCATTATCTGCACACCAAATTACCAAGGTTTTTTCGGTGAGGTCCAGTTGTTTTAATGCCTTAAGAACAAGTCCCACATTATAGTCTACATCTGCCATGGAATCTCCCATATCTCCGGCACCGGTACTTCCGATTTTATCGGGATGGGGCAGCGAGGGAAAGTGCAATTGTGTCATGGGATAATACACAAAAAAGGGTTTTCCGGATTTGGCATTACGCTCCATAAATGCTACAGCCCGTTCGGCCGCTTCACGATCTATGGTACGTTTGGCAGGTAAATCAAATATTTTCACTTTTTCTGATGGTCTTCCTGCTTTCCCTTCCCATACATATGGAAGTGGATTACGTTTCGGGTCAAACCCGGGCATCTCTGAGAATTGCGCCACATGGCTGGTTCCTGGAATTCCGTACCATTCGTCGAAACCTTGGTCTGTGGGGGCCCTTATTCCCTCCCAATTTGGGCCACCAACATCCCATTTTCCGAATAAGCCGGTGGCGTATCCCAATGCTTTGAGTTTTTCGGCCAAGGTTTCTTCCCAAAGGGTAATGCCGTCAAAATAATTTTCTCCCGTTCTGGCGGCATATCGACCTGTGAGCAAGGCTATTCGTGAGGGAACGCAGGTATATTCCACATTGAAGTTGGTGAGTCGAATGCCATTGACACCAATACTGTCAATATTTGGTGTGGGAACCCCTCTTGCCCCTCCATAAGAAGCAACCTCACCAATTCCAATATTATCCGGAAAAATAAGGACAATATTGGGCTGCTGTTGTGCCCATATTCCTATGGGTATCCAAAACAACATTAGAAAAATTTTATAATGTACAGGTTTCATAACATAAATTTTATAATCTGCCTTGGGGTTATGGATTTTAAATATCTTAAAATATTTCCACTTCAACGGTTGGGGAATACGATTTGTGAATTTTAATTTGTGATCTCGAATAAGCCTAATCAGATGCCACAATTTTATGCCCATTAGGCCTTGGTATATTGATACACTTTTTACTGCAATAAGTTTTTTCGAATTGATATAAATCATATCTATTGCAAAACTCAAAATATAAGTTTGCCTTATTGTAATTTTATCAAGAATATGTAAAATCAATTTTATGGGAAATTCTATGCAAGGTGATGCGGCAAAGTGCCCGTTCCTGAACGGTGATATAAATCAAGCAGCTGGTGGGGGTACCACCAACCGGGATTGGTGGCCAAATGCATTAAATCTAAATATTTTAAGACAGCATTCGGAAAAGGCAAATCCAATGGATAAAGGGTTTAACTATGCGGCGGCATTTAAAGCTTTGGATTTGGAGGCTGTAAAGCAGGATTTGAGGAATTTAATGACAGACAGTCAAGACTGGTGGCCGGCAGATTACGGACACTACGGTCCATTTTTTATTCGAATGGCTTGGCATGCTGCAGGTACCTATCGAATTTCTGACGGACGAGGAGGAGGAGGTACAGGTGCACAACGCTTTGCGCCCCTGAATAGTTGGCCAGACAATGCGAATTTAGATAAGGCACGGGTACTGTTATGGCCGGTTAAAAAGAAATATGGTAAAAATATTTCTTGGGCCGATTTGTTGATTTTGGCAGGAAACGTGGCTCATGAGTCTATGGGATTACCGATGTACGGATTTGCAGGCGGACGCGAAGATATTTGGCAACCCGAAGAAGATATTTACTGGGGATCGGAAGGTACCTGGCTTGGTAATAAAGAAAGGTACAATGAATCCGGTGAACTCGAAAAACAAATGGGTGCGGCCCATATGGGGTTAATATATGTAAATCCGGAAGGACCAAATGGAAATCCTGATCCCGTGGCCGCGGCACACGACATTCGCGAAACCTTTGGGCGTATGGCAATGAATGATTATGAGACGGTGGCGCTAATTGCTGGTGGTCATACTTTCGGAAAAACCCACGGTGCAGGTAAGGATTCAGAATATCTAGAGCCGGAACCCGCTGGTGCTTCTATTGAAATGCAGAGTTTAGGTTGGAAAAACAATCTAGGTTCCGGTAATGCAGGAGATACTATAACCAGTGGATTGGAGGGTGCATGGACAGATACCCCAATAAAATGGAGTCATAAGTACCTAGAGAATCTGTTTAATTACGAGTGGGAACTTACTAAAAGCCCGGCAGGTGCGCACCAGTGGAAACCTAAAGAAAATGCGGGTGCGGGCACTGTTCCAGATGCGCACGATCCAGAGAAAAAGCATGCTCCGTTTATGCTTACAACCGATTTATCGCTTCGAATGGATCCGGCCTATGAAAAGATTTCTCGTCACTTTTTGGAAAATCCGGAGGAGTTTAAAACCGCATATCAGCACGCCTGGTTTAAGTTAACCCACCGAGATATGGGACCTAAGTCCCGCTATTTGGGCCCAGAGGTACCAAAAGAAGATCTGATTTGGCAAGATCCGTTACCTGTAGCAGACTATGATACGATTGATGCCTCGGATATTGTTGCGCTTAAAAAGGAAATTGAAGCATCTGGGCTTTCAATTGAAGCTTTAGTAAGTGCAGCATGGGCTTCTGCTTCTACCTTCAGAGGATCCGATTTTAGAGGAGGAGCCAACGGCGCCCGTGTTCGTTTAGAGCCTCAGGTAAATTGGGAAGCAAACAATCCAGTTCAGTTAGGAAAAGTGTTGGATGTGCTTACTCAAATCCAATCCAATTTTAATGCCAAATCTGGCAGTAAAAAGGTTTCAATCGCCGATTTAATTGTTCTAGGAGGAAGTGCGGCTATCGAAAAAGCAGCTGCAGCTGCCGGACATAATGTTGAGGTTCCCTTTATTCCAGGACGTACAGACGCGTCTCAGGAAATGACAGATGCCGAATCCTTTGAGGTACTTGAGCCATTTGCAGATGGTTTTCGCAATTATCTAAAGGCTCACACTTCGGTGCATTCCGAGCATCTAATGGTAGATAAAGCGCAATTGTTAACCCTTACAGTACCTGAAATGACCGTATTGGTTGGAGGTATGCGTGCTTTAAATGCAAATTATGACGGTTCCAAACATGGGATTTTTACCGAAAGACCTGGTGTTTTAACAAATGATTTCTTTGTAAATCTTTTGGATATGGGTACCGAATGGAAGTCGGTAGACGCCGATCAGGAAATCTTTGAAGGGCATGATCGTAAGACTGGTTCCTTGAAGTGGACGGCCACACGATTTGATTTGATTTTTGGCTCAAATACTGAATTGCGCGCACTATCTGAGGTATATGCTTGCGATGACGCCAAGTCTAAATTTGTACAAGATTTCGTGCAAGCTTGGAGTAAAGTAATGCACCTTGATCGGTTTTAAATCGTGTCAAGCCTAAATCTAAATTGCATAGGCTAAAAATCGGCTCCATTAGTGGAGCCGATTTTTTTTTTAAAAATTGACTAAAACCCGTGCATTGGTTTGAATTTGCAACGTGGAATCGGTTTAATACTCAGGTTACCTTTCCAACCAACCTTTACCAATTAGAATTTTTTCGGCACACTGTAAAGCTCTTTTTTCCTGAGTGGCAATTTGTTTGGCACCTGTAATGTAAAGGATATGGCTCCGTTTGCGGCCAGGAGTTAGGTTTTCAAAGGCTGTTGCAACTTCTAATCTGGAGTTTAATACCTCCTTTAAAGGTTCGGGAATGGCAATATCGGTGGGTTTGGCGGGTAGTTTTATTCCAGATTCTTCTACCTGAATCGCTTCAAATATCAAGGTGCGAATAATTGCTTCCCGATTATGAATCTCCTCAGTATTAGTCATTTTTAATAATCGGGCAGATTGACTGTTCTCTCCGGCTTTCTCCAATACGCCTTCAGGATCCTGCAATAAGGCGCCTTTAAAGAAGTTGATGGAGGCATAGGATTTAAAGGCCGAAATAATCAGGATGTTTTTACCCTTATGGGTATAACAAGGCATACTCCATTTGATTTCCTCTTCCAGTCCGCAAGCCAATGCGATACGGCGAAATTGAATAAGTTCGCCGTTCCATGTATGTACTTTACAATTTTGGGTAGCGTAAAATGAACAACGTCCGCAGCCGTCTGTGAGGTATTCCTCAACCGAGGAAATTTTGGATTTTGAACTCATGCTTATTGTCGTTTTATGGTTTCAACCCACTCCTTTTCCCGAATAGTTAGGTTGTTTTCTTCTAGTTTTCTGCGATACCGGTAATAGAAGTTTTCCAAATCGCTCCAGAAATTTAAAACGCCTGTAAAGGTCAAGGTACGCTCTGGTAGAATGACCTTGTTAATATATGTGCTTTCTACTTGTGTAGAATCCGGTTTATTGTTGTTGGTGGTGTGTCGTATAAATTCAGAGTAGTGAATTTCTCCCCATGGATAGTGGTCACCACCAGAATTCGTGGCAGTTACCGAAGTGGTGTTTCGCAAAGAATCTCGCGCAATGCCACTTACCTCTGCAAAACCAGATAAGGTACCCGCAGTAAGGGATTCGTAACCCGGCAAATTTGGATCCCTAACCGGAGATAAAAAGGGTCTAATTAGAGGGGAGGTTTTCCCTTGAACCGAAAGGGGTAACTTTAGGTTAGAAGGCCGTTCTTGTTCTGAATGAAGGCCTGTATTCATTGGGAAGGGCGAAGGCCAAAACATAGGCCATTGGGCATTGCTCACCGATAAGCGTATGCGATGCCCGGGGTGAAAAGTCCAAGAAGTGGCGTGCATTTCAATAGGAATATTATACTTGCTACCGGGTACCAAAGGTACCGGGTGTTTTGCAGATTGTAAATGGGTTCCATTAAATCCGGCACCGGTAATGAGTGTAACCTTTCCATCAGGGGCAACATCCAAAAGGCGCACAATCCAATTGGCTTGTGTTACGGTGGCAGAAACCCATAGATTTACGCTAGGGAATCCCAAAATTTCTATGGTGTCTTGCACTATTTCGGAATCGTAGTTCAAACTGTGATTGTCTGAATTTGCCTGGTCTGGTGCCCAATCTCCCCACCACATTACCGAACCACTGGCTTCCACTCCTGCCGAGGGTAAATAAGTCATTTGGTCATTAAATGGAATAGGCCTGGAGGCCAAATGATGTTGAGGTTGTAAAAACAGTATCGTATCTTGAGTTTGGGGCCAAGAGTCCGAAAATTTCCAGCTGCCGGGGATGTATTTCAGGGCTGTACCCGGCTCGTGGTAGTCCCTTTGGTAATATACCAATCCCTGTTCTTTATCTACCCCATTTTCAGTACCCTTGAGCCAGTAATCCAACCAGCGTACCGCTTCGTCTCTCCATTCTATGGCTGGCCCCGGACTTGCCGTATTGGGCCAGGTATGATTCCATGGACCCAAAATGGCCTTTACCGGAACATCAGCATGTTGTAGCATTCTTGGGATAAAATCCCTGTAGCCATCGTACCAACCACCAAGAATAAAAACAGGGATGTCAATACTTTCGTAATCGGTATTTAGAGAAGCCCGATCCCAAAACGGTCCGTCTAGCTGTTGTCGTTTGTACTTCAATAACCAGGGTTCTGTGTCGAATCGATTCTTAAAGTAGTTTTCATCTATAATAAAATCAGGGGCTCCGGGCAGTATATTGGCGAGGTCTTGCCCAATCTCATAGGCATCTATATGCATAATGCCATCCATAAAATGAACATCATCCTGATAGAGATCGTCTGTAGACATAAGTGAAATAATGGTCTTTAGAGCTGGTGGTTTACGCATGGCTAATTGCAGTGCGTTAAAGCCTCCCCAAGAAATACCCATCATGGCCACCGAACCCGTGGAATAGGGTTGTTTGGACAGCCAGTCGATAACTACTTCTCCGTCTGCAAGTTCTTGCTCGGAGTATTCTCCATCTGCTAATTTGCCAGAACTGCGACCGGTACCTCGGATATCTACCCGAACAACCATATATCCCCATTTTACGAAATAAGAATAAAACGGAAACCGATGCGTTCTCCCTTCGTCTTTTCGGTACGGCAAGTACTCCAATATTATTGGGAACCTTGTGGTGTCTGAAGCCTTTTCGGGCAGGTACACATCGGCAGCCAGATTTGCACCGTCGGGCATTGGAATTTGTACTTCTCGAATTGAAATGCCGTTAGCATGCAGCTCTGGTGTTTGAGCAAACGAAATGGTCCCAGTAGATCCTACAGAGAAAAGGCAGATTCCAAATAGTTTTAAAACCCCTCCAATGGTTTTAGTGTTTGCGAATAGATAAAGCATTTGTTTCACAAAAAGCCAAATTTAATAGGCGGTAAAGGCCAGGTCCAATTGTTGAACCTTAGGTTCTTTTTCTGGAGTTAGGGTAAAGAAGACCTGAATGGTTCCATTTGTGGCGTCCATGGTAAAACTAGCACGAAGCTGATTTTCGGGGATTATTTTACCTACAGAAATAATGCCCCCTGCTTTTTCTAATACCTCATTAATTTCTTTGCGTCTGCGGGATCTAGAATAATCCAAAAAGAAATTCTCGGCCATTATGGCCACTTCTAAATTGGGGTTGCCGTTTTGTATCCATTCAGCAACCTGAGGATGTCTAATCTTTAGAATATCTGAAACCGGCAGCATTCTGGGTTCGAGCTCAAGTTTTTCAAAAAGTAATTTTCCGATTTCCTGAAGCGGCCAGGGCGAAGTATAGGTGAGATTGCCAAAGGCCATTAGTCCAATGCCGTAATCCGGAAAAAAAACATAGTTACTCCCATATCCTGGTAGAGCACCCCCATGTGATACATATCGTAGTCCATTGCAAAAAGTGGTGCTTCCCAGGCCATATCCGTAACCGGCCATAATCGCACATGCCTCTCCATTCCAATCCCGTCCTTGACTGTTTAGCCTTGGATACCGGGGTAGGTGCATTTCCCGCAACGTACTTCGCTTTACAGGGCCATGCTCCGGTGCACTCCTAGGTGGCCAAGCCGAAAGATGGTAGCTTACGTAATGGCTAAAATCCGCTATGGTTGTAATGAGTCCTCCCATAGCGCCAAAGGATCCATCGTGTAAAAGTGGCTCGGGTTTCCACTGTTCTTCTTCCCAACGATATCCCTGGGCAAATTGGTCCTTTGGGATACTGTCGTATTCCCAATAGGTATGCTTCATCCCTAAAGGATTAAGGATTTGAGAGGTAATGTATTCCTGATACGGTTGTTGGCTAACCTGGGTGATGATATGTCCCAATAGGGCAAAGCCTGTATTGCTGTATTCATACTGTAAAGAAGCCGGATTGCTTAAGGACACCCCTGCCGATATCATACCGGTAAGCATGCTATCCGGTTCGCTGAGCTGTCGGTCGCCCCAAGGATTATCTTCAGGAAAACCTGCAGTCATGGTGAGTAAGTTTTCGATGGTAATCCCTGGAGAATCTGAGGTAAGGTATTCGATATTTCGCATCTCCGTCACATATTTTTCGGCGGGATCAGAAAGAGAAAGCTTCCCTTCATCTCGCAGTTTTAAAATGGCCATAGCCGTAAAGCTCTTGGTCATAGATGCAATCCTAAAGGCAGAGGTGGAAGTGGCCTTTTGTTTTGTATTCAAGTCTATTACACCGATAGCGTCGGCTAATATCAGGGTATCGTCTACCACAATTCCATAGGCTACCCCAGGTATATTCCTGCGCGTGGCGTGCGCTTCCATTAAGTTGAAAAGTTCACTTGCGATTCCTTTAATTTTTTCTGCCCTTTGATCTTCATTAAATTGAGCAGGCATATATCCTTCTTTTATAGGACGTTGAACCGACTCCATTTTGGGGGTTACAGGTTTGGAATTTGGAGTGGTACAGTTGTAAAAGACGTAAAAAACGACCGCCAAAAGTATAGATGCTATGTGCTTCATGGCTGCATTGAAAATCAAATTAGGGGTAGTTAGGATTAAAATCAATCCGTAACCTACATTAAAAATACGGATAAATAAAGTAGGTTAACCCCCTTTAAAATTTTCCTGCTGATTTGATGCTGCAGAGAGGAGCTGTATTTTGATATTGGGGCGGGGCGGTAGCCCCAGAAATATATCAAACCAAACCTACAAATTTCAGGAACGCAGATTTTGAATCCGATCCTTTAGCGGGGGGTGCGAGTAGTGCATAAATACATACGCAGGATGAGGAGTTAAATTGCTGAGGTGGTTTCTTGAAAGTTTTTTTAGAGCACTCACTAATGGAGCACCAGAGTAGGTTTGTCGCGCATACGCATCGGCCTGATATTCAAAACGACGGGACACGTAATTCATGAGCAGCCCTGTTAGTGTAGAAATTGGGCTGTATAGTAAACCAAAACTTAATAGTGCGGTATGAAAGCCAGGTTCATTTACCTTTAGAGCAAGGGACAGTTCTGGGTGGTTAATAAATAAGGAGAGTACATAAAGGGTTAATCCTGTTAGCAAAATAGAGGTAAACAGATTGAAAATGATGTGATTGCGTTTGTAATGTCCCACTTCATGAGCTAGCACGGCCACAACTTCTTCCTCATTCAGATCGTTTATTAAGGTATCGTAGAGTGTTACCCTGCGCTGGTTTCCAAATCCAGAAAAATAGGCATTTGCTTTTGTGGAACGTTTGGATCCGTCAATGATAAAAATTTGAGACAGGCCAAAATTAACCTGGGCGGCATACTGTTCTATTTTTTCGCGGAGTGTACCCAACTCTAGTGGTACTTGTTTATTGAATAACGGAACTATTAACCTGCTGTAAAACAAATTTATAAAAAGGGTGAATCCCCCAATTAAAACCCAGGTATAGATCCAAAAACCAGTGCCGGCCCACGCATAAAAATACATAAGAGCTGTTAGCATACTGCCTCCAAGAATTACAGAAAGTACCCAGCCTTTAACCTTATCAATCCAAAACAATTTAGGGGTGCTTTTGTTAAAACCAAAGCGATCTTCAATACGAAAAGTTCTATAGTAGGTAAATGGTAGACTCGCAAGGTCACTTCCTAAGAATAGGATGCCAAAAAATATAAGTGCCTTCAAAATAGGTTCGGTACTTATGGATTCGGCCAGATAATCTACCCAGGCAAATCCTCCCAGTACAAGAAAGGTTAGGGTCAGAAAATATGAAAATCCGGAAGTAATAAGACCAAACCTGAAATTTGTTTTTTTGTATTCTTGGGATTTTTGATAAGCCTCTTTTTCAAAGACATCTTCAACTTCTGTTGGTAAGGGTGCATTGAAGCGTTTATAGTTGAGAAAATCTAGTATGGAGTCTGTAATAAATTGAACAGTCAGGATACCGGTAATACAGTAAAAAAGCAAGTCAGGATTCATGTCGGCTTTGCACTTTATTGATTAATGCGATCTAATTTTTTTGGTGAAACCCCCTTTGCCTGCATGCCTCAAAAATCAGAATTGCAGCTGCAACTGAAACATTCATGGAGTCTATTACCCCACGCATTGGAATTTTTACAGCTGTGTTTGCCGCAGTCGTCCATTGGTGAGTCAAACCCGTGGCTTCAGTACCAACAACAAGGGCCGTAGGTAGGGTATAATCTACAGTATCGTAACGCACGGCGCCAGCCAAGGAAGCAGCAAAAATACGGACATTTTGGTTTTCAAGCCACACAATAACTTCATTACTGGGCGCTAGCACCACTGGAACGGTAAAAATACATCCCACGCTAGACCGGATTACATTTGGGTTGTACAAGTCTCCCTTTGCATCTGCTATTATAACACCGTCTAGTCCTGCTGCATCTGCAGTACGTAGAAGCGCACCAATATTTCCTGGTTTTTCAGGAGCTTCTGCCACCAGCAGTAAGGGGTTCGGCTTAGACAATTGAAATAAATTCAGGTCGTGTTTTTTGGAATGCATTAAGGCAATTACGCCTTCTGTATTTTCTCGGTATGCAAGAGTGCCGTAGACCTCAGTGCTTAGGCTTGTGATCTGTATCTCGGACAGGTCTATTTGGTTTTCAAGATCCTTTTGAGAAATAATGGAAGGGCAAAAGTAGATGGTTTCAACCTGGTAGCCGCCTTGCATGGCAAGTTGTAGTTCGCGAAGTCCTTCCAGCACAAACAGCCCTGTTTTTCTCCGTTCACGCGGCTTTTGACCGAGTTGTATCAACTGTCGGATTTCCGAATTTGAACTACTGCTAATGTGTTTCACAAAGGCCATACACCATAAAAAAACGGAACAGGATTATCCTGTTCCGTTTCAAAGATAGGGGTTAAAATATTACTCTCCAGCATACTTGCCTGAGTACCGTTTCCAAAGTACGGTTTGATGTGTTTCTAAAGACACCTCACGCCCATCTATAAAGGCGTGGGTAAGCTTATTGGTGCGCATATCCAACGCATCGCCTTCAGAGATAAAAAGTGTTGCGCTTTTTCCGCTTTCAAGCGTGCCATACTGGTCATTAATGCCCAAAATTTTTGCTGTATTAGAAGATACAAGTTGCAGGGCAACCTCTCGATCTAGCCCTGTTCCGGCAACCTGCCCGGCATAAAAGGCCATATTTCTGGTTTGGAAGTTGGCCATATCCAGATTTTGAATTCCAACCAATAGGCCTGCATCTACAAGAAGTTTAGGTAATTTGTATGGTAAATCATAGTCGTCATCATCGCGTACTGGCAAGCTATGGGGCCCGTTTACCAGCACGGGAATGTCTTGATCCTTTAAAAAATCGGTTAGTAAATAGGACTGATATCCACCCACAAGCACTACTTTGGGAATTCCAGCTTCTTTAAGACTGGAAATTGCGTCAACAATTTCACGTTGTCCATCTGCATACACATACACCCGCTGGGTGCCTTCAAATGCACCTTGCATGGCCTGGTGTGGAAGGTTTACTGCAACACCCTGGCCTTTACCATAAACCTTCGCATCACTTAAAAAGTTAAGGATTTCTTGAGTCTCTTTTTGATAGTCCTTATTGGGTTGAATTCCTGCTGATTCACCCATCCAAACGCGTCCACGTCTAAAAGCAGTTGGCCAATGCAAATGAATTCCATCGTCTGTGCGAATAGCAGCATCTTCCCAATTCCAGGCATCGTATTGTACGAGAGACGAAGTACCCGAAATCGTACCGCCCTGTGGGGTTGCCTGTCCGAGGAGTACCCCGTTGGGCCGGAGGCTTTCAACAACTTTCGATTCGGCATTATAGGCAATTAGGCTACGTACATGTGGGATAAAGGTTCCGATTTCATCCTCATCGTCACTCTGACGCACGGCGTCAATTTCTACAAGTCCTACTGATCTTGTTGGTGCAATGAGTCCTGGGTAAACATGTTTACCTGTAGCATCAATTATTTCACCTTCCGGAGAAACGTCTGTACCAACTGCGGTAATAACACCTGATTTAAAAACCAAGGTGCCTTGTTCAATAACGGTGCCATTTCCTAAATGTATAGTTGCCCCTGTAATGCTAATAGGGCCCGATTGTTTTGGCGCGGGGGTTTGCTGGGCCGTCACAAGTGCGGTGCACAGTAAAAACCCTAATGTTATTTTAATATGTGTCGTCATAATGTTGTCGCTATTAAGTTTTAAACTACATGCTATCGCAATGTAAACGTTCCTGACTTCTGCCCCGTGGGGTACGCTTGTTGCCTCCATCTTTGTCTTGCAACATCATGTCGATTAGCGTTTTACGTTCTTCTGCAATTTTTGTGCGCAATTGTGCATCCTGTTCCAAATCAAAATAAGGTACTCCTTCTATAAAGGTTTTCTCTGCTTTGCTGTAGACAGATAGTGGATGATCGGTCCAAAGTACCAAATCGGCATCTTTACCTTCCTTAATGCTGCCAACAAGGTGGTCGATATGAAGCAATTTAGCAGGATTAATAGTTACCATTTTCCAAGCCTCCTCTTCACTGATTCCACCGTATTTAACAGTCTTAGCTGCCTCTTGATTAAGGCGCCTAGACATTTCGGCATCGTCGCTATTAATCGCTACAGTTACCCCGGCATTGTGCATGATTGCTGCGTTGTATGGAATGGCGTCATTTACTTCAAATTTATAGGCCCACCAATCGCTAAAGGTAGAGCCGCCTACCCCGTGTTCCGCCATTTTGTCTGCCACTTTGTAACCTTCCAAAATATGTGTGAAGGTATTTATGCGGAAACCAAAACGTTCTGCGACCTTCATCATCATATTAATTTCGGTCTGAACATAGGAGTGACAGGTAATAAAGCGCTCGCCCCGCAATATTTCGGCAAGGGTTTCCATTTCTTCATCATAACGATAGGGTTGTCCTGACGCTTTAATTTCTTGATATTCTTTGGCCCGCTGAAAGTAATCTACATAGAGTTGTTCTACTCCCATGCGAGATTGAGGAAAACGATCAAAACTCGACCAATTGGCTTGTTTTACGTTTTCACCCAACGCAAACTTGATAAATTTGGGCATATCGCTATACAGCATGTCTGACTTGGAACGCCCCCATTTGAGTTTAAAGATGGCCGATTGACCACCTATGGGGTTGGCCGAACCGTGCAAAAGCTGTACGGTGGTCACTCCTCCAGCCAAATCACGATAAATGTCAATATCATCGGGGTTAAAGACATCGGACATGCGCACTTCTGCCGAGGAATTGTGCCCGCCTTCGTTTATGCTTACTGCAGCAATATGACTGTGCTCGTCAATAACACCGGCCGTTAGATGCTTACCGGTTGCGTCTATCACTTTTGCATTTCCTGGGCTGAGTTGCTGCCCGATTTTTACAATTTTTCCTTTACGCACCAAAACATCTGTATTTGGAAGTACTCCTGCTGCTTCGCTGGTCCAAACGGTAGCGTTTTTAAATAGTACATCTTCCTGCTGCGGTAGGTTGGCATATCCATAACCAACGTTCGGATAACTCAGGGGCAACACGATTGGAGTGCCCGCAGCTTTATCTGAGCCTGATTTGGCCTCTTCGTTAAAATCTGCTGTTTTTACCGCACTAAACTGCATTTCCGTTCCATTGGGCAATACGCCTGATCCGCTAAGTTGCTTTTGCCCCACCATAACTCGAGTAGTCCACCGGTACCTATTGCTGTCTTCGGTAAAGCTAATATCTACCCAGTCTCCTGAATAGTTTATATTACTATTTAGGGTTACAGAATCGCGTTTAACAATAAGTGTGGGAGTTGACGCTTTTCCGCCGATTTCCAAGGTAAATGCCTCTTGGCTGGCACTTAAGGTATATGTTCCGCGAATGTCTTTGCGGTTCATATCCTGTAAGATTTCTTGCTGGCCTTGAACCCAGTTTTCATACAAGGTGGTTTGTTCTTCGAAAACCGGCCCCGAGGTAATTAAAAAGTTGGCCAGGTGCCCGGGTTCTAAACTTCCCAATAGGTTGGATTTTCCGAGCAAACGCGCTGGTATACTGGTCAGCGCTTCCAAAGCTTTGTCCGGACTGAGTCCATACTGAATGGCTTTTCGAACTTGTTTGTTAAGGTCCGATGGAGATTTAAGTCCCTGAAGGGTAAAGGCAAAAGTAATCCCATTTTCTGCCAATACTTTTGGATTAGAGGGCGCCTGATTCCAGTGCTTCATATCTTCCAAGGAAACCAAGGCCGCTTCGTAGGGGTTAGAAACCTCAAAAGCAGCCGGAAAATTTAAGGGTAAGACCAGAGCGGCCCCTGTGGCTTTGATATCTTGAATCTTTTCATATTCTTGCCCACCGCCAAGAATAATGTACTGTATTCCAAACATATCTCCAATTTCATCTGCACGAACTACATTATCGCGATCGCCGGCATCGAAAAACTGAATTTTACCGCGGTTTCGATTCAGCGCTTCCAAAGAGCGATCTGTTGTTGTCGATTTACCCTGACCGTACCAATGGGCATCGTGATGCATTTGACGCAACAGGGCCATTGAACCCATTAGCGAAGACGGATAGGACTGGCGTGAAGAAACACTTTTTTGAAACGAAAAATATTGTCCGGAGGAATTATCGAGCACGCGCATGGCATCGGACCCCTCCGAATTTAAAGCCAATAAAACGCCCGTTCCTCTAGCAATACCATCGGCAAGATGACTATTTACTACCCCAAACCCTGCTTTGCGAAGGTCTGCGGCCGATCGGCTGTCAAAAGCATAGGCTGCAATAGCACTTTGTTCAGGCCGAATGTGGTCGTTCCAGTAGAATCCTTCCCTGGTGGCATCGTATTGGGCTGTTCTTCCAGCTCCGGGAGACCGCTTGGGTTTTTCAATGCCGAATTCCGAAAATAGATCAATAAAAGAAGGGTAGATGTGTTTTCCCTTTAAATCGATAACTTTTGAATTTTCAGGAATCCGAACAGAGGTTCCGACCTGAATGACCTTACCGTTTTGAATCAATAGGGTTCCGTTTTCTACAATCTTTCCAGGAGCCAGATAAATTCGGGCATGGGTTAAGGCGGTATAATTACTATTTGTTGCTTTTACCCCGTCGGATTTTGGAAAATACTCTTGGGCCATTGCAGACAATCCCAGGCAGAAAAAAACCGGGAGTACAAATTTCCATTTCATATGGTACTGCGTGTTTGGTTTAGAATCTTAAAAATAGCATTTAAAGCGCCCCAATTTTTGGCACAAATAATTTTAACAAATAATTAAGGAATGTTTATTGATTAGCCTGGGTATCTGAATTCCTATGATAGGCCAATAAAAGCGAAACTATTCTATTGTAACTCCTAATTCCTTCTTTTTGTAGATTGGCCTCCAAGTAGCTATTGAATACGGCTTTAAATACGGGCTCCATAGGGTTTTCGTATTGTTGCCAGAATGCGTAGGACTCGGCAAAATTTGCACGAACCCCTTGATTTAATTTTACATTGATAGCTTTGCGGGCAGTGGAATCGGACCGATTTAATTCTGATAAACAATAGTTAAGCGCAAAGGTGGCCGCGGCGTATTGAAAATACCGGTCTTGGTTATGACGGGTTGCGAGATATCCAATAAAATTAGTTTCATTTTCTGCGGCATAGCCCAATTGGTGTCCTACCTCGTGTGCAGCAATTACAGGTAATCTGTAATTTGGAACTAGAATGTTGACTTGTGCTTCACCAGTAAATGGATTTAAGTAACCACCATATCCCATATATGATAGACCTTTTGCAATCAGCGACGGTTTAAGACTGGGATGCCTGTATCTAAAATTCGGATATTGCTCCTCCAATAAGTGATAAGATTGTACCGTACGCCTTAGGATTTCAGCTTCAGAATAAGGTATCAAAACAGGATTTAAGGTGTCGCCCGTTAGCTCCAGTTGTAGCGCATTGCTTTCCTGGGCCAATTGCAAGGTAAGTGCTTTAAGTTCTTCCAACTCATATTTTTCATTTAAATTCAGGGTTTGAGCTAATGGCCGCCTGTAGTAGTTTAATCCCCACAAGCTGTAAAAGGTGAAACAAATCACAGATATCCAAGCCAGGAATTGTAGTGTAAATTGCCAAAAATGCCTCCAAACCTCGTGCAGTTTGCGAGTGCAAAAGATTATCCCTAGCGCAAGCAAAATAAGATAAATAAGGTCTCCAACAGATAAAGAAAATGCGCCGTAAAGCCATCGAAAAAATCCAGAAACTACAGGGTACAAACCATTGCTGTACCATTTTTCTACCCATGCGGTATGTTTGGCAGCCCATTGCAACAATATGATTTGAATGGGAAGAAAGAGGGTCAGAACAATATATATTCGATTGCGCATGATTTCAAAAATAACCAATTAAAAAGGAGTACTTAATTTCAATTTCTAATTTTGTAGATCAAATATATAATTCATGTCTTCAAAATTTTCACATTTAGAACCTCGAGAAATCTGGCAACATTTTGAGGCTCTAAATGCCATACCTAGAGCTTCTAAACGGGAGGAGCAGATTATAGCTTTCATGCTTCAATTTGGCGCTGAGTTGCACCTAGATACTCAGCGGGATTCCATAGGCAACGTACTGATTCGTAAACCTGCGAGCTCCGGATATGAAAACCGCCCAATAGTGGTCCTTCAAGCTCATTTAGACATGGTTCATCAACAAGACGATGCCACAGGTTTTGATTTTGAAAATGAAGGTATTGCCATGATTTTGGATGGAGATTGGATTCGCGCCAAAGGCACTACATTAGGAGCAGATAACGGCCTAGGCGTTGCAGCAATTATGGCAGTTTTGGCTTCTAAAACCATTGCGCACCCGGCCATAGAGGCGTTATTTACGGTAGATGAAGAAACTGGAATGTCTGGGGCAAAGGCTTTATCTCCAGATTGGTTAAAGGGTTCCGTATTACTGAATTTAGATACGGAAGAAGACGATGAACTCGGCGTGGGTTGTGCAGGTGGAATAGATGTCACTGCTATTGGGAGTTATATTCCGGAGTCACTTGCTTTGGGTAGCGAGGGTTTACGAGTTCATGTCGGAGGTCTAAAAGGAGGACATAGTGGTATGGACATTCATTTGGGATTGGCCAATGCAAATAAGCTTTTAGCGCGGTTGCTTTATTCTTGTTCACAGCACGTCGATTTTTCAGTTGGCAGTTTTAGCGGAGGCAACCTTCGTAATGCTATCCCACGTGAGGCTGTTGCGGTTCTGGGCATCGATCCCCGCCATAAAATGAAATTTATAGCGCAATTAGAGGCAACGCGTAGTGTCATTTGCGAAGAGTTTGCAGCTGTAGATCCCGACATCACAGTTCAGGTAACGGCCTGCACGGCACCAGAAGAGGTATTTCCCTTATGTGCCCAGGAAAAGTTGATTCAGTGTCTCTATTCCGTTCCAAGTGGTGTTGCCTACATGAGCGCCGCATATCCAGGACAGACCGAAACTTCAAATAATCTTGCCGTTGTTCGTGCGTTCGATGGAGAAATCCGAATCGGCTGTCTTACAAGGTCTTCCAGAACATCAAGAAAGTTAGATCTCGTTGCCGGTTTAACTGCTGTATTTGCCTTGGCGGGGTATAGCACACAAACAAGTGGGGATTACCCGGGTTGGCAACCCAATGCGCAATCTGGTATTCTCGCTTTGGTTCGATCTCGGTATCTAAGCCTTTTTGGATCTTCCCCGCGTGTCCTTGCCGGACATGGAGGTTTGGAGTGTGGTATCATTGGGTCCCATTATCCAAATCTCGATATGATTAGCATTGGTCCAACCATATTGGGAGCCCATTCGCCGGAGGAACGTGCTTCCATACCGTCTACTCAAAAGTTTTGGAAATTACTTCTTGATATATTGGAAAATATTGAATAAAAAAGGCCGCCCAACGGGCGGCCTTTTTTATTAATCCTGAGGTTCGATCTGAATACCTACAAGCTCAAGTTCAAAGACAAGGTCTGCACTTGGTGGAATTGGTCCCCGGCCTTGTTCTCCGTAACCCAGGTGGGATGGAATGTACAAGCGCCATTTATCTCCTATGCGCATTTGTAATAGGGCTTCCTTAAAACCTGCAATTAGTTGCGAGTCAGGACTGTACTTCATTACAGACGGATTAAAGGAGCCGCGATGCATTTGCAATAGTTCGTCATAGCGGCCAAACTCCTTCGCAATACTTTCAATGCTGGTGTCTACCAGGGCCCCGTCTTCCATCCATCCCGCATAGTCTACCCAAACCATAGAGCCAATTGCCGGTTTTTCTCCGGTTCCGGATACAATAATTTCAATGCCCAACCCAGAAGCAGATACTGTAGCACTGGCTTTACGAGCCTCCATATCGTTTACAAATCCTTCCAATCTGGCTTTTTGAGCAGCCTCACGAGCTTCTTCGTCTCTGAAGTAATCCGTCATGATTTTTACAGCGTCAAAGTTGCGTGCCTCTTTGCCCTTGCGAATAATTTCTACTTTGTTCATAATCACCGGTTGTAGCGGTTTGTTTCCGTTTTCCGAAACGGCTACTCCGGCTATGGAATCGACGACCTCAATGCCCTGAACTACTTCTCCAAAAATGGTGTGGCGTCCGTCTAGCCAAGGGGTTGGGGCGTGGGTAATAAAAAATTGGCTGCCGTTGGTTTTTGGCCCGGCATTGGCCATGGATAATAGCCCTTTGCGATCGTGTACCAGGGAGTCTACAAACTCGTCGGCAAACCGATAACCTGGTCCGCCTGAACCTGTTCCGGTGGGATCACCACCCTGGATCATAAAATCCTGAATTACACGATGGAAACTAAGCCCGTCATAATAACGTTTACCTTTGAAATTCTCGCTCACAAACGGATTGCTCCCCTCTGCCAGTGTTACAAAATTTGCCACCGTAACTGGGGTAAGTTGGTATTCCAGTCGCAATACCACCTCACCTTTGCTGGTACTCATAGCGGCATAAAGGCCGTCATTGAGGTTGCCAAGTTGGTTTGATTTACATCCGCTTAAAAGGACGATTGAAAATAAAGCATAGAGTACGTACTGTTTCATAAATTAAGGATTGGAAATATTTTCTGACAATTTTTCTATTTGAAACAAGGAGACCTTGCATTTTAGAGGCACATTTGAACCAATACGGTTTTTGTCTCCAAGATACCCGTAACCCATGGAAGAAGGAAACAAAAAAACCGCTGTTTCTCCTTCCTGTAACAATTTCACTGCCTGTCGTAGGCCTGGAAACAAAGCCTCGCGATCTACCACATAGTGCAAGGTCCCAATTTCAGATTCGGAATAAAGGGTGTCATTGTTCCAGGTCATTAGGTTATAGGTTAGGGTTACCCGGTCACCAGGAAGCGGGGTGTAACCTCCTTCTGTTACCTGAAGTTCGTAATAATACGGTGATCCGATGGCACTTTCATAAAAGGTATGGGTACTGTCTTGTGCAATTATTTGGGCCATTTGAGCTTCTTCTTCGGCTAGAAGTTGTTTATTACGGGAGGCTGAAATTTGTAGAAATGACCCGCTTCGGGTACTCACGGGCCAACGTACCTCGGTTTGTTTACAACCCAGAAGCAGAAAGGTTGAGGCAATCCAAATTATTTTTGTTTTTACGATTCCCATAATGCCGATTTAAATGAAGGTAATACGTTTCGAAAACGTGTAACCGTGTCGGTTAGGCTTTGGGTACTTTTTCCTCCTGCTGCATTTATATGTCCGCCACCTTCGAAGTGTTCACGGGCAAATGCATTTACGTCGAATGAACCGCGAGAACGCAAGGAAATCTTTACCATTCCCTCATTTCTGTGTTCAATAAAAATAGCTGCTAAGACCACATTCTTAATCGACAAACCATAATTAACAAAGCCTTCTGTATCTCCTTTTTGGTAGTTACAGGCGTCTAATTCTGCTTGTGTAAGGGTAATGAAAGCCGTGCGAAGTTCCGGAAGTATGGTAAGGTTTTGCAGGGCTTTCCCGAGCAGTTGAAATCGTTGTGGACTATTGGCGTCGTAAACCAGCGTATGAATTTTACTGTGATCGGCACCCGATTCCATTAAAGCCGCAACAATACGAAGGGTATGAGCGCTGGTAGACGGATATCTGAATGATCCGGTATCGGTCATGATTCCGGCGTATAGACAAGAGGCCATGTCTGCAGTAATGCGATTTAAGCCCCCTAAGCTTTCAATGGTGTTATAAACCAATTCGCAAGTGGAGCTAGCGGTGGTATCTGAATAGGTAATGGCAG
>JBJOHX010000025.1:0-119428 GCA_046047415.1 Bacteroidota bacterium
AGGAGCCCTAATGACGTTGACCCGCAATCTGGGAGATTCACTGCATCGGGAGAATGGGATTCGCGTAAACCAAATCAATCCCGGCTGGGTGCTCACTGAAACCGAAAGAAAACGGAAACAAGAACACGGATTGCCCGAAGATTGGTATGCAGATTTACCGGATGTTTACGCCCCATCGGGTCGAATTTTGTGGCCTGAAGAAATCGCGGCAGCTGCCCTGTATTGGCTGTCTGATGAAAGTGGACCGGTAAGTGGACAGGTAATGGATCTGGAACAACACCCCTTTATAGGTAGAAATCCACCCAAAGACACATCAACCATTCCAGCAAAAAAGCGTAATCATGCCTAAACTAGCCGTATTTCCCAAAGCCTTTATGCAGGCCCTTTGCAAAGACGGATCTATGTCCCTGAATACCTGGATTGATCTGGCCTGCGACCTGGATATTGACGGTTTGGAATGGTATGCCGGTTTTTTGGAAATGGAAGACCGAAAAAACTGGGCTGGTTTTCGCACCCGCGTGGAAGATAAGGGGAAAACGATTCCCATGATGTGCTGCTCTCCCGATTTCACCCATCCCGATCCGGCATTTCGGGCAGATCAGATCGCCCAACAAAAAAACTGGATTGCCATGACCCATGCTCTGGGTGGTGCATATTGTCGGGTGCTTTCCGGTCAAAGACGCCCGGAAATCAGCATTGACCGTGGGGTTGAATATGCCGCAGCATGTATAGAAGCCTGCCTTCCATATGCAGCTGAAAGAGGTATTACCCTTATTCTGGAAAACCACTACAAAGATGACTTTTGGCTGTATCCGGAATTCGCTCAAAAAATGGAGGTATTTTGCAAACTGGTAGACCGAATCGCACATCCGAACTTTGGGGTCAATTACGACCCAAGCAATACCTTCCTGGCCGGAGAAGACCCCTTAGAATTATTAAAACGCGTATCCCATAGGGTGGTAACTATGCACGCCAGTGACCGGTATTTATTGGAAGGCACGATAGACGACCTGCGGAAGGAAGAAAACGGCTCTGCCGGATATGCCAAACGGCTTAGACACGGCGAAATCGGGAAAGGCCTAAACGATTACGATGCTATTTTCACGGAATTGAAACGAGTTGGTTTTAATGGTTGGATTAGCATCGAAGACGGTGTAGATGGCATGGAACAATTAAACCGCAGTGTTTCGTTTCTACGCAATAAAATTCCAGAGTTCTGGACTTAAAACTGGAATGGTATTTAATACGTTTAGCACCTAAAAAATCGGTAAAGATAAACTTATAATACCTCCAAAATTTGGACTATTAAACCAACCCGCACTGTCGTATCCCAGTTTGGAAGATAGTATGCTTTGAACTCCAAAAAGATTTAAAGGGGCGTTTACGGAAAGGCCAATAGCCATCAATTTTTTGGGAACCGGAAAGGGATTGTCGTACGCCCAATAGGCATAAGCTATGCTGCCTTTTAGGGTAAATTCCCAATTTTGAACTTTAAAAAATAATGCCGAATAATACGCAGTAACGCGATTGTTGTTAAAATAAGGCATAATTCCCGGACTATTTCTAAAATCAGTTTCCCCAAGAAAAGTGATAAAAGGCGTTCCAATACTTGTTTGGTGGTTGGACCAACCTTGGCGGTATACCTCATTATTGAAATAATTGTCGCCCCTAAAATTCTGATCGGACACCCCACCCTGATCTTTGGAATTAAAATATTCAAACACCCAGCGCTTCAATACCTTTCCCTTCTTAAATTGAAAGGACAATCCGTGTAGTCCATCGGCAATGTTTTCGAGCCTAAACAAAGACCCATCTTCATAAAACGACTGTCGGTATGCAAAAACTTTCAGGAATTCCGACTCGATTTCCAAGCCCAAATCTAAAGAACCTAAATGATTGCCATACCGATTTCCTCCATCATTAATTCCGTACAACACCTCATCTCCGGCCGATGAAGCCATTACAGCCCTAAGATAACTTTTAAAATCTGCCGCTACCTTGCCGTTTACTCCGGAATTGTTAATGGTATCCTGGAATTGTAGGGTGCCTCCCCACTGTACCTGATGATTGCCCCCAATCACAAGTTTAATCGGGCTAAGAATACTTCCGAGTTTAACATACAATTGCTTTTGATGTAAATAAAAATCATGAACATCTATCCGATCGTTTGAAAAAAATCCATGTCCATACGACATGTTTACGGCAATATTTCCTCCTAAAATTTTGGGATAATAAAACCCTTTGGTGCCCACTTCAACCTTGGTTAAGGGAAGGGCATTTCCGGACCAAGAGTACGAACCGGAAGATATAAGGGAATCAGTTACCCCAAAAACCTGTTTTTTACGACCAGCAAAAACTTCCCAGGCACGCCACTTTGAGGCAACATATGCTTCCTGTATTAAAATTTCAGTGTTTTCTTCCGAGGCGTTTAGCCAAACCGATGCACCATAAGAAACTTCCACGGGTTTTTCTTCTTTATAGTTCGAGTGAAATTCTACCGCAGTGGTGCTGTAGGTTCCCGATCTGGGAACCACACCAAACTGATTTGCACGCACCCAAAATGGGGTATAATTGCCATCGGAAAACAAAATACCTGAACTGATTTTACCCTGCAGCAAGGAATCACGAGATTGTGCCAACCCATCGGTTGTAATTAACAAGAAACTACAAGTACTTCCCACTAAGCCCCAAAAGGAGGCCATTGGGGCAATATATTGGCGTAATATTTTGGTTTTCAATTTTTTTCCAAGTTTAAAGCTGAAAAATAAAAACGAAATATCCGGCAATAAATTTTAGATCATTCAATGATTTTACTTTTTAGTTTGGCCTAATGGCAAGTCATTAAAAGGCTATTAGGCGCTTATTAATTTGAGCTCTTATTGGTTATATTAGCTCAATACTTGAAAATTCCCGGTCATGCAACCAAATTTTTTTTTCTTAGCACTATTTTTTATTCAAACCGCCTTTGGGCAAACCAATCCGACCATTTTTAAAAACCTCGATTTTCGGTTTATAGGACCCGAAGGAAACCGAACCATTGCTATTGCTGGAGTTCCTGGAGATCCCATGACTAATTATATAGGAGCGGCTTCCGGAGGACTTTGGAAAACCACGGATGGCGGAATTGGCTGGAATCCCATTTTTGACGATCAACAGGTTTCTTCTATTGGTGCCATAGCTATAACTCCCAATAACCCAGACCAGATTTGGGTAGGCACGGGCGAAACTTTTCTAATTCGTCCGGCACATGCCATGGGAGATGGTATCTATAAATCTAATGATGCGGGTGCAACCTGGAAGCATATGGGTCTGGAGCACACCGGACGTATTGGACGTATTGTAGTGCATCCCACCAATCCGGACATTGTTTACGCCGCGGCTTTGGGCCATACCTATGGCCCTCAGCAAGAAAGAGGAATTTACAAAACTACAGATGGTGGTAAGACCTGGAACCGGATCCTATTTGTAGACGAACATACCGGTGCCGCAGACTTTGCATTAGACCCTAAAAACCCGGACCGGTTGCTTGCTGCTATGTGGTCTATTCACATCAATAGTTGGGGACTGAACAGTGGCGGACCCGGAGGGGGAATCTATCGCAGCTTGGATGGAGGTGCCAATTGGGAGCCCCTTAAAAATTATGGCTTGCCTGGAGGTTCTAAAAACCCGGTAGGAAAAACGGCCGTGGCCCTGGCTCAGTCCAACCCTGATATCGTATACGCCCTTTTTGAAATAGAGAGTCCTGCGCTCTATCGCTCCGAAGACTTTGGCAATACCTGGACCCTCCAAACCCGAAATCACGATATTGCGGAAAGAGCCCCCTATTATACGCGAATGGCAGTTTCCCCTACAAATCCAGATGAGGTGTATTTTGCGAGTGTGCGTTTTATGGTTTCTATTGATGGAGGAAAAACCCTGAAGCGCAGTTCTGCAGGAGGCGACAATCACGACATTTGGCTAGACCCTACAAATGCGGATCGTATGATGGTGGCCCATGATGGTGGCGCGAGTATCACCTTGAATCACGGCAAAAGCTTTCAACGCGTAGTGCTCCCAATTGCTCAAATGTATCACGCCGCAGTAGATGATCAAATTCCCTATAACATTTACGGGAATCGGCAGGATGGATATTCGTATAAAGGCCCCAGTAATAGCCTACAGGGCTATATTCCCGTGGGATTGTGGTCTGGAGTTGGCGGATGTGAAAGCGGATTTGCTCAACCGGATCCGTTCGACAATGCCGTTGTATGGTCCGGATGTTACGATGGAGGTCTTGCCCGATTTGATTCCAGAACTGGGCATGCCCGAGATGTTCGGGTTTGGCCCGAAGCCGGTTACGGTTGGGAACCCGGGCAACTCAAATACCGCTGGCATTGGAATTTTCCCCTAGCCTTCTCGCCCCACACGGCACATCGGGTATATGTAGGTAGTCAATTCGTGCATAAAACAGACGACGATGGACAATCTTGGCAAGTGATAAGTCCGGATCTGACCCTAAATGATAAAACACACCAGAAAAATTCAGGCGGGATCGCCGTAGATAATTTAATGACCTTTGATGGTGCTACCTTGTTTAGTATTTCAGAATCTCGAATAGAACCTGGCCTAATCTGGACTGGGAGTAACGATGGACAGGTGCATTTAACACGTAACGGTGGCGAAAATTGGACCAACGTAACGGGTAACATTCCGGATTTACCGGCCTGGGGAACTATTGCAAATATTGAACCTTCCAGGTACCAGGCCGGAACTGTTTACCTTACCGTAGACTTACATCAAATGGGTGATTTTGCTCCCTATGTTTATACCTCCAAGGATTACGGAAAATCCTGGAAAAATATTTCTCAATCCATTCCGCGTACCGTGCACAGTTTCGCACACGTGGTTCGTGAAGACCCCAAACGCCCGGGAATGCTTTATTTGGGAGTAGACAATGGTATGTATATAAGTACAGACGACGGCCAAAATTGGATGCCCTTGCGCAACAATCTTCCTCCGGCTCCTGTTTATTGGTTGGAAATTCAGGAACATTTTGACGACCTAGTGGTTGGCACCTACGGCCGGGGTTATTATATTCTAGACAATTTAGAAGCTCTTAGGGCCTACGACAAAGAGGCCAAAGGTCAAGAAGTCTATCTTTTTGGCCTTCGGCCGGCATACCGCTTTCAGGAAAAGCAGAGTATTAAAACTGATGGTCCAAGTTTTAGTGCTGGAAAAAATCCGGCGTACGGCGCAGAAATCCAATACTATTTAAAAGACAGTACAGACCAAAAGGTAACTATCCAGATTCTCAATAATGCAGGCGAAATATTACGAACCCTGGAAGGCACCAAACATGCAGGGGTTAATCGCGTGATGTGGGACCTACGCTACGAACCTACTTTTAAACCCAAATTACAGACTGCACCTCCGGGCCGGCCGTGGGTAGAACTAAACGGCGAAGGATGGAGACCCTTAGTGACCTGGGATTTGGATTTAATGCGCGGACAATTTGGCCCGCGTGTGGTTCCAGATACCTACACCGTTAAACTCCGGGTTGGAAATCGCGAATATTCGCGTGAGCTCCATGTTTTAAAAGATCCTTCTACCGCAGGATCCCTGGAAGAAATTCGAGCACAGGTTACTTTTTCCTTGGCTTTGCGAGATGCTATGAATCAGGCGGTTACCCTCATTAATGAAATTGAATCTATACGGAAAGAATTAGAGGATTTAGCAATTAACTTACCTTCTAAATCTGATCAGCGAAAGGCGCTAACTTTGCTAAAACAAGCCGAATCCATTTCCGGCATACTCTACGATATTCAATTGACAGGAGCACGTGAAGATGCATTTCGATCTCCAATGAAATTATATGGCAGACTGAGTGCACTAGCCAGCGATATTACTGGAAATGGCGCAGATTTTGGGCCAACGGATGCACAGCAACAGGTTTTTGAGCTATATGATAAGAGATTATTAGATGCAAATCAGCGCTTTACCCTGCTTTTGGAAGTTGAACTCGTAAAATTCAAATCACGACTAAAACAAACCGAACTAAAAATGTTGCCAGACGGAATTCCGGAGCCATAAGTTCACAAACAAATTGTGCGTTGTATAATTCAGATTAAAACAAAATTAAACACGCGGTCGGGAGTCGGGTGGCTGGGTTCGGTTAGTGCAGCAATTCAAGATAACGATGTAGGTAGTCATCTGCTTCTCTTGCCTTATATTGCATAATATATCGGGGATGATCTAAAGGTATAAGCCGCTTAAATATTTTGATTTCTCGGTTAATCTCTGCTAAGTACAGGGCGTTCTTTTTACCGAGAACCCAGCAAGTTTCTGAGTCCAATCCCAAGTTTAACTGTGCTTTTAGGCTTTTTATGATAAAGGGTCGCACAGTTTTAAACAACACAGGATTGTCGTAATAGTTATAATTTACCCATCTACCGTTGCCTTTATCCGTTACGAAACCCAAAGGACACACAGAATTAATATAATACCGTCCATAGAATGCTTTCGGTCCACCGAAAGCCTCAATGAGTTTATAAATAAATACAGACGAAGGCTCATGGGTGTGAAAAGCAGGGGCTTCTAATTGGCAAACTTCAATCAGACGTTTTGTGTCTGTAAAGGGAATCCCGGTGGCTCCTGCCCCTAAACGACCGGGGTTAATTCCCAAAATCAATTTTCGTTGTTTGGAATCCTTATAAAACTTATTATAAAATGAACTGGACACCTTCAAAATATCAAGATTTTCCTGAAAGGGATTTAGCACTCGAATCCCCTTTGGTAGGGTGCCCCAAAAGCTTAGACTTTGGTTAAAGGCATTGATTCGATCGGCTAGGGTATCCATACTAACCCGGATTATGGATTCAAAACAAAAACGGAGGTCATTAGGGTCCATTTTGCTCCATTTGCTACCCATGGTAAGCGGTCCTGATAGTTATCCATAAGGGCTTCCCATTCCTGAACCTTAATATTGCTAGCTTCTCTCCTGGCCTTTTCTTCGAACGAAAAACTATCTTCGGTTTCGAGTAACATACTTAGTCGATTTCCAACTCTAAAAATTTCCATTTGCTGTATACCTGAACCTCTCAGGCTTTCCAGAACTTCGGGCCAAACAGCCCGGTGGTAGGCATCGTATTCCTTAATGAGGGTTTCATCCGGTTTAAGATCCAATGCTAACATATATCTTTTCATTAGGCGCTAGGGACCATTTTTTCGGTCCTCCGTGAAAGATACAAAAAGCAGGTGAATCATTACAGCGAACAGGCCGGTATAGCCCAACTTCTAGAACTTAAAGTCTATTGAAAATAAAGCGGTTCTGGGTCTTAAGTTGGTTTTAAACCAAGTAATTCCTGTTTCAGACAACGTATTGAATTCCATAACCCGGGTATTCCAAAGATTACTGATTTCAAAATTTAAAACAGTGCGCCCCGATTTGGGTTGCATACGCAAATTTAAATCAGACAGTATTGTGCTCGTTTTCGAACCACCAGAAGTGGTTACATACCGCACATTTGCTAATTTTATTAACCATTTGGAATGCCATTGCAAATCGAGGTCTAAAAAGCCTTCGCATGCGGATTGATTTGAACTTTTTTCTCCATGGGTTTGGGAAAATTTCCACTTATACCCTAGAAAAAAATTAACTCCCCCGTCTAAAATAGATTTCCATTCCGGGCCAAACTCCACCAAAGAGGTCCGAATTGCATAGTTATGACCATTAACTACTACTTGATACTGGTTTTTACCAAGAAGTCCTTTACCTTTTAAATTACCGGATAGCGCTTTAAAATAATGGTCGGCCTGAAGATTAAACGTTAGAAATTCCCGGTTGTAAAATTCCTGGCCCTTAGTAATTAAGTAATCCCCGTTGGACCACACCTGCCGTCCCAAGTATTTTGGCTCTTGTCTATACAGCAGCGAAGTGTGCAATTGAAAGGCATCGCCCCACGATCCAAGCGTATACCCACCAAACCAATTGTGTTCGCGATAGGGGGTAAAATATCCCCCTCCAAAAACGAGACTCCTGAAATCTGTGAGGATATAACCGCTGTGCCAATCAGACATCGAGGTTTCATTTACCTGGTAGGTATAGCGCAAAAAAGCGGCTTTAGACCCCCCGGCAGGATTCCAGTCTACCCCAAATTGTGGAATCCAAAGTTTACCCTTAAAAAGATCTGGCACACCATCAAATACGTCATAGGTGTAGGATTGGAAATTTAAATTTGCCTGGATAGACCATGGTTTTTCATGAACAACGAAATTTAGGTTTACCCCAGAACGGGTGTGTTGACTACCAATATTATTTTGAAATTCTGACCCCGGGAGTATTAGATCCGAGGTTCCGGAAAGGTCTAAATTACTAGTCAACGTTATTTCGCGCCTAGACCACTGCGCGGCTAAACGCAAGGATTTATTTCCGTGACGCCCATACCAATTTACCGCTGTCCCTGTAAACTTCAATTCGTGGTCTAGGGTTTGCTGCACAGGACCAGAATAGGTACTCCCAATACCAAGAAGTCCCATTGGAATTGAGTCTGGTTGATTCATGCCGTTACGAGACAGATCCAGGGTTCTAAAGTTTATTTGAAATGCATTCCGATTTTTACCTTTGCGGGTATAAGAGACACGATTGTCTTGTTTTATAAAGTCGTTTTCCTTAAAATCTTGCACAGGTAGTTTATTGAACCGCAAAAACTCCGATCGCTCCAAGGCGCTATATGTGCCTTGTGACTCCCATTCAAGAAAGTGCCCTTTTGGCAAATATTGCAAGGTAATATGGTAATTAACATCGTGAATTCCTGATTCAGTCTGTGTGCCTACCGAATTTTGAAATTGCAAGGTATCTGCTGTAAATGACTCAAAATATGCGTTCTTTTCCCGTTCGCTTTCGTGAGTATAATTGATTTGACCCCGTAATTTGAGATATGGAATTGGATTCATAACGCCGCTAAAACTGGCCATTTGAGCCGCCTTAAAGTTCAAACGCTTAGACGCTAATCCCAACTCAGGGGATTCGTGATTTGTAAAATCGTCTAGATATTCTTGGTCTCCTAGGTAAGAAATTCCGTTTTCGAGTAGGCCCAAACTTGCAATAGGAAGATCCCCCGATACCTCTAATCCCGTATTGTTTGCATTTCCAATCGCATAAGCCTTTGTCGCTTTTTGAACACGAATAAGATTGGGTCGCAGCAAATAATTTTCGGACATCCCCGATCCAATTTCCGAACTCCCCATCCAGGTGCCTTTTACATTGGCTTTTAATCTTATATTCATTGCAACGGCTTTGGAATCTTGCACATCTTTGAGTACCGGATTCTCGGAATAATGATACAGCACCTGTACCTCGTCAATAAGACCGGCATCCAGGTTTCGGGTGAGCATAGGATACCGATTGTAAAACAAATCATCTCCTTCAATAAGCACGCGACTTACGATTTTACCTCGCACACGAATACTTCCATCGGGAGACACCTCTACCCCTGGCAATTGTCTGAGAACATCTTCTGCAACCCGCTCATGTCCAGACAGGTAGTTACCAACCTTTAAGGCCACGGTATCTTTAGATATCCGCAGGGGTTTTTCGGCATTTACAATAACCTCCGGCAAATCAATAGGTAATTCCTCCATTTGCACTTGAATGCTATTATTTCCATTGTCCGTATTTTGGTTGCAATGAATCAAAACCGACTTAGATAAAAATCCTAGTCGCTGAAATACAATGTTATAGCGTTCATTATCGGTTAAAGTCAAAGCGAAACTTCCAGTTTCAGAAGAATAATTGTGAGCAATCAATACGGAGTCGGGATACCTTATAACTAGTATCCCGACGTGTTCCAAGGGGGTACCTGTACCATCAAACACCACTCCGCGTATCAGTTCTTGTGACCAAACCGCTTGGCATACAAATAGGGCGAATACCGCAAAACCTATTAGCTTTTGCAATTTCAGGGATTTTCAAAATTGCGCTCCAGGAATTCAGACACACTTTGTTGTACTGAAATTTCAGTCCCTCGGGGTAGTTTAGCACGAATGCGACGTACTAGCTCGGATGCCATTTGCTCTTGAAGCAATTGAAATTGTGCGATTTCAATTTCCTTTGCAGGGAGGAAGCCCAGCTCCGGCGGATTCGCCTGAGCATCACTTTGAATTATCGCCGTAAATACAGCCTTAAAAAAACCTTCATCGTCATAGGCTTCCAGAATCACACCCGGCAATCCCTGTAACTTCCAAGGACCTACCGGAATTGGTAGTTCGGGTGCATACCAAGCGGTGAAATTCCTACCCCTAAAGGTGGTTTTAGCCTCGAAAACCTGTAATCCACTGAGTTGTTTGGTCTCTGAAGTCAGTTTCCAATGGAGCTCTGGCACGGATTCTTTTAGAAGGTAAGGTTCACCAAACAAACTACTCCGCGTGGTAAGTATGCCCTCAATAAAATTGAAGGTGTTAATGGTTCCTGTAGGATCTGAATCCCGTAAGTTCAAACGCAGTAAACCCGGTTCGGATTCCATAGTGCTTTCCTGTTCATTGTCATGCCAATAAAACACCGAAACATCATTGGAATACACTAGTTCCGCTGCACAAAACAAAGTAGGTAGTTGATTTAATTGCAAATCGTAATTTATCGTAATTGAGCCCCTTTGTTCCTGGGCATTTAGAATGGGCACTCCAGGCATAAAAGGCTGCCCGAAGGCAGCCAATCCTAATACAATTATTAAGCGTATCATAACCTACTTACTCGCCTCTTTATAAAAGGCCTTGACTGCCTTGGCCAGCCCTGCACCTGCCTCTTCACAGGTCTTGGCAGTAATACTTAGTTTAATTCCAATCCCATTATAGGTAAGCTCTGCGCTTAACGTACAATCGAATTCGTCTAGAATTACATTTAAATTGCTGATTTCGCCAGCGCATAATAACTGCATCAACTCCGGATGCAGGTCGACAGGGCTTACGGGCGCTGCCAACCCGACCGAAGCTTTGAGGGTACCTGCTTGAACCGGTACCATTAGCGCACCCATAAGCGCGCAAAAAATAACTAGTTGTTTCATGTTCATTTGTTTATAATTGGATTTGTGAGTGAACGATTATTACAATCAAAAGCCTTTAATAAATCCCTTAACAGCTTGCACAATGCCTTGCCGTGCCGCTTCGCAATCGGGTGCTGTAATACTGAATGCAATGCGAATTATTCCCGCCTCAGAGATTAGTATACACTGTGCGGTCAGTGTACAATCGAATGCTTCAATCGAATTTTCATTATATACTTTTTGAGAGGATTCTACCCCAGATTCGGCATAAACCGCTGCCCATAAGGCCAAGGAAATCAATACTATTTTGAATAACATAAGGATATATATTAAGGTTCACACAGGCTCAAACATTCAATTTGGTCTTGCTGAACAATGCAAATATGTGCCGGCAACCTGCAATCGAATAGCAGTCCTTTGGATTTAAAGAAAATCATCTGAAATACGCTGAAATTAATCCTGAACTATGACACAAATCATTTGGAAGGCGGAGCGTTTTTTGGACATTGTATCAATATCAAAAAACTTGGTAAGTCACTTTATTAAAGTTATTTACCCTTTAAATATCACGTTATGAGCCGTCTTTTATTTGCAGGAGTTTTAATGCTCTTGATTTTTGGTTGCGCTGGAAGTTATCTAACACAATCGCGCAATTTCAGCAACACGAAAAGATCGTATCACCGTATTGCTGTAATTGGTGTATCTAAGAGCTATATCGCAAGGACTCGATTCGAGGAAAGCGTAGCAAATAAGCTTCAGGAAAAGGGAGTAACGGCAATACCGTCTTTCAACAGCGGTATTTCTATTCCAATGGAGGAAACGCTCAACAGTGCTGAAACAGCTACTTTGAATCAACAACTGTTAGAAGCGGGTTTCGACGGAGCACTTGTTACCAATTTGGTCAATACTTCGGAATATACCGATGTGATTCCGGGCTCGACCTTTATTGGATTTTATCCGGTGCGCTATGGCAGATTTGGAAGATATACCGCCTTTTACCCCATACCCTATTGGGAGACAGACCGATTGGTAACAGGCACTACCTATGTGCTTGAAACTTGTTTATACGCTTTGGATAACGGTCAGGAAGACAACTTGAAATGGGCCGGTATGTTTGAACTTAAAAATCCGAGGTATCTGAATAGCGTTACCGTGAAATACGCGGCAGAATTGACAGAAGCGCTACTGCGGGAAAGTATAGCGACAGGCCCAGGAGACTTCTGATCTACCGCCTTTCCTTTGCTTACGAATTTGTTATCCCTACCAGTCTTCTTTTGGGCTAACTAAAAGCCACTCTTTGCCGTTTTCGATGTGAATTATTTGCTCCAGATGGAATCCGGATCGCACGTAGAATTTGAGTAATGCAATTTTTTCAATACTTAGCCAAAAACCTTTGGCCGAAACAACCGTACGAATTTCACGCAACCAAATACTTCCATAACCGTGAGCGCGAAATTTGGCGGGCACAAAAAGAAAACCGATATAATAATACTTCTTTGCATACCAATGCCTGGCCAATTCTTCATAGGCTGTCATGTCAGGGAAAATCGCATTGCTGACAATTCCTCCTCCTTTAAAGACCTCCCCTTCTTGAAGGACCAGAATGCGTGAACCGCTAGAAATCTCGGGCCAAATTTTTTGAGCCTCCTTTTTCCAAGATGCCGGAAGATGACCAAACAGGCGTTCAGGATTCTCTGTAACATCTACCAGTTTTAGTGTGTGTTGATTCATCTTACAAATATCCCCAAGACCATAATTTATCTGAATCTTCGTACCATCGATCGCCAATGTCGGTGCGGTAATATCCGTTATTGACAATTACATTACTAATGCGATTGTACATGATTCGTTGGGCATCCTTCATAGTTAGCCCTGCTCCGGTAACAAGCAAAGCCAATCCCGTATTACCGGTAATGAGCCATTGTCCTTTGATTTGCTTTAAATGCATTGGGTGAATTCCCTCCAAATTTTTGGGAACCACCACTACGGCATCTTTAGAGAAAAGCTCAAAAGTTTTCTTGTCGTCGTAGGGAAAAGGGGGTACTGCGATATATGCGCCAACCTGAAATCCTTTGCGGGTTTGAAAAGTGGTTTTTGTACCTGCGGCAATTCCGTACAACAACTCACCCCAGGGTTCTAGCATCCCGGCGCGTTGAATACTTACCTGTGGGTATCCAAAGCGAGATGTAAACTCCAGCGGGTAAATACCGTTTCCATTGACAATACAATTCAAGTCAATAGGGCCGCGCAAATTGTGTTTAGCCAGAGTGTTTTCAAACTTTTTTAGCGTGCGGTCAAATAATGGAGACTCATGGGTCCAAAACATAGAAGATCCCATTTCTCCGGTAGAAACACCAACTTCCTTGGGAAACAATTTTTTATGTTCAAAAGTGATATTGTAGGGTTTAAGAAATTTTTCTCCATTGAAATAAGCACCAATAGAGATCTCTACCCCTTTTACACGGCGCTGAAGCTGAAAATTTCCAAAATCTGCACCCCATGATTTTTCATAAGCTTTTAACAGCCGAATAACGTCCTGACCCTGATCGTCTTTACCAACAAAAAGCAATTGTTTTAGTTCTTGGGTTTCACCCGATGGCTTAATGACATAGGCATTTGGATTGGCCTCCACAAAACTTATGGCCTCCTGAAAAGAGAAAAATTCCCAAGATTGAATGGTATTTATTTTGTGCTTTTGCAAGGCTTGCTGGCCAAAATTTCGATCCAATTCAAGCAGATCGGAATAAGAAGTACCCCCAAAAACCAATTTACCGGAAGCACGCAGACGTTCTGCCTCTTTGCCATATCCGGTATAATCAAATACAATTAAATCTGCCCAGTCTTCGTGTTTCTTCCAATCGCGTACTTTAGGCACAAAACCTGTTCCAATTTCACGGGAATAGCGATCCTCAATAAAGAATTTAACCTGATGACCCTCCGATTTTAAAACTACTGCAATATCCAAACTCTCTCCCCAACGAGAGACTAATAATATGCGCTTGGGATCTACTGGTTTTTTAGCTGCGGCCATGTCCTTGATTCATAAAGGTTAATCGTGGCGTTTTATGCCTTTGTATTTTACCTTGAATCCAAGCTAAATTGCCGGAATTTTGATACTGGTAGAAATCTCGATCGAATAATCGGTTCGTCCGTCCGGACGCAGCCCTGAACCGCGATTTCTGATCGATGCAGGACCCGATAATGAGCAAATATCTCATGCTTCGGGAACGCTCTCCCGAATAAATCTATTTTCAGCGCAAAGGAAACTAAAATTTTGATTTGCTAAAATGATACATCTCATTTTTTACATGGCATTCTTTCTGCCTATTCTGAGAGCTAAATCGTACTTTTATTCCTCCAAACAAGGCGTGTGTACACCGTAGTAGATATTGAAACCACCGGAAATGGAATGCATGGAAATCGGATAACCGAAATTGCCCTTTACAACGTAGACGGCAATCGTATTACCGATTCTTTTTCCAGTCTGGTGAATCCCGGATGTCCGGTACCGGACTATATTACCGGACTAACAGGCATATCGACCGCGATGGTTCGGCAGGCTCCGGAATTTTGTGAACTGGCCGACCGGATTAACGCCTTTTGTCAAAATCGCATCTTTGTAGCGCATTCGGTAAATTTTGATTATCCGATTGTTCGAGAAGAATTTGCCCGGTGTGGCATAAATTTTCAACGTAAGAAGCTGTGCACCGTGCGCCTTTCTAGAAAAGCGTTTCCCGGCCTGGCCTCCTACAGTCTCGGAAAATTATGCAACAGTTTAAACATTCCCCTACAGGATCGCCATCGTGCCGGAGGAGATGCTCACGCCACCGCATTGCTTTTATTGCGTATCCTAAAAGAAGAACAGGGCCCGTCGGTAATCGATTCATTTTTAAATGTGCGCTCCCAAGAAGGAACCCTTCCTCCTCATCTCCCGAAATCCTATTTTAACCGACTGCCTGAAGCCCCAGGCATCTATTATTTTAAGGATAAAAAAGGTAAAATGCTCTATATTGGAAAGGCCATAAATCTTAAAAAGCGGGTGTTGGGCCATTTCTACGACACTTCCCATAAAGAACGTGCGCTCTGTCGGGAAACTGCGATCATAGACTTTGATTTATCTGGATCGGAGCTACTGGCATTACTCATGGAAACAGACGCCATAAAAAAATATTTTCCACCCTATAATCGGGCTCAAAAAAACCTTAGACCGTCCTTTGGGCTTTTTAGTTATCAGGATCGGGATGGTATAATACACCTGGCGGTGAATCGCACCCGTAAGGGCCAGCCCTGCGAACGTGTATTTTACAATATCTCAGACGCACGAGAGTTTTTAGAATCCCTGTGTACTTCTTTCCGGCTTTGTTCCAAATACTGCCACTTACAGGAAGGGGTGCAAACTTGCAATCATTTTAGAGTGCCTCAATGTCCGGGAGTTTGCAGGGGAACAGAAGTAATATCAGATTACAATT
The DNA here is from genome assembly GCA_046047415.1 of Bacteroidota bacterium. GTDB lineage: Bacteria > Bacteroidota > Bacteroidia > Flavobacteriales > Flavobacteriaceae > Robiginitalea. The sequence goes on from JBJOHX010000025.1 coordinate 15,485, forward strand.
CCAGAGTAACCGAAGCCCTAATAAGCTTAAAACAGAAAACGGAACACGCCCTGATTCGGTTGTCGGGGCGTCGGGAAGAAGAAAATGGATTGGTCTGGATAGCACAAGGCCAATACAAGGGTTACGGTTTTGTGCCTTCCAATTTCACCCCTGCATCTGTACCGGAATTACAAGGCAGAATTTTGCCGCAAACCAACCATCCGGAATCCGAGCGAATCCTAACACTTTACCGCTTGAAAAACCCTGAAGAAGTAACATTCCTTAAAGGGGACTCAGACTATGAAGTAACTGGTCTCTTTGGAAACTAATCCAATTTATTGCATTGACGTATCACAAATACCAGCCAAACAATAAATATAAGGCCTACAATAATGGAATATCCCAGTACCAAACTCATATTTAAGATTTAGGCTTTAAGTAAATCATGAATCCCAATAAAGTTGGAGCCCAAAGACCTATGAAAATAGCTTCCAATTCAAATCCGTGCAGAAACCGATATTCGGCCACACAGATTATTGAGAAAACCATAAGTAGCATTAACAGGTTTATGGTCCCTAACTTTTTGATAAATTTTATAAGCATGCGATTTAAAGATTGACTTTCCTAAATATAAAAAGGAGTGAGCAATTATAAAAATCGAGCCTAAACTTCTGGAAATAAACGCACTTTAAATGCGGTTGTGACATCGGATAACTTGGAAAATCCATCTTGTAGGGTACCTCCCTCTACATAGGGATAATATGTAATAGGTTCAATACATAACATTTCGGGATGAGGCGTCCAAAGCATAAAGTGACTGAATCCTGAGGTCTCAATATGCAAACTGTGGTAATCTTCTAGCGTAATACGCTCGCAACGGGGTACGGGTAAGGCCCGATCCCCAACAGCAATAATATCTTCAAAATTTACCGTTGTATTGCACCCTAAAACGCGGGCCTTGGCCGAATGTATTCGAAATGCAGGATGGTATCCCAACATAAAGGGCATGCCCGAATCACCTGAAATCGAAAAAGTAATTTCCAAATGGTTCGGGTAAAGGGAAAACTGTTTGCGAAAGGTAAAGCTATAGGGCCAAGTTAACGACTCTTCGGTAGAACGCTGCGGAAATTTACCGTTGCGAACCGGGGTGTTGGCGCTGTAACGTTTAACCAGCATTAATTCGCTTTCTGTGCAGGATTCCATGGCATAGGGCATATCTCTTAAAAATCCGTGCTGATCCAAAACTGCAGTACCTCGGGGAACTTCTATACGATAATTCTGTTGCAGGGTAGGTCCTATCACCGGAAACATCTCCGTATCGGAATTGGACCACCCTGGCTGGTCTGCAGTATGCATAAACTCCGTTTCCCCTAGGCGTAGGCCGGTTAATTGACCGCTCGTGACACGGGCCCTTAACATCCCCTGATGCAATTCAAAAGTATCCAATGCCGGGTCAATCATTTATCGATTACTTTGGGTTAGTCTGTAAATCAACAAGGCAGTGCGCTGGGTGAGCTGCTCGAACGTTTTTAAGTTAACGGTTTCGTTGGGGGTGTGCGCTCCTGAACCCATACTTCCTAGACCGTCAAGTCCCGAAATATAAGGTGCCACAAAAGAAACATCTGCTGCGCCTCTTTTACCTGGATCGTATGAGGTAACTGCTCCGGCACCCATAGCTATACTTACCTCACTCAACACCTCCAGCAATTCTAAATTTCCGGGGGTGGGTGGCATGGCCGGATACGAATCGGTAAACCGGATTTCGGCCGAGGTCTGTGGTAAATTTTGAGACACAATTTCACGCATTCGGTTTCTTGTCAACGCTTTCTGTGATTCTGATATGAAACGCAACCCTCCTTTTACGTGGGCCGATTGGGCAACCACATTTGTTTTTCCAAAGGCTTGAGCTTCTCCGGTGGTGGCATCATAACTCGTGAATGTTCCCCCATAGAGGATTCCCGGGTTAAAGGTGAGGTATTCCTCTCCCTTTAACTCGGTATAGAATGCATTTAGAATACGGCTCATTTCAAAAATAGCACCAGCCCCGGTTTTAGGACTAAAAATACCAGAGGAATGCGCGCGAACCCCTGTAACGTCTAACTCCCATCCGGATGCTCCGCGGCGTGCCACGGTTGCTTCATTAAAACCGGTAGCAGTTTCAAAGCCCAAAGCCACGTCGCTTTGCATAGCAGCTTCAATCAGGTCGCGCCTGCTCAACTCCAAAGGCTCTCCAGTACTTTCTTCATCTCCGGTAAAGGCTACAATAATCTGCCGGTCTTTTAGCAAGCCATTTTCCTGTAATGCCTTGAGTGCAAAAAGTGCAATTACGTCTCCGCCCTTCATGTCGTTTCCACCTGGGGCATGCGCCAAGGAATCATTAATTTGTTCAAAATGCTGAAATGGGCTATTTTCTTCGAAAACGGTATCGAGATGACCTATCAGCAATAATCGTTTTCCTTTTGTGCCCTGATGTGATGCAAATAAATGACCGGCTCTATTCATAGTATCCGGCATATCAATCCAGCGCACCGAAAATCCTATATCTGAAAAAGCAGCCTCAAATTTAGCTCCTACCTCACGTACACCCGATAAATTCAGTGTGCCGCTATTAATATTGACAACCTCTTCCAAAAATTGCAACGCCTCAGGAGCATTGCGACTTACTGTTGCCAAAATTTCACGTTCGGTTTTGGAGAGCTTTTGGGCGGGAAGGGCCCAAAAGGTAATGGCCAACACCCAGAATAAATTTGTTTTATTTAACGCCATATCATTAAGAATTTAAAAGCACTTTTTCCTAATTAATTTTTTGATTTATTCAAATTTGATGGCCTTTACCGGACTTATTCTCGTGACGATGAACGAAGGCAGTAACAGCATAAGTAAACAAAGAAGTAACACCCCAACATTAAGCATCACCACTGTAGGGCCGTCTATATAAACCGGAATATAATCCATGTAATATTCTTCGGGATTAGGGAACTTAAGAAACCGATACCGTTGTTGTAATGCCAACAATCCCAATCCTAATACATTCCCCCACAGCAATCCGATTCCGATAAGATACGCTGCATTGTACAAAAATACCTTGCGAATACTCCAATCCTGAGCGCCAATGGCCTTTAAAATCCCAATCATTGGGGTGCGCTCCAGAATCAGGACTAACAGGGCGGTAATCATATTTATACCCCCTACTAATATCATAATCCCTATTATGAGTGCAATATTAAAATCAAATAATCCAATCCATTCAAAAATAGGCGCGAATTTCCCGGAGATGGTTTGCGTATCTAAATTGGAGCTGGTTTTACTGTAGATTTCTGCGTTTTTTTCCTCAATTTGATCGAATTGTTCTAAAAAAACTTCAAAGGCGCCAACCTCATCTTCTGCCCAGTTATTCATGCGTTGAATGTGCTGCAAATCAATAAACACATAAGAACTATCGAATTCTTCGAAACCGCTATCGTAAATACCCGAAACCTTAAATCGTCTGCGATTTGGAATTTTGCTTGGGTCTTCGTCTTTTAAAAAGTAGGTGTCAAAAAAACTACCAACCTCCAGGTTTAGTCGATTTGCCAAGGTTTTTGAAATTAATGCTTCTGGCCCCGGGGGTCCTGAAAAATCGGGAAACGCCCCTGCCTGAAGAAAATCTTTAAACGCGGTCCAATCATAGTCTTTGTCTACTCCCTTAACTAGTATACCTTCAAAAGTATCGGCAGTTCTTATTATACCAGCCTTGGTGGCAACAACTTGAATATGTTTAACCCCAGACACCATTTTAAAATCGGGGTAAAACTCTTGATTTTTAGAAACCGGAACAACGGAAACCTGAGAAGCATTGGTATCGTAATTAAATATTTGAATGTGGCCGTTAAAGGCAGAAACCTTCTCTCGAATCTTATGTCTTAGTCCTACTCCTGTTGCCAGCGCTATGAGCATCATAAGTACCCCAATAGCAACAGCGGCAATGGCAATTTTTATGATTGGCGCGGAAATGCTACTTTTATGAGCCTTACCTCCAATTAGACGTTTTGCGATGTACAATTCAAAATTCACAGGAATCAAACTAAAAGCAATCAAAAATAAGTTTTTTGCGCTTTTACTCGGGATAACATTTATTTCAACTTGGAAAACTGCCCTTGGAGCCCAAATCCAAATTGGTCAAGTTCCTGTTGTGGGCGCAAATCGCACAGACCTGTATTTTCCTTCCTTAAAAGGGAAACAGATCGGTTTGGTAGCCAATGCCACCTCCGTTATCTTTCGTAAAGACGGAAAACCGGTGCATTTGGCAGACAGTTTATTGGCCTCGGGAATACTATTAAAGCGGGTTTTTACCCCGGAACACGGCTTTCGTGGCGCAGCAGATGCAGGAGAAGAGCTTTCCGATAGTATGGATACAAAAACCGGTTTGCCTTTGATTTCGCTTTATGGCGAAAATCGAAAACCTAAACCGGAATACCTAAGCGATCTGGACCTAATCGTATTTGATATTCAAGACCTTGGTGTTCGATTCTATACTTACATTGCTACACTTCAACGAGTTATGGAAGCCTGTGCAGATGCCGGTATTCCTATTTTGGTTCTGGACAGACCTAATCCCAATGCTGATATGGTAGACGGCCCGATTATGGAACTGCAACACACAAGCTTTTTAGGCCTTACGCCTATCCCACTTGCATACGGGCTAACTCTTGGGGAATACGCAACTCTAATCAATGAAGAAGGGTGGTTAAACACATCCCAAAAAGCCAACCTCACGGTTATAGAAATTGCGAATTACAATCGCAATATTCCCTATGAAATACCGATTGCTCCCTCCCCAAATATTCCGAACACCCAAGCCGCTATGCTCTATCCCAGCCTGGGACTCTTTGAGGGTACTCAGGTCAATGCGGGACGTGGAACCTCTGCTCAATTTCAATGCTTTGGCGCCCCATTTTTGTATGCCAACTATTTTGATTTTGAATATGTTCCAGAATCCAGACCAGGAGCAAAAAACCCCAAACACCTGCAGGAAACTTGCTACGGTCGCGACCTTAGACATGAGGTACCCCCGCGCGAGGTGAGTCTAAAATACCTGTTGGAAGCGTATAGAAATAACAGCACACCGGATCAATTCTTTTTAACTTCTGGATTTACAAAACACGCCGGAACTGAGCAATTACAAAAACAAATCGAAACAGGTTTGACTGAGTCGGAAATCAAAGCAACCTGGCAACCCGGATTAGAAGCCTTTAAGAAAATTCGAGAAAAATACTTGAGGTATAACGGCTCCTAAACGTGATCTTTTCCGGTAAAAGTTGGCTTACGATACTTGTGAAACGGCTGTTTTAACAGGTGTTTTAAACTGGCGTTGGCTTTTGCATCCGGAAACGTATCTACACCGTAGACCAATGCCTCCCGATCTAATTCCATATAGGTTCCAAAAATACGGTCCCAAATGGAGAATATATTGCCGTAGTTGGAATCTGTGTAGGGTAAACGATAATGGTGGTGCACCTTGTGCATGTCGGGAGAAACCAGAAACCAACTCAATATACGGTCTGCACGACGTGGCATTCGAATATTGGCATGTGTAAATTGTGTGGCAACCAAAGATAAGGACTGATATAACATTACAATGCCAATAGGTGTACCGGAGAGGAAAACCCCTGCTAGGGTAAATGCGAACCGAATCATACTCTCTAACGGATGATGTCGGTTTGCTGTTGTGGTATCTACCTCATGGTCCGAATGGTGTACCAAATGAATCATCCATAGTGGTTTGACCTTGTGTTCCACGAAGTGCGGTAAATAGGCGCCAAATAAATCCAATAATAAAACCCCGCCCAACGCATAGGCCCACAAAGGCATTTCTGGCAACCAATTAATGATTCCGAATTGATTCGAACTTACCCAATCGCTTGTTCCCAATAGTAAAAACGCAAGCAGAAAATTTATGATTACTGTGGTAGCTGTAAAAAATAAGTTGGGCAGTGCATGTCGCCATTTACGGTAAGAAAATCGAAAGAGAGGTACAGCGCCCTCCAGCAACCAAAACAAGCTAATACCACTTACAAGTAGCAAGCTCCTATGCCATGAAGGAATCGTTTCAAAATAATTCACAAGTGTTTCCATAGCTCCAAATTACCAAAATTTTAGTGGATTATCAGTTGTTTTCTAGCTTTAGAAATATTCTGGAAGCCGCTTTTTAAGCTGCTCAACTATTCGGAACGCCGCCGGACAAATGGCAGTGTTTCTGAGGGTAAGTTCTGAAATCTGATGAAATTTTTTTCGATCAGTATGCGGATATTCGCGGCAAGCCTTTGGCCTTACCTCATAAATTAGACAATAGTTTTGAGCATCCAAGAAAGGACATGGCAGCTGTTGCAATACCGTATCTCCATCTTCGTCTACTCTTAAATACTGCTGTACAAACACCCCTGGCTTTAGCCTGAGATGAGCGGCAATGCGATCAACATCCGTAGGCATAAATAACGGCCCGGTAGTTTTACAACAATTGGCACAGTCCAGGCAGTCTGTTCTTCGAAATTCATTCTCATGCAATTCCTGCATGAGAATGTCGAGGTTTTTTGGGGGTTTCGCCTTTAACTTTTTAAAAAATTTTCTAGACGATCCTACCTTTTCGGCAGCCTGCTGCGGTAGTTTACTTAAATCGAACATAAGGCGGCTCAGAATTCGTATTTTTGAACTTTCGTAAATGTACAATTCATGGATGTTTTGGGAAAGGCCCTAGCAGCCTATTGGGAAAAAAAAAGCAGCTCCGATTTACTGGTACACGCCTCAATTGCAGAAACTGAAACACTACATCCGGAATATTTCTTTAGATCTTTTCCCGAAATGCCAGAATTGGAGCAACATGCTCTAAACCTAGCCCTTGAACCGGTTTTGGATATCGGTTGTGGCGCAGGTAGCCATAGTTTATATCTTCAGAATCTAGGTTTAACGGTAACCGGAATTGATTGTTCTGCAGCAGCGATTGCAGTGGCCGCAGATCGAGGAGTAACCCAAACCGTCTGTGAAGACATCTGGAAATTTAACACCGGGAATTTTAGAACGCTGCTGCTATTAATGAATGGAGCTGGACTTGCAGGAACACTGGAAAATTTGCCAAGATTCTTAAAAAAATTATCGAATTTAATGACTTCTGATGGTCAGATTTTGCTCGATTCCAGCGATCTCATTTATCTATTCGAAACCGATGAAGACGGGGGTATTTGGGTTCCGGGAGACACTAATTATTACGGTGAAATCACTTACCAATGGGAGTACAATGGGGAAAAAGGCCCGGAGTTTCCATGGCTTTTTGTAGATTTTGAAAATTTGAAAAAAGCAGCCGCAACAGCAGGATTAAAGGCAGAAGTCTTAAAATTTGGCCCGCATTACGACTATTTGGCACGGCTAATACGACAATAAAAAACAACATGAGTGTAATTCTCAAAATCCGGACGATCTCTCGTAATGTAAGACAGGGTATTTCCTTGTTGAGTATGCTGATCCTAATTACTTTAGGATGTACTACAGATCCCCAAAAAGATCCAGACGAACCAGACCGCTCGGCAAATTTGCTCCCTGCCGGAGCCAGTGCAGGAGATCTCCTTCAAAATGCCGACTACTCCCGGCTATTGATTCAGATAGCCTATGTCAACGGTTTTGCTCCTTCGGATACGGCCATTGAAGACTTGCGGGAATTCATAATGCTAAGAACCTTTAAGGAAGACATACAATTCGACTTCCTGCCATTGCCCCAAACCGGTAAAGAAGTACTTAGCCTGCAGGAAGTTGCAGATTTAGAACTAAAAAACCGCACCGCGTATAATGCAGAAAATACGCTTGCCTTGTACTTGTTCTTTTCAGATGCCCCATCGGATATGGACGACCCCGACAACAATACCTATACGCTTGGTGCTGTATACCGCAATACCTCCATGGTCCTTTACGGGACTACCATCCGGCTATTGGCATCTAAAATTCAAGGCATAACAGTGGCAGACTCGGAAGCAGCAACGCTGCAACACGAGTTTGGACACTTACTTGGACTGGTAGACATGGGATCCGACCCAATAAATGAGCACACCGATCCGGATTCCGAAAATCATTGTTTCGAAGCAGACTGCCTTATGCAGGCCTCCCTAAAATTCAATAGTGGCTTGGGAAAAACCATGCGCAATCGAATTGCTAAACAACTTACGGCTGTTCCAGACTTAGGGCCGGAATGCCTAAGGGACCTTAAGGCAGCTGGCGGCCGGTAAAACTTTTTTTTGGAGCTTAGGGAATATTTAAATATTTATGGGTCTGCAGTGAAACTTGCCATTTGGGGTGCTCCATAACGTAATCTACAATTAGGGGAGTTACCTTTTCCCGAACACTCCATTCGGGCTGAAGAAATAATTTACATCCCGCACCTACTTTTAAAGCCTCTTCTTCGGCAAACACAAAATCGTGTTTATTGTATACAATAACCTTAAGCTCGTTTGCCAAGGAGTAAATTTCAGGCAAGGGTAATTTGTTTTTTTTTGGCGACAGGCATATCCAATCCCATATCCCCGTAACAGGAAATGCACCGGAGGTTTCAATATGAATACACATGCCTTTTTCTTTAAGTCCACGGGTCAAAGGCTCCATATTCCATGTAAGCGGCTCACCGCCTGTGATCACAATGGTATCCGAATATGTAGCGGCCTGATTTATAATTTGAGACACTGGAGTCGGCGGATGTAGAGCTGCATCCCAACTTTCCTTTACATCGCACCAATGACAGCCAACATCGCACCCACCAACCCGAATAAAATAAGCCGCCTTACCGGTATGATATCCTTCGCCTTGAATGGTGTAAAAGGCCTCCATGAGCGGGAGGAATTCGCCGCGGTTTACCGCCTGCATTACGTCTTCTTTTTGCATCCGGTAAAGATAACCAAAAACCCCATGTTGGCACTGCTGCAAAAAGTAGCAAATCAAATACTGCACTTCCTGCGATTTCCGCTATTTTTACCCAAAGTTTGCACCATGAATACTACCGCCTTTCGAAATGCTATTGAAGCGGGCTATCCGGCATCCGATGATGCACTGGTCGTAGGTGCGGCCATGCTAAACGGTGAAACTTATACCGGTGCCCATGTGCGGATACCTCTTAAAACCTTAAACCGGCACGGACTCATTGCAGGTGCAACGGGAACGGGTAAAACCAAATCGCTTCAGGTGTTGGCCGAAAACCTTTCCCTTGCAGGTGTCCCTGTGCTGCTCATGGATTTAAAAGGAGACCTCAGCGGTTTGGCACAAGCCGGATCGGGACATCCTAAAATTGATGCGCGCATGGCCCAAATAGGACTGACCTACAAACCTCAAGGATTTCCTGTGGAAATGCTTACGCTTTCCGAACAAGATGGCGTACGGCTTCGGGCAACCGTTTCCGAATTCGGACCTGTATTACTCTCCAGAATTTTAGATTTATCCGGAGTTCAGGAAGGTATAATGGCGGTGATATTTAAATATTGCGACGATCGGGCTTTACCGCTATTGGATCTGAAGGATCTTAAAAAAGTCTTGCAGTATGCCACAGGCGAGGGTAAAAAGGATTTTGAACGCGACTACGGCAGAATCAGTGCAAGTTCAACCGGTACCATTTTGCGAAAGGTAATTGAGCTGGAACAGCAAGGAGCCGATCTGTTTTTTGGAGAAAAGTCTTTCGAGGTGGACGATCTTACCCGAATAGACGAAAACGGCAATGGCTACATTAGCATAATTCGCCTTACCGATATACAGGATAAGCCAAAACTCTTCTCGACCTTTATGTTGAGTTTGTTGGCAGAAATTTACAGCACCTTTCCGGAACAAGGAGATTCCGAACGTCCAGAACTTGTCTTGTTTATTGACGAAGCTCATCTGATTTTTAAAGAAGCTACTCCAGCTCTGCTGGATCAGATCGAAAGTATGGTAAAGTTGATTCGATCCAAAGGAGTAGGATTATACTTTGTGACTCAGAATCCCTCGGATATCCCCAGCGCAGTGCTTTCGCAGTTGGGCTTAAAAATTCAGCATGCGTTGCGTGCTTTTACAGCAAACGACCGAAAAGCCATTAAACTGGCAGCAGACAATTATCCGGAATCGGAATATTATGACACCGCAGCCGTGCTTACTGCCCTTGGCATTGGAGAAGCCCTGGTTACTGCTTTAGATGAAAAGGGAAGACCTACACCCTTGGCGCTAACACTTATGCGGGCTCCAATGAGTCGCATGGGGGTTTTAACGGATCAAGAATTAAAGGAATGTATTGGTCAATCCCATTTAACCGAAAAATATAAAGCAGTTATCGATAGGGAGAGTGCCTTTGAAATGCTCAGTCAGAAAATATCTCTAGCAGCATCCGAGGCCAATAGGGAACCCTATCGCGACATGCCATCCCCCGCCCGTGGGAGAAATAGTAATCCTAGATCTCGGCGTCAAGACCCGCTTGTAAAGGTACTTACTAGCGCCACCTTTATTCGTGGCGTTCTTGGAATCCTGAGAAAGGCCATGAAATAAATTTATTTACCAGAAAACGTATATACATATTATGAATTATTCTCGCTTTGCCACCCTTTTGCTAATCTTTATTGTGGCTTCCTGTAACTCATCATCCGACCCCTATGGCATTGCACCCAATCGCGTTGGTAAACTTCAGAGAACTACCCGGTTAAATCAGCTCGATAGTATTTATGCTTTAGACTCTTTGGTAAGGGATTCCTCACTAATTTCCATGGGCTTAAACAGTAGCATACAGGTTTTTGAAAAAGGGGGTAAACTATTGCTTACGCTTAGTCCGGCTTCTGACACCCTAAACCGAATCGGAAATATCCGAATTCAGGATCCCCGATTTACTACGGAAAAGGGGATTAGTATAGAAAGCACTTTTGGTGAAGTAGCTTCCAAATACGAAATTCAAAAGGTGATTACCTCCTTTAAAAACTTGGTACTTATTCTCAAGGATACAGACGTTTATGTAACCATTTCCCGAGAAGACTTACCAGGAGATCTTCGTTTCTCTAGCGCAGCTATTGAAGCAGTGCAAATTCCTGAAACTACACCCATCAGGTATTTAATGGTTGCGTGGGATTAGTACTTGGCACGCTGTAACCACAGTTTTATCGTACTTTTGCACCTGAAAAATTTTTCAGCAGCGGAATGTTTAAGTTTTTAGGTAGCTTAAGGAGTAGGTTAAAACCTGTAATTGCAAAAATTTTAGGTCAGTATCTGAATCTATTGGCATTACTGGCACCTTCCCTAGCGGCAAAAAGAGCCTTTTATATTTTTTGTAAGGTACGAAAAGGAAGGGTTGCCAAGCACCAGCAATCCTACCTGGAAATGGCCAGGCATGGATTAGAACAAGTCCTTGGCCACGACATTCAAACCTATTTCTGGCCCGGCTCTGGTCCTGTAGTGCTTCTCGTACACGGTTGGGAAAGTAACAGCTTTAGATGGAAAAACCTTATTCAGCTGCTGCAGGAGTCAGGATATGCCGTAGTTGCCTTTGATGCCCCTGCTCATGGCTTTTCAAGCGGGAAGTATCTTCACGTTCCGCTGTACTCTGCATGTGTTAATCATATGGTACAAACCTTTAAACCACTTAGTATTGTGGGGCATTCCATGGGTGGCATGACCGCATTGTACTACGCACATGAACACCCAAATGCAGCGGTTGAAAAAATCGTCACAATTGGGTCGCCGGGAGAATTTCAGGATATCATGAACGAGTTTCGACGTATTCTTGGGTTTAACCTTCGGGTTTTGCTAGCGTTGGATCAATTTATATTTGAGAAATTTGGTTTTCATGTACACGAATTTTCCAGCTCGCGATTTGTAGAAAATCGGAAACAGCAAGGGCTATTACTACACGACAAACACGATAAAATTATTCCGTTTCAAGCCTCGGAAAAGGTTCATTTGGCCTGGAAAAACAGCACTTTAATTGCTACTGAGGGACTAGGACATTCTTTAAATCACCTGTCGGTAAATCAGCAAATTGTTACATTTCTTAAGAGTCATTAAAATTTTAAGCAACCTCGGCACCGACTGTTTTGTGAAATCTACTTTTTTATACCTTTGAGCAAAAGAAATACTATGTCACAAATAACCCCTTTTCACGTTGCAATTCCGGTGCACAATTTGGCAGAATGCCGTGAATTTTATCGCGAAGTATTGGAATGCGAAGAAGGTCGCAGTAGTGACCATTGGGTAGATTTCAATCTATTTGGGCACCAAGTAGTAATTCATTACAAACCCAAGTCCGAATCTGAGTTGCACACCAATCCCGTAGACGGAAAGGATGTACCCGTACCACATTACGGAGTAGTTTTACCTTGGGATACGTTCCACGACTTTGCCGATACCCTAACATCTAAAGGCGTTTCTTTTGTGATAGCGCCCTACATTCGTTTTCAAGGCCAGGTGGGCGAACAAGCAACCATGTTTTTCCTGGATCCTGCAGGAAATGCTTTGGAATTCAAAGCGTTCCGGGATATGGGCCAATTATTTGCAAAATAATCAGCTATTCTTTTCGTGATCGATTGCCAATACGATCTCTCAAATAAAGATAGACCCAATAAAATACCGCAAACAATAATGCGTAAAAACCTTCGCGCATTACACTTTCTAAGGTGAATTCCCGACCTAATGTTAATTTAAAGAGTAGGAACATTACCCCTCCTATTCCTGCCTGAAGCAGGTAGCGTTTGATTTTCATATTTATTGAGACCAGGAGGTGGGAACACGATCCCAACGGTGTTTTTGCAAATTCTTGAGTAAATCATTGGAGAGTCCGGCCCCATCACTACATGCCGTATTTGCCATAACATTGCGCAATTTGCGCATTCCCGGTATAATAGTGTGCACATCCGAATTACTCAAAATAAAACGCAAGGCCATTTCTGCCATAGTCATCCCGTTCGGCACCAGTGGACGCAACAAATCTGCTCTGTCCGCACTGGCATTCAAATTTTCAGGCACAAAATAAGTACCTCTCCAATCGCCTTCCGGAAAAACAGTTTCACGTGTTATTGCACCTGTTAGGGTTCCCTCATCGAACGGAACACGGGCAATAACTCCAATTCCATGTTGGCGGCAATACGGAAACAGTTTGTCTTCCGGAGCTTGGTCAAAAATGTTATAAATAACCTGAACGGCATCTATTAAACCCGTGGTTAGGGCTTTCATACCATTTTCTGGTTCCCATCGGTTCATACTTATCCCCATGGAAGCAATCTTACCTTCTTTTTTTAAGTCTTCTACAGCGCGCTGCCATTCATCGCTATCGGACCAACCGTCGTCCCAGGTGTGAAATTGCATGAGATCGATTTGCTCCATTTTCAGGTTGGTTAGGGTCTTTTCGGTGTATTCACGAATATGCGTGGGGGGATAGCTTTCCGCTAGGGTATATTCCGGTTTGGCAGGCCAGCGAAAATTCATAGGCGGAATTTTACTGGCTGTAATCAATTTTTTATCCGGGTGTCTGCGAACCAATCGTCCCAACAAGCGTTCGCTATGTCCCTCTCCATAACCCCAGGCGGTATCGAAGAAAGTTACACCCTGTTCCACTGCAAGATCTAATGACTTTTCTGATTCCGTATCGTCTGAGCCTTTCCAACCGGCCATACCCCACATGCCATATCCAATTTCACTTACCTCCCAGCCAAGTCTTCCAAATTTTCTGTATTGCATTTTCTGAAATTTTAATTCTGATGTGCAGAGCGGTAATGTTCTTGCAACAATTCCGCTGCAAAATCGTTAGTTAAATCCCGTACCACGGTATGCACATGATTAGCGTTATTTTGTGTATTGTCGTATTCTATTATTAACATTGGACCTTGAATCCTGTAATAATGGGGTTCACCCCATTGCATTGCTCCAGCCCAAGCAAAATAAAGATGCTCTACCCCTGCATCTTTAATTTTTTGACGAAAGGTATCTGAGAACTCAAAGATATAATTCCCAATATAGACTTCCAATAATTCCATAAAAGCCTCCTGCTGCTCCGCATTAAGTTCGGAAAAAGCTATACCCAGAGGCGTCAGCGGTTCTACCGTTTGTTTTGCACCTGTAAGAATATCCCTTGGTGCAGTATCTGAAAATTTGGCCCGAAGTAATTGTTCCTCAGTCAGGGTATTAATCAATTCAAGACCTCTTTGGCTTTCTTCCCGAAGGACTTGATTGCCACGGTCTTTTTCGATTGGAACGATTCCGGGATTTGATCCCATAAATGTGGGCGTTGCTGCCAAAATTTTTCCATTAGATGACGAAAAATTAAAGCTCAGATGGTGCCCCTCGAACCGCCAGCCCCACAATGCATCCGGTCCCGGATTTCCAAAAATGCTAAAATGATAATTCAAAGGATCTCGGGCCAGTGAGCCATCAGGTAAATTGTATTGATCCAGTATTATGAGTACCTCTTCGAGTTCCCGAATCCCTTGCGCCTTAAGGTAGCCTTCCGCACTGAGACTTGAACGCAGCAACTGCAGTGCAAGTGCAGTCTGACGGGTGTCGAATTCGTGAAAGGTTGGGCCCTTTCTGGGTTTGGGAACAAAATGAAATTTGGTGCGCTCCGGATCGTTGTATTCAAAAATAAGCTGCTCTCGCAATTGCGGGTTAAGACTTTGAATAAAAGTTTGCGCCTGCTCCCAAAGTGCCTGGGCATGAACTTTAGATTGAGAGACACAAAGCCATATTCCTAGACAACTCAACAAGAATGATCTTTTCATAATTTGACACTTGTTCGGTATTCCTGATCTATCTCGAATCAACGGTAACGCCAACTACTTAGATCTGCTCCAGGAGGGGCCGAATTTAAAATACGATTCATGATTTTTGGTACATACATACTATTGTACCTGAGTCTACTAATGTAATTGGGCTGATTCGGATCTCCATTCCAGCAATGTTCTGCCCGGTCTCCATAGGCTACCTCACCTTCGTAATAAGGATTGGTGGTACTTTCTAAAAAGTCTTCCATGAGATATACCGCATTATTCAAATAATAATTATCCATATCCCCACAATAAATGTGAATTTTACCGCGCAATTTAGGCCCTAACTTTTCCCAATCTCGCCTAAGAATGTACTGTAAATCATAATTCTCTTGCCAATATTTAGCCACTTCCCGGTTAATTTCGCCGGTTTGTTTATCCCAAATCCGCTGCGGATATCCATCAGATCCCTGAGGCGAATACGTAGCTTCCCAAATATCCCATTGCTGTCCGGAGCGACTCTTATCTCCCAAAACAAATTCTAACTGATTGTCTTCCCTTATGGTATTTTGGATTTGCCCTAAATAGTTTCGATGCGAAGGGCGTTCCAGTTGCTTGTATTCACTTTCATAGTAATAAGCATTTGCATCTTCGTAAAGATTGACCAAGGTATAGGCTCTAAAATCAATTGGGTCCGGACAGGCCGCAAAGCAACCGTTGTACTCATCGGGATACTTGACCTGTACCGCAAGTGCCTCCCAACCCCCGGTAGACCCCCCGTACAAGAAACGGGACCAACCGGTGCCCAATCCCCTGAACTGACGTTCAATTTCCGGAATAAGTTCATAGGTTATGGCATCGCCATACGGGCCCTGACTGGCCGAGTTTACAGCATAGGAATCGTCGTAATAAGGTGTAGGATGCTGAATTTCTACAATTAAAAACCGTGGATATTCCGGATCAGTCCAGCGCCTGTAAAAATCATAGGCCTCCTGCTGTTGCGTTATATTATAACCACTCACCCCAAAACGAGATGAATAATCAGGTACCAACGTTGAATCCGGGGGAATGGTCCTAAATCCGCTAAAATCAGAAGGGAAGTGACCGTGAAAAATCAGCAGCGGATACCGGGCCTCCGGATGCGATTCAAAATCTTTAGGCAACAAAACATGTGCTCCCAAATACATATCTCGACCCCAAAACGCAGAAAGCTTTTCGGAACGTAGTTTAATATGCTTAATCCAAGGCGTGTCTTCCGGTTCGGGAATTGGTGGAATCCGCTGGTCTAGTACCACGTTAAGATTCAATATTCCATTTTCCGATATGGTTACATCTACCGGAATACTGTACAGATTTCCGGGTGATCGATTCCATTGTTGCCCCTCTCCATTATCCATAGGAAGCTTAACGGTATGTCCGGTGGACAGATTAAAGGTTTCGTATTGGTGCAGTAAGGCCTGAACGCGATAGATTCCCGGAGGTATTTCTTTTAAATTCTGAAATGGAAATCCGGGCTCGGAACCATCGAAAGATATGACCTGTCCGGGTTTCATTCCTTCTACGTTTTGGCCAAAAATGATTTGGCCATTTAGTCCTGAGTTAATCTGAAAACGCGGTTCTGCTGTAGTATCGTTCGAAAACATAAGCAGCAGCCTACCATCGAGGGCTTTATCGCCTACAGCTTCGGAAAATTGAATCCCCACAACAACGGAGGGTGTAGTTACCGTCTGGCAAGCAGCAAATAAGACTGCAGCACAGACCAAAATAAAACTCTTAAGCATTACCGGTATTTTTTAAAAAGATAGTTCTTTTTAACTGGAATGCAAATACTTCGTTTGAGCTATATAGAAAAGAACTCCCCTTTTAAAATACACAGTACAGGACACCCTAGATTCCGGGGTAGCTTTTGCGGGTGATTAAATCTTTAAAACAGGTCATTTTAACCCGAGATTCTGGCCAAATGCCGTTTGCGGGCTAACAAGGTATTTTTAAGTAACATAGCAATGGTCATTGGCCCAACGCCACCGGGTACTGGAGTGATAAATGAAGCCTTAGGTGCAACCTGTTCAAAGTCTACGTCTCCAGATATATAATATCCTTTTTCGCGACTAGTATCCGCAACACGTGTTATGCCAACATCTATTATAACAGCGCCGTCCTTTACCATATCGGCTTTCAAAAACCCGGGTACACCAAGGGCAGAAACCACAATGTCTGCCTTACGCGTTAAATCGGCAAGATTTCGAGTTCTGCTGTGCGACAGCGTTACCGTGGCATTTCCAGCGGGACCTTTTTGGCTTAAAAGAATACTTATTGGCCTCCCTACAATATTGCTACGCCCAATAACAACGGCGTGTTTTCCATAGGTTTCAACACCGTATCGCGTTAGCATTTCTATGATTCCAAAAGGCGTTGCCGAAATAAAACTCTCGAGCTCCAAAGCCATTTTTCCGAAATTTGTTGGATGAAAGCCATCTACATCCTTATTTGGATCTACCGCCAACAAAATCTTTTGCTCGTCTATGTGTTTTGGTAGTGGCAATTGTACAATATAACCATCAATGTCTGGATTGGCATTTAACTCCTGTACCAAGGCCAACAATTCCGCCTCGGAAGTAGATTCCGGCAATTGTTTTAAAGTAGACTCAAAGCCGACCCGTTTGCAAGCCCGTACTTTACTCCCGACATAGGTAAGGCTCGCCCCATCATTTCCTACAATTACAGCAGCCAAATGAGGTACTTTTTGACCTTTGGAGACCATGGTGGCAACCTCTGCTGCGATTTCATCCTTTATATCACCTGATATTTTATTGCCATCTAAGATATTCATGATCTACTGTCTGTTTGGTTTACACGAAATGGGGTACTCTCAAATTTACAATGTAATCTTACTTAATTTAAAACCTATTAGCCGCGCATATTTTGCATCATTTGCATCATACGCTGACCGCCCCCACCTTGCATCATTTTCATCATTTTCCCCATTTGGTCAAATTGCTTTAACAGCTGATTAACTTGTTGCAAACTGGTTCCACTGCCATCTGCAATACGTTTTTTCCGACGTGCATCCAACAAAGAAGGCGTAGACCGCTCTTGGGGGGTCATAGCGTATATTATTGCCTCGATATGTTTAAACGCATCGTCATCGATGTCTAGACCTTTAAGTGCTTTTCCGGCCCCGGGAATCATTCCCATAAGGTCCTTCATGCTTCCCATTTTCTTAATTTGATGAATCTGACTTAGAAAATCGTCAAAACCGAAAGTATTTTTCGCGATTTTCTTTTGAATACGACGAGCTTGTTCTTCATCGAATTGTTCCTGTGCTCGTTCTACAAGGGATATAACATCTCCCATGCCCAGAATTCGCTCTGCCATTCGCCCGGGATGAAACACATCTAAGGCATCCATTTTTTCTCCGGTACCGATAAACTTAATCGGTTTATTAACTACGGATCTAATTGACAATGCCGCTCCCCCGCGGGTGTCACCGTCTAGTTTTGTAAGCACGACTCCGTCAAAATTCAAAACATCGTTAAATGCCTTGGCTGTATTCACAGCATCTTGTCCGGTCATGGAGTCTACAACAAAGAGCACCTCTTGCGGATTTACAGCCTTGCGGATTTGCGCTATTTCATCCATCATTTGCTGATCGACTGCCAAACGACCGGCGGTATCTATAATTACCACATTATGCCCCTGAGCCTTGGCATGTGCAATTCCGGCCTTTGCCAGTGCTACAGGGTCTTTGGTATTTACATCCGAATAAACCGGTACGCCAATTTGTTCGCCAACCACGTTAAGCTGATCAATTGCTGCGGGCCGATACACATCACAGGCTACCAATAACGGATTTCTACTTTTTTTGGTTTTAAGGTAATTGGCCAGTTTGCCCGAAAATGTGGTTTTACCGGATCCTTGTAAACCGGACATCAAAATTACGGTAGGGTTTCCGGATAGATTAATTCCGGTAGCTTCACCACCCATGAGTTCGGTGAGCTCATCTTTTACGATTTTCACCATTAACTGGCCGGGCTGAAGCGTGCTTAATACGTTTTGCCCTATTGCCTTATCCTTGACCCGATTCGTAAAATCCTTGGCAATTTTATAATTTACGTCGGCATCGAGCAGCGCCCGCCTGATTTCCTTGGTGGTTTCGGCAACGTTTATTTCTGTAATCTGTCCACGGCCTTTGAGCACGTGAAGCGCCCGATCGAGTTTATCGCTTAAATTTTCAAACATAATTTTGCTGTTTTTCAGCTGGTACAAAGGTACAAAGTCCTGACCATAAAAATCAATGTGGAGTAATCCGGAATTTGACCGGTTTTTGGATGGGGTCCAAACCCCTCCCTTTATTTCAATTTAGTCTTCCACACTGCAATAACCAAACAGTGAAGCAATTCGAAGTTCCGGTTATGAAAGGTCATCCAAAAATTGGGCCTCAATCCGAATCATTACAGGAATGATCCTACTTTTTGGACGAGGAGGTTCGAAATAACAAAAGCGTAAAAATAAGCTGGGACAGTAGTGTTATTAACCACAAACCGAAACAAATTAGCAGCAAGCGATCGTTAAACTGCATGTCTTCCGCATATTGGATTAAATCGGTAATCGGATATACAATATTGCGACTAAAGAGCATAACCGGAATCGTACTCAGGGGGCCGGCCAGGGAAAACCAAATGTGAAGTCGCAGTCTTTTGGTGGAGGGGAGACGATGCCTCTTTGAAGCCATCCAATACGTTAAACCAACCAAAAAGAAAATCAAACCAGCCCAAATTGCCATATCCTTTTGAGCAACGGCAACATGCGTATCGTATAGATTTACAAAACCGGTCAGATCTCCTACCACAAATGAAACTAAAACCATTAACATCGCTAAAATCCAGAAAAAAACGGTGGGCTTCATAACTTTTGTCGGTAACAATTTTTATTAGGGTAGGATTCAGATACTAATAAAGTTCCTGACCAAACTCCCAGTGATGTCCAAAGGGATCCATGACTTTTCCGGATTGCCAACCGTGATCGAGCTGCATGGGAAAAATCAATTTAGCGCCTGCACGGATTGCTTTTTCCAAGTATTCCTCAGGATTGGACACATTTACAACCATCCGAATATGCTTGCTTATTTCGGGACACGCAGGACCACCTCCGGAAACCCAAAATTGTGAACCTGCCATAGACATTCTGGCGATAAATTCACCGGAAACAGGCTCCATTTGATAAATAACCACAGCCCCAAAGGCCTCTTGGTAAAAATCAATTGCCGCTTTACCATCTTCGAAAATCAACCACGGCTGAATCATAGAGCAAGTATTTGATGAATGTGCAAACTATAATCTATACATCCTTCGAATTTAGTCAATTTGCACGAATCTACCGTCTCATGAATTGTAGTGAATCCTTCTGAAAAAGTCAGGCAGAAGTATTATTTGACCAATACCCTCGGAATACTTACCTTTCGGAAATCAAGCCTCGGATTTTTTCAGAACGTGATCTACAAATCGCTCATAGCCTTTGGCCTAATAATTGTCCTGTTTTCCCCACCTGTGTGGGTTGGCAGTTGGTATTATGCGCAGCGAACGTCAATAAGACGGGAGGTCAAATCTAAGCTTATGAAAGGGGTAAATCCTGAAGATTTGGTCCTTTTTTCCTTTTCCGAACAGGAGATGATAAACCTGGTAAGGTGGGAGCGCCATGACGAATTTGAATATCGTGGTAACATGTATGACGTTGTCCGGTCGGAACAAAAGGACAATCGTTATTATTACTGGTGTTGGCCCGACAAAGAAGAGAGTTCTTTAAATAAGGAGCTAAGAAACCGGACTGCAGAACTCTTTAACAGTAGTCCAAAACCTCGGGAACAAAGTGGCAAATTGGTAGTGTATTTTAAATCCCTGTTTTTTAAAAACACTTCGCACTGGACTTTCCAAAACTTTAACGCGGGGCAGCTTCACTGTCATTTTGTTGTAATTCACTATCGGAATCCCGATCCGGTTATTCCGTATTCTCCTCCAAAATGGGCATAAACCTTTTAAGTGCAACATTGTTGCAAATTAGCCCGCTCTAAATCCTCCGGGATGGGCTCACATCTTAGTTTTTGTCTATTTATTAAAGTCTACTAATGAGAATCCTATTTTTAATAGGGGTTTTTATGGTTGGACATCTATTTACATGGGGGCAAACCGTATTGGTTCAGGATGCAGAATCCGGAGCTCCCCTTATAGGCGTTACTTTTACCAGTAAAAACCCCAAGACCTCTGTAATTACGAATGCAGTGGGCAAGGCAGATTTGTCTAGCTTTTCGCAAACTGCACCCGTGGAAATCCGCTATATCGGATACCATACCCTGACCCTATCTTACCGGGAAATCGCTGATGCTAATTTTACTATTTTAATGAATTCAGCCGGTTTAGAACTGGACGAAGTTGTTATTTCGGCCACCCGATGGAGGCAATCCAAGCTGGTGTTACCGTCGTCCATTACCACCATCACACCAAAGGAGGTTGCCTTGCAAAACCCACAAACGGCAGCAGACTTACTCGGTATTTCCGGAAAAGTTTTTATTCAAAAAAGCCAGCAGGGAGGCGGTAGCCCCATGATTCGGGGTTTTGCCACCAACAGGCTCATCTACACCGTAGACGGGGTACGCATGAATACCGCCATTTTTAGAGGGGGAAATATTCAGAATGTAATTAATCTGGATCCCTTCGCCACGGAAAGCACCGAAGTGCTTTTTGGCCCGGGCTCCGTAATTTACGGAAGCGATGCTATTGGTGGGGTTATGAGCTTTCAAACGATTACCCCAACTTTTTCACAGGAAAAAAAACCGTTACTTTTCGGACGTACTTTTACCCGATTTTCTTCTGCAAATCAGGAAAAAACAGGGCACTTGGATGTTAGGGCCGGTTGGGAGAAATGGGCTTTGGTTACGAGCTTCAGTTCCTGGAATTATGATGATCTGAAACAGGGAAGCCGAGGCCCAGAGGCCTATATTAAGGATTATTATGTTCAACGAATTCAAAATGAAGATGTTGTAATTCAGCAAAACGATCCTCTACTTCAGATCCCCACGGGCTATTCACAGGTAAATCTGATGCAGAAAGTTCGGTTTAAACCGGGAGAAAACTGGGATTTACAATACGGTTTTCACTATTCCGAAACCTCGCCATACGGGCGGTATGACCGGCACAACCGACAACGTAACGGAACCGCCCGTTACGCAGAATGGGATTACGGCCCACAGAAGTGGCTTATGCACAATGTATCGGCCGCCCACTCGAGCCATAGTAAATTATACGATCAGTTGGTATTGAGATTGGCTCAGCAGGAATTTACCGAGAGCCGGATAAGTCGAAACCTGAACAACCCGAATCGTGAAATTCAAACCGAAAATGTTACTGCCTATTCCGTGAATCTCGATTTTCAGAAATCGGGAACCTCCGGAAACAACTTGTTTTACGGATTGGAATGGGTACAAAATGATGTCCTGTCTAAAGGAGAAACACGAGATATACTTACAGGATCGGCTAATTTAGGACCTTCCCGATATCCGGTTTCGGTATGGAACTCAATAGCCGCATACTTCAGTAAGGAATTTCAATTCAATGAAAAATGGAATCTTCAGAGTGGAATCCGATACAATTTATTTGCATTGGATGCCAATTTTAGCAACAATACTGAATTTTATCCTTTTCCATTTACTAAGGCTAAAATCGCCGACGGTTCGCTTACAGGTCATATAGGTACTGTATACCGACCCCATAAACAGTGGGTTTTAAAAGCCAATTTAGGAACTGCCTTCCGAGCTCCAAACGTGGATGACATTGGTAAGGTATTTGATTCGGAACCCGGATCGGTGACGGTACCCAATCCAAATCTAAAAGCGGAATACGCCTGGAATGCCGATTTAGGAATCGCTCACAAGGTTTCGGAAAGGGTGAAAATTGAATTATCCGGCTACTATACGCTATTGGAGAATGCCATGGTCCGTCGGGATTATAAATTGGCAGGCCTGGACAGTATTATGTATGACGGAAGCATGAGCAAAGTTCAGGCCATTCAAAATGCCGCATTGGCCAAAATACACGGTGTCCAGGCAGGAATAGAAATTAAACTTCCGAAGGGATTTGGATTTTCTTCAGACCTCAACTGGCAAAAAGGAGAGGAAGAGCTTGACGATGGCAGTGTAAGTCCGGCCCGACATGCGGCCCCGTTTTTCGGAATAAGTCGCTTAACCTACGTTGCCAAAAAACTGGAAATTCAGCTAAACAGCCAGTTTCAGGGTAAAATGCGGGCAGACCAATTGCCGGCAGAAGAAAGAGCCAAAACCGAAATTTACGCCCAAGATCCGCAGGGAAATAATTACGCTCCGGCCTGGAACACCATAAACCTCAAGACGCAATACCAGATCAGTAACACTTTTGAACTGGGAGCCGGTCTTGAAAATATTACGGATCAGCGATATCGACCCTATAGCTCCGGAATATCGGGTGCGGGAAGAAATTTTATCCTTTCGCTAAATGCTCATTTTTAACCAAAAACCCCAACCGAAATCAAGTCGGTTGGGGTTTTTGGCCGCATTGCGCACCATCTTTATTATACATACCAAAATCCGTAACTTAATCGAAATTTATTCATAGCATGACCGATCTTGAAATCTCACAAAATGTTATCCCCTTACCTATTGCACAAGTTGCAGCGAAGCTGAACCTGGAAACAGATATCCTTGAATTTTACGGAAAAGACAAGGCAAAGCTTCCCCTGCATATCATAAATCAGGATCGGCTGATACAATCCAATTTGATCTTGGTTACTGCGATTACTCCGACACCGGCGGGAGAAGGAAAAACAACAACCTCCATCGGATTGGGAGATGGTCTGAATAAAATTGGAAAACGAGCCATTACGGTAATCCGGGAACCCAGTTTGGGGCCGGTTTTCGGAATCAAGGGCGGTGCCGCTGGAGGCGGATGGAGTCAGGTGATTCCCATGGTTGACATTAATCTTCACTTTACGGGAGACTTTAGTGCCATTGAAAAGGCCAACAACTTACTCGCAGCTTTAATTGACAACAATATTCAATCTAAAACGGAAAATCTGGGTATTGATCCCAGGTCTGTCGTTTGGAAACGCTGTATTGATATGAATGACCGCAGTCTAAGGGATATTATTTCCGGTCTTGGAGGCAAAGCCGGAGGCTTTCCACGCGAGACCGGTTTTAACATAACTGCGGCTTCTGAGGTTATGGCCATTTTATGCCTGAGTGAAAATTTTGAAGACCTGAAAACGAAATTGGGAAACATCTATATTGGCGATACCCATGAGGGAAAGCCAGTTTATGCCCGAGACCTTAAGGCCGAAGGCGCCATGGCGGTCTTACTTAAAGACGCCATAAAACCCAATCTTGTTCAGAGTCTGGAAGGTAATCCTGCACTCATTCACGGCGGACCTTTTGCCAATATTGCACAGGGCACAAATTCTGTAATCGCCACCAAAATGGGTATGAGCCTTGCAGACTATGTGGTTACCGAAGCCGGTTTTGGCTCCGATCTCGGGGCCGAAAAATTTATGAATATTAAGTGTCGATATGCCGGTATTTCTCCAAAGGCCGTTGTTCTTGTTGCCACCATAAGAGCCTTAAAGTACCACGGAGGCAAACCACTTAATCAATTGGAAGAGGAAGACCTAACAGCCCTAAAGGCAGGCATTCCCAATCTTGACCGCCACCTTGAAAGTTTAAAAAGCTTCGGTATTCCGGTAGTAGTCGCCATAAACAGTTTTCCGAAAGACACCGAGGCAGAGCGCCGGCTTTTGATAAACTACTGTACGGAAAAAGGGGTTTCTATTGCGGTAAATGAAGGATGGGCCAAAGGCAGTAACGGTTGCAAAGGGTTAGCCAAGTTGGTGGTGAATGCCGTCAACACATGCCATAAAAACTTTTCGCCTACCTACCTTCTTGAAGATGGACCCGAATTAAAGATTGAAAAAATTTGTAAAACCATATACGGAGCCAAAGGGGTGGTCTTTTCTAGCAAGGCCAAAATACAATTACGGAAAATAGCCACACTAGAGCTGGAATATCTTCCTGTATGCATAGCCAAAACCCAAAAGAGCCTAAGTGACGACGAAAAACTGCTTGGACAACCCGAAAACTTTGACATTCATATTCGTGAATTTGAAATTGCTGCCGGCGCTGGATTTATTATACCCATTGCAGGAAATATGCTTCGTATGCCTGGTTTGCCCGGCCAACCTGCCTCAGAAAAAATTGATATTGATATCAATGGAAACATCACCGGATTGTTCTGATTTTCATTTTGGGCTTTAAATTTCTAGCAAAGTTGCAACAATACAACCCGCCACTTAAATTCCACGATAAACTCTCCTTGGTTGTTTGGTCTATACGGATCTTCACAATCACTTCCAAGAAACAAATACCTAACCGTTAACCGAATAATTAAGTCATTTAACCTATGTTCCTATAAGCACCGTAGACTTTTTTCTAAATTTCGGAAGAATTTTCTTTCAAACCGAATGTTGCTTCGCCCTGTCACTATTTTATATCCACTTTCCATTTCCGAGCTGTATGGAATTGCTAGGGATAGGGCATTTCATAGCAGTAAGCAAAACAACAACCCAGGCTCAAAAGTAATACACAGGGCACTGCTTCAATTCATCCAATACAGACAACAGGCACGTATGGCTCTTTTCATTTATGTGATGTTTGTCCTGTTATTTGTGGGATCATTCTTTACCCTGTATTCCGGATACCTCATTTTCTTGTGTAGTCTTTCGTTGGCCGGTTTTTTTGGGATTTTCCAAAATTGCAAGCAACTAGAGAATGCCTTTTTCATTTTGCTGGGCTCAGAAAAACCTCAAGACCAGAATTTCATGAATTTTTTAGGTGTTGTACCGTCATATTTGTGGGTATATTGGCAACAAGATCGATTGTACAGACACATGTTAACTCGTGTCTATATTGACTTAGGATGGGTCACCACCTGATAAACGCTTAAAAAAGCGACTCATAACCAAGACATGTGGAAAAGTAATTGCCGCCAAAAAAGAAAAGAAGATTGGTAGAAATCCATATTTAGGATTACGAAACACCAAATACATCACAGTTAATCCAATCAAAGAAGCAACCCAATACATTGTTGCAGATCCCAAATACTTAATTCCGTTTTCCCGATTCGCCTTTCCATACAACATGTGCAATTGATCCTTTAGGGAGGGCAACGCATGCCAAAGAATAAAATAAATTGCAAAGGCCCACAACAAACTAGCCGTTTTAAATACAATTCCCAAGGTAGCTAGCATAACAATTTCTATGGGTATTGAACTTAAGCGCATATTTTTTGGGAATAAAAACCACATATAAGCACCCACCACAATACTTAATATTATTGTAAGATAGGAAAACACAGAAGGATCTGGAGTATAACTTCCTATTTCACCTATAACGGATACAACTTTGGAACCATGAAAACTAAATAACAGACATAATATTAAAAGCCCGTAGGTAAAATAAAAGAATTTCTTTCCCAACAAATACTGCGGAAGGTGCAGCTCCCAATGCTGCTCTCCAAAATGGTAGGCGCTATAAATAATAAATCCCCATAGCGCAAATGAAGGAAATAGGTAAAAAAATATACCGGTGCCAAAAACAAAAGAAATATAAAGAATCAGCAAGTTCTTAAGCGATACCGCAACTGAATTATTAACCATTTTTTGTAAAAGGAACAAATCATTTGCCCCGTGTAGAATTCCGAAACTAAAAATAAACAGCAAGGCCAAAACTTGTTCAAACCGGTCACTTGAAAATCCGGTTAGCCAAAGGCAAAAAAAGGTTGCAGGTATTAAATAATTACGCACTTAAAGTTTTTTTAATATTTTAAGTATATCAAATTTAAAATTTTAACACATATGTTGTTTTATTTTGTTTAATTTTTTTTATTTTTACTTAAACACTTTAACAAAACAAATTATGTTGACCTTATTTACAAACCTTCCCCTGGTAGCCAAAATGGCTGCCAACGACTACGTAGGCTTTACCTTTTTTGTAGGTTGTATGGCCATGATGGCGGCTTCCGCCTTCTTCTTTTTATCTATGAACCAGTTCGATCGCAAATGGCGTACATCTGTACTGGTTTCTGGATTAATTACATTTATTGCCGCAGTACACTACTGGTACATGCGGGATTATTGGGCAACCAATATGGAATCACCCACATTCTTTAGGTATGTAGATTGGGTTCTTACTGTACCGCTAATGTGCGTAGAATTCTTTTTGATTCTTAAAGTAGCCGGAGCAAAGAAATCACTAATGTGGAAACTCATAGCCTTATCCGTAATTATGTTGGTAACCGGATATTGGGGCGAAGCCGTAGCTCGGGATCAAGCTTGGTTGTGGGGACTCATTTCCGGATTGGCTTATTTCGCAATCGTGTATATGATCTGGATGGGTGAGGCCAAAAAACTTGCAGAGGGAGCAGGCGGAAACGTTTTGGCAGCTCACAAAACCTTATGCTGGTTTGTTTTGGTAGGCTGGGCTATTTATCCTCTAGGTTATATGGCTGGCACTCCAGGATGGTACGAAGGATGGTTCAGCGGTTTAGATATGGATGTAATTTACAACATTGGCGATGCCGTAAACAAAATTGGCTTTGGTTTGGTAGTCTACAACTTAGCTACATCTCAGTCAGAATAATTCTTCCCCTTTCAATTTTGACTTCTTTAAAAAGGCCCCCGATTCGGGGGCCTTTTAATGTTGAACGATACCCAAAGTATAAGGAACCGAAAAGAGTGGCTCGAGCATTGGAAATCACATACGTTCCGGGACCTCTATACCCAATAGGGCCATAGCAGACGCGATAACCGCTCCCACTTTATGAGCAAGCCGTATTCTAAAAATTTTATTCGCAAGCACATGCTCACCTAAAATAGATACTTGTTGATAAAGTGAGTTGAAATTTTTCACCAAATCGTAGGCATAATTTGCAATTAATGCAGGACTATATTGCGCTGCAGCTTCCGAAATTATCGACGGAAACTGCTCTAAATCCTTTATTAGTTGTTTCTCTTTGGGGTGTATCTCACCAATTTCCAAGCCCGAAGTGGGCCCATCCCAATCAAAATCTGCACGCCTTAGAATGGACTGAATGCGCGCATAGGTATATTGAATAAACGAGCCAGTATTTCCTTGAAAATCGACCGATTCCTCAGGATTAAACAACATACGTTTGCGAGGATCTACCTTAAGTATATAATATTTAAGGGCACCAAGGCCTATTTTGTGATACAATTCGGACTTTTCTGCTTCAGAATACCCCTCGAGTTTGCCACTGGATTCAGAAATACTCCTAGCCGTGGCATCCATTTCAATCATCAAATCATCTGCATCTACCACGGTACCTTCCCTACTTTTCATTTTTCCGGAAGGCAAGTCTACCATTCCATAACTGAGGTGAAATAATTGCTGCGCCCAGGTATATCCCAATTTTTTTAAGATAAGAAACAGCACCTTAAAATGATAATCCTGCTCATTACCTACGGTATATACCATGCCCGAAATGTCCGGAAAATCCTTTACCCGTTGAATTGCCGTACCAATATCCTGTGTCATATATACTGCCGTTCCGTCGGAACGGAGCACTATTTTTTCATCTAGCCCATCTTCCGTGAGATCTATCCAAACACTGCTATCCGGCTTACGATAAAAAACCCCTTTTGCCAATCCATCGGCAACCACTTCTTTTCCTAAAAGGTAGGTATCGCTCTCATAATAGAGTTTGTCGAAATTCACTCCAATATTGGTGTAGGTTTCTTCAAATCCACTATATACCCAAGCATTCATTCGCTTCCAAAGGGCAACCACCTCTTGATCACCTGCCTCCCAACGCAATAATAAATCTTGAGCCAATTTAAATATAGGTGCTTCGCGCTCGGCTTGCTGCGGATCCATTCCGTTGGCAACCAATTCCTCTACCTCCTGCTTATAGGCCCGGTCAAATGCCACATAGTATTTGCCAACTAACTTATCTCCTTTTAGGCCACTGCTCTCAGGAGTTTCTCCATTTCCAAACAACTGCCAGGCAAGCATACTTTTACATATATGAATGCCCCTATCGTTGATAATTTGAGTTTTATAAACCGTATGTCCGGCCGCCTCTAAAATTTTAGCTACCGAAAAACCCAAAAGGTTATTCCTTATATGCCCAAGATGCAGCGGTTTATTGGTATTGGGTGAGGAATACTCAACCATAATAGCGCCTTTAGACCCCTTGGGCTCAAAGCCGTAATCTTGATTATTTCTAATGGTATCAAAAAAACGGAGGTAGTACGCATCACTGATTTCCAGGTTCAAAAACCCTTTAATTACATTAAAAGCCTTCACTTCCGAAACCACTCGAACCAGATAATGCCCAATTGCTTCTCCAATGGCTTCCGGTTTGCTTTTCACCAAACGGAGCATAGGAAAAATCACCACGGTAATATCTCCATCGAACTCCTTTTTAGTGGGCTGTAACTCTACGGCATTAAGTTCTTGATGGTAAAGGTCCGCAAATGCTTCTTTTACCTTATTTGTAATTAGGGATTGCAAGGTCATTTTTATCAATTTCAAGTTGCAAAATTACGTATTTCCTGCTTTTGGTTTCATTTCTATATAATCAAGGCAATTGGCTAATTTTATACTGGCAAATTCCGCTTACATGCTCGTTAACACATCTTATCATAGTCTGGAAATTTCGAGAAAGATTGATGCCCTTGTCGGAAAACCCTATACACTCCTTGAAAGACTGCAAATCGGAGGTACAGGATCCCCGCCTTTCGATATTCTAGAAAGTAGTTTAGAAATTCGAAATCTTCTTATTTTAGACCAGAATCGTAATCGTTGTAATGTTGAGATACGCCCTGGAGGAATCATTGTTGGCTTTCGCAGCCTGCTGGAAAGTTACGCATTGGTTATTCCCTATTACAAGTTGAGTCTTCTCAAAGGAGATTTAGGGGTATGTACGTTACATATGGAACATCATTTTTTGCGTTTGTCTATTGATACTAGGGCCACACAAAAGTTTGTGGTACGATTACTTGGCCTAAAAGCCGCAGCAAACAATACCGGACCGGAATAATTAATTTGAGATAAACCTTTTCGATTGAAAATACTGATTACAGGTGCCAACGGATACATAGGCATGCGCCTGCTACCCGTTTTATTAGATGCCGGTCATGATGTAGTATGCGCAGTTCGGGATCGCAACCGATTGTCTGTAGATGCAGAAATACGGCAAAAAATTAGCATAATAGAGATTGACTTTATGGACGAGCCCAAGGCCGGCATACTTCCAACGGATGTGGATATTGTCTATTTCTTATTGCATTCCATGAGCAACTCTACCAAAGACTTTGATTTGCAGGAAGCAATTGTTGCCCGCCATTTTAATCAATATATGGCCTGGGTCAATCCCATACAGGTTATTTATCTAAGCGGTATTGTAAATGAGACCAAATTGTCTCGTCATCTCGAATCCAGAAAAAATGTAGAGGACATTCTCTACAAAGGCCCCTTTAATCTAACCGTATTACGAGCAGGAATTATAGTGGGATCTGGCAGCTCATCGTTTGAAATTATCCGGGACCTTTGCGAAAAATTACCGGTAATGATTACTCCCAAATGGGTACTAACCAAGACACAACCCATCGGGATTCGTGATGTAATCTCTTGCCTTACAGGAGTTATTGAACGTCAGGAAACCTATAATCAATCTTTTGATATTGGAGGGGCAGACATTCTTACCTATAAAGAAATGCTGCAACGTTATGCCCACGTAAGAGGCTTTCGCAACCGAATCATTACGGTTCCGATTATGACCCCCAGACTCTCGTCCTTTTGGTTGTATTTTGTAACCTCAACTACCTATAAACTGGCAGTAAATCTGGTAGACAGCATGAAAATGGAGGTGGTTGCAAAAGACAATAAACTGGTGCAGTTACTTCAAATTCCGGTTCACAGTTATGAAGAAGCTATTGATATGGCTTTTAAAATGATTGAACAGAATACCGTTATTAGCAGTTGGAAAGACAGTCTTGTAAGTGGTAGGTTCGATCAGAATCTGGTGAAGTATATTCAGGTGCCGCGTTATGGGGTCCTTACCGATTTCAGAATGCTCCCCATTGCAAACCGGGAGCAAGTTTTAGATCGCATTTGGAAAATTGGAGGAGAAACAGGTTGGTACCATATGAATTTTCTCTGGAAATTTCGCGGCTTTTTGGATAAACTAGCAGGTGGTGTTGGCCTGAGACGGGGTCGAACACATCCCGATCGTTTGTACCCAGGAGATGCTTTAGATTTTTGGCGCGTTCTTGTAGCAGACCGTGAAGGTGGACGACTCTTGCTTTTTGCAGAAATGAAGCTGCCCGGCGAAGCTTGGCTCGAATTCCATTTAGACGAAAACCAGGTACTGCACCAAAAGGCCATCTTTAGGCCCAGGGGCTTAAAAGGCCGACTGTACTGGTACAGTGTATTGCCTTTTCATTTTTTCATCTTTGGGGGTATGATTCGACATATTGGGGAACCTTGATGGACTCAAATTGGGACGCTACTCCTTAACTGATCTAGGCAAAAACACCTCTGCGAGCATACAGCGCGCACTTCCCCCTCCACAAGTTTCAATGGTATCTAACGGACTGGAAATGATACGGGAAGTTTTTTCGATGCCAGCCACCTGTTTGGCAGTTAGCGAATTTCTTGCTGCCTGACTCATCACCAAAAGTCGCTCCCCATTATGCCCCAGGATCTGAAGCATATTTCCTGCAAATTGGTGCATCTGTTGTTCTGAGATCTCAATAATTTCCTTGCCACTGGATTTTAAATGGTGTAACACCTGTTTACGTTCTTTTTTATCGTCTATGCACGAGAGACAAATGACTGCAAAAGTTTCTGCGAGACACATCATTACGTTCGTGTGATAGATGGGCAGACGCTTTCCTTGAACCGACTGATTAGCAGTAAAGATAACGGGAGCCATATCAAAATCTTCACAGAATTCGATGAACAATTCTTCGTCTGCCCGTTCGGATATTGCACAATAAGCAATGCCATGTTCCCGATCCAGGAGCAAGCTCCCAGTACCCTCTAGAAACACACCTTCATCTTCTGCTCCGGTATAGTCCATAACCTCTCGAATTTCGAAACCCGTGTCTTCGAGGATTTCTAAAATATCTTCGCGCCGCTCTTTTCTCCTATTCTCCGCAAACATAGGGTACAGCACAACGGTTCCGTCTTGGTGAAACGACACCCAATTATTGGGAAATATGGAGTCTGGAGTGTTGGGCTCTGGGGAGTCATTTACCACAACAACACGAACACCGGCACCAATAAGGACTTGAACCAATCCGTCAAATTCAGCTTGTGCCTTTTGATTGATAACCGACTGTTGCAGGATAAGATCCTCCTGAAAATAATTATTTACGGCAGTCTCTTCGTTTTTTCGAAATTGCACCGGCCGAATCATTAAGACCGTATTGGTGATTTGCATTTGCTGCGATGTTACTTTAAAAGACATAATAGTTTCCATTACACCCAAAAAATCCCCAGATTTCTGTGAAATTCCCGGTTAATTTTACGCTTGCATGTTTATGCTGAGTAAAACATGTTATCCTCTGCGCAAAGGGAGCGTGCTACAGCGTAATAAACCGCCTTGCTTGCCCACCTCTCCAAAGGCAATTTCTTCTACTGTTATACCCCTTTCTCTTAGCCATGAATTTAAGCGATAAAAACTTTGTTCGGAAACAACAATATTTGGTGCTATAGAAAAAACATTAGAATTCATACGATACATTTCTTCCGTATCTATTTCAAAAACATTTGAAGCTCCAAAATAAGAAAGTATCCAATCTACATCTTTCGAATCTAAAAAACTCTCCCGATGCAAAATAGCTAAATTACAGCCTACAGGCTGAAAACAACAATCCAGATGTAAGGCATTCCGTCGCGGATCTGTGTTGGATTTTCTCAATTCAAAAGCTTTAATCTTGCGATTGGGAAATTGAAGGGTCAAATAGTCTACCGCCTCCTTGTTGGTTCGGGCGGTTATATAATCCGCATAATCCGGTTTTGTATAGGTACCAATAAACAAATAGTCGTCCCATGGCATTACATCTCCTCCTTCAATATGAACCTCGGCCGGAGGTATCAAAAGCTGATTGGGAGCTATTTGGTCCAAAACGTGGACTATGGCTTCAAATTCGCGCTCCCGATCTGGCAGAATATTGGCCTTAACCATTTTGTTGTCGATAACAAAGGCTATGTCCCTCGAGAATATTTGATTACAACCCGGAATTACCTCGGGCCTAAAAACTCGAACGTTATGTTTTAGCAATACTGCTTCAAAAGCTTCTAGTTCACGAATCATATCCGATTCCACCGGATAAGTACCCGCTAAGATAAATTCTAGGGATTTGGGATCATAGGCTTCTTCCGGACTTGGCATTTGGCCATTGTCTTTTGCCGTTCCTAATACCACCGCCTCTAAAACCGAAGTTTCATCCTTAATTTGCAAATCCAACATACGGCTGTGATTTTAATCCATAAAAAAGGGTATCCTAAATTTGAATACCCTTTGTATTTTCCTTTTAAGAACTATCGTTCGTTCAACGATTTAAAGGGCCTGAGATTCTCGCCAACATACACCTGACGCGGTCTGCCTATGGGTTCTGATTTTAATCGCATTTCTCGCCATTGTGCAATCCACCCGGGTAATCTACCCATAGCGAACATTACAGTAAACATTTCTACAGGAATGCCCAACGCACGATAGATAATTCCAGAGTAAAAATCAACATTGGGATAGAGTTTACGATCTACAAAATACGGATCTTCCAGGGCTTCCCTTTCTAATCCTTTAGCAATATCCAATATGGGGTCCTCTTTCCCTAAGGCATCGAGCACATTGTCTGCGGCTTTTTTTATGATCCGAGCACGAGGGTCAAAATTTTTATATACCCTATGCCCAAATCCCATCAGTCGAAAGGGATCATTTTTATCCTTGGCCTTTGCCATATACTTCTTGGTGTCGCCATCGTCTTGGGCAATGGCTTCTAGCATTTCAAGTACTGCTTGATTTGCACCTCCGTGAAGTGGTCCCCACAATGCAGAAATTCCTGCAGATATGGATGCAAACAAACCGGCGTGTGAGGAGCCAACTATTCGCACTGTAGAGGTAGAACAGTTTTGCTCGTGGTCTGCGTGCAAAATCAGCAATTTATCTAGAGCCTCAATCTCAATGTCATTTTTGCGATATTCCCGATTAGGCTTCTTAAACATCATTTTGTGAAGGTTCTCTACATAACCCAGATTATCGTCTCCATAATCCAAGGGTAACCCCGCACGTTTTCTGTGAGTCCAAGCTACCAATACCGGAAACTTAGCAAGTAACCGCACAATCGCATGATACATGGCCTTTTCAGAAGACACATTCACAGAAGAGGGATTAAACGCAATCAATGCACTGGTAAGGGATGCAATTACACCCATGGGATGCGCGGATTTTGGAAATCCGTCTATGATTTTCTTCATTTCCTCATCTACGTGAGATTCGGCCTTGATGTCTTCATGAAACTGACGCAGTTGTTCTTCATTAGGTAACTCACCGAAAATCAGCAAATAGGCTACTTCTAAAAAATCTGCCTTTTCTGCCAATTCCTCAATCGCGTATCCACGATACCTCAATATACCTTTTTCACCATCCAGAAAAGTAATAGCACTTTCACAAGACCCGGTATTCTTATACCCTGGATCTAGTGTAATCATTCCCGTTGCAGCACGGAGGCTATTGATATCAATCGCCAATTCCTTTTCGGTACCCTCTACGACTGGTAATTCATAGGTTTTTCCGTCGTATGATAAGCTTGCAGTATTAGACATT
The DNA here is from genome assembly GCA_046047415.1 of Bacteroidota bacterium. Classification (GTDB taxonomy): domain Bacteria; phylum Bacteroidota; class Bacteroidia; order Flavobacteriales; family Flavobacteriaceae; genus Robiginitalea. The sequence continues at coordinate 50,100 of JBJOHX010000025.1, forward strand.
AATTTTCTGGATTTAATTTAAAAAAAGTATCGTAAAAATACGAAAAACTAGTGGCGTGAACAATTCACAAAACCGATTTCCACATGACTGTTTTGTGAATTATTTCCTGTAGAGCTGTTGGTAATATTCCGCTACCGATTTCTCCCAGGTAAAGCGCATATTACGCGCATTGGTTCGCAGCGCTTGCCAGCGCTCCGGTTGTTCAAAATATAAGGTAAGAGCCTCGTTAAAAACCAGTTGAAACGACTCTAATTTTTGATTGTAGGTCTCCCCATCAAATAAAAATCCTGTCTGCCGATGTTCAATCGTGTCTTTTAAACCCCCGGTGGCATGGGCCAAAACCGGGTTGCCGTTGCGCATGGAAAGCATCTGACTTATTCCGCAAGGCTCAAATAAACTAGGCATGATATACAAATCCGTCTCCAAATACATAGAATCGATAAGGTCTTCAGATTGCCCATTGGTAAATATGAAATTTGGATGCGAATAACTCATATTTCGAAACAATTCTTCGTATTCGGGCGCACCTGTACCTAGCAACATAAATATTCCATTTACCTCCTCCAACTTAAGCAGCATAGTTGATAGGATTTCAGGATTATTTTTAAAGAAATAAAATTTTTGCTCTGTGAGCCTTGCAATACTGGAACATATAAAGGCCGGTGGACGCTCAATATAACCCACCACCTTTTCTCCGGTATGGGCAAGAAAATCGGCTTTGTATTTTTTAGATTCCTCTTGCAACCAGCAAAATAAAGCCTTTACTGTATTCTTGAATATGGCCCCCCGAGCAGCTGTACGAATATTTTCATAATTACAGCCATTTAAAATACCAAACAATCGGCCGGCAACTTGGGCCTGTTGCAAATCTAACTCCAAACCTTCTCCTCCAATAAACTCCGGCGGCACGCTAGGCTTCACGATATCTTCCATATAGGATGGCGAAACTGTATGTACCGCATCTGCAAGCCTAATCCCAACCGCCATAAGATTAATACAATCCGGATAGCGGTAATCCATTAACCTTTCTGTCGGATATGTAATACCGGGAAACCAGTGTTCCAACGAGGCATAATTATTCGCGAAAGGTCGTATTCCCTGAATTGCTAGGTTGTGAATACTGTACACAAACCGAATGGAATTGAGCTTACCATAATCTGGGTGGTATTCTTTTATAAACAACAACATACTGGTATGCCAATCGTGCAAATGCACGACTTGAATTGGACCAAACATCTGTTGCTTTAGTGCTTCTGCAACTCCGGCACAAAAAATAGTAAACTTATAAAAATCGGTAAAGAAAGGTTCTTTAGAATCGTTGTGATAGATGTGGGCAATATCTCCTGCTTGTATTTCACCATGGTGAATTACGTAATGCGTGATGTGTTCAAGCTCCTTCTTTGGTTTGGCCTCATAGAGTTCTAATGTGTACTCGCTTCCTCGGAGTTTTACAGCCAGTAACCGCAGAAACTTGCCGTTTTGATGTAATCGGCCATAAGATGGCGTTATCACATGTACCCTATCGCCTTTTACGGCAATTTGTCTAGGCACATCTCTAACAACGTCTCCCATGCCCCCGGCTTTGCAAGCAGGTAAGGCATCATTTTCGGCGGAAACAAATAAAAAGTGTTGCATTTTCTCTCTTTAATAATATCGCTGCGATATAAAAATATAGCCAAAAACAAAAAAGACCTCACTTATTGAGGTCTTTTTGTTCAGATAATCATCGAATTATTGCTTTACTTTAAAAGCATCTACCCCAGGAAAATAGGCCACTTCTCCTAATTCCTCTTCAATGCGCAGCAACTGATTGTATTTGGCCATACGGTCACTTCGCGAAGCAGAACCGGTTTTAATCTGACCTGTATTTAACGCAACCGCAAGGTCTGCAATGGTATTGTCTTCCGTTTCACCGCTGCGATGTGACATTACCGAAGTATAACCGGCATTCTTTGCCATATTTACCGCTGCAATAGTTTCTGTTAAGGTTCCAATTTGATTTACCTTAATCAAAATAGAATTGGCAATTCCCTGTGAAATTCCACGAGAGAGCCTATCTACATTAGTAACAAATAAGTCGTCTCCTACTAACTGAACTTTTCCTTGTACCTTCTCAGTTAATAATTTCCAACCTTCCCAATCGTTTTCGTCCATTCCGTCTTCAATGGAGATGATGGGATATTTTTCACACAGCTCAGCCAAATAGGCCGCTTGCTCGGCAGAGGTACGAACGGCACCTTTATCTCCTTCGAATTTGGTATAGTCATATTTACCATCCACATAAAACTCAGATGAAGCACAATCCAATGCAATCATTACCTCTTCCTTCATTTTATATCCGGCTTTCTCAACTGCCAAAGCAATAGTCTCTAGGGCATCCTCGGTTCCATCAAGTGTAGGTGCAAATCCACCTTCGTCTCCTACCGCTGTGCTAAGTCCGCGATCGTGTAATACCTTTTTCAAATTGTGGAATATCTCAGTACCCATTTGCATGGCATGAGCAAAGCTCTCTGCTTTTACCGGCATAACCATAAATTCCTGAAACGCAATTGGTGCGTCTGAATGCGATCCACCATTAATGATATTCATCATAGGAACCGGTAAGGTATTTGCACTAACACCGCCAACATAGCGATATAAGGATTGTCCGAGCTCATTGGCGGCTGCCTTGGCAACTGCGAGCGAAACCCCTAAAATCGCATTGGCTCCTAATCTGCCTTTGTTGGGCGTACCGTCCAGTTCAATCATGGCTTGATCAATTTTGTTTTGATCAAAAACCACCATTCCCCTTACCTTATCGGCAATTTCCGTGTTGACGTTATTTACGGCTTGACTAACGCCTTTGCCCATAAAGGCCTTGCCACCATCGCGCAGCTCAACTGCTTCGTGAGCTCCGGTGGAAGCTCCAGAAGGAACTGCCGCCCGGCCCATAACACCATTCTCGGTCCAAACATCAACTTCTACCGTGGGATTTCCCCGGGAATCCAGGATTTGCCTGGCGTGTACATCTACTATTATACTCATGATCTTAAATTATTCGATTGCTTTTTCCGGCGGCAAATATACAAAAGCCAAAAGGCTTATAATCTTATTTTTCAACCTATTTCACTCACCTAACAATATCTTAATGCACTGTGTTTTTTGTAGTGCTTTCTTTGATTGCATCAAAAAACTGATCAAAAAGATATTCCGCATCGTGCGGACCAGGACTAGCCTCGGGATGGTATTGTACGGAAAAAACACGCTTGCTCTTCATTCGAATTCCAGCAACGGTCTTATCATTCAGGTGCACGTGTGTAATTTCTAGTTCAGGATGACGTTCTGTTTCTTCTCGATTTACAGCAAATCCATGATTTTGTGAAGTGATTTCACCCTTACCTGTAAGCAGATTCATTACTGGATGATTTATTCCACGATGTCCGTGATGCATTTTATAGGTGCTTACGCCATTTGCCAAAGCAATGACCTGATGCCCAAGGCAGATACCAAAAAGCGGTTTATCCGAGGTAATAATTTTCTGTGCGGCAGCAATAGGACCTAACAAAGGCTGTGGGTCTCCGGGCCCATTGGATATAAAATAACCGTCGGGATTCCAGGCAGCCATTTCCTCAAAGGGCGTGCTATGGGGAAATACCTGAATGTAAGCGCCACGTTTTTCCAGGTTTCTTAGAATATTTTTTTTAATTCCAATATCCAAGGCAGCTACACGTATTTTTGAATCAGGATTTCCTATAAAATATGGCACACTGGCCGATACTTTGGATGCCAGCTCAAGGCCTTCCATACTTGGAACAGCCTCCAATTCACGTTTTAACCCCTCTAAATCGTTTACCCGCGTAGAAATAACGGCATTCATTGCCCCATTATCGCGAATGTAGCTCACCAATGCCCGAGTATCGACATCAGAGATTGCAAACAAATTATTTTGATTTAAAAAATCCAGTAAGCTATGATCCGCCTCGGGCCGACTGTAATGGTATGAGAAATTTTTACAAATCAGCCCGGCAATTTTGACACTTTCCGATTCCACTTCATCTATAGCCGTTCCGTAATTTCCAATGTGCGCATTGGTGGTTACCATAAGTTGGCCAAAATAGGACGGGTCGGTAAAAATTTCCTGATAGCCGGTCATTCCCGTGTTAAAGCAGACCTCTCCAAAGGCCGTACCTTCTTGGTCACCCACAGATTTACCGTAGAAAATGGTACCATCTGCCAATAAAATCAACGCTTTTCTTCTGGCTTGATATTTCATTAAAACAAGGTATTTATAAAATTATAGACAAAATAACACAAAAAAAAGGATAGCCTTTACTGACTATCCTTTCCTTCTTTATAACTTTTCAAAACCAATGATTCAGGATTCTGCTTCATTCGTTTGAATATCTTCTTGAGCTTCAGTGGCCGCCTCATTGGCTTTGGCAGTTGCTTTGGCTGCTGCTGGCTTAGCTTCAGGAGCAACCTGCTCGTCTTTACCTTTACCTCTGCGACTACGACGCGTAGATTTTTTAGCAGGTTTCCCGGCATTGTAAATTTCATTGAAATCTACGAGCTCAATCATCGCCATATCCGCATTGTCACCTAAACGATTTCCCAATTTAATGATTCGGGTATATCCTCCGGGACGGGCTGCAATTTTCTCAGCTACAGCCCCAAATAATTCGGTTACTGCATGCTTATTGCGCAGGTTACTAAAAACAATCCTGCGGTTGTGCATCCCTTTTTCGGCAGATTGGTTGTTCTCTGATTTTGATTTGGTAATCAGCGGCTCAATAAATTGCTTTAGCGCTTTGGCTTTAGCCACTGTGGTATTGATACGCTTATGTTCAATAAGAGAACATGCCATATTGGCTAGCATAGCCTTTCGGTGCGCCGATGTTCTTCCTAGGTGATTGACTTTCTTTCCGTGTCTCATCGTTACTATAGTTTAGCAGTGTGCCTAAGGCCTACTACTTAATCTTTATCCAATTTATATTTTGAAAGGTCCATTCCAAAACTCAGACCTTTATTAATAACCAACTCCTCCAATTCCGTGAGCGATTTCTTTCCAAAATTTCGGAATTTCATTAAATCATTCTTATTGAAGGATACCAAGTCTCCAAGCGTATCAACCTCGGCTGCCTTTAGGCAATTTAAAGCCCGCACAGACAGATCCATATCTACCAATTTGGTCTTTAACAACTGACGCATATGAAGCGATTCCTCATCATAGGTTTCAGTTTGCGCTATTTCGTCTGCCTCTAATGTTATACGCTCATCGGAGAATAACATAAAGTGGTGTATCAATACTTTCGCAGCCTCGGTAAGTGCCTCTTTAGGATGAATAGAACCATCTGTAGCTATCTCGAGCACTAATTTCTCGTAATCCGTTTTTTGTTCTACACGGTAATTTTCAATGCTGTATTTAACATTGCGAACCGGAGTAAAAATTGAATCTACCGAAATACTGCCAAGAGGTGCATTGCTCTTCTTGTTCTCTTCTGCAGGAACATACCCGCGACCCTTTTCAATCACAAGCTCAAGATTAAAGCTTACCTTAGGGTCCATATTGCAAATTACAAGGTCTGGATTAAGCACTTGAAATCCGGAAATATATTTCTGAAAATCACCAGCGGTCAATTGATCCTTGCCTCCTACAGTAACTGAAACAGTTTCTTCATTTACGTCATCAATCTGACGTTTGAAACGAACCTGCTTTAAGTTCAGGATCATTTCGGTCACATCTTCCACAACACCCTCAATCACTGAGAATTCGTGCTCGGCTTTATCGCTGCGTACAGTTGTGATGGCGTACCCTTCAAGAGATGCCAGCAAAACTCTTCTCAGCGCATTCCCGACGGTTAATCCATACCCAGGCTCCAGAGGGCGAAATTCAAATTTCCCCTCGAAGTCGGTTGAATCTACCATTATTACTTTATCGGGTTTCTGAAAATTTAGTAATGCCATAATAGAATCGGTGTTGTTATTATTTAGAGTATAACTCGACAATCAGTTGCTCCTTGATGTTCTCAGGAATCTGAAGTCTTTCTGGTACTGCTACAAAAGTTCCCTCCTTTTTCTCGGAGTTCCAAGTAATCCACTCGTATACGGTGCTGCTAGCAGCTAAAGCATCGGAAATGCTTTGAAGAGACTTTGATTTTTCGCGCACACCAACCACATCTCCAGCTCTTAGAGAGTAAGAAGGAATGTTTACCACGTCACCATTAACAGTGATATGACGGTGAGAAACCAACTGGCGAGCAGCTCTACGAGATGGGGCAATACCCATTCGGTAAACAACATTGTCTAAACGAGATTCGCATAGTTGTAGCAACACCTCTCCGGTTACACCTTTGCTGCGGTTTGCCTGAACAAACAGATTACTGAACTGACGCTCAAGTATACCGTAAGTATATTTGGCCTTCTGCTTTTCTTGAAGCTGAATCGCGTATTCCGATTTTTTGCCACGACGTTTATTTGCACCGTGCTGCCCTGGAGGATAATTTTTCTTTTCGAAAGACTTATCGTCTCCGAAAATAGGCTCGCCAAATTTACGAGCAATTTTTGTTTTTGGTCCTGTATATCTAGCCATTTTCTAAGTATTAAGAGGTGTGGTCATGAATTAAGGCATATCCTTCGACAACCGTAAAAACACCCCTGATAAAATATTGGTTTAATTAAACTCTACGTCTTTTTGGAGGACGACATCCATTGTGCGGCATTGGGGTAACATCAACAATCTCAGTTACCTCGATACCTGCATTGTGAATGGAACGAATTGCAGATTCACGCCCGTTACCTGGTCCTTTAACATAAACCTTAACCTTGCGTAATCCTGCCTCATGAGCGGTTTTTGAACATTCCTCCGCAGCCACCTGAGCCGCATAAGGCGTGTTTTTCTTAGAACCGCGAAATCCCATTTTTCCAGCAGAAGCCCAGGAAATTACATCTCCCTTTTTATTGGTAAGGGAAATAATGATGTTGTTAAAAGAAGCACTAATGTGCGCTTCTCCGGAAGATTCAATAATAACCTTCCGCTTTTTAACCGTTTTGGTCGCCTTAGACCCTTTTGAAGCTGTCTTTGCCATAGTTTTAAATCTGCAATTTCAAGGATATCTTTCCCAAAAACAATACCCCAATTAAGAGTATACTTCGCGGGATTAAATCCTCTCCTGACCTTATATTATTTAGTTGCCTTTTTCTTGTTGGCTACGGTTTTACGTTTTCCTTTACGGGTGCGTGAGTTATTTTTAGTACGCTGACCACGCAACGGGAGACCTGCTCTGTGACGAATTCCCCTGTAACATCCGATATCCATCAAACGCTTGATGTTAAGCTGCGTTTCTGAACGTAGCTCTCCCTCAATAGTGTAGGCAGACACGGCATCACGGATACGACCGATTTCGTCATCACTCCAGTCTGAAACCTTAGTATCAGCATTTACCTGGGCTTTCTCGAGGATTTCCTGAGCCCTGCTATTACCAATTCCGAAAATATAGGTAAGTGCAATGACACCTCTTTTTTGTTTTGGGATATCTACCCCTGCAATTCTAGCCATAGTTACCCTTGTCTTTGTTTAAATCTAGGATTCTTTTTGTTGATCACATACAGCCGTCCCTTCCGTCTTACAATCTTGCAGTCGGCGCTGCGTTTTTTTATGGATGCTCTTACTTTCATCTCTTGCGTTTTCTCTCTTAGTATCTATATGTTATTCTAGCTTTACTCAGGTCATACGGACTCATTTCCAACTTAACCCGATCACCAGGCAACAATTTTATATAGTGCATTCGCATTTTACCTGAAATATGGGCCGTTACCACATGTCCATTTTCTAACTCTACACGAAACATAGCATTAGAAAGTGCTTCGATAATGGTTCCATCCTGGGATATTGCGGATTGCTTCGCCATATTATGCTACTTTTCTATTTTTACCCGCTTTCATTAAGCCATCATAATGACGGTTTAATAAATAGGAATTCACCTGTTGAACTGTATCGATTGCAACCCCTACCATAATTAGCAATGAGGTTCCTCCGTAAAATAAAGCCCAATTGGCTTGCATGTCCAGCAATTTAATTACCAAGGCCGGAAATACCGCCAGAATAGCTAAAAACACAGAACCCGGAAGGGTAATCAAGGACATGATGCGATCCAAGAAATCACCGGTTTCCTTTCCTGGACGTATACCAGGGATAAATCCACCACTGCGTTTTAAATCATCTGCCATTTTATTGGTAGGTACGGTAATTGCAGTATAGAAGTAAGTGAATATTATAATTAGTAAGGCAAACAAAATATTATAAGCCAAACCAAAGATATCCTGAAATTGAACTTCCATCCATTGACCCAATGCGGAGGTATTAAAATAACCACCTATTAACCCTGGGGCAAACATAATTGCCTGAGCAAAGATAATAGGCATTACACCAGAAGCATTCAATTTTAATGGAATATACTGTCGCGATCCTACAATATTCTTTTCGTAACCGCCAGAAGCAGTTCGACGTGCGTATTGTACAGGAATACGGCGGGTTGCCATCACTAATAAAATACTGGCTAGAATTACTAAAAACCAAATGATTAATTCAACTAGTATCAACATCGGGCCCCCGTTACCATTCAATCGGGAAGCACCTTCCTGAACAAAAGCCTGAGGCAGTTTAGCAATAATACCAATCATAATTAATAAGGAAATCCCATTACCAATACCTTTATCGGTAATACGCTCTCCCAACCACATGGCAAAAACTGTTCCAGTTACCAGGATAATAACTGCCGGAATCATAAAATTAAGTCCTTTACCTAGTAAAAATGCACTATCAGGTACGCCTAACGCACCAAGACTATACAAATAGGTAGGCGCTTGAATAATACAAATTCCAATAGTTAACCACCGTGTGATTTGATTTTTGGTTTTGCGTCCACTTTCTCCCTCTTTATCCAACTTTTGAAGGTAAGGAATGGCTATACCCATAAGTTGCACCACAATAGAAGCCGAGATGTATGGCATAATACCTAAAGCAAATACAGAGGCATTGGCAAATGCACCTCCAGTAAAAGCATTAAGGATACCAAGTATTCCCTGATCTGTACTGCTAACTAAAGCTGCTAATTGTGTAGTATCAATCCCCGGTAAAACCACTTGGGCACCGAAACGATATACCAATAACAATCCCAGGGTTAGCAAAATGCGCGACCTGAGCTCCTCAATCTTCCAGATATTTGTTACAATCTCGATAAACTTCTTCATAACAGGAGAAATTATAATCCGGTCACTTCACCACCAGCAGCCTCGATTGCAGCCTTTGCACTAGCAGTAAATTTATGCGCCGTAATTTTGAGGGCGGCACTAAGCTTTCCTCTTCCCAATATTTTAACCAAATCATTTTTGTGCGCCAAACGAAGACCCACCAAAATTTCTGGAGTCACCTCATTTTGCAAAGAGCCGTTATCTACGAGCTCTTGCAAGGTATCCAAATTGATACCACGGTATTCAACTCGGTTAATATTTTTAAATCCAAATTTGGGTACCCGACGCTGTAAGGGCATCTGTCCACCCTCAAAACCAATCTTTTTAGAATAACCAGAACGGGCTTTTGCACCCTTGTGTCCTTTTGTAGCGGTACCGCCTTTACCAGATCCTTGACCGCGACCAACTGTTTTCCCGGCTTTGTGTACTGAACCTTTTGCAGGTTTTAAATTCCCTAAATCCATTATTAAGCAGTATTAGGCTTCCTGAGTTGAAACCAAGTGTTTTACTTTGTCAATCATCCCCATTACACTAGGAGTGGTTTCGTGCTCCACTACATGACCGATTCCATGCAGACCAAGTGCCTCTAACGTACGTTTCTGATTTTGAGGCCTTTTGATGCTGCTGCGTATTTGCTGTATTTTAATCTTTGCCATGTGTTTTTTCTTATCCGTTGAAAACCTTTTCCAATGAAATGCCTCGTTGTTGAGCCACAGTGTTTGCGTCGCGAAGTTGTAATAAAGCATCGAAAGTTGCTTTAACCACATTGTGCGGGTTAGAAGATCCTTGTGACTTAGACAACACGTCTTGTACACCTACTGCTTCCAATACAGCGCGAACGGCACCACCAGCAATTACTCCGGTACCATGAGAGGCCGGTTGCAGATACACCCGAGCACCTCCAAACTTGCCCTTTTGTTCATGAGGCAAAGTGCCCTTATTTAAAGGAATACGAATTAGGTTCTTTTTTGCATCCTCTACAGCCTTAGCGATAGCCGTAGCAACTTCCTTAGACTTGCCAAGACCGTGACCTACTACCCCATTTTCATCACCTACAACAACTATAGCTGAAAATCCAAATGCACGTCCACCTTTAGTTACTTTAGTCACGCGTTGAACGCCTACCAAACGATCCTTGAGTTCAAGTCCTCCCGGCTTAACCGTTTCGACATTTTTATATTTACCGTACATATCCTAACTTAAAATTTTAAACCGCCTTCGCGAGCACCTTCGGCCAACGATTTGATTCTTCCATGATACAAGTAACCACCGCGATCAAAAGCCACAGTTTCAATACCTGATTTTATTGCCTTCTCCGCAATCGCTTTTCCCACGGCAGTAGCCATATCCGACTTGGTGCCTTTTAAAGCTTCAAGCTCTTTATCGCGTGAGGAAGCTGCAACCAATGTTTTGCCATTTACGTCATCAATAATCTGAGCGTAAATTTCCTTGTTACTGCGAAAAACTGACATGCGAGGACGCGCTTCGGTACCAAAGGATACCTTGCGAATGCGTTTTCTGATTCGAGATCTTCTCTCAGACTTCGTTAGTGCCATAATTCTATTTATTATGCTGATTTACCAGCTTTTCTTCTCAAGATTTCTCCTTTAAACTTAATACCTTTTCCTTTGTAAGGCTCAGGCTTGCGGAAGGAACGAATCTTAGCCGCAATTTGACCCACTAATTGTTTGTCGTGAGACGTCAATTTGATGGTCGGGTTCTTACCCTTTTCAGCCGTAGTTTCAACAATAACTTCCGGAGCAAGGTCTAGAACAATATTATGAGAAAAACCTAAAGCCAAATCCAGTTTTTGACCCTGGTTGCTCGCTCTGTATCCCACACCTACCAATTCCATTTCCTTGGTCCAGCCAGCTGTTACTCCTTTAAGCATATTTGCAATTAGAGCGCGGTAAAGACCATGCTTGGCTTTATGTATTTTGGAATCTGATGGACGGGTAACCTCTACGAAACCATCTTTAACCTCAATAGCTACCTCGGAGTACTCCTGAACAAGGGTACCCAATTTACCTTTAACGGTAACCACTCCATCTGCAACCTCTACTGAGGCCCCTGCAGGAATCGAAATCGGATTTTTACCAATTCTAGACATGCTTCTGTAATTTTGTCAATCAATTAATAAACGTAGCAAATAACCTCACCACCTACGTTTTCCTGACGTGCCTGCTTGCTTGTCATTACTCCATGAGAAGTAGAAACAATGGCAATACCAAGGCCGTTTAGAACTCTCGGAAGTTCGTCAACACCAACATACTTCCGTAAACCAGGCGTAGAAATACGCTGAATTTTACGAATAACAGGCTCTTTTGTCAATCGGTCATACTTCAAGGCTATCTTGATAGAACCCTGGGCTCCTTCTTCTCCTTCGAATTTATAGCTCAAAATAAACCCTTGATCAAATAAGATTTTGGTTATCTCCTTCTTCACGTTCGAAGCAGGAACTTCCACTACCCTGTGGCCTGCGCTACTCGCATTACGAATACGAGTTAAATAATCTGCAATAGGATCTGTAAACATCTTCTTTCCTGAATTATGGATTTACCAACTCGCCTTTTTAACACCTGGAATCAGACCCTGATTGGCCATCTCGCGAAAAAGTACGCGTGAAATACCGAAGGTACGCATGTAACCTTTAGGTCTACCGGTTAGTTTGCAACGATTGTGCTTACGAACCGGAGAGGCGTTTAGCGGTAACTTTTGTAAGGCCTCATAATCGCCGGCTTCTTTAAGAGCCTTGCGTTTATCCGCATATTTCGCTACCAGTTTAGCCCTTTTTCTCTCGCGGGCTTTCATTGATTCTTTAGCCATACTAATTCTTTTTAAAGGGTAACCCCAATTCTGTTAATAAGGATTTAGCCTCTTGGTCTGTTTGTGCAGATGTCACAAAAGTAATATCCATACCATTAATACGATTGATACGATCGATGTTGATTTCAGGAAATATAATTTGCTCTGTAATCCCCATATTGTAATTTCCTCTACCATCAAAACCTGTGGCCTTGATTCCTTGAAAATCACGAACGCGTGGAAGGGCAGAAGTAACTAATCTATCTAGAAACTCATACATGCGCTCGCCTCTTAAGGTAACCTTTGCTCCAATTGGCATGCCGCGACGTAATTTAAAGTTTGCAACGTCCTTCTTAGATGTAGTTGCAACAGCTTTTTGACCAGTAATGAGAGACAACTCATCTACCGCATGGTCAATTAATTTTTTATCGGCAACTGCAGCTCCAACACCACGGCTAACAACAATTTTATTTAGCTTGGGAACCTGCATTACATTACTGTAACCGTATTCATCGGTAAGCGCCTTAATTACGCGCTCTTTATATTCCTGTTTTAGTCTCGGTACGTAGGACATAACTATATAACTTCATTGGATTTTTTAGCCACCCGAACCTTCTTCCCGTCACGAACCTCATAACTCACCCGTGTAGCATTTCCAGATTTAGGGTCAATTAAAGAAAGGTTAGAAACGTGAATCGGAGCTTCCTTCTCAACAATTCCTCCTTGTGGATTTTTAGCGCTCGGCTTCTCGTGCTTGGAAACAGTATTCACGCCCTCAACGATGGCCCGATTTTTGTCTTTCAGAATACGGACGACTTTACCTTCACTACCTTTATGGTCTCCGGTAATTACCCGAACGGTGTCGCCCTGTTTGATTTTGAACTTCATCTTAGTCGTGTATTTATAGTACCTCGGGAGCCAAGGAAACGATTTTCATAAATTGCTTTTCACGCAGTTCACGAGCCACTGGTCCAAATACACGGGTACCGCGCATTTCACCTGCCTGATTCAACAATACGCACGCATTGTCATCGAAACGGATGTACGAACCATCTGGTCTGCGAACCTCTTTGGTTGTGCGAACAACAACCGCAGTAGAAACCGCACCTTTTTTTACAGTACCGTTTGGAGTAGCCTCCTTAACGCTAACCACAATTTTATCACCAAGGGATGCATACCTTCTTTTGGTACCCCCTAAAACACGGATCGTAAGTACCTCTTTGGCACCTGTATTGTCCGCAACCTTAAGTCTGGATTCTTGTTGTACCATAATTATTTGGCTCTTTCAAGGATTTCTACCAACCTCCAGCACTTAGTCTTACTTAAGGGCCGGGTCTCCATGATACGTACAGTATCACCGATGTTGCAATCATTTTTCTCGTCGTGGGCAACGTATTTCTTGGTGCGTAATACGAATTTACCGTACATGGGGTGCTTTACCCGCTTGACCTCAGAAACCACAATGGATTTCTCCATCTTGTTGCTGGTCACAACGCCGATACGCTCTTTTCTTAAATTTCTATTTTCCATAAAGCAACACCAATTATTGGTTTTCCCTTTTTGTTAATTCGGTCGCCAGTCTAGCTACTGTTCTTCTGGCCTTCCGGAGTTGAAGCGGATTTTCCAAAGGAGTAATCGCATGCGACATTTTTAGACTGTCATACTCCGATTTGAGTCCGGCTAACTTTTCCCGCAACGCCTCAACAGACAATTCTACTATCTCTGATTGTTTCATATTCCTGAACTATTAGGCGGGATTGTAATCCCGGGCCACGATAAATTTAGTTTTTACAGGTAGTTTTTGAGCAGCTAACCGTAGGGCTTCCTGAGCGATATCTAAAGACACTCCTCCGATCTCGAACATTATACGACCTGGTTTTACAATTGCCACCCAATATTCAGGGGCACCTTTACCCTTACCCATCCTAACCTCTAGCGGCTTTTTGGTAATAGGCTTGTCTGGAAATATTTTAATCCACAATTGTCCCTGACGCTTCATGTAACGCGTTGCAGCGATACGGGCAGCTTCAATCTGACGGGACGTAATGAAGGCAGAGTCCAAAGACTTTATTCCAAACATCCCGTTTGAAAGCTGATGCCCTCGTTGAGATATCCCCTTCATCCGACCCTTCTGGGTTTTCCGAAATTTGGTTCTTTTTGGCTGTAACATGATTCTTTAGATTCTTTAGATTACTTCCTACGACGTTTCTTACCTTCAGTCTTACCTGGCTTGCTGACACCTTTGGTCATACCCACTAGCGGTGACAGCTCACGTTTGCCGTATACCTCACCTTTCATGATCCACACCTTTACACCCAAACGCCCGTAAGTAGTATGTGCTTCTTGCAGGGCATAGTCGATATCTGCACGGAAAGTAGACAAAGGAATACGACCTTCTTTGTACGATTCTGAACGCGCCATTTCAGCACCATTCAAACGTCCTGAAATCATCACTTTAACACCCTCAGCATTCATACGAATGGCAGCTGCAATGGCCATCTTAATGGCACGGCGGTAAGAAATACGACTTTCAATCTGACGCGCAATACTAGCGGCAACTAAATTTGCATCTAACTCCGGACGCTTAATTTCAAAAATATTGATCTGAACTTCTTTGTCCGTAATTTTCTTGAGTTCTTCTTTAAGCTTATCAACCTCCTGACCTCCTTTACCAATTATGATTCCAGGACGTGCTGTAGTAATAGTAACTGTAATAAGCTTTAAAGTCCGCTCAATAATTACACGAGATACACTCGCCTTCGCAAGACGCGCATGAATATATTTACGGATTTTATCGTCTTCTGCGAGTTTATCTCCATAATCATCACCACCATACCAGTTGGACTCCCAGCCCCGGATAATTCCAAGACGATTTCCTATTGGATTCGTTTTTTGTCCCATACTTCTTCGTATTCTAACTTTCTGCGTTATTTCTGGCTCCTAAAACCAAGGTAACATGGTTGGAACGTTTTCTTATCCGGTGTGCGCGACCCTGTGGAGCCGGACGAAGCCTTTTAAGACTCCGGCCACCATCTACACGTACTTCCTGAACAATTAGTCCAGCAGCCTCAACGTCTGCATCCTCATTTTTAAGTTGCCAGTTGGCAATTGCAGACAACAAGAGCTTTTCCAGTTTTCTGGAAGCTTCTTTTGTGCTAAAACGCAAAAGCGCCAAAGCTTGTTCAACTTCTTGGCCGCGAACCATGTCCGCAACTAACCGCATTTTACGGGGAGAGGTAGGGCAATCGTTCAACTTGGCAAAAGCAACCTGCTTTTTATCCTCCTTGATCCTCTCAGCCATCTGTTTTTTCCGAACTCCCATAGCTTATTTTTTACCTTTATTTTTAGCTCCTGCATGGCCCCGAAAAGAACGAGTTGGTGAAAATTCACCCAACTTATGTCCTACCATATTTTCGGTTACATACACCGGAACAAATTGGCGACCATTATGCACCGCGATCGTTTGACCCACAAAATCAGGGGTAATCATCGAAGCTCGTGACCAGGTCTTAATGACCGTTTTCTTGCCAGATTCAATGTTCACTTGAACTTTTTTATCCAGACTATAATGAACGTATGGTCCTTTTTTTAGGGAACGTGCCATCCTTACTTAGTGTTTTATTTCTTTCTGCGTTCTACAATATAGCGGTTGCTGTCCTTGGTCTTAGACCGGGTACGGAATCCTTTAGCAGGCATTCCCTTACGTGATCGTGGGTGACCTCCTGACGCACGCCCTTCTCCACCACCCATTGGGTGATCTACAGGGTTCATAGCAACTGGTCTGGTTCTCGGACGACGTCCTAACCAACGACTTCTACCCGCTTTACCAGATACAATTAGTTGATGATCCGAGTTAGAAACCGCACCAATTGTAGCTAAACAATTCACCAAAACCATGCGGGTCTCTCCGGAGGGCAACTTCACCGTTGCGTATTTACCATCCCGAGCCATTAACTGAGCAAAAGTACCGGCACTTCTCGCCATGATAGCCCCTTGGCCAGGACGCAATTCAATACATGAAATGATTGTACCTAAAGGGATTTCAGACAACGGTAGGGCATTTCCAATTTCAGGAGCTGAACCCGTACCACTAACGATTTTTTGACCAACTTGCAAGCCATTTGGCGCAATAATGTACCTGTTCTCTCCATCACCGTACTGAACTAAACCGATGAAAGCAGAGCGGTTTGGATCATACTGTATAGATTTTACCTCGGCCTCTACAAGCTGCTTATCTCTACGGAAATCGATAATACGATATCTCCGTTTGTGACCGCCACCTTTATAGCGCATGGTCATCTTTCCACGACTGTTTCTACCACCCGACTTTTTTAACGGAGCGAGAAGACTCTTCTCCGGCTTATCAGTAGTAATCGCGTCGAATCCGTTTACTACTTTAAAACGCTGTCCGGGAGTTATAGGCTTTAATTTTCTAACTGACATGCCTCTTAGATATTATTGTAAAAATCAATTACGTCACCGTCTTTGATGTCCACGATTGCCTTTTTGTAAGCACCCTTTTTGCCTTGCTGCACACCCGTTTTGGTGAAACGAGTTTTTCGGGAAGGACCGTAAATCATGGTACGCACCTTGGTAACAGCTACTCCGTACTTGCTCTCTACAGCTTCCTTTATTTCAAGCTTATTCGCCGCAGATGCCACGATGAATCCATAGCGATTGAAAAGCTCGCTGTCGGAAGTCATTTTTTCTGTTATGATGGGTTTTATCAACACACTCATGATCGCTTACTTATTTAAATTCTCTTCGATTCCCGATAAAGCTCCTTCCAATAAGATGATGCTATTTGCATTCATGATTTTGTAAGTGCTTAATTCTGAGCTGGTTACTACCTCTGAACCGGGTAAATTACGAGAGGACAAATATACATTATTATTTGAACCACCCAAGACAATCAAAGACTTTTTGTCGTCTGCTCCAATAGCCTTAAGAACCGCCTTGAAATCTTTTGTTTTTGGAGCTTCGAAAGTAAAGTCTTCCAAAACAACAATCGCATTGTCTCTGGATTTTAAACTCAATGCAGATTTGCGCGCCAAACGCTTAAGGGTTTTGTTCAGCTTCTGAGTATAATCCTTTGGGCGAGGTCCAAAAATACGCCCACCACCGCGAAAGACTGGTGATTTTATACTACCTGCACGCGCTGTACCTGTTCCTTTTTGCTTCTTAATCTTACGAGTACTACCCGCAATTTCTCCGCGCTCTTTGGATTTGTGTGTACCCTGACGCTGATGAGCCAAATACTGCTTAACATCTAGATAGATCGCATGTTGATTGGGCTCTATTTTGAAAACACTGTCAGAAAGCTCTGCACTCCGACCGGTCTCTTTTCCTTTGATATCTAATACAGCTACCTTCATTACTTCAAAATAGTTACGTAAGCATTCTTATGACCAGGAATAGCACCTTTTACAACCAACAGGTTCTTCTCGGGAACCACCTTAACAACACGTAAGTTTTGAACAGTAACCCGCTCATTACCCATCTGACCTGCCATGCGAAGTCCTTTGAAAACGCGTGAAGGATAAGATGAGGCCCCTACAGATCCCGGTGCTCTAAGCCGGTTGTGCTGACCATGCGTGGACTGACCAACTCCTCCGAATCCATGACGTTTAACAACCCCCTGAAAGCCTTTTCCTTTCGAAGTACCGATAACATCAACAAATTCTCCTTCAGCAAATAAATCAACACCAATAGTGTCTCCTAATTTGTGCTCACCTTCAAAATCGCGAAATTCAATGACTTTCCTTTTAGGTGCAGTGCCCGCCTTTTTAAAATGACCTTGTTCGGCCTTGTTGGCGTGTTTCTCTGCCTTGTCATCGAAACCGAGCTGAAGGGCATTGTACCCGTCTACCGATTCGGTTCTGACTTGGGTAACGACGCATGGCCCCGCTTCAATGACAGTACAGGGAATGTTTTTCCCATTCTCGTCAAAGATGCTGGTCATGCCGACTTTTTTTCCGATTAACCCAGACATAATTATAAATTAAATTTAGTTTGGTTTCCTGCTAACTTGGATTTGAACCTTCAAACCGGCTTCAGGATTCCTGATTACACATTTTCAATTCGAAATACAACTTCAAAAAAAAGGGGTCAAAAATAATTCGACCCCGAAGTATTTTTGTTTCCGCTTTTCCCTGGCACGCAGCCCGGGACATGTCTTTGGAGTTGACTCCTGATTTTTTGAGTTTGCAAAACTAATAAAAAGTTTTAAAACTCAAGGCTTATCACACCTTTATTTCTACTTCTACTCCACTAGGCAACTCTAATTTCATGAGCGCATCAATGGTTTTTGAAGAAGAGCTGTAAATATCCAGTAAACGCTTATACGAACTCAACTGGAATTGCTCTCTAGATTTTTTGTTTACGTGAGGAGAGCGCAACACGGTAAAAATTTTCTTATGTGTTGGTAAAGGAATAGGGCCGGTTACAACAGCACCAGTAGTCTTTACTGTTTTTACAATCTTATCGGCAGATTTATCTACCAAATTGTGATCGTATGATTTAAGTTTTATTCTGATCTTTTGACTCATGATCCAAAAATTAAGCAGTTACACCCTTAGTAGCCTTAATAACTTCTTCAGCTATATTAGTAGGTGTTTCCGCATAGTGAGAAAACTCCATAGTAGATGTAGCACGACCGGATGAAAGCGTACGCAAAGAAGTCACGTAACCAAACATTTCCGACAACGGAACATCACCTTTAATAACTTTAGCACCTGCGCGATCCGACATGTTATTTACCTGACCACGACGACGGTTCAAATCCCCTACGATATCACCCATGTTTTCTTCTGGAGTAAGCACTTCCAGCTTCATTATAGGCTCCATGATAATAGGCTTTGAAGCCTTGGCAGCTGTTTTGTATCCGATTTTGGCAGCAAGCTCAAAAGAAAGGGAATCCGAATCCACTGGGTGGAAAGAACCATCTTTTAGCGTTACTTTGATACTTTCAATTTCAAAGCCAGCCAGAGGACCATTTTTCATAGCCTCGCGGAATCCTTTCTCTACAGAAGGAATATATTCCTTCGGAATGTTACCTCCCTTAACTTCATTTACAAACTCTAAACCAACTTTTCCTTCGGAAGCAGGCTCCATTGTGAAAACAATATCAGCGAACTTACCACGACCACCTGTTTGCTTCTTGTAAACTTCTCGGTGATCGGCACGGCCTGTAATAGCCTCTTTGTACTCTACCTGTGGTTTACCTTGGTTCACCTCAACTTTGAATTCACGACGAAGACGGTCTACAATAATGTCTAGGTGAAGCTCACCCATACCTGATATAATGGTTTGACCACTGGCCTCATCAGTTTTTACCTGGAAAGTAGGATCCTCTTCAGCCAATTTAGCCAATGCCATACCCAACTTATCTACATCTGCCTTGGTCTTAGGTTCTACTGCAATACCGATAACCGGATCAGGGAACACCATACTTTCCAATACAATCGGATGTTTTTCAGAACACATGGTATCACCTGTTTTAATATCCTTAAAACCTACGGCTGCCCCGATATCTCCGGCAGAAATGCTTTCAATCGCATTTTGCTTATTTGAGTGCATCTGATAGATACGAGAAATACGTTCTTTATTGCCTGATCTTGTATTTAAGATATAAGAACCTGCATCTAGTTTTCCGGAATAACAACGGAAGAATGCCAAGCGACCCACAAAAGGATCCGTTGCGATCTTAAATGCTAAAGCCGCGAAAGGCTCAGAAGCGTCGGGCTTGCGTGAAATCTCCGCTCCGGTGTCTGGATCTGTTCCAATAATGGCTTCTTTATCCAGAGGAGAAGGCAAATAACGACAAACACAATCCAACAAGAATTGAACACCTTTATTCTTAAATGAAGAACCGCAAACCATAGGAATGATACTCATGTCCATTACAGCAGCGCGAAGTGCAGCGTGGATTTCATCTTCGGTAATTGAATCCTCATCCTCGAAGAATTTCTCCATCAAAGTTTCGTCGTATTCTGCCACAGCTTCAATAAGCTCGGCGCGAAATTGACGAACTTCATCTACCATATCAGCAGGAATATCAACCACATCGAACGTGGATCCCATATTGTCGTCGTGCCACACAATGGCGCGATTCTTAACTAAATCTACAACCCCTTTAAAGTCTGCCTCATCTCCAATAGGCAATACAATAGGCACTGCATTGGACTTTAGCATGTCCTTAACTTGCTGGCATACCGCTAGGAAGTTAGAACCCTGGCGATCCATTTTATTCACAAAGCCCATACGAGGAACTTTGTAATTATCTGCCAAACGCCAGTTTGTTTCCGATTGAGGCTCAACACCATCTACAGCACTAAACAAGAAAACCAATCCATCCAAAACGCGTAATGAGCGGTTTACCTCTACAGTAAAGTCAACGTGGCCGGGGGTATCAATTATGTTAAAATGATATGGTTTCGTAGCATCGGTTGGCTGACCATTCTGTAATGGAAAATTCCAGGTACAAGTAGTTGCTGCAGAAGTAATAGTAATTCCACGCTCTTGTTCTTGCTCCATCCAGTCCATGGTTGCAGCACCATCGTGCACCTCACCAATTTTGTGACTAACACCGGTATAAAAAAGAATACGCTCGGTGGTTGTAGTTTTTCCGGCATCAATGTGTGCCGCGATTCCAATATTTCTGGTGTATTTAAGATCTCTAGCCATGATTAGAATCTGAAATGCGAGAAGGCCTTATTGGCTTCTGCCATTTTATGTGTATCTACACGTTTCTTAACTGCCGCTCCCTCTTCTTTAGCCGCCGAAATAATCTCAGAAGCTAGTTTTTGAGCCATAGATTTCTCGTTACGCTTGCGTGCATAAAGAATAAGCCATTTCATGGCAGTGGAAATTTTTCTGTCTGGACGAATTTGCATCGGGATTTGGAACGTTGCTCCACCTACCCGACGACTTCTTACCTCTACATGAGGCATCACATTGGCAAGTGCATCTTTCCACAATTCCAATGCGGTTTTTTCTTCGTCATTTTTCTTTTGCTCTACGATATCCATGGCATCATAAAAAATCTGAAATGCAATCGATTTTTTACCATCCCACATCATCATGTTTACAAAACGCGTCACCAATTGATCGTTAAATCTAGGATCTGGCAACAAGGGCCGTTTCTTAGCCTGTCTTTTTCTCATTGTTACTTCTTAAACTTGGTGAACCTTACTTTTTGGGACGTTTTGCTCCGTATTTGGATCTGCGTTGGGTCCGACCAGCTACTCCGGCCGTATCCAATGCTCCACGTACGATGTGATACCTCACACCTGGCAAATCCTTCACCCTTCCGCCTCTAACCAATACTATCGAGTGCTCTTGGAGGTTGTGACCTTCTCCTGGGATGTATGCGTTCACTTCTTTACCATTGGTAAGACGAACCCTAGCCACCTTCCGCATTGCAGAATTCGGCTTTTTAGGCGTTGTGGTATACACACGCGTACACACTCCCCGACGTTGAGGACACGAATCCAAAGCAGCCGATTTACTCTTCTTGGTAATTGTGGCCCTTCCTTTTCGTACTAATTGTGAAATTGTTGGCATAAATACATCTAATAATTCTACCCCGCTTTTAGGGCTGGCAAATGTAACAATAAATCACTATAATTCAAATCTCCTCTAGCATTTTTCAATTTTATTTTTGGATTTAAAATGCAGATGGGAGTATTATGCTCCCCTGGATAAGGGTTCGTAGCGACAAAGAAGTCCAAATCTGTATACCTTAATATATTACAATCAAAATCTACTCAATACTTGTAATTGATTCATACCTTATACTGTCATTGTGGAAAAAAGTGATCAAAATCTTAACGAAAAATTAAAAGGATTCAATAAAAAATGACAACTAAACACTTTCGAAAAGCACTTTGTTGCAATGTTAAATTGTAAAATTCTCAAACCAGCAGCACGCCAAATAGCATAAAGACAATCCCAAGCCCTTTAAATTTGAGAGACCTCATAAACTGTCTTTCTGTTTAAGTTTTATTAAAATAAGTTTGGATTATTAACATAGAATTAAGATTTTCGCAGTTAGCTAATTCAAATAATTTAAAAATGAGAACAAAATTCAATGGAATCCTGACGCTTTTACTGGCGTTGGTTGCGCAGATTTCGTTTGCGCAAGAAAAATCGATTTCAGGTACGGTGACCGATGCCGACGGTTTGCCGTTGCCTGGGGTTAACATCCTTGTTCAGGGAACCTCTTCCGGTACCCAGACGGACTTTGACGGAAATTATTCCATCCGTGCTAGTGTAGGCGACGTACTGACCTACTCTTACATTGGAATGAGTGCCGAAACAAGAACGGTAGGCGCCGCAAGCGTTATAAATGTTCAGATGTCTGAGGATGCTCAAGCTCTTGAGGAGGTTGTAGTAACGGCTCAAGGTATTAAAAGAGAGAAGAAAGCTCTTGGATACGCCGTAACTACAGTTGGCTCAGATGATTTGGAAGAAAAAACCGAAGGTGATATCGGTCGTGTACTTAGAGGAAAAGCTTCAGGGGTTAATATTACCCAACAAAGTGGTGTTTCCGGTTCAGGTACCAACATCATCATCCGGGGTTATCAGTCTTTCAGCCAGAACAACCAACCATTATTTATCGTAGATGGTGTGCCTTTCAGCAGCGACACGAACGCTCCAGGTAACTTCGTGAACGGTAACAACGGTTCTTCTCGCTTCTTAGACTTGGATCCCAATAGTATCGCGAGTGTGAGCGTTCTTAAAGGTCTTTCTGCAGCAACACTTTACGGTGAGCAAGGAAAGAACGGGGTAATCCTTATTACCACCAAAAACGGCTCTGCTGGAACAGGAGGTTCTAAGAAGTCTGAGATTACGGTAACATCTTCTTACTTCTTCAATGAAATCGCCTCTATGCCGGATTATCAAAATTCATATGGTGGTGGTTTTGACCAAGCGTTCGGATGGTTCTTCAGTAACTGGGGACCTGGTTTTGCTAGAAGCGGTCGTGCCAGCTACACGAACCCTGCAAGCTTTCCAGCTGTTTATCAGTTAGATCCAAACACAGGAACAATTCGTCACCCGTATTCTACCGCATCTGCTGCAACAGGAGTTCCTGCTGCATTCCCAGAATTGGCAGATGCTCGTTACGAATTTAAGCCTTACCAAAGCGTACCCGCCTTCTTCCGCACAGGAGCAGTTTCTAACATCTCTTTAAACGCCAATGGCGCTTCTGAAGATGGTAAAGTTGCTTACAATATGAGTGCCGGTCACTTGGAAGATCAAGGATTTACTCCTGGTAACCGCTTATTACGTAGCAATATTGGTATAGGTGGACGCGCTCAATTGAGCAACAAATTCACAATTAACGGTACCATGAACTACTCTCGGACTACATTTAAGTCTCCTCCAGTTGCAGCGAGTACCGGTAACGGATCTTTTGGTTCTGGTTCTTCTGTTTATGGTCACTTATTCTTTACGCCTCGTTCTGTTGACTTGATGGGTCTTCCTTGGGAAAATCCAATTACAGGAGGTAGCGTTTACTACCGTCAGGGTAACGACATCCAGAACCCACGTTGGACTGTAGCTAATGCAGGTAACCGTCAGATTACCAACCGTGCATTTGGAAACATGTCTTTGCAATACGACATCAGCGACAACCTTAACTTACTATATCGTTTTGGTTATGACGTGTATTCAGAAAACAACGTAGACTTCCAAAACAAAGGTGGTACCTCTGGTAGCACTGCCACTCAAAGTGGTCGTTATGATACTTGGACCAATACCAACACCATTTGGGATAACTCAATTATTCTAAACGGTAGCTTTGACTTAAACGAAGATCTTGACATGAACTTCAACGCCGGTGCAACTACACGTAGTACTGCATACGATCGTCAAGGAGTTTCAAGTACAGGTCAGAACGTGTTTGGTGTACTTCGTCACTTCAACTTTAACCTACAAGATGAAATCCAGTACTCTCAAAGACAAAACATCGCAGGGGTTTACGGTCAGGTTGACTTTGGATACAAAAACTTCTTGTATTTAACCCTGAACGCTCGTAATGACTGGGTTTCTAACCAATCTCCTGAGAACCGCTCTCTACTTTACAAAGGAGGTAGCTTCTCTTTCTTGCCAACCGACGCTTTCCCTGATTTGCGTTCTGAAGGCGGAATCAACTACCTGAAAATAAGAGGTGGTTACGGTGAATCTGCAGGTTTCGCGACAGGATATCCTATTTCTGTTGACTTAGCAATTGATACTCAAGCATTCCTTAACGATGCTGGAAATACTGTAGTTTCTAACAGCGTTTCGAACCGCGTTGCTAACCCAAACATTCTTCCTGAGCGTTACGCTGAATACGAAGTAGGTATGGAGTCTCGTTTGTTCAACAACATCATGAGCTTAGACGTTTCGCTTTACAAAAGGGTTACAAATGACTTGATTGTTGACCGTCCGCTTGACCCTGCTACCGGTGGTACAGTAATTGCTACTAACGTAGGTCGTATCGAAGGTAAAGGTATTGAAGTAGACTTAGGTCTATATCCTTTCAGCGAAGGTGACTTCAAATGGAGCATCAATTCTAACTTTAACTCTAACAATTCAATTGTTAAAGATCTTGGAGCAGACACCGACCTTATCGTATTTGCTGGTTTCTCCAACCGAGGTAATGCTGCAATCGTTGGCGAACAATTGGGAGTTATTGTAGGTAGCCGTATCGCTCGCGATGCTAACGGTGCATTCAAAGTTGACGCTTCCGGTAACTATATCGGAGAAGAAGTTGATGAGAATAACCGTTTACCTATCATCGGTAATCCAAACCCAGATTGGACCGCTAACGTAAACAACTCATTCTCTTACAAAAACTTCAATTTTAATGTCTTATTGAACTACCAACAAGGTGGAGACATCTGGACAAGTACTGTAGCTACGCTATTAGGTCGTGGTCTAATTGAAGCCACTGTAGACCGTGAGCGTTCTTTCATCCTTCCAGGTAACGGCCCTGATGGTACAGCTAACAAAGTTCAGATTAACAACTCGGACTACTACTTTAACAACGTAGTATTCGGACCTTCTGAATTACAGGTTTACGACGCTACTCACCTGAGATTACAAGAGGTGTCTTTAGGCTATTCTGTTCCAAAACAAGCGCTAGAGAAAACACCATTCGGATCACTGAGCTTAACTGCCACAGCTAACAACATGTGGTATAAAGCCTTTAACATGCCTGAAAGTGCTAACTTTGACCCTAACGTAGCGGGTCTTGGTGTAGGTCTTGGTCAAGGTTTTGACTATCTGAACGGTCCTAGCTCCAAGCGTTATGGTCTCAGTATTAAAGCAACCTTTTAATTCAACTATAATAAAGACGATATATCATGAAAATATTGTTTAACAAACTTTGTGTCGTAGGAGCCTTGGGTCTTTTTATGCTCCAGTCCTGCGAAACCACAAACCTGGATTTGACTAAAAATCCAAACGCACTTTCTGCCGATCAGGGAAGTCCCGACTTCTTATTGAATGGAATTCAGGTGCAATTTGCTTACACCGTTGAATCTTTAGGTAGAGCGGGTGCGGAATTGACTCGTATCGATTACATGTTTGGACGTAGCTATGTAAACAACTACGGACCGAATGCTTTTGACGGTACATGGAGTGCTTCATACACTGAAATGTTTACTGACCTTAAGGCCATGAATGCATTGGCTTCAGAAAACAACCTTACCTACCACTTAGGTATGGGTCAGTTCATGAAAGCGTATATGCTAGTTGCTTTAGTAGACTACTTTGGAGATGTTCCTTACTCTCAAGCTAACCTTGGAGCTGAGAACTTTAATCCTGGTGTAGACTCTGGATCTGCAGTTTATGACGCAGCATTGGCTATGGTAGATGAAGCGATAAACAACTTCAACGCAACAGCTGCCGCTAAGCCTCAAAATGACTTCTTCTACAAAGGAAACGCTACCAAATGGATAAAAGCTTGTAACACGCTTAAAATGCGTATTTACATGCAACGCCGTTTGGTCGATGGAGGTGCAGTTGCTGCATTTAACCAAATCGTTACTTCAGGAAACTACATCAGCAGCAGTGCCGATGACTTCCAATGGCAATGGGGAACTAACGTAGTTCAACCAGCTACACGTCACCCACGTTATGCAGGGAACTATGCTGCTTCAGGAGGAGCCGGAGACTATATGTCTAACGACCTAATGAACTACATGACCATTAATAACGACCCACGTATCCGTTACTATTTCTATCGTCAAAACCGATTTACTCCTGGTTCAGATGGAGCGCCACCCGCATTGGAAACGCTACAGTGCTCTCTTCAGGAAGCACCTCAGCACTATATCGATGCTGGTTTCCCTTTCTGTACCTTACCTAACGGTTATTGGGGACGTGATCACGGAAACAACGAAGGAACTCCTCCTGATGGATTCTTGAGAACAACTGTAGGGGTTTACCCAGCGGCAGGCCGATTCGATGATAACACTTATGCTGGTGTTAAAATTGGAATGGGTGGCGGCGGAGCCGGTATTACTCCAATCATGCTTGCTTCTTCTTCTGACTTCTTGATTGCTGAAGCCCAAATGTTGGCAGGTAACTATGCAGACGCAAGAGCTAGTGTTCTTGCAGGTTTAGCTAAATCTGTAGCGAAAGTAAAAACCTTTGCTGCTAAAGATGCTGCTTCCGACAAGTCTTTTGAGCCAACTGCAGCTCAAATTACTAACCACGCTACATTAGTTGGAACCCAATTCGACGCAGATGCCGACAACGGATGGAACGTTCTTGGTCGTGAATTCTTTACTTCCCTATATGGAAATGGTATTGACGCCTACAACTTCTATCGCAGAACCGGATATCCTACTAACTTGCAAACGAACCTAGAGCCTCAACCAGGTGGATTCATTCGCTCGTTCTTCTATCCGTCGAATTTTGTGAACAACAACTCGGCTGTTTCTCAGAAAGCAGGGGTAACCTCTCAGGTATTCTGGGACAACAACCCTTCTTCACCCGGTTTCCCAGAATCAAACTAAAATAGTATTGCAATGAAAAAAGTAATTTTTAAATATTTATCTGTCTTCGTTGCTATAGCCGTAACCGGATGTAGTAATGATGATAAAACCATAGATAAAGTATTCGACGAAGTGCAGACTGGTGCATTCCTCCGGTTTGTGTCTACTCAAGGTGGGGCGCTAAATAAAGAAGATGCTTCTTCTACTGCTGCCGTAACTTTTGAATTCGACGGTCAGGATGCTTCTATGCTTCAGAGTGTTGACGCGGTAATCACCTTCGCTGACAATGATTCTGAAGACGGAGTACAACAGAGCTTTGGCCCAGTTGCCCTGAAAACACTTTCAGCATCTGATTTTACAACAAGTAGTTTTGGTCTTCCAGAGGCTACCCTATCCTACACCTTAGGCGAGGCTCTTGCTGCAGGCGGTCTTACATTAGCAGACATTCAAGGTGGTGACAAACTTACCTTGGGTCTAACTGTTAACTTGACAGACGGTCGTTCATTTGGACCTGGCACTGCCAACGGTAACATTGGTGCAATTGGTGGTTTTTACTCTTCTCCTTACCAGTATTCTTCATTAGTAGTTTGTCCTCCACAACCTGGAGTATGGACTATCGATATGATCGATACTTACGGAGATGGTTGGCAAACCTCTACTGGTGGAGGTGGAGCTGGTATTACCTTTACCTTGAATGATGGCACTGTATTGGAAGTTTCATTATGTTCTGCTTACGGACCCCGTCCAGGCTGTACAGATGATTACAACGCCGGTACTGCAACTGTTACCATTCCTGCTGGTACTACTACCATGGCTGCATTCTTCCCTGGTGATTACTACGGAGAAATCGCGTTCACTATTACATCTCCTACCGGAAATGTATTGGCCGATTATGCTCCAGGTTCTGCCGGAGGTGCAATTCCATTAGATTACTGTAACGATATTGCTGGCAATTAATTGGACCAGTATATGGCCTGAAATTTTTAGGCTTATCGTAACAAGCAGATAAAAGAAAGCCCTGTTATTCCAACAGGGCTTTTTTATGTTAAATACTTTTATATTTCTGAATTGGTATTATATTTATATGTTTGAATACTCTAACAAGAATAAGATGAAATTTTACAAAAATAAGACTGTTGTTTGGACTGTACTCTTTATAACACAACTCACAACGGCACAACTTACCTCTAATATTGAGCGCTTTACTGGCCAAGGGGTTGGCGGTTCTTTATTTGCCCAAATGCGTAAAGTCAAGGATATTAAGAGTGATTTACCCACCGTTGGTTCTGTGTATATTGACGAAACTTTTCAAGCATGTAAAATCTACTATAATGAGGAACTAGTTGGCAACTTTTACTACCGCCACAATTCTTTTAACGACGAAATTGAGATTAAAGATTCCCCTACACAGAGTGACGAAGAAGTAAGCTCACTCATGGCTATGCGACAATTGAAACTTGTAGACGCTGCCTCAGAATCGGAACTGGGCCTGCATGTCTACCAAACCAAAGGCGATAATTTGCGCAATGGTTATCTCTATTTACTCCAAGCGGGTAAACGGTATAACTTATATTTCAAAAATAATGTCAAATACACCGAAGGAACCCACCCGGTTACCTCACTGACTCGTCCGACCCCCAATAAATTTTCACACTTTGTGGAATATTACATCAAAACGAACGGTCAGGAAACGGCTCAATTTATTGGGAAAAAAAGCGCTGACTTTGTACGCCTTCTCGATGAAGACAACCGTACTCCGGTTCGAGACTATATAAAAGCGCAAAAGATAAGCCTAAAAGATCAGGCTGATCTTTTAAAACTAATGACATATATAGAAAGTCTTTAAACCTTACTCTTAAATATAAAACCCAACTTTTGAGTTGGGTTTTTTTATATCGTACTGTTTCCTGTAAAAAAGGAGAGCATAATACCCGTGAACACCATTATTCCTTTAATCTAAATATAGAATAATATAAAGGTCTCTTTAATGGTACTGGGGTTGGTCTAGAAGATATTGGAACTTATGCGCAAATTGCGGTTTATAGTTAATATTGGAAAATACTGATAAGAAAAGGGCTCCAAAAAAAAGAGGAAATTCTATCCCGAAGGAGAATTCAAGTAGATCGCTTTATACGAAACTTTGCATATCGTAGGTACCTAAAACAACACTTCACCGATTTGGAAATTTGGGCAACACTAGTAAATTGAAAATTTAAGTCCGTACTTTGCGTATCCAAAAAGATACATTTACAAGCATACACAACCGCAGGTCAATGGCCGTAGCAACCAAATCATTAACTTCAGTAAAACATTGAAAACAGAATCCAATCTCGTATACGGAATTAGAAGCATTATGGAAGCCATTCAATCCGGAATGCCTGTCTATAAAGTATACCTTCAAGCAGGTTTAAGAGGTTCGCTGTTTACTGAATTGGAGAAACTAATTAGAAACAGTGGCATCTCCGTTTCCTATGTGCCAATTGAAAAATTAAAAAAATTCACCCCCCAGAATCATCAGGGCGCTGTGGCACAAATTAGTCCAATTGCCTTTCATGAATTTGAACCCCTAGCAGAAAGCATTATTGCTAAAGAAACTTCCCCATTGTTTTTATTACTGGATCATATAACAGATGTTCGAAACTTTGGTGCGATACTAAGAACGGCGGAGTGTTGTGGTGTTCATGCCGTCATAGTCCCGGGAAAAGGGGCTGCACCGCTCAATCAAGACACCATTAAAACATCTGCTGGTGCAGCCTTTCGTGTTCCAATTTGTCGTACTGACCACTTGCTAGATGCCATCTACTATTTATCATCTAGCGGCGTAACAATGGTTGCGGCAACTGAAAAAACGGAGTCGTCAATTTACGATCTTGATCTTAGAGGCCCCCTAGCCCTTATTATGGGCTCAGAAGATCGAGGTATTGCCCCTGCTATTTTAAAAACAGTAGAACACAAAGGGAAATTACCCCTTTTGGGAGCGATTGGATCACTGAACGTGTCCGTGGCCTGTGGGGCTATGCTATATGAGATAGTGCGTCAGCGCATAAATGCAGCAGAGTAATCCAATTAGTTTAGAATTACTTGGATTTAGGCCCTTTATCTGAATTCACATCATTTATTTCTCTTGCTTCGGATTGGGGTACAAAATTTCCCGATGCATCAAAATGTTTTAGAAATGGGTCTTTATTTGGGTCAAAATCTTCCTGCTCCCATTCGTATTTGGCAAGTTCTTTAGTATGCCCTCGAAGTAATAAGGCCAACAGTAATCCGCTACCCGTGCCCGAAAGATGACTTTCCCAGGAGATTCCCTCCTGAATCGGTAAAATATACCAAATCATACCGCCGTAGAGAAACACTACGAGCAAGGATAACGCCATATGCCGGTAATATCCTGAAAATAAACCATTAAAAAAGATATAACTGGCCAGAAAATAAATGAGCCCACTTGCACCAATATGCAAGGTTGAACGTCCAATGACCCAGGTTATAAACCCCGTCACCAATCCACCAATCAATAAAATCCGATAGATTTTATGAGGGTAAAAGTATGTCGACAGACCAAGTAAAACTGCTAGAGGGATGCTGTTGCTGTACAAATGAGCCGCAGACGCGTGAATAAAAGGACTACATAATATTCCTATCAACCCAAACAATTTCCGCGGATAAATCCCCAAAAAATTAAAATTGACCCCAAATCGGATTTCTATCCAAAAAACCGTCCAAAGTCCAAAAAGGACAAGAACTGGTAAATTCAATACATGATTCGGAAATTTTATCTTATCTGTTTTTGACATAAAGTATAAGTTACAATTTCTGCAGCGAATCGAAATCAGAAAAGGGTAAAACCCTATGAAACAACGGAAATGTAGTATTTTTAATTTATGAATGAACCACTCGCAGAACGCATACGGCCCAAATCACTACAAGAGTATATTAGCCAAGGACATCTGGTAGGACCGAATGGTTCGCTAACGACCCAAATGCGTTCCGGTGTAATTCCTTCATTAATTCTTTGGGGTCCTCCGGGTACGGGAAAAACAACTTTGGCTCAAATCATTGCAATTGAAAGTGGCAGACCTTTCTATACTCTTTCTGCCATTAATAGTGGGGTTAAAGATGTACGGGAAGTCATAGATAAAGCTCGGCAAAGCGGTGGATTATTTACAACCAAGAATCCAATATTGTTTATCGACGAAATTCACAGATTTAGTAAGTCACAACAAGATTCTCTACTCGCCGCAGTTGAAAAAGGTTGGGTTACGCTAATAGGTGCAACTACGGAAAACCCTAGCTTTGAGGTGATACCTGCTCTTTTATCGCGTTGTCAAGTATATACCTTAAACTCCTTTGACTCCCAAGAGTTAAAACAGTTATTGCAACGGGCCATGGAGCAAGATTCTTGGTTGCAACAACACAGTATTAAAATTATTGAAACCGAGGCACTATTACGCCTTTCCGGAGGGGATGCCCGTAAACTCTTAAACATTTTTGAATTGGTAGTTGGGGCTACGGAGTCTTCCAGCATTGAAATCACCAATGAACTCGTAATGCGCCTGGTACAGGAATCACCGGCACGATACGATAAAACAGGAGAGCAACATTACGATATTATCTCTGCCTTTATTAAATCGATACGTGGAAGTGATCCCAATGCGGCCGTGTATTGGCTGGCTCGCATGATCGCTGGAGGAGAGGATGTTAAATTTATTGCCCGACGAATGATTATTTCTGCCTCCGAAGATATTGGTCTGGCCAATCCAACTGCACTAGTAATGGCAACTACGACCTTTCAGGCAGTTCAAGTAATTGGATACCCCGAAGCACGTATAATATTAAGCCAATGTGCTATTTATTTGGCAACAAGCCCCAAGAGCAACAGTAGTTATACAGCCATTGGCAAGGCGATTGAAGCCGTTCAGAAGACAGGAGACTTACCAGTTCCATTCGCATTGCGCAATGCCCCTACAAAATTGATGGAAACATTGGGTTACGGGGCAGAATACCACTATGCCCATGATTTCCCTGGTAATTTTGTCAATATGGAATTTCTGCCCGAGGCACTTTCCGGAACATCTTTTTACAAACACAGTAAGAATTCTAGAGAAGAAGGCATTGCTGATTTTCTTCGGAACCGCTGGAAAGGAAAATACGATTATTAAAACTTAATGTGTAGTATTTCCTGAACGAGTTCAGTGCCATTCAAAAATTCGCGAACCCAAACGCCATCTGACTTAAATACCGTCCCACTATTTTGTCCGTTAATAACGGCAAGAAATGTATCGGATTTAGAGGTCTTAATTAATAGCATGCGAATACTTGGAACGTTATCTACCAACTGATATCCGCTATCTGTAGGCTGTGCATAGAGATAATCAAGGGCCGGAAGTGCCTGTTCCACTTGGGCTGCCCCATTTAATTCTCCTGCTTCCATAATAGGTTCAATTATAGCATCCGCAGTTGGTTGTGGCAATTCTTCAACAAGAGGAACAATATCCGCATCTTGGGCTGCTACATCTTGATTTGTTACGTCTTTAGACGGGGGAGTATATTGGTAGTTGATCCCGTTAATAGAACTAAATGCAGCCATTAAGGCTTCTTTATAAGCTTCTAAATAGTCCTTGGACTTGCTTGTACCCTCTACTGTTTCTAAAATAAGTTTGCCCTCACAATCGACAAGTTCAATACGAACCCGTGTCAAAAATACGCCAGAGGTATCGAATAGGCGCACAAATGCCCCCAAACAGGGGTCTACACGAAGCTCAGTGGGTTGATGGGTGTCGTATACCGTTGGAATCTCTTGCTGCGTAAATAGGTATTTTATAATGGTACTGGTTTGGTACTGGTTGGATTTTTTGTAATCCTCAAAATGTGCGGGCACCACTACATATTTATATGAATTTAACTGACCAAATACCGAAGTGCCTAAAAATAAAAACGCTATGGAGATTAAGCTCCGACCTATCCCAATCATCTTTTAAAAAGCAAGTTAGACTACCAAGATAGGATATTTAATCCGAACTGAAAAGACGCCAATTTTGATCCCTTTAAGTTTTGGCATGCTAGAAAATTATCTGCCAACAAATAGCATTCAAAAGGACCGACCTGGAAATTTACTCCTAAGCCAAGGTTTGTTTTACTGAACTTATCTACCGTATAGGTGGCCTTTAGCCCTGTTTTTCGTGTTAATTGCCTTTGATAAAACACGGAAAGGGCAGTTTGGGGGCCTTTAGGCCTAGTAATGGCATAGACTTGAGTACCAATGGCATTTCGGAAAGGACTACGCTTAATAGGACGTAATTTTGAAGGAATACAACTACATTCATAAGAGTAATCCTTTGGTTCTTCCACTTGATTTCCGAAATTATATCTAACAGCGCCGTAGAACCGAGTTGGATTAAAGGTTAAGTAGGAATCTCGATTTTCTACTATAGGTACCATATTTTTGATTTGGTCTACGAGGTTTTGCCAAAAAGCGGAGTCGGCTCCGGAGAGCGCATCGCTTTGTATAGGATTTACATTTCCAAGGGTTTGTTGACCTCTAAGGACAACATTTCGAATTGTTGTTTTATTGGAACTAAAACCCCAATCCAATAAACTTCCTGTAACCCAAAGTTGGTCGGAAAGTTTATGTGAAAAACCAACGTCTACCCCAAGTCCCAGGTTGCCTCCTAATAACCCGGAGCCAATGGCTGAATTTAAAATCTCGGTTTCGGGATTGGCCACACCCGAAGTGATTATCTCACGAAACCCCTCTAATCCGGAGGTTTGTAATCGCATATTTGCAATCAAGGTATGGTTTTGTAAACCACCGGTCCCTGAATCGGTTATAAAGAACCCTGAGTTCCTGGTACTTGTGAAGTTATAAATGCCGCTGTACACTTTTAATCTAATACCTGCAGTCCAATACTTATTGATATTACGATTCATTCCTACATGCAATACATTTCTTAAGTACCCTTGTAGATTAAGATGCCCCAAATTAATAGTACTATTTTTTGGCCCGAGATTTCCATCCCAGCCCAAGGCTACTAAATCTTCAGGCCAATACAACTGGTGGTCGGCCTCCAAATACATACCTAAGGAATAAAAATTTTGCAGATTTTTTTGACCCCGAAATCCAAAATTAATCAGATCCACATGCAGGTTTGCTCCAAATTCATCCTGGGAGGTAAGATTATAAAGCGCATTTAAACGAACCTTGTTCGTAAAAACAATTCCGTCGTTTGCAAACAGGTCGTTATAGGTTAATTTACTGCTTCGGGCCTGGGCCCAAATTCCAGAAACCAGTGGAATACCCGAATACCAATTATAGCTTACCCTTGCTCCGGGGTTTATAAGCAATGCCTGAGGCACCTCATCGAATCCAAATAGCAATGGATGATACTGCGCTTCGGTCCTTAAAAAGGCTAAAAAGCAACAAAATAAAACCGCGTATCGGTGCATTAAAAAGATGTTAAAGGCAGCAAGTTCCAAATATCGGAATACCCCTTAGGCAGGTTGTGTGAAGCCTGAAACCACAGGCAATTGCTCGGTATCGTAAACGTTACAATTTGCCTTTTATTTCTCCTAATTGATAGATAATTGGGCAATAATTGTGAGCAGGATCATTGTGTACGTTTAAATGAATAGCTTGCATCCCTGTTGCTAGAGCCCCCAATATGTCTGCTTCCAGATTATCGCCGATCATAATCGCGTTTTCTGGTGCAACCCGAGCTGCATCCATAGCGAGCTTAAAAATTTGAGGGTGAGGTTTTTGAACTCCAGCGCGTTCCGAAGGCACCACTTCCAAGAAATAATTCGCTATTCCGGAATTTTTTAGTTTGCGCTGTTGAACTTCTTCAAATCCGTTGGTAATTACATGTAACCTATACTGCGGTTTTAGATACTTGAGAATTTCTAACGCATCGGGCATTAAATGGGTTTGTTCACCCAAAATTTCGATGTAATCCTCTGCGATCAGATTTATGGCATTGTCTGAAACAGGATAACCTAAATGGTCAAAAACGTCTCGAAGTCTCCTGTATCGCAATAATTCTTTGTTGATTTTACCTTCGCGGTACAACTTCCAATACTCCAGGTTCCGTGGAATGTATTCTTGTAGAAAATCATTGATTTCTAAATCAATTCGGTGATTTTGAAACAATTTGGAATACGCAATGGCAGAATTGCGCTCAAAATCCCAAAGCGTGTGATCCAAATCGAAGAAAACATCTGTAATTCCGGGCCTAAGCATGGTAGTTCTTTAAAATATGTTCGTAGTGGTCCATCCCAGTTAGTGCAGATGCCCCACCCAAGAGCTCGTTCGAAAAAACGCAACAAAAATTTCCGTTGACATCTTTTATGGACTCATAAATTCGACTAAATGCCTCTAAAATAGCTGAATTGTTTGGGAAGTTTAACAATGCATAATCGTGAATAGCAAAAGGAATGATTCGAACCGGCTGAATGGATTCGAGTGCCAAATCATAAAAAAAGAATGGCATGCATGTACTCGCTCTAAATCCGATTTGGTGCGTATATCCCAAAGAAAAATCTTCCTGAAATTCCGCTAAGGCCAGATCCCGATAGGTTTGTGGAATATCTACGCGATTGAAGCGCATTCTACAAGTATCTACGCTGCGATGTATCACCTCGGATAAATTATTTTTTTCCTGTTTTAGGAGATCCGGATTATTAAATGCCGAATAGGAAGCCGAAAGCCCGATTGGAGCGTAGTCACCAACCGATTTAATTAACGCCTGAAAGGTCTGATTGTGAATAGAAATGTTTTTGTCGTAGGTAGAATAGGAAGCAAACTGAAAAAAAAACCGAACTTCTACAGGATAGGTTTTATGCAAGTCTATCAACCGCATAAAATTATCGTAGGGATCGGTCATGAGTTGAAAATTCACCTTGATACGCTCCCAAACTTTTTTGAATTGGAATTGCGAAAGATCCAAAATCAAACCGCCCAAACTGCGAAATAATCCCCGATGCGCATAGGCATGAGAGGTAGTTACATCAATTACGGGTTGAAATTTATACGGTTGAGGATTTGCCTGAATTTCAGGAAATCGTTCCTGTAAAACTGAAAGTAATTTATAAGCCCACATCTCAACCAATGGCAAATGTAAGAAGCCTTGTTGGTAAGCTAGGCTCTCTGAAGGGGGAAACCTTCCGTGCTCATCTCGAAGGTGCGGCAGGTATTCCTCATAGCGGCTAATAAGATAAAAAGAGGCCGCAAAAACATCAAATGGTATATTGCTGCGGTCTCCGGTTTTGAAAAATGCAGGAATGCCATCCCAATCTCCCATTTGCACCGATACTGGATCTACACCAACCCGAAAGAGTAACTCGTGATTTCGAATGAAAAATTCATTTTGAAGTGGCTGGCGGGTATACGTGATTTTAGGTCCTTTATGCCCTATAAAATCCTCTATACGAGTGGTGAACGCTACCTGGATTCCTAAAATTCGTGTAAAAATATGTTTGGCGACATAACCAAACCGCGGCGTAATTTTATGTGTGTAAATTAATAGTACAGTCACGAACTAAAGTATTTGTTCATCTGCAAAGCTAAAATATTCCCCGCCACTTAGAATAATATGATCTAAAACCCGAATATCCATTGTTTCAGAGGCCTTTTTTACCTTTTTTGTTATCTCAAGATCTGCGCGACTAGGTTTTAAATTTCCAGAGGGGTGATTGTGGGACAAAATGAGCCCTATCGCTCCCGATTCCAAAGCCTTCTTAAGTAATATACGCACGTCTACCAAAGTGCCGGTAAGCCCACCTTTACTGAGTTGAAAGGCAGTAATAACCCTGTTGGCATTGTTTAGACAAAGCACCCAAAACTCTTCGTGATCTAAATGTGCCAGCAGCGGCTTAAGTTGGTAATAAGCATCCCTGCTTTCCCGAATTGGAGCAGCACGTTCCAAGGGTTCTGAAAACCTACGGGCAATTTCAAAAATTGCAGCCAGTGTAGCTGCACGGGCCGGGCCTACTCCTTTGAATTGTTGCAATCGCGCTACAGAGATGCGAGAAATACCCCAAAATCCATGTCCACTTTCACGAAGCAGGCGACGGGCCAAGTCCAAGGCGTTTTCCTCACGCGTTCCGGATCCTATAACTATTGCGAGTAATTCCGCATCTGTGAGCGGGGCGCACCCTTGCTCCAATAGTCGTTCACGTGGGCGTTCAGTCTGAGTCCAATCCTTAATATTTCTACCGGGATCTGATGTTTTCATACTCCCGAAGTATACCGAAATTGGATGCAAAACCCTATCAGGGAAAAAAAATATTCAAGGCGGTAACTACCCCAGTGTAATTGTTGATATGGCTTCGAAAAAATCGGCCGCATCTATTCCCATTTGCTGACAGATCCATCGGGCGCCTTCTAAATTTCGGGCCTCAAAAGCTTCGGGTAAATTGAGTGGCATTGGCCCTTCCGGAGTTTCTAACCAGGTTTGCCCCTCCGACCGGCTGTTTTCAGGTGTGCAGTACGGAAATTTACGAATGGGCTTTTCTAATTTTTGTATTGCGTTGTTAAGCTCTAATATTTCTGAATTATAAGTTATGCTTCCGCCAGGTATAATGTTATTTAAGAAGGCGTCCATCACAGAATGCAATGTACCTTCACCTGTATTGGATGCATACATGTCTCCTATTGAAGCGGTTAGCAAGGCAATATTGGGACTATAGTTGAATAAGGGTAGCCGAATATTTGGCATGCCTTCTATGGTGGCCGGCCCTTTAATTAAAATAAAATCATTGGAGTGGGTAAATCGGACAATTTGATTTAAATCACCTTCGGAGCTGCTTAAAAAATAATCGATTTCCCGATCCCAATATTGCAACACTTCACGTATAATTTGAATGATTTGGGTGGTTTCCAGATTTCCTGCTACTACAACACGTGTTTTATTTCGGGTCATTTCCAACAGCATTTCTGTTCCCTGAATGGTTCGAATCCCAAGCTTTCTGGCTGCTTGAATTTCGGGGTTTTCGGAATCTTCGCCCTGTTCTAATACCACCAAATCCAATGAACTGACAATGCGAACAGGATCCCAACCTAGCGTAACAGGGCAAACGTTTATTTCTTGAAGCATTTCCCGACCCTTCGGCGATAGCGAAATGCTACTCCCTGTAATCCGAAATCCCAATTGAACTAGTGCCGCCGCCATAAGACAGCTTGCCTCCTCCTCTAATCCGATAAAATGAATTTCCATGTCTTTAACCGCTTATACCTTGTAAAGATAGCGTTTGTAAAAAGGTTGTACGAGTAGTGGAATCATTTGCAATAGTTTTGGTAAATCCACTACATTTAGGAGCACAGTGGAACTCAATAACCAGAAATTAAAATGCATATTACCCTAAACGGCAAACACGCTTTGGTGGGCGGAAGTAGCAAAGGTATTGGCCTTGCCATTGGAAAACAATTGGCCCGTAGTGGTGCTAAAGTAACCCTCGTTGCGCGGTCAGAAGAAATCCTCAAGACTCAAATAGAACAATTAAATAGAGAAACCAATCGAGAACACCGGTATTTGGTTGCAGACTACCTCGATGTTCAACAGTATAATGAACTCATTGAAGAACTGCTTGTAAAAGACCCGGTAGACATTTTGGTTAATAATACCCAAGGTCCTGTTGCTGGTACAGCATTGGAAATGACCCCGGAGCACTATTTGGAAGCTTTTGAATTGCTCTTTCAACGCGCCGTTTTCACTACGTTAAAGGTGTTGCCTCACATGCAACAGCAGGGTTGGGGAAGAATTATTAATGTGGCGTCGGTTTCCGTTAAGGAACCTCTAAGCTACCTGGCGCTCTCCAACAGCATGCGATCCGCATTGGTTAGCTGGGCGAAAACCCTTGCTGGAGATGTAGGACCCTTCGGAATTACGGTAAACTCTTTATTAACAGGATATTTTGACACCGAACGACTAGCGAGTCTTAACGCAAAAAAAGGCGCTCAAATGGGCATTCCTGTGGAGGAGGTTACCGACAGGCTCAAGGCCATGGTACCCATGAGGCGGCTTGGTAAACCTGAAGAATATGGCTACTTAGCAACTTTTTTGGCGTCTGATTTTGCAGCATATCTTACTGGTACGGCCATTCCTATAGACGGCGGACTACTAAAATCGGTTTAATGCTTCAATAGACCGATTTTTATACGCGCCACCCAATTTCTATTAATCGTTCAAAAGTTCCCAAAGGCGGTCTTTGAGTTGCGGAATTCCCATCCCAGAAACCGATGAAATCAAGGCAAAAGGAACCTTAGGTATAGTTTCCCTTAGTTGTTGTCCCAGCTCTTCACGAAGTTCGGCATCTAAAAGGTCACATTTTGAAATTGCCAAAAACCGGCGTTTATCGAGCAATTCAGGATTGTATTTACCCAGCTCCGTTAAAAGAATTTGGTACTCATTGGCAATATCTGCACTGTCTGCCGATATTAAAAACAGCAGTGTAGCATTTCGTTCTATATGACGTAAAAAATAATGCCCAAGGCCTTTACCTTCGGATGCACCTTCAATAATACCCGGAATATCGGCGATTACAAAACTGCGAAAGTCTCGGTATTGCACAATACCCAGGTTGGGCTTTAAGGTTGTAAATTCGTAATCTGCTATTTTGGGCTTAGCAGAAGTGAGGGCCGCAAGTAAGGTAGATTTACCAGCATTTGGAAAACCGACCAAACCTACATCTGCCAAAACTTTGAGTTCCAGAATTAATTCACACTCCTCTCCCGGCCTACCGGGTTGCGCATATCTCGGCGTTTGGTTGGTAGAAGACCTAAAATGCCAGTTTCCGAGCCCTCCAATACCTCCTTTGGCAGCAATAACTTCCTGACCTTCTTCTGTGATTTCAAAAAGAATATTACCAGACTCTGCCTCTTTTACCACTGTACCCAAAGGGACTTCCAAAACTACATCCTGCCCGTCTGCACCCGTACTGCGTTGACGTCCGCCGTGCTCTCCGTGTCCGGCCTGAAAATGCTTTTGAAATTTAAATCCTAAAAGGGTCCAAAGGTTTTTATTCCCGCGAATGATGGCATGCCCACCACGTCCGCCATCTCCACCATCGGGCCCACCTTTAGCTACAAATTTTTCCCGACGCAGGTGCGCAGAACCTTGTCCTCCTTTACCAGAACGGACTTGCACTTTTACATAATCAACAAAATTTCCTTCGGTCATTGCTGCGTTTTACCTCCGATTCTTATTTAATGCATAATTATAGGGCATCAATTAATGCCGCTAATCTAGCTGTAATTTCGGGGATATCGCCAATACCATTGACGCTGTGAAATTTTCCTTGCCCCTCGTAAAACGCGCGTAATGGCGCCGTTTTTTGATTGTATTCCTGAAATCGAAAACGTATTTTGGTTTCGTCTTGGTCGTCTGCACGCCCACTTTCCTTTCCGCGTTCCAACAATCGAGAGACCAATACCTCGTCATCGGCCTCCAACGCTATGGTTGCATCAATTTTCATATTTCCAGAGTCCAGAAATTGATCCAATGCTTGGGCCTGTGCAGTAGTTCTTGGAAAACCATCGAATATGAAGCCGGCCGCATTTGGATTTTTTGCCACCTCTTCCTGAAGCATGTCTATAGTAACCTGATCGGGGACCAGTTCTCCTTTATCCATGTAGGATTGGGCTAACTTGCCCAGTGCGGTTCCGGTTTTCATATTGAATCGAAACACATCCCCAGTAGAAATGTGAATCAGGTTGTAGCGTTCTTTTAAAAAAGCTGCCTGGGTGCCTTTGCCTGCTCCGGGTTTGCCGAATAATACCAGGTTTATCATGATGTTTGTTTTAATTGATATATAGCTCTTAAATTTCTACCCTGTTCTCTGTAATCCAATCCATATCCAACAATAAATCGGTCAGGTATTTCCAGTCCAAAATAGTCGATCGGATATTCTCCTTTGTAGACCTGTGATTTGTAGAACAATGTAGCAATGCGAAAATCTTTTACGTGGGTCCCCGACAATAAATGATACAACTCCTGTACGGTACGTCCTGTATCTACGATATCCTCAAGGATAATTACATGTCTCCCCGAGAGATCCTCTGGAAAATCGAGCAAGGTTTTAACGAGTCCTGTAGAAGTAAGTCCTCTGTAAGAACTCAGCTTAACAAAGCTAACCTCGCAAGGATTTTGATACGCCTTTAAAAAGTCCGAAACAAACATAAAGGCCCCATTTAATACCCCTACAAATAAGGGTATCTGATCTTTGTAATCCCTAGCTATATCTCGGGCAATCCGGGATACAGCTTCTTGAATTTCCGCTTCGGAAATAAAGGGCTCAAATTGTTTGTCGAGAAGTGTGATGGTTTTTTCCATGCCTAATTACCCCGCGAAGATACTATTTTTGGTATTTCTTTAGGTAGACCAGTTCTGCGCATTCGCAGATTAGCCTTACTTTTGCAACAGATAAAGTCAACCCCGAAAACAATACTATGGCGGGAAATTCAAACTACTTTTCATCTGATTTTAAGCTTGGCATTCTGGGCGGTGGACAATTGGGTAAGATGTTATTGTATGAAACCCGGAAATGGGACATTCAAACGAAAGTCTTGGATCCTTCGGCAGAGGCCCCGGCAAGATTAGCGTGTAATGAATTCGTTCAGGGCGATTTAATGAACTACGAGGCTGTGATGTCCTTTGGAGCGGGTCTTGACGTACTGACCATTGAGATTGAGAATGTAAACGTTCAGGCTCTCGAAGATTTAGAGGATCAGGGCGTTGCTGTATACCCTCAACCCGAGGCACTCAAAATCATTCAAAATAAAGCCCATCAAAAATTATTTTACCGGGATGCAGGAATTCCTACTGCGCCTTTTACGCGATTTGCCTATACAAGCGAAATAACGGACAGTCTAGCCAATGGGGGACTCACTTTGCCGTTTGTTTGGAAGAGCGCACGATTTGGTTATGACGGTCAGGGAGTGAAAATTGTTAGACAACTCCAGGATTTACAAGGACTACCCAATGTGGAATGTATCGCAGAAACGCTTATCCCATTTAAACACGAGCTTGCTGTTATTGTTGCCCGGAATAGCAAAGGCGAGGTTACCACCTACCCTGTGGTTGAAATGGAATTTCACCCGGAGGCCAATCAGGTGGAATATGTATTATGTCCGGCGCGAATTCCAATTGAAGTGGCAGAAAAAGCCCGGAAAACAGCACTCCGGGTTTCTGAAAGTTTAAAACATGTGGGCTTACTGGCAGTGGAGCTGTTCCATACTGCCAATGATGAAATTTTGGTAAATGAAATTGCCCCTAGACCTCATAATAGTGGACATTTTAGTATAGAAGGCAGTTATACAAATCAATTCGAGCAACACTTGCGTGCCGTGCTAAACTTACCTTTGGGTATTACGGAGAACAAGGTAGCCACCGTTATGGTAAATTTAGTGGGTGAAGCAGGCTTCACTGGTCCGGTGGTTTACGAAGGTATGGAAGCTGTATTACAACTTCCCGGCGTTACCCCACACATTTATGGAAAACGCGAAACCCGACCATTTCGTAAAATGGGGCATGTTACCATAGCAGATGCAGCTTTGGATCGTGCACGTGAAGTGGCTCAGCGGGTCAAGGAATTACTTAAGGTCCGATCCAATTAATTGCAAAACATGAAGAAAGTAGCCGTAATTATGGGAAGCACAAGCGATCTGCCGATTATGCAGGACGCTATAGATGTTTTAAAGTCTTTTAACATTCCAATGGTTGTTGATATAGTATCTGCCCATCGGACTCCGGATAAAATGGCGAGCTTTGCACGGGAGGCCCATGTAAATAATATTGGTGTTATTATTGCAGGGGCTGGAGGAGCAGCTCACCTTCCCGGCATGGTAGCATCTTACACTCCGTTGCCTGTAATTGGCGTTCCGGTTAAAAGCAGTAATTCTATAGACGGATGGGATTCGGTATTGTCTATCCTTCAGATGCCCGGAGGAGTTCCTGTGGCAACCGTTGCCCTAAATGGCGCCAAAAATGCAGGTCTACTAGCTGCACAAATTTTAGGTAGTTCGGATCCGGCCTTGCTTCAAAAAATTCAAGCCTACAAAGCAGACTTAAAAACTAAAGTGGAAGCCGGTGCCCAAGAGGTAAGGAACCGTTTTTCACAAGAGTAATCTAATAATAACATGCTTATCTGTATCTCATGAAGAATCCCTTGTTAGAGGATTTTGATCTCGCCCCATTCGCAAAACTGCGCACCGAACATTTTAAAGATGCATTTTTGAAGGCTCTAGAAGCCGCAAAACAGGAAATTGAACAGATTGTAAATCAAACCGGTGCCCCTACCTTTCAAAATACCCTGGAAGCGTTGGATTTTTCGGGATATAAACTAGATCGCATAAGCAGCATTTTCTTTAATCTGAATTCGGCAGAAACCAACAAAGAAATACAGCAATTGGCCCAGGAAATTTCGCCCTTGCTCACCGAATTTAGCAATGACATTACCTTAAATGAAAAATTATTCCAAAGGGTTCGGGAAGTTTATGAGCAGCGGGAAAGTTTAGACTTAAGTCCGGAACAAAACACTTTGCTCGATAAAAAATTCAAGCATTTTAGCCGAAACGGAGCCCTTTTAGATCCCGAAGCCAAAAATAAGCTCAGATTATTAGACACGCGACTGGCAAAACTTAAACTTACCTTTGGAGAGCACGTATTGGAAGAAACCAACTCCTATGCCCTCCATTTAACGGAACCCGAATCGGTATTGGGCTTGCCGGAATCGGCCATAGAGGCCGCCCGTGCCCGTGCCGAATCCGAGGGAAAAACCGGTTGGATCATTACCTTAGATTTTCCCTCCTACATGCCCTTTATGAAATACGCCGACAATCGCGAGCGGCGGCGTGAGCTAGCCATTGCCTATGGCAGTAAAGGTTATCACGGAAATGCCCTAGACAACCGCGAAATTGTCCTTGAAATAGCCAACTTGAGGTACCAGCGAGCCAAGCTCTTAGGATACGACACCCATGCGCACTTTGTGTTGGAAGAACGAATGGCCGAATCCCCACAAAATGTTTCAAATTTCCTATCTGATTTGCTACAAAAATCCCTTCCGGCCGCCAAAGGTGAATTACAAGAACTGGCAGATTTTGCTTTGAGACGTGATGGCATTGAACGCCTGGAATCTTGGGACAGTGCCTATTATATCGAAAAATTAAAGCAAGAAAAATTTCAGCTAGACGACGAGGCGTTAAAACCTTACTTTGAATTGAATCAGGTCTTACAAGGTGTTTTTGCCATTGCAGGAAAACTTTTTGAATTAAATTTTGAATTGGATTCTAAGGTGGAAACCTATCACCAAGAGGTACAAGCCTATCGTGTTACCGATGGATCGGGTAATCTTAAGGCCCTATTTTACGCAGATTTTCATCCAAGACCCGGCAAACGTGGTGGGGCCTGGATGACCTCTTATAAATCTCAGTTTCGCAAAGGTCTTAACAATGAGCGACCGCACATTTCCATTGTTTGCAATTTCTCGAGGGCCTCAAAAAACACCCCGGCCCTCTTAACCTTTAATGAGGTTACTACACTATTTCACGAATTTGGCCACGCCCTACACGGTATGCTTGCCGATACAACCTATCCTGGATTATCTGGAACTTCGGTATACTGGGATTTTGTGGAATTACCCAGTCAAATTATGGAAAACTGGTGCTATGAGCCCGAAGCCTTGGCGCTGTTCGCCAAACATTATCTGACCGGCGAAGTCATTCCTATGGAATGGATTGAAAAGATAAAAGCGAGTTCCAATTTTATGGAGGGCATGGCTACGGTGCGTCAACTAAGTTTTGGCCTCCTAGATATGGCTTGGCAC
The DNA here is from genome assembly GCA_046047415.1 of Bacteroidota bacterium. Lineage (GTDB taxonomy): Bacteria > Bacteroidota > Bacteroidia > Flavobacteriales > Flavobacteriaceae > Robiginitalea. Next base: position 94,934 of record JBJOHX010000025.1, read on the forward strand.
GGAACAAATCCAGAGGGTATACAAGACGTAAAAGACTATGAATCCGAGGCATTTGGCCCAACCCGACTGTTTCCCGAGAATTCTCAAACATGTATGTCTACGGCTTTTTCACACATCTTCCAGGGCGGGTATGCGTCCGGGTATTACAGCTACAAATGGGCCGAGGTTTTAGATGCCGATGCTTTTGCACTATTTCAAGAGACCGGAATTTTTAATTCAGATACCGCCAAAAAATTTCAGGAACATATCCTGTCCAAAGGCGGAACTGAAGACCCAATGGATTTGTACGTGCGATTTCGAGGGCGCAAACCGGAAATCCAGGCCCTGCTAAGACGTGCTGGCTTACTTGTGGAACAATAGGTTAGTTAACGCTTTTTAGCTGCGAGATATGCGTCGTAACCACCGGTAAGATTCACCACATGTTTAAAACCCATATCGCGTAACTTTTGAGCAGACTGAGCACTTCGGCCGCCTACTTTGCAATACACGTAGATTTTTCGGTTTTTATCGACAGCAGACCATTTCGATGCAAAATTTGGATTGAGCCAATCTATATTTTGGGCTCCGTCTAAATGACCTTGTTGAAATTCACCCGGCGTACGCACATCTACCAATAGCGCTCCTTCTTGCAATTTTGCCTTTGAAAAAGATGTAATAGGCTCATTTTGCGCCTCTGCGCAGGAAACTAAAAAAAGAGCGGATAAAATTAGAATAAATCGCTTCATGGTCTTATCAATAGAAATGTAAAGGTACTATTTCCACTTCAATCAATTTGTTTCCTGCCGGATTTTAAACCGTAGCGTCAAAATTAATGCCATTTTACAACATTAACGCCATTTGCAGAGCCCAAAAGGCTATTGGAATAGCCTCTACCCAGAAGGCGGCAAAATAGGGACCACGATTTGTGCTACTAAACTGAATACTACAGCCGGTCAAGAAAAAAGCAGTCAAATCCGAAACGAGCACAGGGGTATTTTTGGCTTCCAGACTCACGGTTGCAAGCACAAGCAAACCGGTAACTGCCCAGCCCAATATACGGGTTCTTGAAATACCCAGTCGTCTTGGAAAAGTTAGAAGGGCATCAGGGTCGGTACCTGCATCACGAATTTCGAATGGCAACATTAATAAACCCATCCAAAGAAAACGTTGCCCGGTGACTATCCAATAATACGGCTCGTGCATCCGTCCATCTTTAATTAAGGGAATGAGCAAGGTTATCATGGTCCAAACCGCAGCAACCCACACCACCTTTAGCATGCCAAAACTTCTGAGATTTCGGAATCCTGGGAGGATTGGAATGGCGTAGATAGCGGTAAGCAGTGCTGCCATCGCAAGACTAATAACCCACTTAAATTCCAAAAATAAAAGACAAACTGTGGCAATTAATGCACTTATAAAGGACAACACTCGAATTGCCGGGCCACCACCTCTAAAATCCCTAAAAGGCCAATGACCGGAGGTCATTGTTTTAATGGCGTTATACCCTGCTATACCTCCCAAAAAGAGAACACAATAATAGGCCCATGGCAAGTTGATCGCATATCGCTGGGCAGATGCATGCAATAGTGCAACGAGCGCCACTGAAACGTGAATACTCCCTCTCACATAAAAGAAAAAAATCGCGGAGATTGCGCGCATAATCCAAAGGTATACAAAGTGTTCATAAACTGGTTTTACAGTTAAAAACTTTCCAGTTTGCACCTGTGGGCAAATCATGTAATTGCGACTTTTTATCCCTAATTTTGAAGATTCAAAAAAAAACAAGTGCCCACGCTATGAATACAGCATCTTTTGCAGCCCGACATCTTGGAATTCGTCCCTCTGATTTGCCGTATATGTTAGAGGTAATCGGTGTAGATCAACTGGACCAACTCATCGATGAAACAGTACCCGAAGGTATTCGTCTGAATCGTAAACTGGAGTTGGATTCACCGATGTCGGAATTTGAATTTCTGGAACATATCCATGCCTTGGGTAAAGAAAATAAACTTTTCAAAACCTTTATTGGAACAGGATACCATCCTACCATTACCCCTTCGGTCATTAAACGAAATATCCTCGAAAATCCAGGTTGGTATACTGCTTATACCCCATATCAGGCAGAAATTGCGCAAGGCAGATTGGAAGCCCTAGTCAATTACCAGACCATGATATGCGACCTTACCGGCATGGAATTGGCCAATGCCTCCTTGTTGGATGAGGGAACGGCCGCCGCAGAAGCTATGACAATGCTATTTGATTTGCGCAGCAGAGATCAAAAGAACAACCATTGCGTTAACTTTTTTGTTTCCGAGGGTGTTTTACCACAAACCTTAGCGGTGCTTAAAACTCGCTCAACACCACTTGGCATTAATATCGTAACTGGCAAGGTTTCGTCTCTTTCTTTAGATGCATCCTATTACGGAGCATTATTACAATACCCAGACTTAGATGGTGGTATTCATTCTTATGAAAATTTTATTACCGAAGCACATGAACTGGAGATTAAAGTTGCGGTTGCTACAGACCCGTTAAGCCTTTGCATATTGACTCCACCTGGAGAATGGGGCGCCGATGTGGTGGTGGGAAGCACCCAGCGCTTTGGTATACCCATGGGTTATGGCGGTCCACACGCCGCATTTTTCGCTACACGTGAAGAATACAAGCGCAGTATACCTGGGCGTATCATTGGGTTAAGCAAGGACATAGACGGAAAACCAGCCTATCGCATGGCATTGCAAACCCGGGAACAGCATATTAAACGCGATAAAGCCACATCCAATATTTGTACTGCCCAAGTCTTATTGGCCGTGATGGCAGGGGCTTATGGTGTTTTCCACGGACCTGAAGGATTGCGCGATATCGCATATCGGATTCACGGACTTACTGCTTCCCTGGCATCTGTTGCAAAAAAATTGGGAATTGGATTAAAACACGAAGCATTTTTTGACACGCTTTGTTTGGAAATAAATCCTGAAAGTATTCGCAAATCTGCCGAGGAAGCTGGAATTAATCTAGGCTATGCACTGCCCAACCATATAAGTATTTCACTTAACGAAACTACTACTTTAGAAGATGTGGAAATGCTTTCCGCCCTTTTGGCCAAAGCACAGAACAAAACCTTGGAATTCGCTGAGGTGAAACCAGTTACAGCAGGCTGTATTCCAGAAGATCTCCAACGCAAATCGGGTTTTATGCAGCAGGAAGTGTTTAACCGTTACCACTCCGAAACCGAAATGATGCGGTATCTCAAAAAATTGGAGCGAAAGGATTTGGCATTAAACCAATCCATGATTTCTTTGGGCTCATGTACTATGAAACTCAATGCCGCTACCGAAATGTTGCCGCTTAGTATGCCGGAGTGGGGCAGTTTACACCCATTTGTACCATTAAATCAGGCTATCGGGTACCAAAAAGTGCTTTCAAATCTGGAATCCTACCTTTGTGAAGTTACCGGATTTGCCGCAACTTCGCTGCAGCCAAATTCCGGAGCACAAGGAGAATATGCAGGTCTTATGCTAATACGGGCTTATCACGAATCACGTGGTGAAGGACACCGTAATATATGTCTGATTCCAGCCTCTGCCCACGGGACCAACCCAGCGTCTGCTGTTATGGCCGGTATGCAGGTCGTAGTTACCAAAACAGATGAAAAAGGGAATATTGATTTGGCCGATCTTAAGGAAAAAGTGCTGCTTCACAGCGAAGCACTTTCGGCACTAATGGTAACTTACCCCTCTACGCACGGGGTGTTCGAATCTGCAATTAAAGAAATTACTAAGCTCATACACGAACATGGAGGTCAGGTGTATATGGATGGTGCCAATATGAATGCTCAGGTTGGGCTTACTAACCCTGCAACGATTGGTGCAGACGTTTGTCATCTGAATCTGCACAAAACCTTCGCTATACCTCACGGTGGTGGCGGTCCGGGTGTAGGACCGGTTTGTGTAGCCCCACAGTTGGCGCCTTTTCTCCCAAAAAATCCAGTGATTGCCACAGGCGGTAATCAAGGTATTCCGGCAATTTCGGCTGCACCATGGGGCAGCGCTTTGGTATGCCTCATTTCTTATGCCTATATTAAAATGCTTGGTGCTGAAGGACTTACAGATGCCACTCGGTACGCCATTTTAAATGCAAATTATATGAAGGAACGCCTGGCAAAAGCATACCCTATACTTTATACCGGTGAAAATGGCCGTGCAGCACATGAAATGATTGTAGATTGCAGGGAGTTTAAAAAATGGGGTGTAGAGGTAACCGATATAGCCAAACGACTTATGGATTATGGATTCCACGCACCAACGGTATCCTTTCCTGTTGCAGGCACTCTAATGATTGAACCTACCGAAAGTGAAAGTCTGGAAGAAATTGACCGATTTTGCGATGCAATGTTGGCTATTCGAAAAGAAATTGACGCCTCCACCGCGGCGGGCCCCAATCCTATCCTCAAAAATGCTCCACATACACTGGCCATGATTACAAGCGATTCTTGGGAATTTGAGTATTCCAGAGCCGCAGCGGCATACCCCTTACCCTATGTAGCTGAAAATAAATTTTGGCCGGGAGTTCGCAGGATAGACGATGCTTATGGTGATCGTAATCTTATATGTACCTGCACGCCGGTTGAAGCCTATGCAGAAACGGAGGAATAAAACTATGTATAAATATTATCCGGAAAAGAGATATCGAATAACCCTGGATTTCCTGAAAAAACACATTGACACTCAGGAACCCCTATTGGATTTAGGCGTAACCAATCCATTTTCGGAGCTCATGAAAGCATCGGGATACGCGGTAACCAACACTTGGGGTGAAGATTTGGATTTGAATTTGGAGGCAGTAAATAAATCCACTGCTCAAGTGGTTACTGCCTTCGAAATATTGGAACATTTGGTGTCTCCCTTTACTGTTTTACAAGCGCTTCCTGGGAATAAATTACTTGCCAGCGTACCTCTTAGACTTTGGTTTGCCCCTGCTTACCGTTCCAAAACAGACCCTTGGGATCGACATTTTCACGAATTTGAATCCTGGCAATTTGACTGGCTCCTGGAAAAAGCGGGTTGGCAAATAAAGGACCGGGTGCAGTGGACCCACCCGGTGCGCAAGCTTGGCTTTCGCCCCTTACTTAGGTGGTTTACCCCGCGCTACTATCTGGTATATGCCGAGCGTGTTTCATGAAAGTGCAATTCAACAATCTCACTTCAAATCCTTTAGACCAACATTGGGTAGCAATCGTGGTTCCCGCTCACAACGAAGAAGCCCATCTGGCCGTCTGTTTGGATTCTTTCGTTGCCCAAACCCGACGACCAAATGAATTAATACTGGTAGACGACAGCAGTACAGACCAAACCTTTGGTATTGCAAAATCCTATGCCAACACGCACGCGTGGATTCGCTGTGTAAAACACGCTTCTATTCCGGGACACAAACCCGGAGCAAAGGTTGTACAGGCTTTTAATTTTGGATGCACACAACTCACGCAAATACCAGATTTCATTGGAAAATTCGACGCAGATATAGTTCTGCCTCCCAATTATTTTGAACACCTATTACAGGCATTCGGAGAAAATCAAAAGCTTGGCATATGTTCCGGTTTGGTATACATACAACAAAATGATCAATGGATTTATGAACCTATTGCCGCAAAAAATCACGTGCGAGGGCCCATAAAATGTTATTCCCAAAACTGCTTTGAGGCTATTGGCGGACTCAAGTCAGCCATTGGGTGGGACACCGCAGATGTGCTACTCGCGCGCTACCATGGTTTTGAAGTACAAACCCTAGCAGACCTGCAGGTAAAACACTTGCGCCCTACAGGTTTGGCCTATTCCCGTGAAAATGCATTGAAACAGGGTCAGGCGCTTTACACTTTGCGCTACGGGTTAATACTAGGCGTAATTGCTTCCATAAAAATGGCCTGGAAAAGGAAATCGGGCCTGTTGCCGTGGAACCATTTAAAAGGAGCATACAATGCTCGAAAAAACCGAGATCCTTTCTTGTTGAGCGATGATGTTGCACGGTTTGCCAGAAAATGGCGGTGGCAACAAATCCGTGAGAAACTATTTTAATGCCTCAGGAATAGGTTCTCCGGTGGTTCCATTTGGAAATGCTATCCCCAAAAGTGTGGCAACGGTTGGCGCAATATCCGGAATGGTGGTTCTACGCACCGTACTGCCCGGGCGAATACCCTTGCCATAAAACAATAGAGGAGTATGGGTATCGTAGGGATAGGGCGACCCGTGTGTGGACCCGGTTTGAGTATAACTTGCATAACCGGGAGGGTGTACTAAAATTAAATCGCCGGATCGTTTTGGATTAAATCCTTTTTGAAATATAGATGGTAGACCGCTTGTAAAATCGGCAAGTAACATCTGATCTGAAGTAAATACTTGCTGAATTTCGGGATAGTTAATTAGTTCATCTGCGATACATTGACGCACTTCTACAGCATTTAATTTAAGGTCTTGAAGCACTTCGTAATCGAGAAAAATTTGGGCATTGGAAACATCACGAATTAAATTTTCGGCTCCATAGGTAATTTTTGCATACTCATCTAATTTTTCACGAAAAGTTTTAAGATCTAAGTAACCGGCAGGTATTTTTTGATCCTTTAAATAATTCTGCACCGGAAGTGCCCCGTGATCTGCGGTTAGAAAAACAGTATAGTTATTGGCTCCAACCTTGCGATCGAGGTGTTTGAGCATTCTGGCCAAATCTTGATCTAAACGGAGGTAAGTATCTTCTACTTCTTTGGAATCGACACCAAATTTATGGCCAACGTAATCGGTGCTAGAAAAACTAATTGCGAGAAAATCCGGAATTTCATCTGCTCCCAAGGCTTCGTTATCTAAAGCCTCCAGAGCAAAGTCTAGAGTAATGCTATTGCCGTATGGGGTTATTCGCAGTAATTCAAACTTCCCATTTTCATCCCAAAGTTTTGGCAAATTATGAGGAAATACCGGAGCAGCCTCGCCTCTAAATGTACTTTCATACTTCACGTTATCAGGCACACTTTCTACATATTTATCAATTTTGCTTAACGTGTTCCAAGGCTTCCGATACGATAGTGCGTTCCCGGATGCATTAAATTTATCTACCCACCTTGGCAATTTGTCCATATAATAGGTACTGCTAATCCAGTTTCCGGTAGATCCGCCTTCCCACCAATAGGCGGCATTTGCTGTGTGTCCACCGGGCAAAACAGCCCCTCGATCCTTTAAGGCCACTGCTATTACCTTTGAGCGCATTTGATAGTGCAAACGTAATTCATCGGTCACGGTAGTTACCAACAGCCGCTGAGGAGAGTTTTTTCCTGCCTTTGAGTCTGTCCCTACTGAAGAAACTGATTCATCCCCGGCGCAATACACCGATTTTCCACTTTCTTTATCGAACCAATCATTTCCGATAATACCATGAACTGCGGGAGTAGTACCTGTATAAACAGAAGCGTGACCCGGCCCTGTGCTAGTAGGCGCATAGTTAAAGTGATGGTTTCGAGCTACAAAGCCTTCATTGACCAATCGCTTAAATCCGTCGTCTTCAAATTTATCCCAAAACCGCGTCAGATAATCGAACCGCATTTGGTCTACCACAATGCCAACTACCAATCTTGGAGGATTTCCAAATACGGGGTCGGCTGAAGCGGCATTGGACTGCCCATAAAGGCCATTCCAAATAGTAGTGACACCAAGTGCAAACAAAAATTTAATTTTTAAACGCATGCTTTAATAAATTTGAATTCTGGTGTAAAAATACCAAATAGGAAGGATTCACTTGTGAAGCAAATCTTAAATCCATGTGAATATTCGTATTTTTACAAACTCTAAGTCCTTTAGCCACTATGACGCACTTAGCCTCCATTGGAAGTTACGCCCTTATGGTTGTGGAAACCTTCAAAAAACCAACCAAAAGACACATTATGAAATCCTTGATTCTCAAGGAAATTGATGAATTGATTTACGGTTCTTTGGGAATTATCATTTTTATCTCATTCTTCATTGGTGGGGTTGTAACCATTCAAACGGCATTAAACATAAGCAACCCACTTATTCCGAGGAACCTGATTGGATTTGCAACGCGTCAGTCAGTAATATTGGAATTTGCTCCCACCTTTACTTCCATAATTATGGCAGGGAAGGTTGGTTCATATATTACCTCGAGCATCGGAACCATGCGGGTTACCGAACAAATTGATGCGCTGGAAGTTATGGGTGTAAATGCCTTAAACTATCTGGTATTTCCAAAAATCATCGCAATGTTATTTTATCCATTTGTGATTGCCATTGCTATGTACGTCGGTATTTTTGGCGGATGGATCGCAGGAGTGTTCGGAGGTTTCAGTTCCAGCGCTGATTTTGTAGAAGGAGTACAACTTGATTTTATTCCCTTTCACGTAACCTATTCCTTTATTAAAACGGTGGTTTTTGCTTTTATCATTGCAACCGTACCTTCGTATCACGGATTTTATATGAAAGGTGGTGCCCTAGAGGTAGGCAAGGCTGCTACCGTATCATTTGTTTGGACCAGTGTAGTCATTATTATCCTGAATTATATACTCACTCAATTGATGCTAGGCTAATGATTACAGTAAAGGAATTGCACAAATCTTTTGGAGATTCTGAAGTCCTAAAGGGAATTTCGACCGTTTTTGAGAAAGGCAAGACCAATCTCATTATTGGACAAAGCGGCTCGGGAAAAACGGTGTTTATGAAATGCTTATTGGGCTTAATAGAACCCAATAGCGGCAGCATAAGCTACGATGGTCAAGTATATTCCGAGCTTGAACCCGCAGAAAAGCGTAACCTGCGTCAAGAAATGGGTATGGTATTTCAGGGATCTGCCTTGTTTGATTCCATGACTGTAGCCGGCAACGTAATGTTTCCTTTGGAAATGTTTACGCGTCAGTCCAAATCGGAAATGGAAGATCGTGTAAACTTTGTATTGAATCGGGTAAACCTTAAAGACGCTCATCACAAATACCCCTCTGAAATTTCCGGAGGAATGCAAAAACGTGTGGCAATTGCAAGGGCCATTGTAATGAATCCCAAATATTTATTTTGCGATGAACCCAACTCTGGGCTCGATCCCAAAACCGCAATCCTTATAGATAATCTGATTCAAGAAATTACAAGTGAATACGACATCACTACGGTCATAAACACTCACGATATGAATTCCGTGATGGAAATCGGGGAAAAAATTGTGTTCCTAAAAAACGGCCTTAAGGCCTGGGAAGGAACCAATCAGGAAATTTTTCGCACCGACAACCAAGCCGTTACAGACTTTGTCTATTCCTCTGAACTCTTTAAAAAAGTGCGCCAGATGTATCTGGAAGAACGCAATTAAATTAATTAATTCGGGGACATTCCTTCAAGGGTCAACCATCCTTTTTGACACGATTCCATTGTTGCAACCAATGATTACCAAATCCTGCAATCACTGGGATTCCTAATTTACATTAAGGTCCGTATCAGATCCATGATAACCAAAAAAAGAAACACAAGTATCCCTACTCGTATTTCTTTACTGTATTTCCCAAGTTTGGCAAATATTTCATGCATAAGGAAGCAAGTTTAAACAAAAAACAAACAAGCTCGCTTACATACCTGATTGCACTTGAACCTTAATGTTTTTTATTCGCACCTGAATCCAGGCATTGAACCGTTCCAGATCTTCCCTGCGATTCGATTCGGTTATTTCATCTTTCCAAAGCGGTCGGATTACGGGAATTGTGTCTGTATATTCAAAATTTGTTTGAAGGGTATAGGCGTAATCCAAACCTTTTAAATTGGGGTAATTGGCTCTTGCTTCGGCAGCGATATCTTCAAAAGGTATTTGAGATGCTGCAAACGAACTCATACGATTCAATTCCTCTTCCAACATACGAATGCGCTCTTCGCGATTGAGCAATTCCGCTTTTTTGGTTTCGTACAGCTCACTCACATACCTGAACTTTTCTTCCGAATCGGTGGTACCACTAAGCACCCGAAGTTCTGTGTTTTGCAATTTGGAAAACTGATTTTTCTGCATCCTCCAGGTTTGTACCACACTTTCGGGAACGGGATCGTCCCCCATGCACACCCATTCCAACTGAGAAACCCCATCCCGATTGTATTTAATAGTAGACAAATTGGGCATAAATCTCCCGTTGGTCTCGAATTGATATACGGCAATAGTCTGATTGATTAATTCCTGAACTTGACGCCGAAACAACGACTCCTGAAAAACCTGATAAAACGTATAGCCTGCCGGAACCATTATCAAAACTGCTAAAAGGGAGGCGCCACGTGCAATTAAGCGCCGCTTCTTGGAGTTGGCATAACGCACCATCGGAAAACGCAGAATCTTGAGCACCACAAAGGTTGCCAAGGCAATAAATATGGTATTAATAATAAACAAATACAGCGCCCCTCCGGCATAACCCAAATTACCAATTGCCAGTCCAAATCCAACGGTGCACAAGGGCGGCATTAAAGCCGTGGCAATTGCTACCCCAAAAATTACACTTGCAATGGTGCCGCGTTTTGTTCTGGCAATGACCAAGGCCGTCCCGCCAAAGAAAGCAATGAGCACATCTCGTATGTCTGGAGCGGTGCGAGCCAGCAACTCATTAGATTCCACTTGTAACGGAAAAAATTTAAAAAAAAGGTAGGCGGTAAGGACACTGAGCCCAACCATTATGGCGAAGTTATTTAGCGAACGTCTAAGGGTGTCAATGTCGTTTATTGCCAAGGACATACCAATCCCGAGTATAGGTCCCATTAAAGGTGAAATAAGCATGGCACCTATGACTACCGCCGTAGAATTTGCATTTAAGCCTATGGATGCAATAAAAATGGAACAAATTAAAATCCAGGCAGTATGTCCTTTAAATGAAATGTCTGCAACTATTGCATCACGTGCAGCATCCTGATCCGTATTGGATCTAATATCTAAGGTATTTTCAAGAAATTGCTTGACACTTCCTAGAAGGCCTTTAAAATCTTTTTTCACCTGATCCCCATGGTCTGGATTTGCGGGTTGTGCCCCTGTTTGATTTGTTTTCATCTAATTTTTAAATAAAGTCTGGCCCAAAAGTGTCTTTTACTTTTGAAACCCATTGTTTTATCTCTTGCTCACGATTTTTAGGTACAATGAGCAAGACCTCATTTGAATCGACCACTATAAAATCGTTTAGGCCTTCAAGAACTGCAATTTTACCTTGTGGGAGTTTAATCATGTTTCCTGTACATTGCTCCATTAGAACTGCGCCTCCGGAATTAGCATTTCCAGCCTGATCCTTATCCATTTTGTCGTATAATGATCCCCAGGTACCCAAATCATTCCAATCGAAAGATGCCGGCAAAACCAGGACATTATTGGATTGCTCCATTATCGCATAGTCGATAGAAATATTGGCCGCTTCCGGATAGTTTTGAGCAATGAATTTAGCTTCGGCCTCGGTGTTATAGACAGGCAAGCCTTTAAGAAAATGTGCGTATTCTTTGGGCTGAAATTGTTCAAAGGCAGCTAAAATCCCTCCCACACTCCAGGCAAATATTCCGGCATTCCAAAGAAAATTTCCTTGCTCCAGAAACTTTTTAGCCGTGGCATAATTTGGCTTTTCACGGAACTGCAACACCTTTGTAAGTCCCGATTTACCCTTTTCGAATTCTATATAGCCAAATCCAGTATTTGGGAATGTAGGTTGAATGCCTAAAGTGCATAAGTATTCCGAACCGGAAACGGCATCAAAACAGCTGCGTACATCGTGTTCAAAGGCTGTTTCATCTTCTATCCAATGATCGCTAGGGGCCACTACCATGCAAGCATTGGGATTCATCTTCTGAATCTTAAGGGCCGCATACAAAATACAGGGTGCAGTATTGCGCATCGCCGGTTCCTCTACAATTTGAGTCAAGCTAATATCTGGCAACTGATCCAACACCAATTGCCGATAATCCGCATTGGTAAGAATTAAAATATGCTCCTTGGGAATAAAGCGGGCCAACCTGGAAAATGTGTGTTGTAGTAAGGACTGACCGCTGCCGAGTAAATCGTGGAATTGCTTGGGATACGACTTTTTACTTACCGGCCAAAAGCGGGAACCCACTCCACCTGCCATTAAAATGGCGTAAAAATTTGAATTCATTTTTTAAGATTCTGCTATTAATTCTACCTCGGCATGGGGCTGGAAAAGATACAATTTTCCGGATGTTACCTCTACACACTTATAGCGTTTTATTTGGCACGCCCCTTTGCGAAAAATTCGGCCATTCCGAATACGGAATAAACTGCCTTCCGGAATTTGATATACGCAATATTCCAACGATTCTTGGGTATCGTAGAACTTAAGGGCCAGAGACAATGCGGAGTCTGTGCTGCTGCTAGCCTTTGGGTTTTTAAAATGTCTAGCCAGATAAGGCAGTAATCGTTCTGGAAAAATTTCTGGCCTTAAAAAAGGAAACATGAGTCGTTGAAAAGTTAATTTCCATTCTGTTCCATGGGGTTTTATCTTTCGTCCATAGGATTCAAACGCAACCAAATGGGCAATTTCATGAATCAAAGTAATCAAAAAACGATACCTGTTATTCATGGCGTTTACGGTAATCAAGTGGGCTCCATTTGGCATGCTCCGGTAATCACCATGTCTGGTTTCCCGTTCGCGAACAATTTTTAAATGAACCCCGTGCTGTTGTATCAAATCCAAACAGCCTGCAATTGCACGCTCCGGTAAATATCTTGCCAATACCTCACTCATAAGACACAAAGGTAAATAATCTGACCATCCGTAAATCTTTAACTTTAAAAATGAATCTTCGGCCCAAGGCAAAACGCAAGATTGGTGTATATTGAGGTAATGAAAATACACCAAATCATCTTATTGCTTTTATTCGCAGTATTTTCCTGCGATAAGGCAGATGAACCTGAGCTCAACTTAAATGCACTTGAAGGCACCTGGCTATTGGTTGAAGCCCTGAGGGATTCCAAAGACGGAGGAAGAATTTTTGAACCCGTTACGTCGAGTCGGGAAATTACCTTATTGCCCAACAACACCTTTACCACCAATTACGACGTGTGCCAGGCGATTGAAGCCGGCGATAAATTTTCAGGGGATTTTGAGCGGATTGGACTTAAAGAATTCTTGATACGATGTGCAGGTAGCTTACTGAATAGTGTACAAGGAAAAATAGAAGATGGTCATTTGATTTTATACTATCCCTGCGCCATACCTTGCGCCTATAAATTTGAAAAAATAGCCGATTTTAAGGAGTAGAGCTACTCACCTGTAACACCTTACCATTGTAAAACTGGTGCCCAGTCAATGCGAAATTTCCAACGTAGGCCGCCATTTGTGTTGCAGAAACCGGAGCCTGATATCCGGGAAATGCAGCTTCTAACATTTCGGTCTGAACCGCACCCAAGGCCAATGCATTAAACGAAGGACCTGAAGTCTTGTACTCCTCGGCCAAGAGTTCGGTTAGGGTAATAACCGCACCTTTGCTTGAACTATAGGCTGCAAGACCTGGGAATTTGGAACTGCCTTGAACGCCTCCCATGGACGAGAGTACAACCACATGTCCATCGGGTTCAAAAAACGGTAAAACCGCCCGGGTTAGGGCAGCAACCCCAAAAACGTTTACCCGATATACCGACTCAAAATCATCGTTGCTCAATTCAGAAAACGGTTTATTTATTAGGCTTCCTGCATTGTGAATAAGACCGGTTGCCGTTCCCCAATGCAAACGAATCCAGCGCGTAACTTCTTCCGGGGCCTGGGCATCCGTTAAATCGAAAGCAATGGAGGTTACCTTTGGAAGTTGCAATAATTGTATTGGTTCAGGATTACGGGAAAGTGCCAAAACCTGGTGCCCCTCGCGAGCTAACCAACGCACCAACTCAAATCCAATGCCGCGACTGCTTCCTGTAACAATTATCCTAGCCATTATTTAATGTTTAATAGTGAAGCAGGCATTTTTGAAATCCCCAGCACCACAGGAATCATTTGATCTACCAATCCCGCCATATGATTGGCGTCCATTTCAGAAACCTGATCCCCGGGCAAATGGTAATAGGCATAATTGGTGAAGTCAAATGTGGAATACGTATGAGAAGGAATCTTAAACTCCTCATAAAACGCGTAATTATCGGAACGTTGAAATAAATTGTACTCTTGTGCTTGAGGTAGCAAACCAATAAGATTTTCACCTGCAAAATTGTTACTCAAATCTGCCAGATTACTCATATGGTAACCGGTGAGGTACATTTTATAAGGTTTGTCGGTCATGGGCACCCCAACCATTTCAAAATTTAACATAGCGAAAGGGGTTTTTTCTTGTTCTTTTAAAGCTTTCGCCAGATGTTTTGATCCAAGTAAACCACGTTCCTCAGCGCTAAAAAATGCAATAAGAATACCTCGCCCAGATTTATTATTCGTTAAATTTCTGGCCAACTCCAGAAGCATTGCCGTGCCAGAAGCATTGTCATTGGCTCCATTGGCAATAGAGTCTCCTGCAATAGGTTTGCTAATGCCTATATGATCGTAATGGGCACCTAAGACTATAAATTCATTCCTGAGTTTTGGATCTGCACCTGGAATATAACCCAGTACGTTAAAAGCAGGTTGTTCAAGGTTGGTAAGGGTATCCTTGTAAAAATTGTAATAGGGCTTAATATTATAATCTGCCAAGGCTTGTTCCAAATAACTCGCTGCCAAAGCAATGCCCTTGGAACCGGTATCTCGTCCCAAAAGCGAGTCGGATGCCAAATAGGCCAAGGTCTGTTGAATGTGATTTGCATCGGCTTTTACAACCTTTTTTCCACCCCCACAGCCCAAGACTATCAGATAGACTAAAACAGAAATTCCTACCGGAAACCGGTAGGAATTCTTCAATTTGTTTATTGGGTTCGCCATTAGGCTAACATGGTTACTGGATGCTCCAAGTACGACCGCAGGGTCTGCAAGAACTGCGCCCCTGTGGCACCATCTACCGTACGGTGATCACATGCCAATGTAATGGTCATGGTATTCCCAACTACAATCTGTCCGTTTTTAACCACAGGTTTCTCGACAATGGCTCCTACAGATAGAATTGCAGAATTCGGTTGATTAATGATGCTTGTAAATTCCAAGATGCCAAACATACCTAAATTAGAAACCGTAAAAGTACTGCCTTCCATTTCGGCCGGGGTAAGTTTTTTAGTCCTGGCTCTTCCTGCCAAATCCTTTACCGCAGCCCCTATGTGGGTAAGGCTCATCTGATCTGTAAAATTAAGCACAGGTACCACCAGACCGTCCTCTACCGCTACAGCTACACCAATATGAACGTGCTGATTGTAACGGGTAGTATCTCCATTCCAACTGGTGTTCACCTGTGGATGCTTTTTAAGCGCCATAGCACAGGCTTTTACCACCATATCATTAAAGGATACCTTGGTGTCGGGAAGCTGATTTATTTGTGCTCTAGACGCCATGGCGTGTTCCATATCTATTTCTACGGTCAGGTAGTAGTGAGGGGCAGTAAATTTGGATTCGCTTAGTCGCTTGGCAATTACCTTACGCATTTGAGAATTCTTGACCTCCTCTACCTGCTCTGTCCCGGTAGGTGCAGGCAAGGAAACGGGAGTTGGAGCCGCTGATGCTGCTGCAAGAGTTGAAGTAGCAGGTGCAGCCGGTACATAATTTTCGATGTCCCGTTTTACAATTCTGCCCTGATCTCCAGAGCCAGAAACGGTACTCAAGTCAATTCCTTTATCTGCAGCCATTTTGCGGGCCAAAGGCGACACAAAAATCCTACTGTCTCCAGATGAAACTGCAGGTGCTGCCGAAACCGCAGCTGCCTCAGGGGCACTTGAAGCAGGGGCATCCTGAGCTGCCACAGCAACCGGAGCACTTCCCGCAGCAAGCACAGCATTAACATCTGTACCCTGAGGGCCAATAATGGCCAAAACAGCATCTATAGGCGCAGATTCGCCTTCCTGTATGCCAATGTGAAGCAAAGTACCGGAATAGAATGATTCAAATTCCATGGTAGCCTTATCGGTCTCGATTTCGGCCAGGATATCACCTTCGGAAACCGTATCTCCTACTTTTTTAATCCAGGACGCCACTGTTCCTTCTTCCATGGTATCGCTCAATCGAGGCATGCGAACAATTTCCACACCCGCTGGAATGGACACGGGGTCTGTGCTTGGTTGCACCGGGGCCTGGGCCGTTGGTGTATTAGCCGAAGCGGAATCCTCTGATTTAGCTGAAACGTTTCCGGTTAACATCCCTGAAATGTCTTCTCCAGGCGCGCCAATGATTGCCAAGAGTGAATCTACGGGAGCTCCTTCTCCTTCGGGTATCCCTATATGCAATAGGGTTCCGGAATGAAAGGATTCGAATTCCATTGTGGCCTTATCGGTCTCTATTTCGGCCAAAATATCGCCTTCTGCAATTGTATCTCCCACTTGCTTAAGCCATTTTGCCACGGTTCCTTCTTCCATGGTATCGCTAAGTCTGGGCATTGTAATGATTTCTGCCATCTGCCTGAATCTTATAATTTATGCGCCAAGAAAGGATAATCCTTTTGCTCGTAAACTACATCGTAAAGTTGTTCGATTGGAGGGAACTCGGAATTTTCGGCGAATTCTTCACATTCCTGCACCAAATTGCGCACACGCTCATCCATTGCTGTAATCTCCTCCTCGGTAGCGTATTTCTTGTCCCGAATTACCTCGAGGACCTGAGAAATCGGATCTATTTTTTTGTATTCTTCTACCTCTTCCTTGGTACGGTAATGCTGTGCATCGGACATGGAATGACCGCGATAACGATACGTCTTCATTTCCAGAAAAGTTGGGCCACCGCCGGATCTTGCCCGTTCTACTGCTTTATAAACCTCTTCTGCAACGGCCACAGGATCCATTCCGTCTACGGGACCACATGGCATTTCGTAACCCAATCCCAACTTCCAGATGTCTGTGGTATGAGCCGTACGCGCCACCGAGGTTCCCATGGCATATCCGTTGTTTTCACAAATAAAAACTACCGGAAGTTGCCACAACATGGCCAAATTAAAAGATTCGTGCAAGCTGCCCTGACGGACCGCACCATCTCCCATATAACACAAGGTAACAGAATCGCGACCAAAATATTGGTCTGCAAACGCCAATCCTGCTCCTAGCGGAATTTGCCCCCCTACAATTCCGTGGCCCCCATAAAAGTGATGCTCTTTTGAAAAAATATGCATTGAACCACCCATACCTTTAGAAGTTCCCGTGACCTTCCCGAATAATTCAGCCATAACCCGACGCGGATCTACACCTAAGCCAATAGGCTGAACGTGATTCCGGTATGCGGTAATCATCCGATCTTTACTGGGATCTATAGCATGTAGGGAACCGGCTAATACGGCCTCCTGACCGTTGTACAGGTGCAGGAATCCTCGCACTTTCTGCTGAATGTAAACTGCGGCAAGTTTGTCTTCAAACTTCCGCCAAAACAGCATATCCTCATACCATTTCAGATATACCTCTTTGGTTATTTTTTTCATTAAAATTTAATTAATGTCTTACAAGCCAATTGCCTAAACACAATTACGGGACAACTCCTGCTTAAATCGAAGAGCAAAAATAAACATTATATCCAACAGGAAAAAATAGCACAACAGAAAGCTGAGGCACAAATGGCGAGTTATTTTCACAAAAACGAAGCGTCAAAACCCAAAGGCAACAACGCAGCAATGGACGGACACTCGTAAATAATGCCTTCTCCTCCCTGTAACAGCACGCGTATGGGTTGGCCTTGTTTGTGCTCATATTCGTAGATGGCTTGCCTGCAATTCCCACATGGAGCCGCGGGAATGCTCAGTTTATTTTGAGCGTCGCGGGCTACAATTGCCAGAGTTTGAATCACCGAATTGGGGTATCTGGCACCGGCCTGAAACACCGCTACTCGCTCTGCGCAAAGCCCGGAAGGATAGCATGCGTTTTCCTGATTACTCCCTATAATACATTCCCCAGAAGAAAGTTGCAGCGCTGCTCCTACTTTAAATTGAGAATACGGCGCATAGGCTCCGAGTAATGCCTTAGTTGCAGACTTTAGCAACTCACTGTCCGTTGCACTCAAGGATGCTGCCGTTTCGTGTATGCGCAGCTCAAATCCAATATGCCGTATTTCCATAGTTGTTTTTAGATAAACATGACACAAATTGCCTACAATTTGTGGGTTTTGTTCCCGATTTTAATGTTAATTGCAGGGTTAGTTGGTAAACTGTTGCTCTCCAAGATTAAAACTGAGTGAGAATCGCAAGGTGTTTTCTAGCGGATTGCGCACTTGGGCGGTAGAAAATAAATAGGCTAAATCTACTTTCATGTTGTTGTATTTAAACCCGGCACCCAGACTAAAAAATCTGCGAAAACCCTTTAGATCCGATTCGTGAAAATACCCGGATCGCAACATAAACTGATCGCGATAAGCATATTCTGCACCAAGGCTCCAGGTGGCTTCCTGAAGTTCTTCTGAAAAACCATCGGGCGCGTCGCTAAAAGACTGAAACATGCCTTCAAAAAACCCAATCTGCTGGTATAAATCATTGTCTACCGAATCCATGTCTCCGTCTCCATCCATGTCGCGAGGTGTAGGAACTAGCAATTTATTGACTTGAGCAGTAATTGCAAGCATGTTATCTCCGTCGAATATAAAATCAAATCCGGTACCCAATGCCAGGTTTGTAGGCAAAAAGTTTTCTTGACCGCCCAGGTCGTAGCGAATTTTACTTCCCAGATTGGAAAGATTAAAACCACTCCTCCATCTTCCGTTAAAACCGGAATAGGCTTTTTCTTGTCCTAAATAATACCCGGAAATGTCTACTGCAAAGGATTTTCCGGATTGCACAGCATTGCCCAATGCCGGTATTTCTAGATTGGAACTGATAAACCGTCCGGTTACCGCCATGGAAAAAGCGTCGCTAAGCTTTAGCGCATAGGTGCCATCAAAGGCCAATTCATTTGGTTTAACTAGGGTCCCGTCTTCTAAAAAGGTGTTGCGCAACTCAATTTCGCCCAAAGTAAAATATCGGATAGATGAGGCAAAAGACCCCCTAGGAGATACCTTGTTGTAAAATGTAGCGTTGAGCAAGGCAATATCGGTACCAATACTTTCCAAATATGGTGTATAACTAATTGCAACACCCATTTTACCTTCCAGGAAGGCGTATTTTGAAGGATTCCACTGT
The DNA here is from genome assembly GCA_046047415.1 of Bacteroidota bacterium. GTDB lineage: Bacteria > Bacteroidota > Bacteroidia > Flavobacteriales > Flavobacteriaceae > Robiginitalea. Next base: position 114,115 of record JBJOHX010000025.1, read on the forward strand.
TGCGAAAATGCATCCGTAGTGGTGGCTACGCCCATATCTCCCATAGCCGAAGCCCTGGCATCACTGGCAATAGTTAAAAAAGGTACTGCCGTTGTAATTACCCGTTCACGATATTGTCCAAATACATTAACTGTTAAAAGGAATAGGGAAAGCGACCAGAATTTTTTCATGGGTGAATTTCAATTCAATTAATAGTGCACCAGAATGGTTGGTTTTGGTGTGTTATAAATCTGTTAATCTAAATGTGATAAACGAAATTTTTAAGATTTAAGTACTTCTAACCCCTCAAAAAGATAAAATCGAACCTAAAATCGTCCTTTTTTGAAGTTACTTGCCATTGGTGATTTAGCACTTTACATTCAAAACAGGGAACGAAAATCGGAGACAGAAGTCTAAGATATTTCGATAAAATACAGATATTTCGGATGAATTACCTCACGAATTCAATGCCGTTTTCTTTTTAAAATTTAGACTCTGATAAAATATTACTGCATTTTACCCGTTTTATTAGCCAAAAAGTTATACTAAACGTTGATTTCAATTTTTTTACGCCGCAACTTTGCGTCGTAATCAGGAAACTAAGATCACAAAGCTGATGAATCACATGCGCAGTCACTCCGTTTTTTTAACCGCCGCAGTATTGGTGGCCTTTGCACTTGAGGGTTGTAATTCTTCGAGCGGAGGCTCAAAAAACACCTCGAGAGCCACAGGTTGGCAAATCAATGCACGCGAAGGCGGCTTTCAGTACAATACGGATTTCAAGGAACAGGAAACAGCTCCGGGTCTTGTATTTGTTGAAGGAGGTACATTCACCAAAGGTAAATTGCAGGATGATGTCATGCGAGACTGGAATAATACTGCCACCACCCAACATGTACAATCCTTTTACATGGATGAGACCGAGGTAACTAACATGATGTATCTGGAATATCTGGATTACTTAAAGCGTGTTTATCCTCCGGACAATCCGAAATACACGAACATTTACGTTGGGGCGCTGCCGGATACCCTGGTGTGGCGTAACCGACTTGGTTTTAATGAAACCATGACCAACAATTACCTGCGTCATGCAGCATATGCCGAATATCCTGTGGTTGGAGTGAATTGGGTACAGGCCGTGCAATTCGCCGAATGGCGTACCGACCGGGTAAACGAAGCACTACTGGAAAGAGCCGGATATTTAGCTGAAGACGTGAAATACCGCGCACTAAATGGTGAGATTGGCGGAACATTTAATACTGAAGCCTACCTGAATCGTCCGGAGTCTGTATACGGCGGACAAATCGATTCATTGGTCGGGAAAGCACAAACCGATTCAGTACCGGTATTTGCCGACCGCAGTAGTGGTTTGATTATGCCGGAATATCGTTTACCTACTGAAACGGAATGGGAATATGCAGCTCAGGCCCTTCAGGGTAACCGAGAATACAACAACTATCGCGGTCGCAAAAAATATCCCTGGGATGGAGACAATACGCGAAATGGTCAACGTGTTGGCCGTGGCGATCAATTGGCCAACTTTAAGCAAGGAAAAGGCGATTATGGCGGAATTGCCGGATGGTCGGATGACGGCGCCGATATAACCGCTCAAGTAAAATCCTACAAACCAAATGATTTGGGCTTGTACGACATGGCCGGAAATGTGGCGGAATGGGTGGCCGATGTGTATCGACCTATTGTAGATGACGAAATGAGTGATTTTAATTACTATCGCGGAAATGTATACACCAAAACGGCCATTGGACAAGATGGAAAGGTAGAAGTATTAAGCGATCAGATCGTATACGACACTCTGCCCACGGGCAAATTAGTGGCAGTAAACTTACCGGGTGAAATTAAAATGGTGCCCGTAGACGATCAGGAAACGTATCTCAGAACCAATTTTAGTGACAGCGATAACCGAAACTATCGCGACGGCGATATAAGTTCTTCTCGTTATTTCGATTTGTACAGGGACGAAGATGAAGGGCAACGCCCAATGTACAATTCACCAAAACACAATATTGAACGAGACGAAGAAGGTAGATTGATACGTCAGTACGACGATAGCAACTCCAGAACTAGCTTGGTCAATGACGAAGTTCGTGTATTCAAAGGCGGCTCCTGGAAAGACCGTGCCTATTGGTTGGATCCCGCTCAACGGAGATACTTGCCGCAATATATGGCCACAGATTACATTGGCTTTAGATGTGCTATGTCTCGGGTAGGGTCAAAATCCAAATTAAAAAACAAATCCGTTCGCGGAGAAAAAGTAAAATAAATCTGCCTGGAAATTCCCTGAAAAAGCCTCGACATAAGTCGGGGCTTTTTATCTTTGGAACATGGACATTGAAGCGCTACATCAACTTTTTTTAAAGCATCCTAATATTAGTACGGACAGCAGAAATATTCCCAAGGATGGGATTTTCTTTGCACTAAAGGGTCCGAATTTTGACGGAAATCGCTTTGCCCTTGAGGCTTTACAGAAAGGAGCCGCATGGGCTGTTGTCGACGCTAAAGCACTTGAGTCGCAAAGTCCCAGAATAATTCTGGTGAATCAGGTATTAAAGACCCTTCAGCAACTGGCAACTTTTCACCGAAAGTATTGCAATACACCCGTTTTGGCCTTAACTGGAAGTAATGGCAAAACCACTACTAAGGAATTGCTTTATGCCGTTTTGAGCAAAAGATTTAAGACCCTTGCCACTGCTGGCAATTTAAACAACGATATTGGGGTGCCCCTAACCTTGTTAAGATTAACAACAGATACAGAATTGGCTGTAGTGGAAATGGGAGCAAATCATCTTGGCGAAATTGCGCAACTGTGTGGTATTGCCCAACCCGACTACGGGTATATTACCAACTTTGGCAAGGCTCACCTGGAAGGATTTGGGGGCGAAGCGGGCGTTATTAAAGGAAAATCTGAAATGTACGATTACCTGATTTCGGCAGGAAAAACGATTTTCTGGAATGTCGATGACCCCATTCAATCCCAAAAACTACATCATTATCCTTCTAAATTCGGGTTTAGCACTAAAAAACAAGTAGGGGTTCAACAAATCACTTTTTTAGACGCCAATCCTTATGTGTGCCTTGGACTGGAAGGAACAACTGTAACCACTCAGCTCATTGGCGCTTATAATTTTTCGAATTGCGCTGTTGCGGCTTTGGCCGGTTTGCATTTTGGAATTCCTGTAGCGGACATTGGCCAAGCCCTGTCTGAATACACTCCAAATAACAATCGATCTCAACTGTTGACCAAAAATGGCATCCAAATCATACTGGATGCCTACAACGCAAATCCGAGCAGCATGACTGCAGCACTGGAACATTTCAAAAAAGTGGAAGCTCCAACCAAAATTGCAATTTTGGGAGACATGTTTGAGCTTGGCGCTGCGGCTCAATCCGAACACCTCTACATAGGTAAACTTGCTCAGAATCTCAATTTACAACGGCTGTATCTGGTGGGTAAAAATTTTGAATCCACTGGCTTGTCTCAAGCGCACTATTCTGATCTGGAGGCCCTGAAGGCTGAACTTAGGACCAACCCTTTACCGGAATCTGCTATGGTTTTGATCAAGGGTTCCAGAGGAATGGCGCTGGAACGGCTTTTAGAAGTCCTTTAAATTTCAATTCCCTCTTGGAATTCGGTTCTGTTAAGAAATTACGCTAACTTTCTAACTGTAAAATCTTACGTATTTACCGAATGGGAGTTTCGCTCTTATTGGCCACCGATAGTGCACTTTCGTTTTATTCGTTTTTAAAGGCTGTGGGACCAGTGCTGTTAATTTCCGTTGGAAGTTGTATATTTCTTGGACTTGGCCTACAACTGTGGCTTACCCAATATTTGCGACTTCGGAATTTTAAAAATTGGGTTGCCTTACACCGGGAAAGCATTCAGAAAGTTATGATTTTGGGTCATGCGGTAAAATCTATTGCCGCCCACCTTGCACCTTGTCCAAATTGCCAATTCAAAGATTTTCGCTTTTGGAATTTTGGCAAAGGCCAGATTACCTATCGATGCACGACCTGTCATGAAATCATTCGAATACGTGCATTTTCTAACGGTAAGGTAAGGCTCATTCTTACCGCCCTACCGGCCTTGTTGATTGTATTATCCGGACTGTCTTCTTTTCAGGGCTATTGGCGTGGAAGCAGCTTACATAAGCTTTGCCTTCCCGTAGCTCTGTACTGTGATCGTTATTACAATCGTTTAACCCCACGGGGAAATCCCTAAAAAGAATTCGGTCTGGCGTGTTTTTCAAATAAAGGCCCTTTGTCCGATTTAGACCTTGCCTAAATGCAAAATCCACGCAGCATGCATGGATTTTTTATTCCTGTGAGTTATACTGGGCTCGAACCAGTGACCTCTGCCCTGTCAAGGCAGCGCTCTGAACCAACTGAGCTAATAACCCCTTTGTTAAAAGGTGCAAGTTCGCAAAAAAATAAAAGCTGTAAAAGCAAGCACAATCATTTTAAATCTCAAAACTGATAATTGTCAAATCGAAAATTTACATGTACTGATATGTGTCATTTCCAATGGAGGTATGAATCTTTACTTTGGTACCAAATTCAGCTAATGAAGTATAACTTAACACGTAGATCATGACACTAGTAAAATTTAGAAATCGTCCTTTTGGTAGTCTGTTCTCACAAGACTTTTTTGATATTGATGATTTTTTTGACAATCGGCTTTGGAAATCAGATTTAATGGAGACCGAGTTCTGGAATGGTAAAACTGTAGAACCCGCATTGAATATTAAAGACGCCAAAGATCACTATGAAATTGAATTGGCTGCCCCCGGCTTTACCAAAAAAGATTTTACCGTTACTATAGAAGATGGGTGCTTAAATATTAGTGCGGAAAAGCAGGTCTCTGACGAAGAAAAGAAAAATGACTACACCCGAAGGGAATTCAATTACGCCGCCTTCGAACGTTCCTTACAACTGCCCGAAAACGTAAAAGAAGAAGCGGTTGAGGCGAAATATAAAGATGGTATTTTGAGCTTTAATCTTAAGAAAAAAGAAGAAGCCCGTAAAAAACCACCTAAGGTAATTGAAATTGGGTAAGTGCGTTTGAGCCGCCGTATCGCAAAGCAACGGTCTGGCTGTAGGTAAATTTTTTGCCTGAATGCTGCTCATTACCCATATACGCCCGCTCCAAATCCAATAGCTTTTGGGGCGGGCTTATTTAAAGTATTGTTTCATAAAGGATAAACCTTCAAATATTAAACGAAAGCATTAATATTCCTATGATTTAGGTCATGTTTTTCCTACAACCAAGGTGCTAACTTGCGTCAAGTTCCTTAACGTACCGCCCCCCCCCCGGTTAATT